>NZ_JAQSLN010000003.1:737981-1475963 GCF_028649655.1 Halobacteriovorax sp. GB3
TAAAAACCGCATGCTTCAGGGAGATTTCATTGAAAACTCAATGAAAGATCAGGCCTTGCAAAAAAACCTCACAGACCTGATTGCAAACTCCCCTCACGCTCTTGGACCGATTCTTTTAAACTCACCTGAACTCTCGGCCATAGCCTGTTCATTAATAAAAGATATTGACCGCCAAAGTGAACAAGCAAAAAAACGTGATGAACTAGCAATTATTGCAGCGGCCATTGGAGGGGGACTTCTCATTGCCACAGGGGTTGGAGCCGTTGTCGGTGGAGCTCTTTTAGGGGGAAGTCTAACTGCTGGGCTCGCTGCTGGAGGTGCAGCGCTCACCATGTCAGCACCAGCGGCCATGGCACTTGGAGGAGCTGAAGCAGCATATTGGACTCAGAGCTCTTTTGAAAAATATGACGACTACGATCTCTCTAGAAAAGCAATTCTCTCGGGACTTTCAGATGATCAAGAAAAGATCGAATACCAGGAGGCCTTTGAGAGATTCAAAGAAGCCAGAACAAATGCTGTTCTCGCTGTTGGACTTAGTGCACTCGATCTTTCTGCAGTTAAAGCAATTAATCTTCTTAAAAAGGCAAAAGGAACAAGTCAGGTTTCAAAAGATGAAATCGACAAGCTCTCGGCCTTTTACCAAAGAAGTAGTGATGAAGCTTATGCTGAAAATTTAAAAAATCTCGCGCAAAAACTAGATAATAAAGAAGATTACGACCTCTTTATGACACTTTCATCCCAACTACCAGCAGATGCTCTTGAGAAAATGTTCTCTATGGTTAGACAACTGGATACTGATGAAATGGCCAAGGTTGTTAAAAATGCAGTAAAAGAAGCGAAGAAATCTTGTGTAAAATAAAGATTTCTTTCTTTTTGTAATAAGTTCTAACCTATCTTAAAGCAAAGGGGCCTTTTTCCTTGAAATAGCGCCTCTAAATGCTTAAAAACTCCTTTTAACTATAGAATTATTATCGTTCTGGTCTATAATATGATTTAGATCATATTGAGAATACGCGTCGATTGCTAAATTATGCTTAAGCAAAAATTTAGCTTTCGTTTGTAAACGGGAATTTACCATGAAGAATTCAAGAGAAATGAATGGATGTGAGCACTGCCCTTCAAAAGGTCAGGGGATCTTTTGTGAGCTGAAGAACTCAGAACTACATGAGATTTCAGAGCATAAAGTGACCAACACGTACAAGAAGGGACAAACTCTCTTTGTGCAAGGGAATCACCCATTTGGAATTTACTGTATTAATTCTGGTAATATCAAAGTGACGAAAACGGGACCTGATGGAAAAGAATCAATTGTTCGTATCGTTAAAGGCGGAGACGTTCTTGGTCATAGAAGCCTTTTTACAAATGATTACTACTCGGCAACGGCCACGGCCATTGAAGACTCAAAAGTTTGTTTTATCGATAAAAAGTATATCTTGAAAGTGATTGAAGAAAAACCAAGTGTTGCTCTCAATGTCATTAACAAATTAAGTCGAGATATGGGTGCAGCGGAGTCAAAACTTACTTCACTTCACCAAAAAAATGTTCGTGAAAGACTCGCTGAATTATTTCTACTTCTCAAAGAAACACACGGAGAAGAAGTTTCCACAGGGCGCTTCAAGCTCAATATCAAACTAACAAGAGAAGAGATGGCCACAATGATTGGAACGGCCAATGAAACTCTTATACGTTTTATCTCTGAATTTAAAGATGAGAATCTCATCGAGCAAGAAGGGAAAGTTCTCTTTGTTGTTAACGAAGAAAAACTTGTCGATTGGGCCAACTTAAATTACTAATCAAATTATATCTATTCTACATAATGAAAAAACCGCCCTTTAAAAGGCGGTTTTTTTTTATCAATTACTATCTATAATTTTTTAAAAAGCTTATCTAAATCATATTCTTAATAGTTTTGTCGAACTAAATTAAGAACATGAAAAGAGTAAGTGAAGAAAACATAATAGAATTAGATGATTCAACCATCTGTGAGATCGAACAAGCCGTCGACACTCATACCTTCCCTATTCAATCAGACCTCTTCTATGAGGGGCAAATTCCAATCGTTGGCTACCTTCTTCTCGATGGTCACGTACAGATGCTTAGGAATAAGAAAGTAAAAGCAATCATCAGTAAGGGTACTTTATTTGGCGTTAAAGAGCTTATGACAAACTCTCCATCGCACTACAGTGCTCAGATCCTACCAGGAACTAAGGTTTGCTTTTTAGACAAGAGCTCTGTGCTTGAATTCATTGAGAAACATCAAGGACAAGATATTGGAGAATTATTTCAGAAATTGATCAAAACTTAAGTACATCTTAACAAAGGTCCTGAGAGAAAATGATTTAGATCATGTTTTTTTGACTTCGAAGTACTTAAAATTATAATTGAAATAAAACAAGGGATTGAAATATGAAAAACATCGTTATCTGTGCTTCTTTAAATGACCACAGCCTAGATTTACTAAAACTTCTCAAGGGAAATGATCTTTTAAAAGATGCAAAACTTCACTTTGTTCACTGCTTTGAGATTCAAATTTATACTTCAGATTTTTCTCCTTACGTTTTTCCAACTGAAGAAAAATATCCAGAAATTGAAACATCTTCTAAAGCAATTCTTGGTAACCTTGCCAAAGAAATCTGTACAGAAGAGCAACTTAAAAATGCTGATTTTCAGTGTTTCTTTTCTCACTCTCCTAAAGAGAGAGTTCGTGAGTATCTCAAAGAATCAAATGCCGATCTTGTTGTCGTAGCGACAAGAGGAAAACATGGAATCGAAGGTCTCTTTTCAAGTTCTTTTGCAGAACACCTTCTTAAATATTCTCCATGTGACATTCACATAATGAGACCAAAAGACGAAGAATAAAATCAACGGTATTAAGCGAAACTGAGATGAAAGAAGTTGTTGTTCAAAAAATTCAATGCAAGCACTGTGAAGAGGAAACACTCAACCCTCTATTCAATCAAGAGGACACACAAAAGCTTGTGCCTTTTTGTTGTAATGGTTGTCGAGCAGTCTACAACCTACTAAACGAAAAAGGTCTCTCTCAGTATTACAATATCAAAGAAAAGGCCCAGACAAAAGGAAATGGACCAGTAGAGCTTGCTCAAGATAAATTTTCTTATCTCAATGATAAAGACTTTATTAACGACTTTTGCCTCATTCAAGAGAATGGTGACATTAGTGTTGATTTCTATCTTGAAGGAGTTCACTGTCTTGCCTGTCTTTGGCTTATTGAAAAAACTCCTGAATTTATCCCTTCCCTAAGATCAGCTAGACTCGATCTAGGAAAACAAGTTGCAACATTTGTTGTGAAAAAAGATCACTCTTTAAGTGAAGTTGCCAGTGAAGTTTCAAAACTTGGCTATCGTCCTCACCCACTAAAAAAAGGTGGCAAGATTGAAAAACTTAAAAGACTTGAAGAGAGAAAGACACTTCTAAAAATTGGTGTTGCGGGGGCCTGTGCCGGAAATGCGATGCTTTATGCTGTAGGTCTCTATGCTGGAGCTGATGGCCTTTTTGCTAAGTATTTCGAGTATATTACTTTTCTTTTTTCTCTGCCTGTTCTCCTTTATAGTGCGACTCCTTTTTATCAAGGTGCAAGATCAGCACTTAAAAGAAGAACACTCTCTATCGATGTTCCCGTTGCCTTTGCTCTTTGGCTCGCTTTCACAGTAAGCCTCGTTCACTTGATCCAAGGATCAGGAGAGATTTATTTTGATTCAATTGCAACTCTTGTTTTTCTTCTGCTTCTGTCTCGCTACTTCATGAAAAAGGCTTCACAAAAAGGTCTTGAAGCAGGAAGCCTTGGACACTTCTTTAATAGTGGTCAGGTACTTAGAAAAGATAAGGACTCAGGTAAGTTTATCTCAACACATGCCAAGTATCTTAAGGCCGGTGATATCATTCGCGTCCTAGAACAAGAAATGATTCCAGCAGATGGAATTATCCTTGAAGGTTCTGGTCAGATCAACTCAAGTCTTCTCACTGGCGAGTCTCTTTCACAAAAAGTAAAAGCAGGTGATGAAGTTTTCTCTGGAACAGAAAATCTCGTTTCTGATCTGATCATTAAAGTTCAAAAGGCCGGTGAGCACACTCGTGTTGGAGAGATTTTAAAAGAAGTTGAAAAAACTCACTCACAAAAAGCGCCAATTGTTAGTAAAGCAGATATCATTTCAAAATATTTTGTTGGAATCGTTCTCTTTTTAGCGATTGCAACAGTGGGATACTTTGCTTTTTCTGGTGATATCAATACAGGAATTTCAAGGGCCCTTGCTCTAATTATTATTAGTTGTCCATGTGCTCTCGGTCTGGCCACTCCACTTGCTATGACAAAATCTCTTTCAAAGGCAAGTGAGCTTGGTATCATCATTAAGGATGAGACAATTCTCGAAAAGATTGGTCACCTTAAGAATATGGTCATCGACAAAACAGGAACACTAACAAGAGGAAAGTTTAGTGTCGTAAAAAGTGAGCTTTCATCGCTTGTCGATTCAAATTCACAAAAGCTTTACGCCTCACTCGTCTATACACTTGAGAGAAAATCAAAGCACCCTCTTGCAAGAGCACTCTGTGATTTTATCGAAAGAGAATATAACCTCTTAGATATTGAAGTTCTAGATTATGAAGAGATCATTGGAAAAGGTGTACAGGCCCAATATGAAGGCGATCTCTACCAAGTGCGCACAGTTAATGAAAGTGATCGAAGTGTAAAAGATATATCGACTCAAGTAGGTCTCTACAAAGAAGACAAGCTACTTTGGACTTTCTCTCTCTGTGATCAGCTTAGAAGTGATGCTAAGTCTTCACTTACTAAACTTAAAGCGATGAATGTTGAACCTCTTATGGCCTCAGGTGATCACCACGAAGTTGTAGAGGCAATGGGTCGAGAGTTAGGACTTTCTTCTTCTAAAGCACTCAGTGAACTTTCTCCTGAAGCTAAGGCCAAGCTTATCGAATCGATGGATTCAACAATCATGGTTGGTGATGGAGCTAACGATGCTCTTGCCCTTGGAAAAGCTGATCTTGGAATTGCGGTACAAGGAAGTGTTGATATTAGCTTGCGTGCTGCCGATGCTTACTTAACAAAAGCAGGAATCGCACCAATTCTCAATCTTATTATTCTTTCAAAAGAGACACTTAGTCTTATCAATAGAAACCTCGCCTTTTCTCTTGCCTACAATGCATTTGGCGCTTACGCCGCCATGGTTGGTTGGGTAAGCCCTTTATGGGCGGCATTTTTTATGCCAGCGAGTTCTTTAACAGTTCTTTTCTCAACTATTTATGGAACGAGAACGATGAAGAGACTTACAAATAACATTCAGGGAGAACTTCAATGAATATTATATACTTTCTCCTCCCTCTTGCCCTCTTACTTGGAGCTGTTTTTATTGGTCTATTTATTTGGGCCACAAAACAAGGGCAATACGACGACTTGGAAACTCCAGCTCACCGCATGCTCCTCGATGATGAAGAATTTAAAGTAGATGTTGCACTCAATATTAACCCTAAAAAGGAAAGTCTATGAGCACTGAAGCCTTGGAAAACTCAAAAATGGAGAAGTTTTCTTACGATGATTCTTTGGTAAAGATGTTTTTAGGAGCCACTGTATTGTGGGGAGTTGTAGCCCTAGCCCTAGGTGTTACAATTGCCTTTCAACTGGCCTACTGGAAACTCAACCTGGATCTCCCTTGGACAACGTTTGGCCGACTACGTCCACTACACACTAACGCGGCCATCTTTGCCTTTGTTGGTAACGCCATTTTCGCAGGTGTTTACTACTCTACGCAAAGACTTTGTAAAGCACGCCTTTGGAGTCACTTCCTTGGACGTCTTCACTTTTGGGGATGGCAATTAATTATTGTTGCCGCCGCCATCACACTCCCTCTTGGGTTCACTCAAGGGAAAGAGTACGCTGAACTTATCTGGCCAATCGATGTTGCGATTGCCGTAGTTTGGGTTGCTTTTGGAGCAAACTTTATTGGAACATTAGTTAAGCGTCGTGAACGCCATATCTATGTTGCTCTATGGTTTTACATTGCAACAATCGTAACAGTTGCAGTACTTCACATTGTGAACTCAATTTCACTACCAGTTGACTTCATGCAATCTTATCCAGTTTATGCTGGTGTTCAAGATGCACTTGTTCAATGGTGGTATGGACACAATGCTGTTGCCTTCTTTTTAACAACACCATTTCTAGGGATTATGTATTATTTCATCCCTAAAGCGGCCAATAGACCGGTATACTCTTACCGTCTATCAATCATCCACTTCTGGTCACTTGTTTTTATCTACATTTGGGCAGGACCTCACCACCTCCTTTACTCAGCAGTACCTGAGTGGGTACAGACAACAGGGATGGTTTTCTCAGTTATGCTTTGGATGCCTTCTTGGGGTGGTATGATCAATGGTCTTCTAACTTTGCGTGGAGCATGGGATAAAGTTAGAAAAGATCCAGTACTAAAGTTCTTTGCAACGGCCGTGACTTTCTATGGTATGGCAACGTTTGAAGGACCACTACTTTCACTTAAATCAGTTAACTACATGGGGCACTTCACTGACTGGATTGTTGGACACGTTCACGCGGGAACAATTGGTTGGAACTACATGATGGTTGCTGGTATGCTTTACTTTCTTGTTCCAAAACTTTTTAGAACAAAACTTTACTCAGTAAAGCTAGCAAATGTTCAATTCTGGTCAGCAACAATTGGTCTTCTACTTTATATGATGTCAATGTGGGTTGCGGGAATTACTCAAGCTCTTATGTGGAGAGCAATCGATGAAACAGGTAAGCTTGTTTATCCAAACTTCATTGAAACAGTTATTAAAATCATTCCAATGTACTGGGTACGTGCTATTGGTGGAACATTCGTTCTTCTTGGTTTCCTTGTTATGGTTTATAACCTCTACAAGACAATTAAAGCAGCTCCTAAAGCTGAAAAAGAAGAGGAGTTTTTGGCACCAGCAATGGATAGCTCATCACTTGAGCCAAATGCGACTGCTCACAGAAAACTAGAGGGTCTTCCAATTCTCTTCACTATCTTAACAACTCTAGCAATTATTGTTGGTGGTGCTGTTGAGATTATCCCATCACTTATCTCTGATAAGTTTGTTGAGAAGAACCCAAAAGTAAAGCCATACACGCCTCTTGAAATTGCAGGTCGTGACATCTTCATAAAAGAAGGATGTTATGTGTGTCACTCACAACACATTCGTCCTACTCCTGAAGAGTATCTAAGATATGGAAAACCATCTGAAGCGGCCGACTCTGTTTACGATCGTCCATTCCAGTGGGGTTCTCGTCGTATTGGTCCTGACCTCGCAAGAGAAGGTGGAAAGCGTAACAACATGTGGCACTACAAGCATATGATCAATCCGAGAGAAGTTACTCAAGGATCAATTATGCCGAACTACCCGTGGTTAGCAAAAAACAAAATTCAATACAACACTCTTAAAAGAAAGCTCAAAGTCATGAAGGCCCTTGGTGTTCCTTACAGTGATGAGCAGATCGAAAATGCAGTTTCTATTGCGCAAACACAAGCGCAAGAGGTTGCCGAAGATCTAGCAAGTTCTGGTGTTGACATGAGTATTAAGAACAAAGAAATGGTTGCTCTCATTGCTTATCTACAACGTTTAGGAGTGGATACAGCTGAAGAGGAAACTCAAGAGAATGTTGCCGAGAGCGAGCAATAATCACAAAGGATCGAGTATGTTTAAAGAAGTGATGGCAAATATAAATAGCCACTGGTATCCGACACTAGGACTATTTCTCTTCTTTTCTATCTTTATTGGCGCCACATTGTGGACCATGAGAAAGGAGAGCCACAAAATTTATGATGAGGCCTCTAACCTTCCTCTAGAAGATGGAACTACTCTTTCATCTATGAATTCTAAAGGAGCTAAATGATGAGCGACGATAAAAAGAAAGTTCATCTTCTGGATGACGAAAAACACCTCGTCTTAGATCATGACTATGATGGGATCCATGAGCTAAACCATCCTCTACCAAGCTGGTGGGTTGGAACTTGGATTATCTCAATTATTTTCTCTGTTCCCTACTTCATGTACTTTCATGTCGCAGGTGGAGATGGTCTAAGAGCAACGTATGAAAAAGACCTAGCTAAGATTAAAGAAATCAAGGCCGAGCAAGCGAAACTTCTTGGTGATTTCAAGCTTGCTAGCTATGAAGCATGGACAAAGAATAACGATGCCCTTGGTATTGGAAAACAAGTCTATGTTGAAAACTGTCTCACTTGCCACGCTGAAGGCGGTGGTGGTGACATCGGGCCAAACCTAACTGATAAGTATTGGCTTAATGTAAAAGACAGAGTTCCAAGTGAGCTATACCGTGTCGTCAACAAAGGTGTTGAAGAAAATGGTATGCCAGCTTGGGGTGAGATCTTAAGCCAAGAAGACATGTACGCAGCTGTTGCCTATGTCATCTCGCTTAAGGGAACAACTCCTCCGAAGGCAAAAGAGCCTCAAGGGGAAAATATCGAGAAATAATCTCAAATTTGATGACCGTCATGGCCCACTTTTGGAGCCTGGACTAAAGTGAAGTCATGGCGGTTATTACAAGCGAATGCTAAAAAATAGGATAATAAAATGAGCAAGAAAAACAAATTTGATCTTCATGAGTCTAGGCTTGGAACAACTGGCGAACATGGAGAGAGAGTTTATCTATTCCCAGAAGAAGTAAAAGGAATTTGGAGAACAAGAAGAAAGTATTTCTATTGGTTTCTCATCTTTCTTTATATGATCCTTCCATGGATCAATATTGGAGGAAAGCAATCTGTTCTCCTCAATATTCCAGCAAGAGAATTCACATTCTTTAGTTATACATTTTATGCACACAATGCCCCCCTACTACTCTTTGTCCTTTTAGGCTTTCTCTTTACTATTGGATTTATCACCAGTATCTGGGGAAGAGTTTGGTGTGGTTGGGCCTGTCCACAAACCGTTTTCATTACATCAATATATTTAAAAATCGAGGGCCTTGTTGAAGGAAAACCTCGACAAAGACAAAAGCTAAGCGCTAGTCCATGGAGCTTTGAAAAAGCTTGGAAGAAATCACTTAAGTGGTTTCTCTTTCTCGTTGTCTCCATGCATATATCTCATTCATTTTTAGGTTACTTTGTTGGTGCGAGAAAGTTATTTTGGATTACTCTTTCGCCTCCAAGCGAGCACATGACTCTTTTTCTTTTCATGTGGTTTTTAACACTTCTTTTTCTTCTCGACTTTGGATGGTTTAGAGAACAGTTCTGTATTATTGCCTGCCCTTACGGAAGAATACAATCCGTTATGATGGATGAGCACTCTATGGCCATTATCTATGATGAGAAGCGTGGAGAGCCAAGAAGAGAGCCAGGCATGGAAAAAAATGAGCATGGTGATTGCATCAATTGCTTTGCCTGCGTTAAGGCCTGTCCAACAGGTATAGATATTCGCCGAGGGGTTCAATTGGAATGTATCGCTTGTACTAATTGTATTGATGCCTGTGATGACATTATGGAAAAAGTTCATAAACCTAAAGGACTTATTCGCTACGATACTCAAGCAAGTCTAGAGGGACAAAAAACAAAAATATTAAGACCTAGAAACCTTGTTTACCTCACGGCAATCATCGGGATTATTATTGGGTTTGTGGTCTCACTTCAAGTCTCAAGAGAGTTTAACGCTACATTTGTTCGTGGCCCTGGAGACATTTATAAAGAAGTCACTCTCCCTGGTGGTCAAAGAGAAATTAGAAATCTCTATCAAGTAAATCTTGAGAACGAAGCGAAGACTCATCTTCATATAAGAGTTCAAATTAAAGATGAAAAGCTTAGAGAACGCATTACATTAGTTCTGCCAAGAAACCCATTTAAAATGGAAAAGGCCTATCGCAAGAAGAATATTTTCTTTAAATTCCCTCCATCAATTCTAGATAAGGGATCAAAGACAGTAACTCTTCAGTTCATCGATATCTCTAAAAAAAGTGAAGAACTTATTTTAGAAAAGGAAGTTAAGCTTGCCGGACCTCTCAAATAATTTTTTAACAACATCGATCTACTTGCTCCCTTGGGTTGCTTTTATGGCAGGCCTTGGGGGCTCGCTCCACTGTGTGGGGATGTGTGGTGGACTCGTTGCGGCCTGTGCTCCAACGAAGAAGAGTATTGCCACCTATCAAGTGGGAAGACTTTTTGGTTATCTTCTCCTTGGATTAATTGGTGGTGCAATAGGCTCTCTTTTGAGATTTCGCCTCTCCCATGGAGAATCATCTCTATTAGCAGCTTTCTCTATCGGTGCTCTTCTTATCTATTGGGGAGTACAATCCTATAGAGGAAAAAAAGCTGAAATGCCTCTTCCTAAGTTTGTTGAAAAAACTCATCGAAGTCTATGGATTCGATCAATGAATCTCTTTCAAGATCAGAATTCTGCAAAATCGATGAGCGTTGGTTTCCTCTCAATACTTCTTCCCTGTGGGATGCTCTATGGAGTAATCATAAGTGTCTCGGCCCTTCAAAGTCCTGCTTTAGCGGCCATGCTCATGTTCTTTTTCTGGTTAGGCACATTGCCGGCCATGGGACTTGCTCCAGGAATCATTCAAAAAGTAATCAAACCAATTTTTAAAAAAGCCCCCAAACTAAGCTCAATATTTCTCATTGCCATCGGGCTTAGTACGATTTCATTTAGAGTCTGGGGACTCTACCAAGAGCATTTTTGTCATTAAAAAGGAATCCAATATGAGCAAAGAAAAATTTGATCTAGAAAAGTATGCATTCAATGGCCTGATTTTTTCAGTGATCATTCTCTTCCCACTTTTACTTATGTTCTTAACTTGGAAGTATTGGTAATAAATAAATTCGTATACTTACAGGTGTTTAAAAACTGACATTCAAAGCATTTTTTACAAATCTTATAGAATATTTCTGACTATAGGCCCATATATAAGCTTAGAACATAGTAAAGGAAACTTATGCGTTTTAAGACTTTGATTATTTTTGGTCTACTCTTTTCCCTTCAGGGATTTGCTAGCGAGAAATGTCACCGCCTTATTCAAAAATATTTTAATAAATCCATGGACGTGCGCCTTGGGCTTCGAGACACACTTGATCAAAAGAAATTTAAATCTCTTGGAATGGAGTTTGAAGGTGTCGTCGTTCAGAATCTTACTTATTTTCAAATTAGTGAGCAGGTCCAAAAAGCTCTTAAAGATCTAGGCCTGGATGCACAAATCAAAGAGATTGGTGAATTCAATGATCACTATGAAATTCAATATTACAGTGGTGGTGAGCTTAAAAAAGTTTCTGTTCTCACAGATGGCTCGCTCATTAGTACGACACTTGGCTATCCGGTAGAAATTACTTCTCCCATCATGAGAAATACTACAGAAGTGTGGCAATACCTCTCACTCATTCAAATGCTTGGAAGACGTATTGACTTAAGGGCAGAAGAAGATTTTGGTGGAATTCATGTTCACTACGGTGCCAAAGATTTAACGACGGAGCAATTATCTCACATTTTGAAAGTTTTCTATGTTGCCGAACATAAAATTATCGAAAAGTTTGAAGTAAAAGAGACGAGACAGATATCTCAAATGAATAATGTCCCAAATGCTATTCACATTTTATCGACCCATTATAAAAAGGGGACTCTTGTCAAAGATATCTTCGATGAAGTTCCTCTTGATAGAACTCTCATTGCCTATAAACCAGAGACGATGACAATAGAACTTAGGATCTTTAATAGCAATTTTCTATCCGATGAGCACTTTGCCAATATTGATTTTTCAGTCAACCTCTTGGATGATCTTCTAAAGAATAAAGACAATATTGAAGATGTTTCAAAGGAGTACAGAGAAGCGGCCCTTGAGAAAGGATTCGACTTTAGCTCCCTATCAAAGGGCTATCACATCAATCAAGATATTGAAGAGAGCTACCAGGCACAAGACCCCTATCTAGCTCAATTTATGGCCTTAAAAAATGGTGAAGAAGACAAGTAAACTCAAGTGATGGCCAGTGTCTTTCTCTTTTAGTAAAATAAAAAATACTGGGAGAGAAACGCTATGCGACAAGATTTTACCTACACGGATTCACCTAATCCTCATGCACAGAGGTCTAAGGAAATCATTAAAAAATATCCAAAGGTTAGAGAACTCATTGGTCCCTATCCTCTTTCGGCCCTCTACATCGTTCTCATTACTCTCTTACAAGTGGGACTGGCCTACGGACTAAAGGATCAAAGCTGGGCGCTCATTTGCCTTATTGCCTTTATGATAGGAGCAATTTGTAATCACGCGCTCTTTGTTATGCTACACGAGGCCTGTCACAACTTAGTTTTTAAATCCAATTGGTCGAATAAAGTCATGGGAATCGTTTGTAACCTTGCCCAAGGTTTTCCAAGTGCTATTGCTTTTAGAACGTTTCATCTTCTCCATCACTCTAATCTCAACGAATATGAACACGATGCCGACTTGGCCTTTCACTTTGAAGCAAAGCTTGTGAAAAATATTTGGTGGAGAAAAATTATTTGGTATGTGCTTTTTATGTTTATTGAAGCCGTTCGTCCGATGAAATTGAAAAGTGGAAAGGTCTTCGATCCATGGTCACTGGCCAATATCATTATCGTTGTTGCTTTTGATTTTCTCATCTTCAAGCTCTTTGGAACGAAGGCCCTATGCTATCTTTTGATTTCATCTTTTTTCAGTGTTGGTCTTCACCCTGTTGGGGCCAGATGGGTTCAAGAGCACTATACATTTAAAGAAGGACAAGAAACTTATAGCTACTATGGTATCTTGAATAAATTTAGCTTTAATATCGGTTATCATAATGAGCACCACGACTTATTTCGTATTCCTTGGATTCACCTTCCAAAACTCAAGGCCATGGCACCTGAATATTATGAGCCTCTCTACGCGCACAAATCGTGGACGAAACTTCTTTTAACTTTTATATTTAGTAAGAATATGGACCTCTACGCAAGAATTGTAAGAGATAAAACAAGAAAGGCCTAACGATGGATCATCAACTAACACTTGAAAACTTTGAAGCAACTGTACAAGCGCAACAACGCCCTTATGTTATTCAATTTTTTTCAACGACCTGTGGTCCTTGTCAAACAATGAAGCCTGTCATTGAAAAGCTTCGCGCTGAAAATGATTCTCTCAATGTCTTTACAGTCAATACCAATGAAGAACCTGAAATCTCGGCCCATTTTGGAATTCGCTCAGTTCCAACGATCCACGTTTGTGAAGGAAGAGAGATTCTCTATTCTTTTCATGGAGTGACTCCCTTTCGCGATCTTCAATTTGTACTAGAGAATATCGATGATATTCACTTTAGAACAACTGGTGAATTTAAAAGAGATAACGAAAAGAAAGACTACACCTTCTCTTTGATCGTCATTGGTCTTCTCGCAATTTTTATAGGACTCTTTGTCTTTTTACCAAAGTAGAGAGCTTAGGCACTTTTTTTGTATTCTGGCGCTCTATTTTGATCTTTCTGAATTCGATTAAGATAAAAAGTTGCAACATTATCCATTCCAAGACCACGATAGAATTTTTCTAAGACTTCAAGGTAAGCGATATTTATATCGACTATCTTTGAAGCGCGAGAAATATATTTGATGGCCATACCATACTCCCCTAGCGAAGCCTGAACGATTGTTCGATAGAGATAAGTAAGTTCCTGCTTAGGATAAATGTCTTCTGCTTCATCGAGATAGTGCTCAGAGATCAGCATCTGTTTAGAATACTTCTTACTATCAGTTAAGCGCAGTCCTTTTTCAAAACTTAAAATAGACAGACCGATGGTTGCAAAAAATGAAATTTCTTTTTGTCTCTCATCTTCGTCTTCATTATCGCGAGAACGTGCATATTCAAAAAAGCGAAAGGCCTTTTCAAGATTTCCACTATCGAGAAGATCGTTACTTCGACAAAGAGAAATACCTACGGCCAGGGACTCTACAGGAGAGAGAAACTCTATATTTGTATTAACCCAATACTCACAATCTCTCGCTGAAAACTGAGAGAGCGTATCGAAAATGTCAAAGGCAAAAATACTGAGCGCCGGAATTGGCGATAAAAAACGATGGAGGTTCTTAGTATAGAAAGAGTAGTAAGAAACACCCTTGCCACGATTGAGATCTGTCACCATTTTCCCTCTCCTTGATTAAGCACTCTTTATTATCGGGTAAAGAAAAATCTAGGGCAAATCTTGATTTCTACCAAGAAGAAGGAATTCTAAGTTATTGAAAATAATCCCTAGCGCCAAGAGAATTGTGCAAAATTCTTAGTTTATCTGACACTCTCTCATGACATTGAGTAGCTCTGGGTCTTCAAGCTTTATCATCGGGCGAATAAAGCGTACGACACTACCATTCTTTCTTAAGATATTCACAAGACGACACAAGAGCACCTTAGGGTGTTGCCCATCATCAATGCGCTTTACGGAAGTAATATCGTATTTTGAAGAATAAAAAACACGAAAGAGGTGTTCTTTGTATTCGAGTTTTACCTGCTGACCTGAGAAGTTCTGCATCTCTCTTCCAAGAGCATCATCATGAACGGAGAAATCCCAAGTCAAATGATCACCACTACCAAGATCAAGTGTTCCCTCATAGGTCTTAAAAAGCACACCTTTTTTAGTGATCTTCACTAATTTACCGGCCCTTAGTCCATTAGAAACTGGAAACGATAAAATCCCCCAGCCAATGGCCGCAAAGATGGCAATGAGAATGAGAAAGACAAAGAAAATCTTTTTTTTCATGAACTTACCTTATGTCAGTGATTTACTCGTAAATTCTAATGAGAAACTTCTCGTTTGAAAAGCTCTCAATATAAATGCTTGGATTTAAACGTTTCGCCGTTTAGAATATTCAAGGTAAAAGGAGTTTACGTGGCCAAAGGACCTTCAGAAGTAATGACTTATCTCGATCTCATCGTACCTGCCGTAGGTGTAGCAATGATGCTTTGCCTCCTGGGACGAAAGCTCGCAAAGAAATTCAATATTCCAAAAGTTTCGATCTTCATATTTATCGGTATCTTTCTTGGACCGACGGGAATTAATCTCTTTAAAAACGAAATGGTCTATTCACTCGACCTATTCACAGAGGCCGCACTCGGACTTATTCTCTTCAATATTGGAGGAGCTTTTAATAAAGACCTTCTCGCAAAAATTGACAGGCGAAGGATGCTCTTTGCTTTTTCAATGATTACATTCGTCTTTTTAATTACCTTTACCATATTCTTTCTTCTCTCACTCTTTGATGCAAGTTTCACTCTGCAAGAACGATTGGCCATTAGTCTCTTTCTTGGTGTGATTTCAATAGAGGCTGCCCCTCCAACGACTCTTCTAGTCATGAGAGAATTTGATGCAAAAGGTGTCATGAGCCAAATCATCATGATCTATCTGGCCATTGGTACTTTCATGGCGATTATTGGGGCCAAGATATTTACAATTATCTTTGAAATTTTTGGAGTCTGGGCCTCTGTTGGGGCCGACAGTACCACAAAGATTTTAATGCTCATTTGGTCCATTGTCGGATCCCTTGGGGCCGGTGTGCTCTTGGGTCTAGGGCTAAGTTGGTGGGAACGTAAAGAAACTAACTTCAGCGATATCTTCTTTGTCATCGTAACCGTCATTGTCTTTGGTCAAAGTCTTGCCCACTTTTTAAATTTTGACCCTCTTTTGATTTCCCTTACACTAGGCTTCACACTGGTTAACTCAAGTGATGTAGGAATGAAAATCCATAACTCTTTTCAAAGTATGGGACTTTCTATCTATGCCCTTTTCTTCGTTATTGCCGGTGCCCACATTCATCTTCAAGAGCAAATACCGACAATGGGAATCGTTGGAATGAGCTACATTCTTGCTAGGATTGCCAGTGTCTATTTCTCCGCGAGACTCTCAGAGCGCCTCTTTGATAGAGATTCAAATATTGGACATGGACTTGGTCAATCAGTTCTCTCCCATGCCGGTGCCGCACTTGCGATTGTTTCTACAATTAGCTCACGTGAAGAAAAAACAGCACAAACGGTCGTAACGATTATTATGACCTCAATTTTTGTCTTTGAAATTCTCGGGCCATTTGCTCTAAAACACAGTCTCTTTAAAGCAGGAGAAGTTGGGGCCACAGGTGATGATGCAAAAGATAAAACTTTAAAAACAGAAAAGTCTTTTAAAGACTTAACTAAAACTCTGAAAAAGAATATTGGAATCAGTAAAGAAAAGACTCAGCATGCGATCATCAATTCAATTGCAGATCTCGTCGTAACTGACATCGTGGCCATCAAGCACAATGCCACTCTTAAAACAGTTAAACAATTCCTCGATCAGCACTATACCTTCTATCCTATTGTAAATGAGCAAATGGAATACTTAGGTAGTATTGATATCGATGTCTTTAAGAAGTTTATGGCCGAAGAAGATACAAGCTTCATTTTAGCTGAAAATCTAGTTGGAGATACGACCTGTATACCTCTCAATACGCCATTAAACGAAGTCCTTCATACTTTTGAGACCCATGGACAACAGGCACTTCCCGTTGTTGCTGACAATACCAGAAAATTTATTGGAATCCTCTTTTACAAGGATGTCCTAATCCACGTTGATGAAAAGAAAAATGAATCGAAATTCATTGGCTAATGTACCTTATTTTATTAGACTCTGCCTATGAACGAACAAATTGAAAAAACAGATGTAAAAACGCCAAAGGCCACGAGAAAAGATATTCACCTACCGAGGAGACTCTTTCATTTAACAATGGGAGTTGGCAGTGGAACAATCTACGCTCTTTTTTTAACACACAATCAGGCCGTATACATTCTTGGTACTTGCGCTTGTTTGCTCTATATTTTTGAACAAGTTCGCCTTAACTATCCAGAGTATTCAGGAACTCTCTCTAGAGTCACGAAGTACTTTCTAAGGGCCGAGGAACAACTTAAGGAATCGGCGAGTATTCCTTTTGTCATGGGACTTCTTTTAACAATTCTTACCTTTCCAAAAAGTGTCTCGCTCGTTGCCATTTACACTCTGGCCATCTCTGATCCCCTTTCAGCAATTATTGGAATCAAATTTGGTCGAACACGCATCGTTCCTCATAAGTCATTAGAGGGCTCTCTCGCCTTTTTCTTGTCGTGCTTTTGCATCATCTGTTTTGTTTATTCACCTTACTTGGAAACAAAGTCGTGGACACTTCTCTTTGTTGCCTTTGCTGTTTCATTTTCAGTATCTGTCTTTGAAATGCTACCTATTAAGCTCGATGACAATCTAACCATCCCCATTTTTAGTGCTGTTACGATGTGGCTGGCCCAGACTCTACTTCTTCTATAAAAGGGATTTTCATGGAAGTTAAAGAACTCCTACAAAACATACCCCTAAACCAGAAGGTTTGCTATCTTGGAAATCAAGAAGACCCAAAAAGGGTCTATTTGCTCTTGCACGGTTTTTCACTAACCGGACAATTTATGATTGATTTCTTTAAATCAATTTTAAAAGAAGATGAACTTCTCATTGCACCCAATGCCCCGTTTCCTGCTCCTGTTCAAACAAAGTCGGGATATAAAGAAGGATACTCATGGTATTTCTTTGATTCGAAGAAAAACCACTACTATATCGATTACCAGAGCGCCTATGCTTGTCTCTATCCTCTTCTTCTAGATTATAAAGAAGTAGAGACGACTCTCATTGGTTATTCACAAGGAGGCTATCTTGCTCCTTATTTCGCGGCAAATTATCAAGATCAATTAAATATAAAGCAGGTCATCACACTCGGAGCTTCAAGAAGGGCCGATTACATACCTGAAAAGCTCGATTTTGATCTCTATTGTATAAATGGAAGTTTTGATACGATTGTTGAATATAAAAAAGCTATCGAATTATTAGGGCCCTTGTTGAAAAAAGCACAGAGATCAAAACAAATTACGATTGAGCAGGCCCATCGTCTTAATCCCGAGTACCTCAACTCTCTAAAGAATCTTCTTTAAGTATTTTTTAAATGAAAAAAATCAATTGAGATTCTTTCCCTTAATCATATTCATCACCTTAGTTTTACGATCTTGATCGAGCTCTCTTACCGTCCAATAATCCACATGAGAAAGTGGATCTTGTAAATTAAATCGAATTGACCAAATAGGTTTGATTTCATTGGGTACGAGTGAGTAGCGCAAATCACCAATCTCGCCCTCTTTCCATTCAAAGAGAAATTCGTCGCTAAAGAAATTAAATCTTTTCAGATCATGAAACTGCTTATTGCTAACGATTTCTTTTTTAGACTCTATATCTAGGGCCTTGACACTCTCACCCGCATAAAATGTAATGTCCCCACTCCAAGAAACACGAAGAGCATCGACAAAGAACTCTTCACCACTCTTATAGACACTTCTCCATAAAATATTATTGAAGGCCGTTGGCTTAACAATCATTTTTGAGATTGTATGAGAACGTGATTTTGCAATCTTTTCAATATAGTTTTTGGCGCGCATTTGTTGGATCTTTCCAAATCCAATATAGATTATGAAAAAAGAAAGACCAATAGCAGAGTAACGACGCTTTCTAAGCTTCAGGCCCAAAAGACAAAGAATAAGAAAAGGCATTGTCGCTAAAGGATCAATCACAGCAACGATATTCCACGCCTCTCTAGCATTTGAAAAAGGCCACAATAAATGTGTTCCATAATTAGTACAAGCGTCAAGAAGACCATGGGTTGCATAACCTAAGAAACAAAAAAGATAAGTACTTTTAAAACTTAGCTTTGATTTCTTTTTAAAAATAAAATGAAGGAGTACAGCGACAATTAAAGCGCCAAAGGGAATGAAGGCCAAGGAATGCGTTATTTGTCTGTGATACTCAAGAGTGAAAAGAGGATCAGTTTTAGAGCGAATAATATAATCAAGATCAGGGGCCATTCCAGCAAGAGCGCCAAAGAAGCTTGCCCAAACAATGTGCTTTTTAAAATAAGATTGACCGACGCTAGCGCCTAAGACGGCCTGAGTAACTGGATCCATATAAACCTCTAATCGTTTAAATATACAACGCTTTGATGAGTTTTGTCATGATTATAAGGCACTCTCTTGTTTTTTTACACCATTCGTTTTTATTTGATTTTCACTCTCATTTTGGATGCCTAAACTACCAAGATTAATGCAAAAAACAATTTTCTTTAAAAATTAGCTAAGGCCTTTCGTTTACTAAAATCCTCACTTTGCTACTCTGTCTCTAGCTTGGAAAAGGAATTTCAAAAACTCAGATTTTGTTGTAGTCCGTTAGTTCAATTAGTACGTCAGTCGTTTGCAAAATCATGAGAGTTTCCGGAAGTTGTTGTTCTAGAAGGTTTGAGCACAACTACCGCAGAAGAAGGGCCACCCCATGTTCTGCAATACAAAAAACTCTCTGTTCGTTGGTTTATGTGTAACGTTTTTACTCGCTTCATGTAATCAGCAAGAATTTTATGAAAAAGAATTTCTCGATGGTGCGGCCATTGATAAGCCGAGTACAGAACTACCTTCTGGTGAAGTTTCAAATCCAGACAATGGTGATGGAAATGGTACTGTAACGACTCCAGGTAATGGAGGCGGAGATAACTCAACGACAACTCCAGATGATAATGATGATGGAGATAGCTCAACAACGAATCCGGATAATGGTGGTGGTGATAACACAACGACTAATCCAGATAACGGGGGTGGAGATAATGGATCAACAGACCCTGATGATGGTGACGATAACACGACAACTAATCCAGATAATGGTGGTGGTGATAACGGTACAACTGAGCCAGATGATGGTGGTGATAATTCAACAACTGACCCTGATGAAGGCGAAGATAACAATGGCCCAAGCTATGACATCATTACAAATAACTTTGTTCAAAATATTGAAGAACAAGGAAAAGTAGACATTCTATGGGTTGTTGATGACTCAGGTTCTATGAGTGATGAACAAAACAGCCTAGCAAGAAATTTTGAGATGTTCATTGGAGAATTCATCCAAAAGGATGTTGATTTTAAAATGGCCATCACAACAACAGATGCGACAAGTAGACAAAATGGAAAATGGAACTGTAATCCAGATCTACTAGATAAACAATCAGCTGATAAGAGTGAGTCAAAATTTATTCGTGACTTCCAAAGATGTATTAAAGTTGGAACGAGAGGAAGTGGATACGAAAAAGGACTACACACAGCTGAATCATTCTTTAAAAGATACGAGACACCATCAAACAAAACGTTTTTAAGAGAAGATGCCTTCTTAGTGATTGTTTTTGTCTCAGATGAAGAAGATCAGTCTAAAAAAGCATCAGATGACTACTTAAACTTTTACCGTTCACTTAAAAAAGATGAAGGGAAACTAAAAGTCTTCTCTATTGTCACAAAAGAAAAAGTGAATAGATGGGAAACGGTTGGACATAGATACCTTAACGTATCTGAAAAAACAGGTGGTTCAACAGCTGATATAAAAGAAGATTTCTACTATGTATTAAGAGATATGGGTGGAAAGATTGTTGATTTACTCGACAAATTCGCCCTAGCAAGAATACCTGCAACAAGTGACATTGAAGTCAAAGTTAACGGAACGATCCAAACAGAAGGATATGAACTTGATCAACAAACAGGTTCAGTATCATTTCTCTCAGGATATGTACCAGAGCAAGGAGCTCAAATTGAGATTACGTATAAAGTATTAAAGGATAATTAATCATGGCAAAGAAAGTATCGACCTTCCTTCTTCTCACCATTTTTAATGCCATGACACTTGGAGAGGTTAAGGCAGAGGAAAAAGACTTGTATAAGTTCCTCTGGCTTGACCCTGACAAGTCAGTTTACGTCTTGCAAAACAAGATGTTTCCTAAGAGAGGTACTACTTACATGGAGTTGGGGTACCTCTCTCATTTATCAGCGGAGTACCAAGATACGACAGGTGCTTCACTCAAGGTCGGTCACTTTCTTAACGAACAATGGGCCATCGAGCTTATGTTTAGAAAATACTCTAACTCTGATAACGATGCCCTAACAAGTATTAGAGAAATAAACCAAACTGTACCATTTGTGAGAAGACCACTTCAATCAACTTCTCTACTAGCAAAATGGTCTCCTTTCTATGGAAAGATCAATACATTCAATAAGATTTTCTATTTTGACTGGCACTTTGCAGCTGGACCAAGTCTTATTGAGACAGAAAGTAATGCAAAAACAGTCGCAGACCCTAATAGTGATACTCGCTACGATAGCGAATCGACAATAGGTGCCACTGTTAAAACAGGAGTTCGCTTTCACTTAAATAAAAATTGGCAAATCAATATAGATTACGTCAAAGATTTCTATCAAGCACCTGGTGTACTCGTTGATGGAGTACAAAGACCAGATAAGTGGAGAAATCAAAGTGACGTTATCTTTTCTATTGGTTTTTCATTCTAATTGAACGTGGAAGTTGAAAATGAAATATACGATCTTATTCCTCACATTCATAGCACTACAAAGCCAGGCCAGCTATTTAAAGGCGAAGAAGATATATTCTAGTGATTTCTCTAAAGAGAGAGAGCTAAAAATCTTTAAAGAGCTTTTTCAATCACGCTATTATCATGCTGCTGCGACCTTCCTTAGCGACTATATAGAAAAAGGTGAACAAGTACCTGAAGAACTTACTGAATGGGTTGATACACTTGTAATAAAGACAGGTCATGAGGTTTTTGATTCTGTTAGTCCAAAGGACTTAGTGCGACAGAATTCTTGGGCCTTAAAATTTGTAGCAGCAAATAATCTTTTCAAAAATAATAATTACAATGGAGCAATCCGAGCAATACAAGGATATCCGAAAGATCATAAATTCGCTTCTGAGGCCTATTTAACGCTTGGCCTCTCTTATGCAAACTTGAGAAATATCGTGAAATCAAATACGCAGCTCGATCTTTGTAGCGAGGTTGCAAATACGTTTGCAAAAGAAGCTAAGAATGAAAGAATTAAGCGTTATTACACGATACTTTCAGAAAAATGTATTATCAATAAAGGTAGAAATTATTTTTTAGAAAAAAGTTATAAAAAGGCCCTTGCACAGTACAATTTAATTCCAAAGACTTCATACACATGGCCGTATAACTTAATGGAAATGGCCTGGTCACATTTCTACCTTGAAGATTACAATAGAGTTCTTGGACTACTGATTACATACAAGTCCCCTCTTATGACAAGCTACTTCTTTCCAGAAGCAGAGTACTTGAGTGCAATTAGTTACTTGAAAATGTGTCTCTATGATGACTCATCTATTGTTATCGACAAATATACAAATCATTACAAAACAAGAACAAAAGAATTAAAAAAACTCCTTACACAACATAGTAAATCGGAAACATATTTTTTGAAACTTGCTCTCACTGATTTAAAAAAATCTGACAAGGTTCACCCATTTATTAGAAATCTCATAACACAGATAAGAAAGAGAATTCGTTACTCTCTTGATGTTATCAATCTCAAGAGATCGATTCTCGAATTGAATGTCATTAAAAAGAATAAAAATGATCGTTTCCAACAAGAGTTAGGACAAAGAGTAAATTCACTCATTAATTGGAAAAGAAGAAAACTTAATCACTTTGTGAAAAGAGAAATGTTTACTTTCATCAATCAAATCCACAGATTTAGCTACGAGCTCTTTAACGTTTCACTAGAGGTTATTAGTAACAAGAAAGATCTTCTCTACAGAGGTCAAAAGCTGAGTGCAAATCGTGAAAGAGGTAGCTTAGATAATGTTAAAAGAGAAGAGCTTCAACATTTTTGGTCATTCAAAGGTGCTTTTTGGGCAGACGAACTTGGTGACTACTCTTTTGGACTGAAATCAAATTGCAAAGTTCAAAAAATGGAGAAGAACTCATGAAAATGGCCATCATATCAACAATGCTCTTTCTCTTTTTTAGAGTTGCTATCGCAGATGCTAAAGACAACGTCATTATTAAATATAAGAAATATGACGAAATTGATCTCGGTAATCTCGAAATTAAAGGAAAGCTCCTAGCTCCAGGAGATCTCTCAGTACAAGAGAGAGACAGAGTTAAATTTTCAAGAAAACTATACTTAAGAGATGACTATTTAAAAGAACAAATTAAAGAAGTCTATTACTTGCGTTAATCGCAAGATTCATGGGGGGAAGACATGGAAAATGAAATCGCACAAGCAGCAACTGAACCAGGTTTTTTACAAGCACTCGCTACATTCATGGACGAAGGAGGGATCTTCATGTGGATTATCTTCTTCGTATGGACAATGGGGCTTGCCATTTCAGTAGAACGATTTAAATCACTTATTAGCTATGACTTAGACGGTAGTAAACTCATGGCCCTAATTAGAACGAACGTTTTAAATAACAATGTAAAAGATGCTATTGGCGCATGTTCAAATTCGAATGCACTTTTACCACAAGTACTAAGATCAGGGCTTAAAAGAGCGAATCAGGAGAAAGAGCAGATAAAGGATGCTATTGATGCGACAATCATGGAAGTCGCACCTAGAGTAGAAAAAAGAATGAATTATCTTGCTCTCGTTGCAAATATCTCTACTCTCGTAGGTCTTCTTGGAACAATTTATGGTCTTATTCAATCATTTGCAGCCGTTGCAGGTGCCGATCCATCGATGAAAGCGAAACTTTTGGCCCTTGGTATTTCCAAGGCCATGAATACAACAGCACTTGGTTTGATTTCGGCCATTTCAATTCTTGTCATTCACTCATTTCTTACAAGTAAGGGTGAAAAAATTCTCAACGATCTCGAAGAGTATTCTATTAAGATCATTGACCTTCTTGGAACACAAAGAAAGGCCTCTTAATTGAGATAAAGTGGTGGAGTCTCTATGAAAAGAAGAATGAAACAGCCAGAAAAATTAAATTTAATTCCGATTTTAGATGCCGTTTTTATCTTTATTTTCTTTCTCTTAATGTCGGCACAATTTGTTCAAATTCATGAAATAAGAACAGACCGCCCACTTGTTAAAGATGTATCAGAGAAAAAAGATAAGACGCCACCACTGAATTTAACGTTAAAAGTGACTCAAGCGCAAATTAAGGTGATTACAGGTCTCGAAGAGAAAGTTGTTAAGCAATTCAATATTAATAAAGAAGATTCAAAATACTTAGATGATTTAAATAAGCTTCTTGGACAGATAAAAACGAAGCATCCCAAAGAGACAACAATCATAATTAAACCTGACCGTCGTGTTAAATATGCTCAAATCATAAAAATCGTCGATCACAGTAAATGGCTTGTCGCGGAGAACTCAATCAACCAAGAACTTTTTAGCAATGTTATTTTTGAATCAAATTAATAGAGGCAATGATGAGAAGAACAAAGAAAAGATATACTAGAGAGAGAAAAGAGATGGAAGTAGACATTACTTCCCTACTCGACATTCTCGTTATTCTCTTAGTTTTTCTTTTAAAAAGTTACAACCCATCTGATTTGAAACTTGATGTTGTGAAAGACCTTAGTTTAGCAAAATCACATGCAAAAGACTTAGGAAATAAGACGGTCATTATCCAGGTTGATAAAAAGAACAACATTTTTATCAACAATAAAGAGACAACAAATCTTGTAAAAAAATCAGCTTGGAGATCTGAGCTAACATCAGAACTAAAAAAGATATCAGATAAAAACAAAAGAGAAATTGCACAAATTAAAACGAATGATTTTAGTTCAATGAGAAAGGAATTAATCAAAAAGAAAGAAGAAACGATGGAGAGGGTAAATATTGTTTTACATGAAGACCTTCCCTACGAAACTCTAGATAAAGTTATGCAAGTTGCCGCTAATTCTGGATTCCACAAATTCAGCTTTATCGTGCAATCAAAACTGAACTAAGAGGTAGAAATGAAAAGCTTATTCATCACCATGATGATTTTAATGACTTCATTAAGCTTTTCAATGGATGAAAAGAATAAAAGGATATGGAATCTCCTACTTAAAGAAGAAAAAACAATCAAGTCTCTTGGTCGTCTCGATACAGGATTAAGATATCGTCTACTGGAGATCGAATCTGAAAAACTACGTATTATACGTGATAGAGAAAATGAAAAAGTATTGAAAACGGGAAAACGTACAAAAGGTTACTATAAAGAGACCCGCGCGAGAGCAGTAAGAATACAAAAAATGGCAAAGGCCATCATCACTAAAAACCCATACTTCGTTCATATACCTGATATTTACTACACTCTAGGTATGAACTCACGCGACCTTGGAAAACACAAGCAAAGTGCATTTTATCTGAATAAGGCCCTTAAACTTTCAAAAGGAAAAGGTGCTCTACTCTATAAAATCCACGTAGCTCTTGGTGAGTACTACTACAATAATAAGAAATTTAAGCGTGCAATATGGCATTATAAGTATGTCATCAATAATATGGCCGACGAATGGACAACAAAGAACTATTATAACTATGCATGGTGTCTTCTACTGAATAAAAATATTCATGAAGGAATTGATGCTCTCATGAAAACATATGAATTATCAGTTGATCGTAGATATATTGATGTCTCATCTCAAGTTCTTGATAGTGCTGCAAGCTTCTTTGTAAAAGGACATCGTATTGAAGAAGCTCTCAACTTTTATAAGAAAAATGCACCTAAAGAAAGTGAATATTTCATTAAGCTTGCCAAGAAAACAAATACGAGTATTGGTGTTAAAAAAGCTAACGAAGTTTACACTTTTGCTATTAATCATTTTCAAGACATTGGTGAGATCAATGAAAGAATCAATGTGGAAATGGATCAAGTTTCATATCACTTAGAAACAAAAGAATACGCCAATTTTGAATCACTCTCGGAAAAGCTAATTAAAGAACAAAAGATTCTCTCACAAGAACAAAAGAAAGAACTAACTGAGCTTCTGACACAAAGAGCTGGATACCTACAAACAGTCATTTCTAAAAATGGTATCTATGAATATAAGCAAAGTGATCTAATAAGTATCAATAAACTCTTTTCCCTTTTAAGAGAAGTCAATCCAACACTTACGCATAAGTATTACTTCTTAGAAGGTGAAACACACTATGGTCTTAAAATGTATAAAGAGGCCTTAAAAAGATATACGAATTCACTAAAGGCCACAAAGAAGACAAAAGTAGAAGAGAAGTTTAAAAAAGACCTCTACACATCACTTCTTGCCTCAATTAACGAAGGGCAATTTAAGAAAAAAGAAAAAAATCATTACCTGATTTATGCTTATACAAACTTCTTATTGGATTTTCCTGCAAAGAAAGAGAGTCCACTTATATATAAAGATCTTTTTAGAATTTACCTCGAGAAAAAGAGTTTCAAAAAGGCCGACAAGATCATCACGATCTATAACAAAAACTTAAAAAAGGACCTTAAGATTCAAAGAGAACTCTTTAAGAATTTATTAAGTCAACTTTTAAAAGAAAAGAATGTTTCTTTATTAACAACACATGTAAATCGCATTAGAAGTGGACATTTAAGCTTTGATCAAAAATATTTAAACAAAGTCACAATGGCCCTAGGTCACCTTCTCTTTTCTCAATATGATCTTCTAGCAACATCGGGGAAATTTCAAGATGCTGAAAAAGGTTATACAAAAGTATATAGTTCAAAAGTCTTACCCAATGTACTGAAAGGAATCAGTGCTCATAACCTCTCGATTCTCAATATGAAAAGAGATCGTAGTCTTGATGCTTGGAACTGGCATTTCCAAGCATCAAAACTTTTAGGAGCTAAAGAGATCAATGAGAGAGAAGAGAACTTTGCTTTACTTGCTCAATCTTTTTTTGACAGAGAAAATTATAAATTATCAGAGAATATGGCCTCATGGTATTTCTCTAAGTTCTGTCTTAGTAAGAAGAAAATTAAAAATGATGTTTATTCGACATTATTAATTTCTCAACATTTTAATAGCAAAAACAGGGACATCAAAAACCATCTAGCAAAAGGTAGCTTCTGTCGCATTAAAGAGAAAACGATTAAAGATGGTCTCTTTTTTATAGCAAGAAATACTTTTCTTTTTAACAAAGAAGAGCTTTTAAAAATAACTCTTATGTCAGGAAAGAAATATCGAGATATATTCTCTCCACTCATTGAAGATCTTGCCTCTCATTATGAGAATGCATACGACTTTGATAAAGCTCTTTCTTACTCAAAATTTCTTTCAGAAAAATCGATCCAACGTATCTTTGCTAAGAAACAAAAATCAGAAAACCTAAATGAACTAGAAGGTGAACTTAAGAAATTTCAATTAAGAGACTGGGGTTCAAAGAAGTTTGAAGAAGTCGCCTTTAACAACTGGCTTGAATATAATATGCATACACTTGAAAAGAGTATGATAAAGTATGATTCATTTTTGGGGTCTCTAAATGCCAGTCAAGCACTTCGTTTCAATCAAACATATGATCTCGTCTTTAAAAATGAAGCAAAGAAACTAACAAATCTCACTTTAAAAGGTCTCTCACCTAAAGAAGAGGCCATGGTAAAGAGAGAGCTCGTTAAGATTCAAGCACAGGTTCTTTCGAGATTGGAAGCAAAAACAAAGAAAATTTATCAATCATATAAGAAGTCGAATCCTTTGGATTACAACAATTTCTCTTCTTCCAAGCTGAGAGAAGTTGTTGATTTCCAGAGGTTTCCACATTTTAGTCACCACTTGGCCGGTGCAATCGACCAAGGGTGGCTAAATATTATCAAAGGAGATAAAAAATGAAAGTCCTTCATACACTTCTCTTTCTTATTTTTGTCTCATGTGCTCGATCACCCTTAAAAGTGTACACAAGTGCTAGTAAGGAATCTGTTTTTCATAAAGATGGTCTTTGGAAAATCTCATCAGAAAAAGTAGAAATCCTTCTTGAGTCGCAAGAGGAACTTCACGTCAGAGCACTACTGATGTGTCACGAGCAAAAAACAGATGAAGCATTGTCTCTCATTTTTGAAAACTTTAAGTCAACTTCAAAAGATAATGAAATTTACAATATCATCTCAGTTTGTCACATTTTGAACAAGGACTATGAAAAGGCACTTCTAGCCGTAGAAAAAGGTTTGGCCTTAGAAAGAAAAAATAAGAAGCTTCTCTTAAAGTTAAAGCACAACAAAGCGCTTATCTTCCATAAAATTGGACACTTCAATGAAGCGAGAACTCTTTATACAGAAGTGTTAGAAAAAGCACCTAATCTTTATACGACATCTTTCAATTTAGGTTTACTCTATCTTCAATTTAATCTCACTCAAGAGGCCCTTGCTCAACTAGAGCCTCTTATGAATATTGCACCAAAAGACATTGATCTTTTAAGTTCAATTGCTCTTATTCATGCCCTTGAAGGACGTTACAACAAGGCCCTCTCCCTTTTCGAGCTGATCGACATGGATAGTCGACAGAGGGAGGATATCGCACTTTACTACGCGGTATCCCTTGTAGGGGCCAAGAGATTTGAAGAGGCAAAAGTTGTATTAAAAAATCAAAATGTTCCCTTTATCAAAGAAATTAGACTCATGAGTCGCAAATTACAAGATATGGTGGACACTAAACTTCAAACAATAGCATCGAAATAAAAGGGATATCGTCATGTTAGCAACAAAACTCGACACTATCACTCTCTATCGCATCGTTGTTTACAAGGAAGGATGTGAAGAGCTCTCATTCAAGGTAGACAGAGACCGAGCTATTATTGGTAGTGCAAAATCATGTGATTTTATAATTGAAGATCAATTCGTGTCTCATTATCACGCAATGATTGAACATTGCGATGATGGAATCAATGTTAAAGACCTCGGTAGTATAAATGGGATTTTAATCAATGGAAAGAAGACAGAGCAAGGATTCGCTCTTCCAGGAGATATCATTGAAATTGGTCCAAATAAATTTCTTGTTGAACAATTTGAATCTGATGAAAGTGGCTTCACTAAGATAGATGAAAAAACAAAACAATATCACAAGAAATCAATCAATGACCTACCTCCTCTACCTCCTAAGGAAGGTCTCGAAGTTATTGATGGAGAATATTGTGATATCAAATTTGATCAAAACCTCTATCGCCCAACGGACACACTACTTTTTGAAGCAATCGCTCTAGATGACTACATCAATTTTGATGAAAGAAACGATGCGACTGGAATTATTAAAGCGAACTCAACTGGCCAATCTCTTGAAGTTACAATTACATCAATGGGTGTGGCCCTAAGTGTTGACTATGTATCTCTTAAGAATAAGTCCATTCAACTAAGTGGAAATTTCGATACACAAAAAGAGATTTACCTACCTATTCTGGAACAGAATCAAACTCTTGAACTTGCAAGCGTGAAAGACAAAAATATTTCTCTCAATGAACTAGAAGGCTTCACACGACTCATTAGTGGTGATTTTAACATCTATACAAAAGGTACAGTTCAAATATTTGTTCGTATTTCAAATCATCCACCGACACTAAAAATGGCCGACCTTATTGAGAGAGATCCTAACTTCTATAAACAAACAGGTTCAGTTTTTGGTGGATTCATGGCCTTGATGCTGCTGATTCTTTTTGTCGATACACCAGAACCTCCAAAACCAGAAAAAAAGAGAACAGTTATTTTTAAACAAACAGTTGTTAAAGGACCAACAGTTACAGAGAAGGCCTCACAAAATCCTGCGAATATAAACAAAGACCAAGGTATTCAAAAGAAGCAAATCTCCAATGAAGCACCAAAGATGGCAAAAGCAAAGTCACTCCCATCAAAAACGAAGACTGTTCAAAAGAAAGTCCAAGCACCAAGTAAGAGTGTTGCAAAAAAAGTTCAAAAGAAAAAATTTAATTTTAAAGTTGCTAAAGGTGTAACAAAGTTCCTTAAAAAGAAAGTAAACTTTAAACTTGATCCATCACAAAGTACAAACAACACTTCAAGCTCGTCATTAAAAGTTGCTGCAGCATCCAGTGCTAAAAGTGCAAATAAAAGTTTCTCTACTCAAATTAGTGATGGAAGCTCAAATCTTGGAAGTAATTCAATTGGAAATGCAGCTCTATCAGCTGGAGCAAAAGGGCTTGCAGCAAAGAGTGGAATCAACACGGCCTACTCTGCACCAAAAACTGTCGTTCTTGGATCTATTGACCCAGAACTCCTTAGAAAGATTCTAAGAGAATACTTACCTCAATTTCACTACTGCTATCAAAATGAACTCGATACAAAGCAAGACTTGATCAAAGGCGTAATCGACTTAAAGTTTAGAATCAATGGAAGTGGAAAGGTATCAAATATCGATATTGCCTCTAAGAAAACGGCATTTTCAAGAAAGGGTGTTAACTGTATGGCCCAAGTTCTCAAGATGATCGATTTTCCAAGACCAAAAGGTGGAGGAATTGTCGATGTTAAACAACCACTTAATTTTCAATCTGAAAGAAGTAGAATTTAATAAAACTAAATGAGCTTATGAATACGCTTTAAAAGTTGGGGGTTCTTTTGAACCTCCTGCTTCATTTTAGCGATCCCATAAATAACAGATGAATGATCCCTATTGAAAACTTCTGCAATCCTCATGACATTTAGTCCATTCTTTTCTTTAAGAATATACATGGCCACATGCCTAGCGAAAGTAACAGATTTCTTTCTCATAGGAGAAGTAAGAAGGTCACGATCTATAGCAAAGTCACGAGCGACTCGAGAGATAATTTTTTGACAATTATCATTTCGATCGAGAACTCTCCCTAAACTCTTTAACTCATTGAGCGCCGTTTCAAGAGTGATAGGCTCACCATAGACATCATAAAAACTTTTAAGCTTATAAAGAGCACTCTCAAGTCCATAGACGTGAAAGTCAAAACTATCGGCCACGAGGTCTTTAGCGTCATCGGAAATGACCATATCAAGTCTCTCACACTTATCTTCAACAATTTGACGCGAGAGCTTTCTATCGAGACGATCAATTTTGTGAATAAGTGTACTAGAGAGTCTGGCCTTTAATTTATCGCAAACATTAGAAATATGTTTTGGAAGATGATTTGCACAAATAATAACTTTGATTTCACCCATCTTTGCATAATCAATTAAACGACATAGCATACTTTGCTGCTTCTCGCCTAAAGTAATTTCATCAAAGTCATCAATAAGAAGAACATCATAACTCAAAAGCTCATTGATAGACTTGAAATGGTCTAGAATTAAATCAATTGAAGAAATATAAAATGACTTACCCTGCTGCATTAATTCATTTCCAGCAGCATGAAGAAGGTGTGACTTACCAAGGCCACTCATGGCCATGATATAGACCACACCATATTCGCATTTGCCTTCAGTTAAAAACTGTCTAACAGCATGACAAGCAAGCCTATTAGATTCCCCCAGACAAAAGCTATTGAAAGTTTTTGAATGATCAACAAGACCACAGAAGCGATCCATTTGCGCGGACGGATTCACCTTAGAAGTGCGAGGGTACTTCTTACGTACAACCTTGCGCTTCTTCTCTCCAACAATTGTTGGTACGACTGTCTCTGATATATAACTCAAAAGATCAAGCTGAACCATTTCGGTTTTCACTTGTTTGACATCAGATTTCCTTATCCCTACGGCTTTTGTTTTTCCCATAATCCATTACAGTTGCTCATGATTTAGAGACCTACGATACTAAGGAAAAAAAAAGAAAGGTCAATTCATTTTTACAGAAAAATGACCATTAAATATTTAAAAGAACAGTGATAAAATAAGATTATGAGCAAAAAGAACTTTACAAATATTGTCATTCTAACAGGGGCAGGAATTTCTGCTGAATCAGGAATAAAAACTTTTCGCGACCAAAACGGTCTTTGGGAAAATCATGACATCTTGGATGTTGCAACACCCCAGGGCTTTGAGCGCGATCCAGAACTTGTACACCGCTTTTACAATCTAAGAAGAGCACAATTACTAAGTGATGAGGTTAAGCCAAATCAAGCGCACTTCGCACTTGCTCGTTTAGAAAAAGAATTCAATGGCCAAGTAGTCATTGTAACCCAAAATGTAGACAACCTTCATGAGAAGGCCGGCAGTAAAAATGTTCTTCACATGCACGGCGAGCTTTTGAAAATGCGCTGCTCAAAATCAAAACAATCCTTTTCAATTAGTAAAGATATTACCAGTGCAAGAGCATGCCCATGTTGTTTAGAAGAAGGAAATTTAAGGCCGCATATCGTTTGGTTTGGCGAGAGACCTTTCCATATGAATGAAATTCAACAGGCACTTAGCACATGCGATCTCTTTCTTTCTATTGGAACTTCTGGTCAAGTTTATCCAGCGGCCATGTTTGTTGATTTAGCAAAAGAAAGCCTAGCTCATACAGTTGAATTTAATACGAACTCAACTGATGTCAGTGATAAATTTGATGAACATAGATTGGGAAAGGCCGGCGTAGAAGTTGAAAAATTTGTTGATGAGCTTCTTAGCTAAATTCGCCCCCAAAAATAACCAAGCCTAAAGGCAAAGGTATATTGTTCGAATTGCTCTCGGTAATACCTCGGGCCTATCAGCACGTAAAATCTTCTCGATAAAAAACCAATCCAAGCAAAGTCAATCTTACGAACTTCAGTAGTTCTAATTGTATCGAGAACTCCTGGCGAAGTCATTTTCTTAGCGGCACCACCAAAACCACCAGTTAAGACAAAAGCTCCAATAGGAGTATGAGTTGAAAGCTTTAAATTACCAAGTACAGAAAGCCTTCGAAGCTTTATATCAGGATACCTTGTACCATCTTCTCTAGTGGAAAGTGTTGAAAAAGTATGCCTATCAAGATGAATTGAAGGACTAAGTTTCAAATTCATTCCCCATCTTCCATGTTGCTTTGGGTGCTGAATATTTCGAACAGAAATAGAAACATCAGATAAACGGGCCTTATTTTCATACAGGACATCATCGATTTCAGCACGCGAAACCGTATACTTCACATTCACTGACCCACTATTTAGCAGAGAACAAGAAGAAAACATAAAGACAAAGAAAATTATGGTAATATTTGTTAAGCCCATCTCTATTAAGATTATAGAATAGAGAGGCCACTTAACTCAAACTGAAATAATATCCTCATCAAGGCTAAATAATGAGAATCATCACGATATTAATATTTTCACTCTTTTTTATGACTTCAGCACTTGGAAAAACAAGTAAACTCACTGAAGAACAGAAAATTCAAAAACTCATAAGCGCAATATCAAAGGCAAAAGCGAGCTTTGAGAGAAATGGATCAATTCACTCAGCTAAAGAAGCCGGGGATCATGTGAGCTTTAAATACAAAACCGCTACTAGCCCACTCTTTTTCTTTCGCTCTGACGAAGAAATAACGGCTAAAAATTTCATTGATAAAATTGCTTCAAAATCGTCATCAACTGGAGAGGAATATTATATTATTCACGAAGAGTCGAAAAAAAGAGAGAAGCTTGGAACGTGGCTCTTTAGAAAACTAAAAGAGATTAATTCATCTCAATCAGCTCCATAAAAAGGTCACCATATTTTTTAAGTTTTGATTTTCCAACCCCATTAATTGAAAGAAATTCTTGCGGGCTCGAAGGTCTACTTTGGGCCATTTCATAAAGGGCCGTGTCGTGGAAAACCTTATAAGCAGCAATTCTTTTTCGATCAGCAATTTTCTTTCTTAAATCGCGAAGCTTCTCAAAAAGGGCCTGATCCGTAACATTATTTTTTATTAAGGCCTTCTTTCTCTTTGTCTTTGCTCTACCCATGGCAGATTTTGAGGATGATGCTCTGGTCTCTTTCACCTTAACAAAAGGAGATCTTGAAAAATAGATTTTCTTTTCATCACGAAGAATGGCCAGAGCGTTTTGTCTAATTTTTAATTGAAAGTGAGAATCGGCATCAAGCTTTATAAGACCACTTGATCGCATTTGCCTTAAAATAAATCGCCATGATTTATAAAGATCTTTATCCGTTGAATCTTGGTTTAACCTTTGTAGAACTCTTCTTATAACCTCATTGCTTGTGATCAATTGGTTTGCTTCATAAATCTCGCTAAGGGCCATGATTGTCAGCTCTGTTCCATCAAAAAGATCTTCTTTATCTAGTGAGCCAAGACAGCGATCACAATTTCCGCAATACTCATCACTAACCTCATCAAAATGATCGAGAACAACTTGTCTTCGACAACTCATCGTCTCACAAAGTGAGAGCATCGTTTCAACCTGCTCTTTTAGGTGCTCAGCATACTCAATTCCATGATCATTATTTCTCATCATATTGATAAGCTTAGTCGCATCGGACTCACTATAGAGTAATAACGAAGTACTTTCGAGAGAGTCTCTACCGGCCCTACCAATTTCTTGATAATAAGATTCGATACTTTTTGGCATATCTAAATGACAAACAAAGCGTACATCAGGTCGATCAATACCCATACCAAAAGCAATTGTAGCGACCATAATGACCCCTTCATCTAAACTGAAGGCCTCTTGATATTTTGCTCTTATTTTTTGCGACATACCTGCATGGTAGGGATAAGCATTGATTCCTTGCTCACAAAGATAGGCTGCGACTTCCTCAACTTTACGTCGAGAGAGACAATAAATAATTCCTGTATCATACTCATCAAACTGATCGAGAAAGTCCATCAACTGATCTTTCCACGCTTTTCTTTTTTCAATAAGCATTTGGATATTTGGTCGATCAAAAGATGTAAAATATACTTTCGCACTACCCATACCAAGCTCTTCAACAATATCTCGCTGAGTGAGTTTATCGGCCGTAGCCGTTAAGGCCATCATGGGTACATCGGGAAAATGCTTTTTTAAAAGCTGTAGTTTTAAATAATCGGGCCTAAAATCATGACCCCACTTTGAAACGCAATGGGCCTCATCAATGGCAATAAGAGAAAGAGGATGTCTCTTTAAAAGATCTATTGTTCGACTATTCTGAAGCCGCTCAGGTGATAAGTAGAGAAAGTCTAACTCTCCCTGAACAAACTCTCTTTCGACTTCTAAGACTTCACGATAAGTGAGTGTTGAGTTTAAAAATCTCGCTTTAAGACCCATTTCACACAGGGCCTCGACTTGATCTTGCATAAGAGAGATCAGAGGTGAAACAACGAGACCAACGCCTTTTCTAACAAGTGAAGGAACTTGAAAGCAAAGCGATTTCCCCCCTCCTGTAGGCATAAGAGCGAGAACGTCACCTCCACTTAGGGCCTGCTCAATAACTTGAGATTGACCTTTTCTAAAGTCACTGTGTCCAAAGACATCTCGAAGTACCAATCGGGCCTGATCCATTGAATATTGAGCGTGTTCAAAGAGAAGCATGCCTTATTTTAAAGCTAAAATTACTTATCGAAAAGACCTACATAGTCGCTTTAACATTGAGAATAAAGGCCATGAATCGAATAATGTCCAACAGCGTTATAAGACCAATAGGAAAGCCCTCTTCATCGGCAACGATAATATTGCGATAGCGGTAGTGAAACATATTGCGAAGAGCGCTACCAATATAGTGCCTCTCACCAAATATGTGAGGACAAGGTGTCATAAAATTCTTTACAGGACTGATGAGACTATAATTTGGAAAGACATCTTTGATAAAGTCTCTCTCTGTAAGAATACCGACAATTTTTGTTTCATAAGACATGACCACAGCACAACCTGTTTTCTTCTCACACATCAACTCAACGACACGTTTCATTGAATCATTTTCATCGACGATAACAAAGTTTGTGCTATAAATTTGACCGGCATTACAGTAGAGAATTTTATTAGAAAGAAGTCCCATGATCTCATCGAGATTCACATGAAAATCCTCTTCTAAAATACGAAAGTGCTTGGATTCCCACCGATCAATAATTGGAAATTCTACTAATTGTTTTTCTAGGCCCTGAAAAAGAAAGCGAAGTAGATCACGTATCGACATCATACGTACGCATTCATTATCGATAATGGGAATGTGGCGAATATCTTTACCTTTAAATATGGCAAGACAGTCATAGAGAGTTTTATCGACTGTAAGTTTCTTTACTCTCTCAGTAAATATAACATCAACAGTTTTATCTTTTAATTCTTTATAATTTAAAAACGCTTTAAATAAGAGATCCTTTTCAGAGATAATCCCCTCAATTGAAGAGCTCTCTCCAAAAACAAGTGATCCCCAATTATTATTCGCCAAAATATCCAAACACCCTTGCACAGTACTTGAAGTGGGAAGGAGCTTCACTTCATGAAGCCCCATATCACCTAATTTTGTTTCGAATAATTCTTTAACGTCTCTATCGTCATTCATTTATTTTTCAACGATAGCCGTCACACCCATTCCACCTGCTGTACAGATAGAAATAAGTCCACGACCAGATCCTTTCTCGTTTATGATTTTAGCAAGAGCGCCAAGGATACGAGATCCAGTTGCAGCAAATGGGTGTCCAATGGCAAGCGATCCACCTTTTACATTCAGCTTTTCTCTATCAATACTTCCAAGAGCACTATCTAGACCTAATTTAGTTTTACAAAACTCTTCACTCTCCCAGGCCTTCAACGTACAAAGAACTTGAGCAGCAAAAGCTTCATGAATTTCATAGAAATCAAAATCCTGTAATGTAATTCCGGCTTGCTTTAATAGCTTTGGAACAGCGTAAGCTGGTGCCATGAGAAGACCCTCTTCACCCATATAATTAACGGCAGCCGATTGCATAAATGTTAAATAAGCTAAAACCTCAAGTCCGTTCTCTTTTGCATAATCTTCGCTACAAAGAAAAACACAACTGGCGCCATCACTTAGTGGAGTTGAATTCCCGGCAGTAAGCGTTCCTTTTTCAGATTTATCGAATGCAGGTCTTAGTTTTGAAAGTTTTTCAACTGTAGTATCGCCTCTTAGAATATTATCTTTCTTAACCCCGCTGTACTCAAAAATGAGATCATCATAAAAGCCTTCTTCATAGGCTTTCGAAGCTTTTTGATGAGATTCATACGCAAGTTGATCTTGTTCCTCTCTAGAAATATTCCAAGTCTTCGCCATATCTTCACAAGATTGTCCCATCGACTTACCTGTTCTTGGTTCTTTAACCGCTGGAAACTTTGGCATGAGTTCTTTAAAAGAAAAACCTTTCAGGGCCTTTAACTTATCCCCTGTCGTTCTCGAGTAATTCATCTTCGCCATACGATCAGAGAATTTTTTAGAGAATTCTACAGGAATATCACTATTTGTATCAACACCGCCAGCGATTCCACAATCAATTTGTCCAAGTGCAATTTTATTAGCAATATTAATCGCTGATTCAAGAGATGTTCCACAGGCCTTTTGAATATCTGTTGCAGGTGTTGCTAGAGAAAGCCCACTTTCTACAACACACTCTCTTGCTAGAGAGAAATCAGCAGCATGTTTTGAAACGGCACCCAGATAAACTTCCCCAACTTCTTTGCCTTGTAGATTCATTTTTTCAACAAGCGCTTTTAAAGAAGCACTCATTAATTCTAAATTTGATTTTTTTAGATAATTTGATCCAGAACGACAAAAAGGAATTCTCGCTGAATCGATTATACAGACCCTTTTACTCATGTATTTCTCCGATTTAAGTTTAACTCCCTATTATTGTAAACGCTTTCCAATTTTCTTTGAAGTAATTCATGACAAATATCAAATTTTAAGTTGAAATAAATAAGAGGCATTACACTTTGGTGGAAATAAAATCACACCGAAACGTATGTACTTAAAACAATTTCAGCGGAGGAATATATGAAGTACACAATCTCTTTTAGAAATCTAGAACACACTCCTTCTCTTGATGAGATGATTAAGCAAAAATCAGAAAAGCTTAAAAAGTTTCTCACAGCAAGTGCTGAACTTGAGTGGGTATGCTGGGTTGAAGACAATGATCAAGTTGCTGAATTGAAAGTTCACGATAAAAAAGACAACTTTATTGCCAAAGCAAAGTCAGAAGATCTCTATAAGACAATGGATCTTGTGATCAATAAAATGTCTAACCAAATCTCTCACAAACACTAAATGAAAAGGCCCTCAATAGAGGGCCTTTTTTAAAAAAGAAATTCTTCTATCTTGCGGGCAAATTCTTCACTAGACTCTTTGTGAAAGCGAAAGAAAAGCTCAGGTTCAAAGGCCTCAAGCTCCATGAGATACAGGTCATCATTAAAAATAACGACATCAACTCGAACATATAAAAATGAACGATTCGTCAGTTTGAGCATTTTATTTACTTTTGAAATTTCTTCATCTGTAGGATTATAAGCCTTAACACTTCCCCCATGCTCATCTTGAATTCGAAACTCACCCTCTTTTGCTGTTTTTTGGACAGCATGAGAAAATTCATTATCAAAATAAATAAATGAAAACTCTCCCTCACTCTTTATTGATTCAACAAATGGCTGAATCATAACGGCTTGGTTATAAAGTACTTCTAACTTAGAAAGATCTGATGATCCTTTAATTAAAAAAGTATCTCTTCCACTGGCACCAACTATCGGTTTTACGACGAAAGGAAACTCAATGGCATCCAGATTTTTCAATGAAAATGAGTCAACATAAGTTGTCGGAACAACCTTTATTCCACTCTTTTGCAACTCTTCTAAGTAACGCTTATTCAAGTTCCAACGAATGAGATCAACGGGGTTATAAACTTTGCATTTTTTAGATTCAATGAGATTTAAAAGTGATAAAAAATCTTCTTTAAAAAGCGAATAATTCCAAGGCGTCCTTATGAGAATACGATCGCCCTCAATAGGTCTATAAGACTGCCAGTCCCGCGCCTGAATCTCAATTCCACGACGATTAAGAGATTCTTTCAAGTTCAAGTCGTCATAGTAGAGATCTTTTAAGCGAGATTCTGTGAGAATGATCAATTCTTTCATTTAAAGCTCTTTGCTAAAAAATCAGAAATAATCTTCTTCGTTAATTCTTTATTCTCTCTAAATGAACTATGTGAACATCCCTTGATTACTTTAAAAGTCGAGCCCTTCACTCTAGAAGCAAAGACTTTTGCTGACTCAGGGGTGGCCTCATCGTATTGACCTGAAAAGAAAAGTGTTGGCACTTTAATCTTTTTTAGAATGCTTTGACCGTTATACTTTTTCAAAGTTCCAGTTGGACAAAACTCACTTGGCCCCCACATATAGAGATAGAGCTTTTCATTGAACCGGGCCTTAGACTTCTTCTTCTTTTCATAGGCCTTAAGATCACGACAAACATGTCGCTTATAATAAGTATCAATTGCTTCTTTATATACTTTAGAGTCTGTAGCTCCAACTTTTTCACAACAATGAATAATTTCTTGCGTCTTCTTTGGTAGTTTCGAAATGAGGCGCTTAGCATCTTCGACCCAATGCTTAGAGCAAATGAGTGAAGAGTGAAACATGAGCCCCTTAACTCTTTTAGGGTTCCTCTTGTAATACTCTAAAATAAGAGTCCCACCCCATGAGCTTCCATAGAGAATAACTTCTTCAAACCCAAGATGATTTAAAAGCTCATCTAAGTTTTGACAAAAAGTCTCAATCGTCCATTTAGATTGATCAATATCGCTCGAGCGCCCTGAACCAATTTGGTCGTAAACGACAACCTGCCTATCTGTAGCTAGTTCGAGAAGTGGTTTAATTGATAAGTGAGTCCCACCCGGTCCACCATGGGCCCCGACAATAGGAGTTTCTCCCCTCTTACCCTTTTTTAAATAATAAGTTGTTCCAAGTTTTGTTTTTAATACTGCCATGGCCAAATTCTAGCCTTTAGCTACTGTAAAGACAATACTTTAGAGCTTACTTGACCTTCATATTAAAATATTATAATATATTAATATGAAGGTAAAAGATCTTGAAAAAGTACTTAAACAATCGCCCATCGTTGCAGAGTTATTTAAAACGCTCTCTCACCCTAAAAGATTGCAAATTTTATGCTTTCTTTCTATGCAAGAACATACTGTTGGGGAGCTAGAACAAATGACTCAATGTTCGCAGTCTCAAGTTTCTCAATTTCTAAAAAGTTTAGAATCAGAAGGTCTTGTCTCTAAAATCATTGATGGGAAATTTAGACGCTATCAATTAAAAGATCAAAAAATCAAAAAATTAATGAATGCTCTTTATGAGATTTACTGTCAGTAAAAAGCAATGGAGTTTACTATGACAATCAGTACTGAATTCACCCCCCTACTCTCCCTTGTTGGAGGAATGCTTATTGGTCTCTCAGCTACCGTCTTTCTAGCTTCTCTTGGAAAAATTGCAGGAATTAGCGGCATAGCAAGAAATGCGATTCTCTCAGATAAGGGAGATAGACTTTGGCGATGGCTCTTTCTTTTAGGATTAGTTTTTGGAGGATTTATCACTGTTATTGTGAAACCTGATCTCAGTGCTGCGACAATGGAATTTGACACGCTCAAGCTCGTCCTTGGCGCCATTCTCGTAGGAGCTGGTACAACGATTGGTTCTGGATGTACAAGTGGTCACGGCATATGCGGACTATCACGTCTCTCTGTTCGTTCACTCATTGCAACATTAACATTCATGTTCTTTGGCCTTCTCACTGTCTTTGTACTTGGTCAATAAGGAGATCAACATGCGAAATTTAATTGCTCTTGTTTCTGGATTACTTTTTTCTCTTGGCCTTGGATTATCGGGAATGATGAGCCCAAAAAAAGTATTAGGATTTTTAGATATCACAAGAAATTGGGACCCGAGTCTTGGTCTTGTTATGGGTGGGGCACTCCTTATAACATTTTTTAGCTTCCCACTTATATTAAAGAGAAAATCTCCTTTTTTTGATCAGAGTTTCTCTCTTCCTGCACTCAAGCAAATAACTCCAAGTCTTGTCATAGGCTCGGCCATGTTTGGTATTGGATGGGGGCTCATTGGTCTATGTCCAGGGCCGGCCATTGCCAATCTCCTAAGTGGAAACCTTCAAGCAGTACTATTTGTCGTGCTCATGGTCACTTCGATGGTAATAACAGATCTTTTAATGAAGAAAATGAAATCTTAACAGAAAATTAAACCGATACTATTTACTTCTTGCCTATAATCCTAGAGTTAAAACTTTAAACTTATAGGTAAGAAGTATGAAAGCATTCTTTCGTCTCATCATCATCTCAAAAGCTCTTCTAGGAGCGATGACATTTTTTATCATCCAACAAATTATCAATTCTTCTGGCGATTGTGATTACATTCTAGATAGTGGTAAGATTGACTCCTAGAGTAAACTTTGTCACCATATAAAAGTGAAAATTTTAACACTAGCATCACTATTTATATTTTTCTATTCAGCAGAAATTAAGGCCCAACAAAATGGGAAAAAATTTTTTGGCTTCTCTCTTGGAGCAGGGGCTGCTGTGAAAAGAAATATTCGCTTTGACAACACTTATGATCGCTCTGATAAACCGACAAATATAAATTACTTCCCTTTTGCTACAATAAAGATTGGCCCTCTAAGACTATCAGGGCGAGGTATAGAAGCAAGTACTTGGTTTGCTGCTCCTTTTATCAGACCTTTTGTCTTACTTACTCGTTCCGGTGATCGCTACTACGGACCAGAAATGGATCGGAGAAAAGACTCTTGGTTTCTGGGTGGAGGTATTAATATCCTCTTTCTGCGCCTTTCGTTTCTTAAAGATGTGCAATCAAGAAGTCATGGTTCACTATACTCAGCAAGCCTTGGCCATCGAATTATGATCGACAAGTGGTTCTTGAGGCCGAGCTTAACAATGACCTATAACAACCAAAAATATAATAATTATTACTATGGCGTACGACCTCATGAGGTCTCCCTGGAACGACCTGAGTATACTGCCCATGGAGCCTTTTCTTATACTCTAAGCTTACTTACAAACTACAGTATTACTGACCACTGGAAAGTCTTCTCGACAGTTTCTCACTCAATTTTGGGAAGTGTTGTAAGGAACTCACCGACGACGAGAACAGACCGAGTGAATTCCTTCTTTCTAGCTTTGTTTTACCAGTTCTAAATTACTTTCTCTTAGGCCTAACAACAGCCTTTAACAAAGAGACAACTTTCTTATAAGTTGAGAGCTGATATTTTGGCTCAAGCTCATCAAAAATTTCTCTCGCACTGATTTTGCCGGTTTCTAATTGAATTAAGAGTCGAGTGACAAAGTCTTCAATAACAACAAAGACTAACGCCATCGGTGAAATATTACTTGAAGGTTTCTCAGCGAACCCTACTCCATTGATCACACCATGATGCTGACGAATAATGACATCTGCACCTGCAGGAGCTTTTGGAAATTGCTGAACCATTGTAGAAATTTTATTAGCGTGCTCTTTGACTAGTGTCACTTTAAAGCCGGGAAGATTAGCATTTGCAAGATCTTCATTTGAATTAATCTTAAGTAATTCATCATCTTTTAAGAGGATATCGTGAAAGAAAGAGACGAAAGCTATCTTTTCAAAATTTGCTTTTAATTGCTTTTGACTCTGTCCCCATTCCATATGAGGAATGATCTGATGAGCGAACAATGAGATTAGATAACTTCTCTTATATGAGAAACTATCCTGGTTTTTTAAAAGGTCCCTTAAAAGTTCACCAAAAGTCGTATCCTCGATATTTTTCATCATCGAGCCTATTGTGACATTAGACATATTAACTAATTGATCAGAAACCCCAAGATCATCGATAAGATTTTGACTAATTCCATAGGAGTCAGTCGTGACTTCGATATGGTCCTTTATTTTCTTCGTCTTTACGACTTTATCAACAGATTGAGACATGAGGTGATTGAGAAAAATATCGTGATCTTCTCTTCTTACAAAAAAAGAATCAAGATTCATTAGCTCATACTTTTGAATGACATCTTTATCGAAAGTATCACCCATTTTAATTCTCTTAACATAGTGATCCATTCCCTCTTTCTGTATCTTAATATAGACATCGCAGCAGCAACTGGTCATAAGATAGAAATTGCTTAGAGGGACTGGTAAAAACTCTGGCGCCTTTAACTCTTCCATCCTCTTTGTACCAAGATCGAGAAGATCCTTAATGGCGATAAATAAGTCATTAACTCTAAAGCGATCAGTAAGACTTCTTAGGTGATTGTAATTGAAATCGACACTACCGAATGATACGATCGGTTTTTCACATTTTAAGTCATAGATCTTATTAAAGGCCAACTGAGCAAAGTAGATTCGCTCATCATCAGTCTCATATAAGTTTCTGGCCAGAACAATCGAGAATGTTGACGGTATGGCCATTAAACGCTCGAGTTCTTCTTCACTACTTCCGACATGAACAGTCACACTGAACTCTTTCTCAAGCACTGGCTTAAGGATGTCGATAACCCTTTGTTCTTTTTCTAGCAGAATAAAATCTTTCATCCCTTTCATTATACCGGAAATCAATAAGTTAATATGAAATGAATCTTTTTTCCTAGAATCGACCTTAAATTGAAATCAAAATCAAGGTAATATAACCTATGTTTAATCAATTTAATCTGAAAGGCACACATAAAATTAAAAAGCATCCCCTATTTGAAAAACTACGTTATTTTCAGACGGAACTTTTTTTTACCTTAGGTTTTTTGTTTGATATTTTCACTCTTGGTCGAATAGATGACCGTTTCAATATTTATGGCCAATCATTTTACTTAACTATTCTCTACTCTATTTTTACGATTCAACTTTTAGAAATAGAATTTAAAAGAGCTCTCTTTCAAAAGTTCGCCCTTTATCTAGATGATCTCCTTCACTTTTTAACGGGTTCTCTTTTGAGTGCATATAGTATTTTTTATTTCAAATCCTCATCTCTTTCTAACTCCTTTATTTTTATGGCCATCATTCTTGCCTTTCTCTTTCTCAATGAAACAGAATTTTTTAAAACGAGAGGCCTTAGCGTAAAGAGCATTCTCATCTCACTGTGTACGATTAGTTTTTTAACCTATTTCATTCCAATGACGATAGGCCGTCTCGGCGGGGATCTCTTCTTCCTCTCAACAACACTCTCACTAATATCTCTCTTTCCCCTTGCTTACCTCTTACACAAAAGGCGACAAGGCGATCTATTGAAAGTCATCTCTTCTTCATGGTGTGGCGTCATAATCATTTTTAATCTCCTCTATCTTGCAAAGATGATTCCTCCGGTTCCACTTTCTCTAACGAAGATTGGAGTTTTTTATAAAATAGAAAAAGAAAATAGTGACTACCTACTTTCTCAAAAAAAAGAATTTTTCGATAATATGAAATTTGGCGAATCGAATTTTGAATACAGAGAAAATGATCGCGTCTATTTGTATACAAGTGTTTTTGCCCCAAGTGAGTTTCAAGATACGGTCTTTGCAGTTTGGCAAAAAAAGATCACAAAGGAATTTGGCAAACCAGTGACAGAATCCCTTTGACCCTCATAGGAGGTCGAGTTAAAGGGTTTCGAGCAACGACTTACAAGTCAAATTATACACAAGGAAATTGGCGCGTTTTAATTGAAACGAGATCCGGCAGAGAGATTGGAAGAAAGTACTTTATGATTTCAAAGGCCGATGAGGAAATAGAACTCAAAAAAATAAAAGAGTAAGGGCCGAAAGGCCCTTTTCACTCGATTTAGATAGACTTTTTAGAAAAGAAATAATTAAAGATAAAAAAGATAAGCGCCAAGCTCACTCCAAAATGAGCAAGGTGATAAAAAAGGGTTTCGATATTCTCGAGATTGCCCTGTCTAATATTACTTTCAAAAATCCCTATTACATTTGTATGTGGTAAAAAAGCATAAAAACCAAGTGCAATAGCATTGATAATATTGAAATCTTTAAAGACCTCACCTATCCCAACATTGTAAACATAGGCCGAACTGTAACCATTAACCGCCCCTAAAAAGAGAACAAAAATAAATGTGGGAAGTCGACTAAACTTAGTCGACAACATAACTCCTAGAAAAATTGAAAAAAGTAATGAGAAAGAACTTAAGAAAAAGGTAAAAATAAACTTTGAAGAAAAAACAAAGTCAGAGACCATAATGCTTAGTCCCATCGTAGAATAAGAAAAAGTAAAAAGAAAAAAGCATAGACACATAAGCCATGCACCAAGAATTCTTCCTATTAAATAATCACGTCTTCTAATTGGCATACTAAGAATAAGGGGAAGTGTTCCACTTGAGATATCGTTTCTTACACAATTTATTCCAAGAATAAGCCCAACAATAGACGTCCAAACCGTTGTCGTTGTATAAACGGCATCGAGGATATAGGTGGCGATCAGAGCTGATGAGTCTTCATGAACGTAGTTTTTCATAAGAAAATTAATCGCCAAAAGACCAATGGTGATAATGACAAAACTCATTACCGCAAGAAAAACGACTCCACGATTTCTAAATTCATTCTTAAACGTATTTTTTATAATACTAGCAATCATTGCTGAACCTCTTTAACTCTTTTTATGAAATAATCCTCTAGTCCATCCTGCAATTGCGAATCATTCAAATATCCGTCAAAGAGAAGCTCCCCTTTATTGATAAGAAGAACTCTATCGCAAACCTTCTCCATTTCAGAAAGGATATGGGTGTTAATTAGAACAGTTGCTCCCTGCCCTTTTAGTTCAACAAAAAGATCCTTTACTTCCCTAATACCTATTGGGTCTAGGCCAGAAAAGGGCTCATCAAAAATATAAAAGCTTTTTTTAGAAGCAATCATTGAGGCAAGAGCAACTCGTTGCATTTGTCCCTTAGAAAGTTCTTTCATTTTTCTATGCTTAAGATCAAGGATTCCAAGTTTATCAAGAGCGCGATCTAAATCAGCACTCATCATTATCTCAGACCTAAGTTCACTAAAAAACTGAAGCGTACTTTCTACAGTATAAAAGTCATAGAAATTAAACTTCTCAGGAAGATAGGCAATCCCCTTTCTCATGAAATGGTCTTTGGAACTAACTCCTTCCAAAAGGATTTCCCCTTGATCTTGAAAAACAAGCCCCATAAGGCACTTAACAAAAGTACTTTTCCCGGCACCATTAGGTCCAATCAAAGCTGTAATTTCACCCTTATTAAGTTGGAAGCTAACATCTTTGAGCGCTTTTAATTGACCATAGGACTTCGTAAGATTATTGACATTGAGATGGGACATTAATCATTCTCACTTGAATCGATTGAACGTGGTTTTCTATTTTCATCAACAGCAACGTAAGTAAAAACCCCCTCCGTTACAATTGTTCTCTCTGTTTCATTGCGGCGAATAACCCAGGCTTCAATCTTAACGGCCAAAGAAGTATTTCCCTCTTTTACTGTTTCGCAATATCCACAAACGACATCACCAACTAAGACAGGTCTATGAAATGTCATTGAATCTACGGCAACAGTAACCGTTCTCCCCTGGCAGCGCTTACCCGAGTAAATACCGCCGGCAATATCCATTTGTGATAATACCCAACCACCAAAGATATCTCCATTAGGGTTTGTATCACCTGGCATGGCCAGAGTTCGAACACATAATTCACCTTTTGGTTGACGTTCAGACATGGTGTACTCCTATTTTTCATTCGATAAATATTTTTTACAAAGCTCGATAAAAGAGACAAAATCATCTCTTTTTGGGCCCTTTGCATATTTAAGGTAATTATACCTTCTTACTATCAAATACTCTATTTCTAAACGCTTAGAATTTTTTGATATCTCTTTCATATATAATTCATGGCCAAGGTTTGTGCTTTTAGTAACTCCACTATCCCTTTCAATCTTTCTCATCACTTTTTCAAAGACTCTCTGATAAGGAGCTTTTCTCCAGTTAAGAACATAAACAAGATAAAGGACGAGGAGCGAAACGATAAAAAAACTAAACATGAAAGAGAAGAGAACAAACTTTGAGGGTTTCTTGCCAAAGATCTTTGTCAGAAGCTCCATTTGGTTCTCTTTGTCGTAGTTAAGAAAGTAAGTATTTAAATTAAAATAAACGAGATCAACAAATAAACGCAATTCATTCAAAAGTGTATCACGAGAACTGCCAGTGCTTAGATTCTCAGAACTTCTTTGATAAAAGAAATTTGCACCCATAGTGATTCTTTCTGGTGCAATATATTGAACGGGATCGACTCTTTTCCAATGACCATCTTTTGAAAGGAACTCAACCCACGCGTGAGCATCGCGACTTGTAACGATGATATACTCTCCCATCGAATTATAGCGTCCTCCCTGATAACCGCCAACGATACGTGAAGGTATCCCCAAGACTCGAAATGCATAAGCAACACTAGCCGCATAATGTTCACAGAATCCCTTCTTTGTATTAAAGAAAAAATCCTCCAACTTATCTCCTTTCAAATCACCAGGCTCAAGAGAATACTCGTAATTGTTTTTAGCAAGATAAGATAAAACGGCCTTTACTTTTTTATTCCTTCCATCAAGCTTTGAGAAGGTCTCTCTAATAAAGCTTTTGAAACGTTCACTTCCACTAGGGATTTGAAGATACTTATCAAGATTTTCCTTGGCCGGATAATAAAGAAGGCCCTTGGATCGATGGCCAGTAAAGCGCAATTTTTCATCACGATAAGAAAAGAGAAGAAAGTTTTTGCCTGATCCACGAAACTCTCTGGCCGCGGAGAGACTCTTAATGCGATAGGTATCCTCTAATGTGAAGACGTGACCATTGTCATAATTATCAAAGCTAACTCGGTACTTAGACTCATTAGTGCCCCGCTTGAATTCATCTCTAGCAATTTTTCCTTGCTTCCATTTTAACCCTTCATTTTCATGATAAATTGTTCCACGCCAATAGAGCCCCTCGATCTCACTTGTCTCATCGATTCGAGCACGAAATACCGTCTCGTCACTAAGAGCTAATTTGGAAATATCACCAGGATTCAACTCTTTTGAAAATCCACTCTTTCCCTGATTATTCAGCTTCCCAATAAAGAAGCTATTCATTTGTAGTCGTGGAAAAAGAAAAAAGAAGAGCAATGTTAGAGGAATTGAAAACACAAGATACTTTTTCAATAGTCCAAATGTGTTGAATGAGTGTTCTCTCTCAAAACGAACTTTAACCATTGAAGCAAACATCAATGAAAGAAGAGCTAAGCAATAAAGAACAAGAGAGATGCTCTCAGTATTTAGCATGTGACCTACAAGTTGCAAGATCACAATAAGAAGAAAAAGAAAATAGTCTCTTCGAGATTCAATCTCAAAAGTCTTTACGAGAGTTAATAAGCTTAAGAGAAACACCCCTCCTTCAATACTTCTAAGAGTTCCATATTCAAGCCAATAAACCCCAACACTTACTACAAGAAGAATGTGAACAATATAAGAGTGAATCTTGTAATATTTCTGACTAACGAAAGAGAGAATTAAAAGAGCTAAAAGACATAAATTGATGACCAGTGGAGCTCGCGTGCAAAAAGGCAAATAAACAAAGAGACTAAAAAAAAGGGAGTACAAGTATTCTTTTTTCATACATCCCCTCTATAGCGAGCAATCTCAATGAGACATCTTTTTTTAAACTCTTCTCCCTTACCTGGGCCTAAAGTTCTCCTTCCAAATGAGACACTGAAATCTTGATCGACTTTGGTCATCTCAATAATTTGATAAGTTAGTTTTTGGAGCTTTTCTTCTATATTTCCAGAAAGTAAATCAAGCTGAAGATCTTTTTTGGGAGCGAGGTTCTTTGAAAACTCTTTTATATAGAGCTTTTCATTATATGAATAGCGCTTCCAATCAAGTCGACTTGACAGATTATCTCCTTGATACTCTCTTAGATGGGAGAATTGATCTCCTCCTTGTTTGTACTTACCTTTGAGGGATTCTTTTTCGATAAGATCAAATTGATCGTCTTTTACAGGCTCATTTAATACATAAATTCGATTAGCTAAACGAACGTAAAACCAGGCCCTAAAGAGAGAGAATGGAAAATCAGTATAGACTTTAATTCGATCAATTTTTAAAACCTTTCTCTGCCACAATCTTGGTCTGAATTCTACTTTTTTTAAGGAATCAGCTTCTAATAACTCTAATGATTCAACTTGAAGATCTTTTATATCAAATTCGAGGGAATAACGATTCTCTTTAGCATGATTAGCGAGAATCAATTTGCCACTATCCTGATATCCACAAATTAAAACTTGCTCATCAGAAAAATCAACATCAATATCTTTTAATGAAAAATTTGTTGAAAAACATACACAGATAAGAAATGAAAAAAAGAGAAAAGAAACGGTATAGGCCAGCGAGTTTCCGTAGGTCATGGCCAGAAGAAAGCAGATAAAAATTCCTCCACAGTAATAGAGACCAATCTTTGTTGGAAATATATATATCCGCCTATCTTTAACAAAAGATTTAAAAAAGAGTTTTCGATAAAAAGAATATTTTTCTTTAAGTGCTCTCATCAAGGTCTTACTTTAAGAACCATCTCTTTTACAATATTGATTCCATAGACAAGTCCTCTTTCAAAACCAACTCGATGACCTAAAACGTAAGGACAAAGCCCTTGAATATCTTCTAAAATAACATAGTCACGATCATAGAGATAGGCGCGTGCCTTTGCGGCGAGAATAAGATCTTTGGCCGCCCTTGTTGAAAGCGCAAAACTTTCTTCTAAATGATTTCTCCCGTAATCCATGAGATTTAGAACGTAATCATAGAGTTCTTCTTTTACATGGACTTTAAGAACTTCATTTTGATGAAAAATAAGCTGGTCTTTCATCATGACAGGTAGGACATTTTGAAGTCTCTCTTTTACATGAGTTGATTTTAAAATTTCTTTTTCTGCTTTTCGATCTGGAAGCCCCAGACTTATCCCCATGAAGAAGCGATCAAGTTGAGACTCTGGTAGTGGTGATGTCCCAATTTGTTGGAAAGGGTTCTGAGTTGCAAAAACTAAAAAAGGTCCATCCATTTTAAAGTCTTCCCCATCGATGCTAATGTGATGTTCTTCCATAACTTGTAAAAGAGCACTCTGCGTTTTAGGAGAGGCCCTATTTAATTCATCGGCAAGAACAAGCTCTCCAAAAATAGGTCCTTTTTTAAAAACAAACTCACCTTTGTTCTTATCATATAAATTGAAACCTAAAATATCAGAGGGCAATAGATCGTTGGTAAATTGAATACGCGAGAAGTTAAGGCCTAATAACTTTGAAACAAGCTGGACCAGTGTGGTCTTTCCAACTCCAGGAATATCTTCAATCAAAAGATGACCGCGACAGAGGGCCGCGATAAGGCTCAATTCGAGTTCATCATTCTTTCCAATGAGAATCTCACTGGCCTTTTCCATAAACTGTTGAAAATCGACTTTAAGAGGGCGTAACAAGAAAACTCCTTTTTCTAGACACTTGGCCTATAAATAACAAGAAAAACTGGCAATCCTTGTTGATTTAAGAGGTTAAAACTTAAATTCAATTATTTTAATCTTACCATAATTCAGGTTCTTATGCATTTTTGAAAAAGCTTACTTCGTCTGATGGTAAAAATCTCTAACAATAGAACTAACCCTTCTAGATCCATATTGAACGTCAGCGCCCTTGGAACTAGAACTCATGAAACTTTGCTCCTATGAAAGACAAAAGATGTACAATCACGAAGATGCTACTGCCCTATTTGGCGATCACACCAACACTTATCTCCTGTGCTGGACCGATGAGTCCATTTGGTGCGCACAATCCGTTTACGGCAAAAAATGTTGAGTATTTTGCTCATGATAAAACAGAGGCACTTCGCGATCTTTCTAGTGAGAGAGTTGCAAAAATTGAGTTCTATCCAAGTCATATGAATTATCACGACAAAGGAAGTGTTCAGATAAAAATCACTTCTCCTGTGCAGCTAACAGAAGAGTCTAAATTTCAAATATTCTATAATAATCTCAATGTAACGAGTGATGTCGTAAAGAAGTCTCAAGTCGAAATCTCTGCTGATGGAAAGCAATATCTTGTGACGATTCCAAGAATCAAGCTTCCGGCCCATAAAGGACACGACGTTTCGGTTCGCTTCATTGGAAAAGACTTTATTTTAGAAAAAGAATATCCAAGACCGACGTGTCGTCTCGATAAATTAAATCCCATTGTCGATACTTACCCATTCAATGTAAAAAAGAGTTTCATCTCTTCTCTGCAAAATTATGGAAAACAAAAAGAGCTCAATCCCTCTTTAATGGCTGGACTTATTGCTAAGGAATCAGGCTTTAATACAAAGGCCGTCAGCTGGGCCAAGGCCATTGGCCTTACACAAATCACAGAATTAGCAGAGTCTCATGTTCTGGATCAATATAAAAATTGGCCAGAATATCCAGACTTAGACAACTACAGTGTCGCAACGATTAAAACCTTAATTAAATTAGGTAAAGTTAATGAGAATAATGAATGGCGACTTAATAAGAGATACTCCATTCTCGGTGGAATCAGTTATATCCGCTACATCGAATCTTATTGGGATCGATACCCTGAGCATATCGCACGCTTTGGATTAACAGATTTAGTATTGGCAAGTTACAACTCTGGCCCCTACCGTGTACGAAGAGAAATAGAAAAACTTGGAGATTCATGGCTCCAATCCAACCAACTTAATGAAGCAAGAAAATATGTAAAAATGGTAAAAAGCTACTGCTACCATTTTTCAAATGGTGAGAGGTATTTATGAGAGAGAGACCACTTATTTATAATGGATTAAGTCTTTTTAACTTTATTGTGGCCATTGCAATCCCATTACAGATTGCCCTTATCTTTAAACATGGTCCTAATGAGTTTAATTATATCTTGGATAAGATTACATTCACAAATTGGATTGTTATGATTACTTGTGCAATGAGTTCTGTGGCCTTTTACCACGCTCATAAATCTTTGCGCTTCTTGATTCCTCTTACAATGGTTTCTGTCTTTATTAACAATCTCATTATCGCAAGATATGGAATGGATTTTTCGGCAGAGACGATTTTCTTTTCAACAATTATTTTTTTAGCAATTCAGGGCTCACTCTTTTTAGCAAAAGAGAGTAACCTCATAAGAAATCAACATATGCGTTGGTGGCTTATTCCAAAGAGATACCCAATACACTCAAAAGTTTTTCTCATTAAAGGCGAAGAAAAGATTCTTCTTGGAGAGACTTATGACATATCAACGACAGGGCTCTTTCTAAAATATGATGCTCACTTCAAAGAAGAGCATGTACCTGTTCTTACAACTGGCGAAGACCTCCATATAGAAGTTGATATAGACGAGCACGCCCATATTATTTCCGATGCCACAGTTGTAAGGAAGTCTCTTGCTAAAGGTACTTATCCCGCGGGTATTGGAATGAGGTTCAAAGATCTTTCAACCAAAGAGTATATTAAGCTCAATAGTGCGCTCATCATGGCGCACTAATTTTATCCTTCTCTTTTGTAAAAGCTAATATTAGCGCTGGTAGGACGACGAGATCGCAAACTAGCGCTATTGTTAGCACTAATGCGCACAGAATACCAAAATTAATATTGGGAACTAAGTGGGCAAACATAAAAATACCAAAGCCCGACACGAGAATGACAGTCGTTACAATGAGAGCAAAGCCTGTTGTATAGAAAACATTCACAAGAGCACTAAAACAATCCATCCCGCGACTTTTTAAATCTTTATAGTGCGAGAGAAAATGAATCGTATCATCTACTGCAATACCAAGGGTGACACTCGCCACTAAAGCGCATCCAACATCAATTGGCTTATTAAGGATTGTTAAAAGACCTCCTCCAATAATGATAGGAACAAAGTTTGGAATGAGGGAGAGAAGTCCCGTTGAAAAAGATCGAAAGATAATCATTAAAAGTACAGTGATAAACAAGAGCGCCATTCCCATACTCTTAAAAAAAGTATCAACCACATAACTATTCATTCGATGAAAGAGCACAGGTTTACCTGTCACTTCCATCTTCATATCCATTTCCTTGGCCTTTTTCTCAATCACCTCAACTTTTTCTAAGCTTTCTTTTGAAGACTGAAGATCCCAAATGAGACTCATGCGAAGAAGTCTATTTTTCAAATCGATTCTATTATTAATATCCATTCCTTGAGGAAGAGACATGGTATAGAGAAAAAGCTCCTGTGCGATCACATCTTTTTGATCACTAATTTTATAATGTGCCTCCTCTCCTCCATTCAAGGATTGGTTCACTTCTTTTAAGATATCAACGACACTCACAGCTTTATTGACATAATTTTCAGATTCAACCCACTGTTGAAAAGCTTCAATCTTCTTTAAAAACTCAGGTTCTTTCACTCCCTCCAAAGAAGAGGAATCAAAAATTAATTCAGGACCACCTGAACCTCCAAAATTGGATAGAACGAATTGATTGCTATGAGTTATAGGATCATCATCTCGAAAATAATCATAGGGATTAGAATTTACTTCATTTTGTAAGGCCAAGTAAAAAGCACCACAAGTAATTAGATAAGACAGTCCAATAACAAGATAACGAATTTTGTAGATAAAACGTAAATAACGAGCAATTTTGTCTTTACTCAAAAGGTTCTTATCAAGAACGCTCTCACGCGCTGAGTCCTTTGTTAAATACAAAATCGGTACAGCATAGAAATAGCTAAAAAAGAGAGCACAAATTGTCCCAATCCCCGCAAGTAGCCCAACATCTTTAACAGGAACGATTTCAGAATTCATAAGACTAAAAAAACCGATGGCCGTGGAAAGACTTGTAAGAGTGATAGGCCAAATATTTTTTACGAGCGACATCGTACAGGCTTCTTCTAATTCCATGCCCTCTGTCCTATTCTTATAGAACGATGCCAAGATGTGGACAGAATCAGCAATAGAAATTGCAATCAAAACACTTGGAAGAATGAAAGTGAGTGTATTGACTTTCAGTCCAAGCAGACCGATAAGCCCTCCAGTGAAAGAAAGACTTGCACCAATAATACAAAAGGGAATAAAAATTCCATTAAAACTTCTAAAACAAAATAAGAGATAAAAGAGAATAAGAAGAAGAAGTATGGGAACCATTTGCTGAATATCGCCAAATGAGAGGGCCTGAAAGTGATGACTTACAGAGGGCTGTCCTAGTAAGTGAATTTTCACCCCTTCGTTATTTTCAAATTCTTTTAGTGCCTTGAGAGCTCCTTCATAAACTTTATTAAAATCAGTCTCCTCTCCAGGGACATAGGCTAGCCTTCCATAGACAATGGCACTTTTAAAATCTTTTGAAACATACATGCGAGAAATAACATCATGATCTCGGGCCTGCTTTTCTCTTGAAAGTAGAATCTCACGATCATCAAGAGTGTCCAAAGGGATGAAGGGTTCTGTCATAATGTCATCGCCCTCGGCCTGAGTCCAATGGTAGTTTGTTAAAGACTCAACTCGAATAACACTTGGAATCTCCCACATCTTTTCAGTGACATCATTTAATAATTGAAGAGTCTTTGGATTAAAAATATTACTCTCAGTTTGCAGAGCAACAACTAAACTCTCGTCATTACCAAAATTCTTTTCAAATTCATTGAGAGAAACAATATAAGGGTCTGATTGGCGAAACCAAACTTTCGCTCCAAAATCAAATTCTATTTGAAAGAGAAATGGACTAAGCATTAAGATCAAAAAAAGACCGATAGCAAGATGTGTTTTTGGATAGCGAGTTGGTAGCTTTGCCAGATAGATTTTAAAATTCTTCATAGTTAAAATCTAGCATGAGCACTTTTAAATTTCACGAGTATTTTTCTAGACAAATCTTAAGATAAAAAAGGGCCTTCGAGTTGTATTTGTGGTGACAAGGGATACTCGAAGGCCCATGAGAGAGGGACTGAGCACTCAGCAAGCTAGAGTGCTAGTTTGTTTCTATTTTTTAATTCATTAATCACACGCTCGAAATGATCTATTGGATAAGCTCCGCGAACAGGAATACCATTTACGACAAAGCCTGGAGTACCTTGAATATTGAATTTCTTGGCCTCTTCCATATCTTGTTCAATTCTCTTATTCACTCGCTCGGAATCTAGATTCTTCTTAAGGTTTTTCATATTAACCCCAAGTTTTTTTGCGACTTTTGAAAGATACTTCTCGCCATTTTTAAGCTTGGCCTGATTGTTGAAAACTTCATCATGAAAAGCAAAGGCCTTACTTTCATCTTGAATACGAATAGCTTCATAGTATTTAGCAGCAATCATCGCCTGAGGGTGAAAGCTCAGTGGAAGATGCTTATAAACGAGTCGAATTTGACCTTTATAGCGCTTCATCAACTCACTAATCGTGGCCATACTCCTAGAACAAAATGGGCATTGAAAATCGGTATATTCAACAATCGTAATCGGAGCATTCTTATCTCCACGAAATGTTTCATCTTTTCTAATACTAGGTTTTAGAGGGTTTTCAAAAGACTGAAGAAATTGTTTCTCACGCTCTTGCTGCTCTTTAGCTGCTATATCTTTGCGCGCTTTTTGAACCATACGCTGGAAGGTTTCAACAAATTGAGTTGGATTTTCTTCCATGATTTTTGTGATAACTTCTGGATCTTCTTTTAAAATTTTTGAAATGCGCTGCTTTAAACTGTCATCACTTTCTTTACATGAGACCAGTAAAAGCGCCATTGTCATGATCCACATTTTACTTTTAGACATAGTGTCCTCCCTTTGCTCTTTAACGATTATGCCAATGAGAGAGGACTTCTATGTCAATTCAATGAAAAATAATTGTCAATTCGAGAATTTAAATCGGTATCCGATCCCGCGAACGGTCTCAATAAGCTCGTCTGCAAGCTTTTGGCGCAATTGTAGTACATGTGTATCAACAGTTCTCGTTGATGGATAATTCTCATAACCCCAAACCTTATTGAGGATTTCATCGCGCGAAAAGGCCCTATTAGGTGTTTCTGCTAGAAGTTTTAAAAAGTCGAATTCCATCTTTGTTAATTCAACTTTGTTTCCTTCAAAACTGACTTCTCTAGTATCAATATCAATCTCTAGTGTACCTCGGATAATTTTACTTGAAGGTGCAATATCCGAATGAGGAGCAGGATTTCTTAATTGAACACGCATTCTTGCAATTAATTCTCGCGGTTCAAAAGGTTTAGTCATATAATCATTGGCGCCTGTTTCTAGTCCAATAACTTTATCGATGAGATCGGCCCTGGCCGTAAGCATAATAACAGGAACAGTATTTCCCTCACCTCTTAGCTCTTTTAAGAAATCGATCCCTTGACCATCTGGTAACATCCAGTCCAAAACGACAAGTTCAATATCGCCATTCATCTTCTCTCTCGCTTGTTCAAGAGAAGTGCTCCAGAGAACGTCCATTCCTTCACCCTTTAAGTAACTCTCGAGTGAAGTTCCTAAGTTTTGGTCATCTTCAACCATCAGAACTTTGGCCATTTGATACTCCTAATCTTATCGATTCAAAACAACTTTAAACGTTGTCGGATTTTTACAAAAAATTAATTTCCCATCCATCTCTTTAACGACTTTTGAGACAATATTCATTCCAAGCCCTGATCCAGAGCTTTTATTCCCTTTTACAAACTCACTCGTTAACTCTTCAAGCGATTCAAATTGACACGAGCCTTGGTCTTGAACAGTGAAACTTACACTCTTTTCTTTCACTTCAACTTGGAAAAGAACAGGTACCTGACCATGATTGAAACTATTTTCAATTAAGTTCTTTAAAACAATAAGTAGCCAATATAGATCTACATGGATGGCCCTATCAGCGCCCAAGAACTCATAGCGAAAGTCATCGCCTTTCTCATCTTCAAAAGTAAAAACAATCTCATCGAGCATTCCAGCAATCGAAGGATACTTCTCTTCATTCAAATGGATAAGCTTTGAACTCTCCTGAAACTTTAAATAATTGCGACTCTTTTCCGTTAGACGCTGCAATCGATAGATCTCACTTGACATGCGTAGAAACACTTCTTGCATTTGATCATCAAGTTTATCAAAGTGCTTATTCATCTCTTCAATAGAAAGTAAGAGTGATGTAATAGGCGTTCTAAATTCATGAGTTAAAACCTGCAAGGCCAACTTCTTTCTCTCCTCTTCTTGTCTTTGGTTTTTAATTTTAACAAGAAGAAGACGAACCACAAGAACACAAATAACAATGAGTCCCACAAAGAAAGTGACTGTAGAAAAGTTAGCAAGTTTAAAAATATGCTTAACGTTGTAATCCCAACACAACTCTCCATCACGATAGAAACAAGGTCTTCCCTGCTTATAATTTTGCACCATAAAGGGAGAATCTTTAACAAAGCTATCGAGGTCCTCTCGATCGTAAAAACGATACTCAAGAATAGGCACAAGCCCAGGGTATTTGATTCTCGCTAGCAGATAGTTCTTTGTAAGAATTGTCCCCTCTCCACGCGAAAGGGAAACCATAGAATCATAATCCAACTTAACGAGAAGATCATAAATGCCCCCGAGACTTCCCACTTCTTCGTGGAGAACAGAAAGCTCAGTAATATGAAAAAAGCGAAGATGTGATCGCACCCAAGTGCGCGTTCTATTTCTCTCTTTATTTAAACGAAAAGCAAGATAGGCGTAACTTTGTCCACTTGGGTGAATAAAAGGAGCTATTTGAAAAAATGACTCTGGTATATGAGAGCGCTTACCGCAACGATACTCTTCCCATAACCAAACCTTTTCAAAACCAGGCTCGTTAACAAGAACTTCAAAGTCCTGATAACAATCTTCACTCGAATAGTAATTGATCGTCTTATTTACGCTTTCAGCAGGTGTCGTATAGAGAGGATCTATGAGTCGAATTTGGTGGCGTGAGTAATAAATTGAATTGAAGTTGATTATGGCACGAGGAGTGACCTTCTTTTGAAAGTCTAATTTCAACTCATTAATCTCGACAATATCTTGTAGCGTTGGCGTGTAAGAGCCTTGTAGAAAAAGAGCAAAATAACCTGTCGCGAAGGCCATTGTCACAGCTGTTAATATTAAAACCAAATACAATCTCAAAAGAAATCCCTTTAATCCATGTCACCTATGGAAGATCATCCCCTCTCAACAACAATTGATTGTCAAAGGGATGTCATTTTATTGTGAGTGATTAAAAATAACATAGAAAAAATAAGATGTATTGTCCCTTCATTGCGCATTTTTGCCTTAATTGGTATAAAGAGAAGCTCTAAAACTAATACAAAATAACGAAAGGATATTTATGTTAATTCTTGGTATAGACCTCGAAGGAATGAGTGAGAATCTCGTTGAAAATGGTGTGAATCTAGACAAAGATCGCGTTACAGAAATTGGTGCCGTTCTTTGGGATACAAGAATTAATCAACCCATCAAAGTCTATTCTGAGCTAATCGATGAAAAAGACCGTCTGCCAATGACTGAAGAAATCATCGATCTCACAGGAATTGACGATCAGCTTTTAGAAGAATGGGGTCTTAAGGGCGAAGAGATTCAAATGGCGCTAAATCGCCTGGCCATCATTATGAAAAAGGCCGATTTCCTCATGGCCCACAATGGCGAGAAGTATGACAAACCAATGTTAGAAGCTCTTTTTAAGCGCTTTGACGTGGCCTTTCCACAGAAAGTTTGGATTGATACAGTCTTTGATATTGAATACCCTAAAAAGATTCATCAAAAGAATATGGCCGCACTTGAGCACGCTCACGGCTTTATTAACCCATTCCCACATAGGGCCGTCACTGATGTTCTCTCTATGCTTAAGATTGCTTCACACTACGATTTTGAGCGTATGGCAACGCTTGCAAGCTCAAGCAAGGTTAGAATCGTTGCAAAATTAAAGGCACCTAATTGGAAAGATAAAGAACAAGTTGAGACCTTTAATAAGATTAAAAATCGCGTATCACGTGCTCGTTTTCAGTGGAATCCAGGTAATAAGACTTGGTCAAAAATGATTCATAAAGTTCTTCTCGACGAGGGAAGCATCAACTATGAATTTGACTGGTACGAAGAGAAATAGAGAACTCAATAGGGGCTTTTGATGTCAGAAGCCTCTTCTTTTCCTCCTCCCCCCTCAATACATCTGACGTAAACACCTAAAATAACGACAAACATGTAAGACTTTCATGATGTAAGAAATTGTCGGCCCAAACTCCTAACTCCCGTTCACAGATAGTGCTAAAACCTCTCTACAAATTTAGGGGAGAAGAACTTGAAAAACTTTATCTGGGCATTGGCCGTACTTTCAATGGGTGTACATGCAAAAGTCGAATTTAAAAATAAGACTGTGCAAAAGTTTGTAAATGAAAATTGTGAGGAATCTGACACTTGTTCACTGAAAAGCTTTACACTCAAATCTAACGACTACATCACAACACTAGGTGCAGATCGTTACTATGGAAGTCAGGCCCATGCCTTTTTTGAAACAGATAAAGTTTCAAATCTTACGGACTATGGTGTCGTTCAATTTATTAAAGGTTGTGCCTTCAGATCGATGAAAAATGAAGATGGAACCGTTAAAAAATGGCGTGGTATAGTTCGTGAGTTTTTTGGAAACATGCAAGTCTTTCATCACCCTGAATGGGTCATCGACTCTGTAGATGTCGATGCCATGTACAACAACTATACTTCTGAAGATAGACATGGGGCCCATAGATGGAACTCTAAAAAGTATTCTACAGAAAAAGAAACTGAGCACTACTTTTTAAATAAAAGGCCTACAAACCCAGTTCTCTACGTTCGTGACATGCCTTCAATGGGTTCTTACGACGATGTTTTAGGAGCTTCAAACGTAAGCCTACAGTTTAAAACTTGTCTCTATAAAACTTCTGATATACCTGAATCGACAACTCCAGACGATCTCCGATTCGCGCAACCAATCTCCTGTCTGGAGTGGTCGAGTTCATTCGTATTTAATCACGATAGCAAGCATTTTGAATCGCCAAAAGATATCGATCCATTCTGTTTGTAGTGAGAGGGAATGGGAGGTTGTTTCCTCCCTTTTTTTTCATTAAAATCAATTCATGACAATACCTAGACTTTGCCCAGAACGACCATTTCCAAGCTACCGCTTTACTCCAAAGAAAAACCCACACCCTCTCAAAGAAGGTGGTCATAGTTTTGGTGAAGCAGAACCCGTCGCTAGCCCCATGGACTCATCAAGACCTTATGAAAGTGAATTTTTTCTCTATGCCCTCGATCTCTTTAATCACGGCTATTACTGGGAATCTCATGTCTATCTCGAGGCCCTTTGGAATGCTCACGAGCGCAAGGGTGATCTCGCCCATCTCTTTTTAGGGCTGATAAAATTGGCCGCAGCGGGTGTGAAGTGGCGCCTAGGCCATGATTCCCCGACCCTTGGTCATCTTAAAAGAGCAAAAGAGCATTTCGAAAATTTAAGTACTTACCAGATTGCAGGGCTTAGCAAACAAGAGCTCATTGAATTAGTTGATTCTATCAAAGTGCCACTTTTAGATGGTGAAATCGTCTATAATTTTACAATAACCCCACAGAATGACTAATGAGTCACAACAAGAATTCTTGTAATTATTCCGTTACTTCTAATCTATGTCATGAAATCTAAATTTATCCTTAATAAACGACCAATAGAAGGTCAATGAATTAAAAGGTTGCTATCATATACTTCATGAAGACAATCTTAATTTTATTTTTACTCTCACCATTTTTTAACCTTCAAAGAACTCTCGCTCAGCCAGAGAAGACAGAGCTTAATATGCTCGAGGAAGAGTTGATACAAAGAGAGCTACCAAATCAAAGAGTCATCAACGTTACTGGTCACCCAGATTACCCACCAGTGATTTGGTACAACAAGAAGTCAGAAAAAACTCAAGGGGTTTCAGTAGAGCTTTTAAAGCTCATCCTCGACCCTATTAAAGTACAAGTGAAAATGAAACACGTCTCTTCTTGGGGCCGCGCTCAAGAGGAAGTAAAAAACGGACGAGTTGACCTTCTTCTTCCTCCTTATATCTCTCCGGAGAGAAAGAAAATCTACGCCTTTACTAAAGAACCATTTCTCATGGATGACTCTGTTATCTTTGTAAAAAAGGGCTCAAAGTTCCCTTTCAAAAGTTATACAGACTTAGTTGAAAGAAAAGGTGTCATGATTATTAATGATAGCTTTGGTCATGAATTTGATAATTTCGCCAAGTCAAAACTCAATATTAGCTACCTTACAAAAACAGCACAGTGTTTTGAGTTTCTTCTTAAAGATCGTGCCGAATACTTTGTCGCAGGAAAGAATGCTGGAATAGTGACGGCCAATGAAATTGATGTCATCTCTAAAATTGATATTCTTGAAAACCCCGTCATATCAACGGGTATGTACATAGCCGTTTCAAAGAAGTCTCCATGGAATATCCAAGAGCTTCTTAGTTATATTGATTTAAAGATTGAACAATTCAAAAATGATGGGACGATTAAAAGAATTGAACTCAAGTATAGTAAGTCTTTTACTAAAGAGTACTCACTTTCATACTTTGATGTTCAGTGATTTCTCATGTGCTCAGCAAAGCGCTTGAATGACTCCCACAGGTAGCCATCAAACTCTTCATTGAGTTTTAAATCATCCATGGCCTTTCTCATACACAAAAGCCACTCATCGCGCTCAATCGTTGTTATTTTAAATGGCATATGACGCATTCTCATTCTTGGATGGCCATACTTTTCCATAAAAAGTTGAGGACCTCCGAACCAGCCAGAAAGAAACATCTTAAGTTTCATCTTTGCCCCTTCAAGGCTTTGACCGTGAAGATCACGACACCTCTTTGCCTCATCTAATGTGTCCATATAAAAGTAAAAACGTTCGACCAATTTATTAAGGCCCTTTTCTTCGCCAATCAGAAGATAGGGAGTCACCTGATCGGCACTTACTTTTTCAGGTCGCTTCAAGAGTTTTTTGATTTTATTTAAGACGTTCATATGAGGGCACACTAGCACAGAGAAGCTTTCTTGTGGACTCTTTTTAAAATGATCTTCATAATGAAACTATGTTTTATTTACTTATAAAGAATCAATTATCAAAGCATAAATTTAGTTATTTAGATGCCCTAGATCCCAGTTCTCGATTAGAGAAAACTCTCGCACATGGCCAAGAGAAAAAAGAGCGTCGAAAAAGTGATAACTTCAATCTCTATGCAATTAATCTCATGAGCACTCCTGCTCACTGTGTGCAAAAAGAAACCCCTCTTCCCGAAGTAAAAAAGCTTATGCGTGAAAAGGAAATACGCCACATCCCCGTTTTGGATTCAGCTCAATTGGTTGGTCTCATTTCTGATCGCGATCTTTTAAAACTCGACTCTAGTGGTACCTTTTCTTTTCTAAAGGCCAATGAAATTATGAGCGATCTACTTATTGCAACAGACGAGGAATCTTCTCTAGAAGAACTTGCCTGTGTGCTCGCAACAGAAAAAGTAAGCTGTCTTCCAGTTATCGACCAAGAGAAAAAAGTTGTAGGCATTATTAGTTATATCGATTTGCTGAGTGCTTTAAAGAAATACCGCCTCATTCCCTGAGGCGGTAATGTGAACTAGGCCATCATAGCTAGTTCATAGCTTGAAAAGTCAAAAATACTCTTTGTCAGAAGGTTTGAGTGAGTACAATCATGCTTTATAACATCAAGAGCGATCCTCCCCGTTTGCGTTGTGATAACTTCAATTCCTTTTAAACTAAAACTTAAATTGCCCCCTTCAAGTTTCTTATGTGATCCAAAGGCCAATGTATCCAACACTTCGCTTATCGTGACATTATTCTCACGTGCACTTTCAATACAATTTGCCGTAAATGTTACGCCAGCATCTAAGTGATATGAATTCATTGAAACTCCTTGGATTGAGTAATGTTGTTCGTTGAATGTCAGTATGAAGGATTTAAAAATAAAGTGTGTACTGTTTTACGAAAAATACACACTACTCCACACTTTCAAATAGTTAGTGTTGATATTAGTGTATTACCAAGGAATCTGCGTGGCTCAAATAGTGCAAATATATCGTTGCAGTCAACATATAAACATAGACTTAGCATTTTTCTAAAGATTTTATACACACTCTCGAAAAGATAGTGTGTAACAAAGGTTTTGCCATGAAAAAGAAAATGAAGCGTTGTAATGTCATTATCCCTGAAGACTACCATGAGGCCATCAGTAAAAGAGGTCTTAAATTAAGTGGTGTGATTCGTGAGGCCCTTGAAGATCAGCTCAATCCCAATACGATTACGCTTTCAGTAAGTGAAGAAGTTCACAGTATTTATATGGAGCTTTTTAACGATGCCCGTGCCGATGACAAGGACTTTGAACCCTATCTAAAAAGAGCGCTTAAAGAGTATGTGAACGATCTCCTAGAGCGTCAAAATGAAAAACTTTTAAAGTTAAAAAATAAACTTACATAGGCCAACATAACAGAGTCCTAACTTTACAAATTTTTTACTTTTCAGCTATAAGCTCCCAAACACAACACAACACAATACAGATATGGGAGAAACACATGAAATTACTAATTGCAGCACTTGTTGCTCTAAGCTCACAAGCATTTGCCGTTGAATTCAAAGCGACTTCAACTCTTTACACTCAATCAGAATACTCACTAGTAACAACACTCAACATTCAAATTCTTGGTGTTGATCCAGCACTAAAGCTAGCTGCTGTAGAAGTTAATGGAATACAAAAAGAAGTAAAACTAGAAGTACTTAAAACAGAAACTCGCGGAGTTGCTCTTTATACGGAGTACAAGGCCTATGTAAAAGAAGACCTCATCTCTAATGGTGCAAGCTGTGATGAGTTTGAAGAAGTTAACTACATCGTAGAATTTTCTTCACAAAAATCACCAATGAACTCTCTTCCAGCTCTTAACAACATCCTTAGCGTTAAAGCACAGAGCGTATATCTCTACGACATTTGTCACGACACTAAACCACAAGTTAATACAGTTTATTACGTAAAAAAATAAAAAAAGGCCATCCTAAGGGATGGCCTTCTTATTCGTCTTTGACGTTATTTCTTAAAGATCTTTTACAAGATTAAAAGCATCCACTCTTCCGTTTGACTCAGAGATTCCACGAAGCGAACCATTATCTACAGAAGTTCTAATAACTAAGTCTCTCGCTTGCGCCGGACTCATATTTGGAGCTTTTGTTCTTAGTAGTCCCATCATTCCTGCAACAAATGGAGTTGCCATCGATGTTCCACTCATTTTCTTATAACCACCATTTGGTACAGTTGAAAGAATATTTGAACCTGGAGCAAAAACATGAACTGTTTCTTGACCATAGTTAGAAAAACTTGAACGTTTTCCCTTCCCAGCATGTGAACCTACAGTGATAACGTTATCAACTTTATAATTTGCTGGATACGTTGGTCTAGCATCGTTGTCAGAGCGACTATTTCCTGCAGCAGCAACAAAGATAATTCCCTTTTCATTAGCTCTTTCAATAGACTCTTTTAAGGCCTGAGACTTCTCTCCTCCACCCCAAGAGTTACTTAGTACATGAGCCCCCATCTGAACAGCATAATCAATTGATTTAATCGCACCAATCGTCTCACCTGAACCACGAGCAGAAAGGAACTTAAGTCCCATTATGCGAACGTTGGCCATAACACCCATTACACCTTCACCATCGTGAGCAGCTCCAATAACACCTGCACAGTGAGTTCCGTGAGCATTATCATCCATTGGATCACCATCGTTATTTACAAAGTCATATCCATAAACATCATCAACGAATCCGTTTCCATCATCATCAACGCCTTCAATACCATTCAATTCTTTATCGTTAGTCCACATTTGTGTTCTAAGATCTTGGTGCGAGTGATCAACTCCTGTATCAATAACAGCAACGATGACTTCTCTAGAACCTTTTGTAATTTCCCATGCCTTCTCAGCATTGATATCTTCACCTTCTTTTCCAGATGAGAACCAACCACCAGAGTTACGCCCAGTATTCTTTAGACCCCATTGCTTATCAAAACTTGCATCTTTTACAGATTCAACAACATTTGAAACAGTCGTAGGGTTAATAGAGTAAATGTAATTTGGTTCTACATACTCTACTTCAGGATGGTTTCTAAGCTCTTCTAGAGCATTAGAAGCAACAAGACCAGCAAAGGGCCTTACCACTGCAAAGTGACCTGCGAGACCTTTATACTCATCAATCTTATCAAAGCTCATCGATTTCTGACTCATAAGTGAGCTTCCCTCTTTAAGCTTAACAATGTATCCGTTAAAATCGGCCGCGAATGCCGTTGTTGAAAGCGCTGCAGATAGCGCAAGAGTCATTAATTTCATACAATCTTCCTTGATCTATAAAAATTCCTTGAATCATTATGATTTATGAGGAGAATCAATATGGCAAATAAATGTAAGTTTTTGTAACAACAAGTATTTAAATAATAAAAAGGTCAATTAATTCAATGAGTGAAGTAAAAAAAGAAAAGAAAGAAAATGGTCTCGTTAATATTCTCATTAACGTCATCATCCCATCAGTTATTCTCACGAAGTTTAGTGGCGAAGAACATCTCGGACAGCAACTAGGTCTAGTTGTCGCACTTGCCTTTCCAATTGCCTACGGTGGTTATGATTTCATCCAAAAAAAGAAAGTGAACTTCTTCTCTGCCCTTGGTCTTATAAGTGTTCTTATGACAGGGGGAATTGGACTTCTCAATCTCAATAGACAATGGATGATCGCAAAAGAAACGGGAATTCCACTCATCATGGGCCTCGCTGTTATTGGTTCACAGTTTACAAAAGTTCCTCTCGTTAGAACTTTCATGGGTCAGATTCTCGATCTTGAAAAAATTGACTCGGCCTTTAAAGAAAAAGGTCACGAAGATGAATTCGAAAAAAATCTTATCAAGGCTTCCTATTATCTCGCAGGAACCTTCTTTGTCTCGGCCATTCTCAACTATGTTCTCGCGGTTCGAGTTCTCGTTGGTGAACCAGGGACGAGCGAATTCAATGAGTCCCTTGGAACAATGACGGCCCTTAGCTTCCCTGTTATAGCCGTTCCCACAACAATAATGGTTGGAATCATTCTATTTAAACTTTTAAACTCAATTAAGTCAGTTGCTGGTTTAGAATTTGAAGAAGTGATTAAGCAATAATCCTTTCTGTCCAAAATGGCGGCATTTTTTGCCGCCAAAACCTTAGGCCCAACTTTAGCCCTTCTTTCTTTGTTAAAATGACGATGAGGGTATTTAACAAGGAAGGTTTCAATGTCTCTTTTAAAAAGAATTCCAAATCCGATCGTTAAGCGAAAAGAAGAAGTCTACAAGCAGACTATTCTTGCCCGATATTTTCATGACCTAGAAGGTGAACCAGACTTCCCTCTCAATCTCGCCCTTATAAGTTATGAAAAACTACAGGAAACAACTGGCTCACAAGAAGAGCTATTTCGCTACATGGCCGAAGATTGTATTTTTACATCACTCTATGCAACGTTCTACGAAGAGCTCTTTGCCGTCATTCAGCAAAATCCAGAATACGCACTTCCTCTTGTTGAGAAATTTTCTTCACAACAAGAAGAAAGAGAGCAAATCATTGCTGAGCAAGCTGAGCTTCATATGAATTTCATTGAATCAAAAGGACTCTGTCCAGGATGTGCTTGCTGCGATAATCACGCAGATGTTGCAGACCTTATCACTTATTACCAACGTGGAGATATCGACTTCTTTACGACTCTCTACATTGGAATGCAGACGATTCAATTTTCGATGGAACATATTCTCTATGATGTTATTCCAAGTAACCCATCGATGACAGACGAGCTAACAAAGCACAACGTTTTACAATTGAGACAATATATTTTTGATTATGTAGAAGAAAGAATATAAAAAAAGGGGCATCAAACGATGCCCTTTTTTATTAGTAACGATAGATTGATGATCCCCAAGTAAATCCAGAACCAAAGGCCGCAGATGCAACAAGCATCCCTCTTTTTAAGGCACCGGCCTTAACAGCATCTCTCATTCCAAGAGGAATTGTTGCTGCCGTAGTATTTCCATATTTTTGAATTGTATTAAAAACTTTCTCTTCAGGAATTCCAAGAATCTCAGCAACCTTAGAATTAATTCGTAAGTTCGCTTGGTGAAAAAGAAAGAGATCAATATCAGAAAGCTCTACACCTACTTCTTTACAAGAGTTCAAAAGTGTTTCCGCCATTCTCTTTGTCGCATGAACAAAAACAGTTTTACCATTCATAGAAGCATAGTGCGCTCCCTCAGCAAGCATTTGCTCATTGATACGACTATCAACAGGAAAACCAGTTCCTGGAGCAGGAAGCCAAAGCTCTTTAGCATATTTCCCATCTGCGTGAAGATGACTAACAAGAATATGACCATCCTTACTTGGATCTTTTACCTCTGTTCTTTGAAGAATAACAGCACCAGCACCATCTCCAAAAAGAACAGAAACACCTCTTCCATTTGGAGTTTTATCAAGTCCTTTGGAATGAATCTCAGCTCCAATAACAAGAATATTTTTATAAGTTCCACATCTTAAATATTGATCGGCCATACTCATGGCATAAATAAAACCAGAACACTGCTGACGAATATCAAAAGCTGGAATATTACTAAGTCCAAGTTTCGCTTGTAAAAAACAGCCCGCACCTGGAAAGTCGTGATCAGGACTGAGTGTTGCAAAAACAATCATATCAATTTCAGACTTATCAATCCCCGCATCCGCTAGTGCCTCTTCTGTTGCTTTAAGAGCGAGATCACTTGTCGATTGCTCTTTAGAAACCCAATGACGTTGTTCAATACCAGTGCGTTGAACAATCCATTCATCAGATGTATCTAGCATTTTTTCAAGATCAGTATTCTTGAAAACATTTTCAGGAACATACCCACCAACACCGGCAATGCGACTTTTGTAATTCATATAAGTTTCCTTTCATTAAATGATATTTCCTCTTATTTTAGCGCACAAAAAGTTTTTCGACAAAGGAAGATAAGAAGAGGGAAGAATTTATTGGCCAAACAAGATTTTCATGTTACGATTTTAATATATTCCACGGAAGGAAAATTATCATGTCTAGGCCTAGGCTTTTTACTTTTACTCTCATGTTATTGCCACTACTCAGTGCCAATGCAAAGTTGAATCAACACAATTACTATCCACAAAAATTAATTAAGGTCACAGAACAAGAAACGATCAATAAAGGCGAGCTAAAAGAGCACCTTTATAACGTTCTTAGTAAAGTTCACATGAAAACCAGTGGAGAGGATAAAATTGTTGAGCAATGCCCTCTAGAAGAAAGTTGTTACTCTCAGTTGAAAACACTTAGTTATAGAGAGGCCCGACAAATTCTTTTTGGACAGTTACATCTTGAACAAACAAATCAGGGTCCAATCGTTCGCGACGTTTATTGTAACAATGATTACAATTCATCACATGGTGTTGGGAAAAATCAAATACCGAATCACAAATTTATAAACTGTGAACACACCTGGCCACAGAGTAAATTCAATTCAAGAATGGATAAGAATCTCCAAAAGACCGATCTTCACCACCTCTACCCTGTCATGTCGAGGGCCAACTCAACTCGTTCCAATAAAATCTTTGGAGAAATCTCCAATGGAACTGTGGTAAACTCTCAGTGTAAGGACTCACGTAAAGGGACGATCGATGGAACGAGAATCAGCGGATACGAACCACCTATAGAACATCGTGGAAATGTCGCTCGCGCTCTGTTTTACTTTTCTGTTCGTTACAAAACAACAATCACTGATGTAGAAGAAGAGTTTCTAAGAAAGTGGCACAAAGAAGATCCTGTTGATGAAGCTGAGAGAATTCGTAACCAGAGAATTTATGAGATCCAGCGAAATAGAAATCCCTTTATTGATGATCCCCAATTAGTTAATCAAATCAAAGATTTTTAAATGAAGTATTTAATTCCTTTTATCGCAATCTTTATCGTTGGCTGTGCCACAACGACTCCTAAGAAATATCGCAAATTAACCCCGCAAAAACGTCTTAGTGCCGAAGAGCGTAGAAAACAAGCTGTTTTAAATTACTATAAAAAGCTTAGGGCCAATGCCATGAAGCGCGGTCAATATATCAATAAATCTAAGAAGCGCTATAGCTACATTCCAAAAAGAAAAATGCAAAGAAAGCCCTCAAGGCCTGCTATTCAATTTGTTGATAAGAAATCGCAGAAAGTTGAAATTGAGCAAAACATGATTTTCTTTTGCATGGAAAAGAGAAAATCAAATCGCTTTGATCAAAACAACAGTTGTGAATCGTATGCTAAGAATATTTTTGATGACTGTTCTATTCGGTATGCTGATGGAGATCCCAGACTCACACGTTGTGTAAAGTCTGGGTTAAGATAGAAATTAATTAATTGTTTTGGCTTCTTTCTTTGTTTCTTCAGGTTGAATGGCTAGCTCGATTGCTGCTTCCTCTACTGAAGGATCTTTCTTAGGAAGTCTTGCTCCCATGAGAAGAGACTCTGATTCGATTTCCTCTAGTCTCAATCTTTCTTTTAAACTCATACTAAATCCTCCTTATTTTCTGTTCTCTTCATGGCCTTCTGCCATAAGGTTTGGCGGTCTAAAGCATCGTCGCTTCTTCCAGTTTTCGTCTCACAAATGACCTGCTTATTTTCGACTAAACCAAACTAATTTAAAATACCACTAAGCCTCACGGATTGTCAATTTACGGGGCTTTTCTGCCTATTTTAAGTACTCGAAATTATTAATTTTTTCTAAAGATTCCTTTGTAAATTTATTGTCAAATTTTATAAGTCGTTATAATCTCTGGCCCATGCAAAGCAACAAACGTACTCTATGTCCAAAATGTGAAAGGCCCGATCGCGTCTGCCTTTGTGAATTTGTTAAACCATTTGAAACTAAAATTCATTTTCTTATTCTGCGTCATAAAACTGAAGTCAAACATGCTTTCAATACCGCAAAGCTTTGCGCACTGAGTATCTCAAACCTTCTGATCGAAGACGGTGAAGACTTCTCACACAATGAAACTCTCCTTGCCTTTTTAAAGCACAAACCTCTTTTGGTTTATCCAGGCAAGGACACAATGGATCTTTCCGCTCTAACGCCTCTAAAATCGCCCACAAAGCACTTTATTTTAATTGATGGAACTTGGTCTAAGGCCAATAAAATCTATCTTACAAACAAAATTTTGCACGCTCTTCCTAAGCTCTTAATTGATACTAAAAGTGAGAGTGACTACCTGATTCGAAAGTCGAATAAAGAAGGTGGGATCTCTACTCTCGAATGTGTTTCAGAAATTGGAAAAGCTCTTGATTGCGAAGTTGATTACTCCACTTTAGATGAATTATTTCTGGGGATGGTCTCTTTGCAAAAGAGTTTTCATTAAGCTTTCCAAAGACTGTCCAGATTTTTTTAAAGTGACCCCCATAAAATTAATTCACAGTTCTCTAAATTTCTTTTTTTTATGAACTCCGTGTTGTACTTACTGTTTTGTGAAAAAAAATGTGAATACTTTTTCTGTAAATGACTTTCCAAAAAACAAAGAAACCACTGATTAAGTATGAGTTTTATTTATTACTAAAACGAACAGGAGATAAAATGAAACTTTTTATTTGTGTACTTTTGTTACCATTTACTGCTTTAGCCACGGATTCACTTAAGACTTGGAATGGAAAATTTGAAAGTCATGTCGAGGGCCTTGATCCATCAGGACTTAGATCAGGAATATTACATGGAAAGGTTAGCATAAATAGAACTGGAAACCATATTGACCTCGAGGACTGCTTAAACCATGGGGTAACAACTCCTTATCGTCATTGCAGCACTGTTTCACTCATCAGTTCTGGAAGTGAACTTTATATTAGAGATGAAAATAACAACGCTGCATTACTGGTTGGAACAATTACAGATTCAGAGTTCTCTTATAAAAGTTTACGTCTTGGAATTCGCGGTAGTGTTAAATACTTAGAGAATGGAAATTTATCTGTTTTTATCCAAGATGGCCTTGGTGACTCTAGCTTTAATTACACTAGAGAGTCTATGGAACTTATACTTGAGTAGTTTAATATCTGCCTGAAAGTCAATTTATTACAGATAACAATTCGCTAGGTTTTGATCGGAGCTTAACGAAACAGGGCCAGCACTTAAAAAATTATATTTTAAAACTGGGCGAGAATGACAACTTTTTCGCTCAAACATAAAGACAAAGAAATTATTAACAAAGTGAATGGAGGATTTTATGAAAAAAGTACTTTTTGGAATTATGATGATCGGTGCAACTCTTTCTTATGGATCAAGTACACAAGATTATTTATGTGGTGGGGATTCCGACTATCCAGTAGTAATTACCGTCACTGATGAAGGCATTACGAATTATAAAGATCAATTTAATGAAACAGAATGTAGCAATATGGCCTCTGATGCAGAGATTGCCTCTCAACAGCAAGCAATTAGAAATCAACTTATCAATCCACCTTCAGAAACAGTTAGGGCCGAACTCGAAATGTATCTAGAGATACTTTTAAATAAACCAATGGCCTGTAAGGAAAAAGATCCGCCTTCTATTGCTTCATTTAATCCAGCAACAAAAATGTTAACAGAGCTTAATATGAAGTATCAGAGATTTGAGCAACTGAAGTGCATCAAGCACTAGAGAATCGAACTAAGTCTGGGCTAAAAGGCTCAGACTTAAAATATAAAAAGAAAAATTGTTCGAGGAAGCTAGCTTTTTGAATGATGAACTAAAAACCGAAAAATTTATTAACAAAATATGATTTTAAATCATTACTTAAAAATACAAGGAGCCCTCATATGAAAAACTTGCTAATTGTACTTACACTTCTATCGACAACTATTTCTTTTGCTTCAGCGGAGTTAAGCAAGACAGATATTAATGATAATCTTCTTCTTGATGCTGCATGCAAGTTTGAATGTTCTTTAGGATCATTTTCAGGAAAAACTGGTTCTTATTTTCAAAAGAGAGATGTTCAATATAGAGACTTTAGAGGACTGACTTTAAAGGAAATCGAATCAAAAAAAGACTTAGCTTGCAGTAGACTTATTGAGCAAGCAGATGAAGAAGGCAGGTTTACTTTATCGAGAGATGAAGAAAGAATGACATGTAAGTATTTTAAACACTAGCTTTCGATTAAGTCTCTGTTTAGAAAGACAGGGACCTTAAACAAAATCCACTTCGATCACGAAAGATCGTCTTTAAAATCATGGCATGATGAACATTTAACTTAGTAACAAAGAAGTTATAAACACGGTTTAAAAATAAACTATTAGATAATTGACCAAAGATCGAGGATAAGAAAATGAAAAGAATTGTTTTAGGATTAACTATATTTTTATCTTTAATTATTTCAGGGACGGCTAGTGCTCAGACCATAAGTAGCCAATTTAAAGCAGAAAATCCTGCACATGCTGTGACGTGGGCACTTCTTACTTGGGCATCCTCAGATAAAAGAGGGCTAGATTTTGAGCTTACTGAAAATATGAAAGTTAACGAGTTTATTAATATTAATGAGGAAAACAGTGAATTAAAGGCTGAGTGGTTCACAAATATGCTTGGGCTAGTAAGACCCGTAAAAAGATTCGTTGATTCTGATGAAGCCCTGGCGAACTGGATTGAAGTAAACCATATTCATGGAACAGTTAAGGAATTAGCTTTTGAAGTTCAAAGACTCTATGAGATCACTAAGGACTAAAGTTAAATATCTAGTAAGCTTTAAAAATACTTAGACGATATAAGAGGCCCTATTTTTAGGGCCTCTTTCATTTTAGGTGAAATCTGATTTTGGATTTGAAATTTATGATGACGGAGGGGGATTGGTTTCCTTCGTGGTCGTGACTGCGTTGTTCGGCGTCATTTGCCTTTGGTGGTTGGATTGATTCTATTTTTGTTTTTTTGATTCTTATGGGGGGGCGACACGTACGCTGTCACTCCCTTCGTGGTCGTGACTGCGTTGTTCGGCGTCATTTGCCTTCGTGGCAAATGACGCCTCCAAAAAAAAAGGGAAACCTTGCGGTTCCCCTTCGGTGACGGAGTCAGTATTGATTCCTCAATACTTCGGAGAGATAAAAAGCTGCCATCTTTTTACCTTGCTTATAGAATAATGAATTATTCTTCACAATCAACCCCCTCAAGATAAAGATTTCTTGTTCTTAAAGAGCAAAACTCAAGAGTCAGTAAGATAAACAACTGGAATTATTATAAAAAGAGACTATTTAATTGGACCAAATATCTCTAAAAAAATATTTTAATAACCAAATAATTGGCGGAAAATTCAGCCTAGTTTTTTTTGCATTCAGTCTAAAAGCTAATTCTTTTCAAAATTGATATAATTAGATCCATGAGAGTATTGCAAGAGCCCCAAATTTCAAAAGAAGAGCCCTGTCCCTATCTGGACAATAGGGCCTCAAAACAGCAATTCTTTTTTGCTTTGGATGTTAAAAAAGAAGAGTTTGAATTCTTGCTTGAAAAAGGATGGAGAAAATTTGGTCTCTTCTATTTCAAACCAGAGTGCGACAATTGCAGAAAGTGCATTCCCTTGAGAGTTTTAGTTGATCAATTTCAAATAAAAAAATCTCATCGTCGAATTTTAAAGAAAAATAGCGATCTCACTATTAAAATTAGACCTTTAAAATATAGAGATGAAATCTATGATCTCTATGTTAAGCATTCTAAGGAGCGTTTTGTCGATACTCCCTATGCTAGTAAAGAGTTTTTCATTGATACCCATTTCATTTCTTCAACAGCATCAAATATGATGGAGTATTGGCTCGATGACAAATTGATTGCCTGTGGCTTTCTCGACTACTCACATATCTCATTAAGTAGTGTCTATTTTATCTACGATCCTGATTTTAAAAAGCGCTCTCTTGGAATATTTGGTGTTCTAAAAGAATTAGAGTTAGCATCAGAGCAACAACTCAAATACTACTACCTTGGCTATTGGATCAAAGAAAACTCATTCATGAACTATAAATCTCAATTTCATCCCTTCGAAATTTTTGATTGGAAAAGTGGTATCTGGAAGGAAATAGGAAAAGAACTGATCTAAGTCATGTTTAATTGAGCACTCAATAGGCATACTTTTTTTCATGAATAATCTGATAAAAAAATACGATATCAAAGGCCCTCGCTATACGAGCTATCCACCCGTCCCGTTTTGGAATGGAGCTCCTAATGAGCAGACATGGCTCTCACACATTGAAAGAAGCTATGATGAAAATGAGGGGATAGATCTCTACATTCACATCCCCTATTGCGAAAAACTCTGCTACTACTGTGGTTGCAACAGAACGATTTCTAAAAATAAAAAATTATCGACAATTTACACTGAAATGATTCTCGATGAATGGTCACTCTATAAAAGAAAACTTTCAATCGATTTAAAAATTAGATCGATTCACTTTGGTGGTGGAACTCCTACCTTTCTCTCCCCTTTAGACTTTGAAAATCTCTTAGGAGAGCTGAGTGAATTCTTTACGACTGACTTCAAAGGTTCAATTGAAATTGATCCAAGAACTTGCAAAGAAGAACATCTTCAAGTTTTAAAGAAGTATTCTATCAACAGAATATCAATGGGGATTCAAGACTTTGACCCTCAAGTGCAAAAGATCATAAACCGCGAACAAAGTTTTGAACTTGTCGAGAAGCTCGTTTGTCAAATGAGAGATTGTGGTTTCGAATCTATTAACTTTGATCTCATCTATGGACTCCCGGGGCAAACGACTCAAACAATTTCAGACACGATAGATCAAGTCATCAAGCTCGATCCCGATATGATTGCATTTTATAGCTATGCCCATCTGCCAGAGAGAATTAAAAACCAAAAACTTCTTCCTAATGATTTGATCCCTTTCGGTGACAAGAAAAGAGAGCTCTATGAGATAGGTAAAGAAAAGCTTATCAACTCATCAATGGAAGAAATTGGGCTCGACCACTTTGCAAAGAAAAGTAACTATCTTTGCAAAGTGAAACGAGAGGGAAAACTTTTAAGAAACTTCATGGGCTATACAGATAAGAAATCATCAGTTCTCTTAGGATTAGGTGTCACAAGTATCTCAAATACACCATTTAGCTTTGCTCAGAATGAAAAAGAGATAAAGGAATACAAGCACGCCTTAGAAGAAGGTGTTCTCCCTCTTTTTCATGGGCATATTCAAAGTCAATACGATCAGCTTATTGAACGCATTATTCAAGACATTATGTGCAACGAAAAAGCAAACTTTGAAGAGATTTCAGAGTATCCACATATTGATAAAGTCTTATTTGAGCTAGATCAAATGCAAAAAGACGGCCTTCTGTTATTAGAAACAATGGCCAAAAAAATAAAAGTCCTCCCTAGAGGAAGGACTTTTCTAAGAAATATTGCAATGTGTTTTGATTCTTATCTGAGAGAGAGAAAAGAAAATAATTTTTCGAGAACGATTTAGAGATCTGCCCCACACTCACCAGCGTGAACAAAGAGAGCTTTTGCAGCATAAAGGTCACAGCTATTTGAGTAAGTCACATTTCTTGGCATTGATTTTCCACAAGAAAATTCATCTTCACAAATTTCATTCAATGGTTGACCACAAACAGGAGCATAAATTTCAGGACAAACTTGAACTTCTTCTGTTTGGTCAAACCAGTTTTCACACTTTTTAACATCTGTAAGTTCGAATTCACCTTCGCTATTTCTAGCAATTTCATACTCACCATTTTCGCAGTTCATTCTTTCAATATATTCATTAGCAAGCTTAATTGTTTCTTCATTATCAGTAACTATCATCTTTTGAATTTTTCCACGAAGCCTTAAATCATCAAGAAGGTTTCCTCTAACACTGATAACTTCACCGGCGCGAGCTTGAGTAAAAAGAATTGTTGCTGCTAAAACGATCATTGCTTTCATAAATATGTCCTTACTTAAAAGTTGGTTTGTTTTTTGTTGAGGTGGGTTTTAGCGAATTTATTTAATTAGTAAAAATTATAATAATTAATCATTTAGTATAAATATTTATTATACTAAGGAAGATCTAGAAACAAGATAGCCCTAAGGTACTGATATTATGTTAATTGACCAAGTATCACTTCAAACATTGCGCATCTTTGAGACCGTTTACAGAGAAAAAACGATGTCCAAAGCAGCAATTTATCTCAATATGACTCAACCAGGGGTCTCTCAGCACATTCAATCTCTTGAAGAGAGCCTTGGAAAAAAACTTTTTGATCGTCTCGGTCGAAAGTTAGTTCCAACACCCAATGCAAAAGAGCTCTACTCAAGTATCAGGGAAACACTCTTTACTCTGGAAGAAACTCTTCAGCAGGCAAAGGGTGATCGCGATGAGCTCAAAGGAAAAATTACCTTTGGCCTTCCCATAGAATTTGGGAATAATATCATCCTTCCTCTCATGGCCAAGTGGTCTAAAAACAATCCACGGGTTCAATTTGAAATCCACTACGGACACGCTAAACAGATGAACGACCTACTCGAAGATGGGCGACTCGATTTTGCGATTGTCGATAGCTATTCATTTAGCGGAAGAATCAAAACTGTAAATTTATCAAAAGAACATCTTGTTCTTTGTAGCTCACATGAATATATCAGTGAAAAGAAACTACCTCAGAAAATGAAATTTAAAAATTATCACGATTTAGATTTTCTTGATTACGTTGAAGGCGCTCCACTTTTGAAACAATGGTTCACTCACCATTACAAAGGACGTATTCCCAATCTTAACATGAAAGCACAACTGATGGATGTTCAAGGTATCTCGCAAATGATCTCTAAGGGTCTTGGCCTTGGCATTCTCCCCATGCACATTGTGAATCGCTTAGAAAAACAAGGGAAGAAATTTGCCATCTTTGAAGGCTCTACCTCCCCTTTATATAATGAAATTAACCTCGCAACTCTCTCTATGAAAAGCCAAAGTTATACAACTAGCGATTTTATCAATTATCTTTTAGAATCAATGATTGAAAGGGAAATAAGAATGAACGAATAGGAATCATTATGGGAAATGATCATGGACACAATCACAACCATCATGCACATAGTGGTTCTAAAAATATTCTCATCGCTTTTCTTTTAAATTTTACCTTTGCCATCGTCGAATTTATTGGTGGACTTTATACTAACTCCATGGCCATTCTCTCAGACTCGCTTCATGACTTTGGAGATAGTATGGCGCTACTTCTTAGTTACTTTATGGAAAAGTATTCTAAGAAAGACCCTGATGCTAAATACACTTTTGGCTACAAACGCTTTTCCGTTTTGTCGGCGATGATTAACGGACTTATTCTCTTCTTGGGTTCACTCTTTGTTATAAAAGAAGCGTTTGAAAGAGTCTTTAACCCCTCCGAGATTCATCAAGAGGGAATGCTCATTCTGGCCATTTTAGGTATTGTAGTGAATTCAATCGCAGCATGGAGACTCTCAAAAGATGAAGGCCTCAATCAGAAGATGGTTATGCTTCACTTACTCGAGGATATACTAGGTTGGGTTGCCGTTTTCATTGTTAGTATTGTGCTCTTTTTTAAACCATGGTTCGTTTTAGATAGTATTCTTTCAATTCTTATCTCCATTCTCATTCTAAAAAATGTTTATAAGAATTTATTGGAAACGTTTAAAATTCTCCTTCAAAAATTTCCAAATGATTTAGAACTGGATTCAATGGAAAAAGAAATAAAATCTCTAAGAGATGTCATCGATATTCATTGTATTCAAGGATGGTCACTTGATTCATCTAGCTTCGCTCTCAACTTGCATGTTGTTGCTAAAGATCAATCGACAATCAAAGAAATTGATTCTATTAAAAGAGATATCAAAGAGATTTTAAAGAAATACGATGTTGAACAAAGCTCAATTGAGTTTGAATCACAAAGCTATCATTGTGATCACTCCCTTAAGAAATAACCTTTCTAAAAGTTAGATTTATACGGGGGCCGACAGCTTTTTGCGTTTTATTCAATTGATGCTTCCAATGATGCTGAAGAGATCCAAGCATAAGAAGTAGACTTTTATCTTCTAATTCAATTTCAACTTTCTCAATTCCCTTATTCGTTTTGTGCTTAAGAACAAATTTTCGAGTATCACCTAAAGAAACAGATGCGATAACAGGGTTTCTACCAAGTTCAGGTTCATCATCACTATGCCAAGAAGCGTAGTCTCTTCCTGTTCGATAGAGATTGCAAAGACAGCCATTGAAATGATGGCCCGTTTTCTGCTCAACGAGAGATTTAATTTCAAGAAGTGATTTTGTCCACGGTTTTGGACTTAAAGGAATATTAGAATAACCGTATTCAACTCCCTCGTCTCCATACCAGGCCTGAAGCCTTGGGACATCGTGAGTCTTCCCATAAAGAGTAATTTGATCTTGGCGCCACTCAATTTGTGAATTCAATAAATCGAAGTAATCATCTTCTAAAAAATGGGGATAATAGCGAACTTCACCATCGCGATCTAGAACAATCTTGTAGTCTTCGCTAAGAAATAAATCAATCATAGAAGCGAAATACCACAGAGATGAGGTTTCTTTAAGCTATTTATTTGTAAGTATCAAGAATGGACGGTCCTTTCTTTTGAACCATCTTTGATGCTTTCTGCTGTAGAAGTTTTAATTCCCTATCAGAGATCTTTTTAAGCTTCTTACGGGCCAATTCAGCTTGCTCGGAAGTGATTAGGCCTTGTTTATGCATCATATTGACCATCTCAAGCACATCGCCCTTTTTCACTTGGTCACTATTTGCCATGGTGGAAAACGAAATAAAAAGAAAACTTAATAATATAAACAAAATCTTCATAACAAACTCCAGCTTTCTAAACAATTATCACTGACAATTGTCATAAATTGAAGACTAGAACTATTTTCGAGGACTTGCTTTATTGTAAATAAATTTTAGTGCCAACTAATCAAGGATCTGTGACAAGAATTCACGAGTTCTCTCATGCTTAGGGTCACCAAAGAAACTCTCAGGCTCACTCTCCTCTAGAATTTCTCCACCGTCCATAAAGATGACTCTATCGGCAACAAGCTTTGCAAAACCCATCTCGTGAGTTACACACAGCATAGTCATTCCCTCTTTGGCCAAATCAACCATAACATCGAGAACCTCTTTAACCATCTCCGGATCAAGTGCTGATGTGGGCTCATCAAAGAGCATTATTTTTGGCTGCATACAAAGAGATCTCGCAATGGCCACGCGTTGTTTTTGACCCCCCGAAAGTTGCCCAGGGTACTTGTGAGCTTGGTCTGCGATTTTTACTCTCTCGAGATACTTCATGGCGATTGCTGCGGCTTCTTTCTTAGGAGTTTTTTTAACAAAGCGAGGAGCTAAAGTTAAATTTTCCAAAATCGTAAGATGGGGAAAGAGATTGAAATGTTGAAATACCATTCCTACTTCTTTTCTAATCCCTTCAATATTTTTTAGGTTTTCAGTTAACTCAATATTATCAATTTCAATCTTTCCCTGCTGGTGTTCTTCAAGACGATTTAAGCAACGAATTAAAGTCGACTTTCCAGAACCAGATGGACCACAAATAACAATTCGTTCGCCTTTTTTAACATCCAGATTAATGTTTTTTAAGACATGAAAATCGTCATACCATTTATTAAGCTCACTAACGCGAATGATTGAATCAGCCATTCTAATCACCTTTCTCTTGAAGTATTAAATTCATATTCTAAACGTCTTGAATATTTTCCCATTGCAAAGCAAAAGATAAAATAGATTGCTGCAACAAAGAGATACGCTTCAACACTAAATCCAAGCCATTCACTATCTTGTACAGAGGCCTTAGCCCCACTTAAAAGATCAAAAAGTGCAATAATCACAACAAGAGAAGTATCTTTGAAAAGACCAATGGCCGTGTTAACACTCGGAGGGATAACAATTTTTAAGGCCTGAGGTAAAATAATATATCTCATCGTCTGATAATAATTGAGTCCTAATGATTCAGCTGCTTCATATTGCCCTTGGTCCACAGCTTGAAGTCCTCCTCGAACGACCTCGGCCATATAAGCAGAAACAAACATAATGATAGCAATTTGAGCACGAACAAGTTTATTTAATTGCACTCCTTCAGGAAGAAATAGCGGAAACATAACAGAGCTCATAAAGAGAAGTGAAATCATAGGAACACCTCTAATAAGTTCAATATAGCCAACGCAAAGAGACTTGATCAACGGCATCTTTGAGCGTCTTCCAAGTGCGAGAATGATACCGATTGGATAACTCGCACCAATTCCAATCACCGATAACATCAAAGTTAAAGGAAGCCCTCCCCACTTTGAAGAATCAACTGTTGAAAGACCAAGCATTCCACCTTTCATTAAAAGATAGGCCCAAAAGAAAAAGGCCAACCACTGATAAAGGATTCTCTTATTCCAACGTTTAGGCTCTTTTGAATAGAAAACCAATGCAAATAAAAGCCCCATCGCCGTTATTGGTCTCCAGAGAGATTCATCGGGGTAAAAACCGAAAATAATAAAACGTGCCTTATTAATAATGAATGAAACGCAAGCTCCCTCTGATTGCATGCAAACAGAAGAGTCCCCTCTCCAGACTCCTTTGATAAAAAACCAATCAATAAATTGATAAGAGAAGTAACTTAGTAAAAATAAAATAACGACTGTTAAAAAACTATTGATATAGCTACTAAATAGATTCTTCTTCAGCCACTTTTGCATAGATTGATTTTGATTCATAACTACCTATCTCTCTTTTAAAGCAACTGACTTATTATAGAGGTTCATAACAAAACTAGTCGTTAAACTAAAAAAGAGATAACAAAGCATAATAAGTGCGACCATCTCGACAGCTTGCCCAGTTTGATTCATCGTTGTATTAGCGACACTCACAAAGTCAGGATAACCAATGGCCACCGCGAGCGAGCTGTTTTTAGTTAGATTTAAAATTTGTGACGTTATAGGCGGAACGATAACCCTCAATGCTTGGGGAAGAATAACCAGACTCATCGTTCTCGTTCGCGATAAACCGAGAGAGTCAGCTGCTTCCCATTGCCCCTTATCAACTGATTCAATTCCCGATCGAACAATCTCAGCATTAAAAGCTGAAGTATAAACAACGAGACCTAAAAGAAGCGCACTAAATTCAGGAGAGAAGCTATATCCACCACTAAAGTTAAAACCTTTTAGAGCTGGTGAATTTAATTCCATTGGATATCCTCCAATGAGCCACGTTAATAGAGGAATTCCAATCAATAGAGCTAGAGAGACAAAGAGTACAGGAAGTTCCTTACCTGTCTCTTCTTGTTTTTTCTTTGAAAAGTAGCGAACGACAAAACATAAGACAACAGAAAGAGCGAAAGAGATCCCGACATAACTCCAAGTTGGATGAGACTTAAAAACAGGAAAGAAAACGCCCCTATTTGACAGAAAGACTGATCCAAACGGATTAAGGGCCCCTCGAACACTTGGTAGAGTTTCTGTTATGACAGCATACCAAAAAAAGAGTTGAAGTAATAAAGGAGTATTTCTTGCGACTTCAATATAGCCCTTAGAAACTTGTGACAGAAGATAATTCTTTGATAGTCGACAAATTCCTAAAATAATTCCCAAGATGAGAGCGAATATATTTCCAATAAAGGCAACTTTCAATGTATTGAAAAAACCAACGTATAAAGCACGTGCATAGGAATGATCAGGAGCATAGTTTAAAACGCTCTCGCCTATTTCAAAGCCGGCCTCACTTTTTAAAAAGGAAAAGCCGCTAGCAATATTTTGCTTTGCTAAATTTGATTGCGTCTCAGTGAATAAAAACCAAGCAGCAAAAACGACGACACTAAATGTGACGAGTTGATAGATAATTTGTCTTAACTTTGGATCATTCCATGTCATTTTTTGTTTCAATTAAGCATCCCTTGCTAAAGAAACCTAAGATCTATCTCAAAGGCGGCGCATACATCAACCCGCCCTCATTCCAAAGAGCATTTTGTCCCCTTTTTAACTTCAAAGGAGAATCATCGCCAAGATTTCTCTTAAAGACTTCTGCATAATTTCCAACTTGCTTAACAATATTATAGGCCCACTGCTCATCAACTCCTAGACTTTTTCCGTTTCCAGGTTTGATACCTAGAAGTCTTTGAATTCGAATATCTTTGCTCTTTTTCATTTGATCAATATTCTTAGAGTCAACATTAAGCTCTTCTGCTTCAATCATGGCATAAACCGACCAAGAGAGAATGTTATAGAGATCAGCGTCTCCCTGCTTAATCGCAGGAGCTAATGGTTCTTTAGAAACTCGCTCAGGTAAAATTTCAAATTTATTCACCTTGCCTGCTGACGCTCTCGCTGAAGCAAGGCCTGAGCTATCATTTGTGTACGTATCACAACGCCCCTTAAAAAAGGCCTGAATACTCTCATTATAATTTTCAAAAACAATTGGCTTAAACTTAAGCTTATTCGTTCTAAAAAAGTCCGTCATATTAAGTTCAGATGTCGTTCCTTGTTGGGTACAAACGCTTGCTCCATCAAGTTCTTTGGCCGACTTTAGCCCAATGTCTTTTTTAACCATGAAAGCTTGCCCGTCATAGAAAACAACAGGGCCAAAACGAAGCCCAATACCCGAGTCACGAGAAAGTGTTTTACTCGTTACACGTGAGAGAACATCAACAGTTCCCGTTTGAAGAGCGACAAAACGCTGCTGTCCACTTAGAGGAACAAATTTTACTTTCTTAGCATTAGAGAAAATTGTCGTTGCAACCGCTCGGCATACATCCACATCAAAACCTTTCCACTCTCCTTTAGAATTGGGAGAAGAAAAACCAACAAGACCAGTGGAAACACCACAATTAAGGTAGCCACGCTTCTTAATGGCATCAAGCTGACTTCCAGCCTGAGTTTGAGATATATAAAGCAGGCACAGCCCAACCGTATTAATGAGTGATTTTAATTTCACGAGTACTCCTCAATTTATATGCCCCTTGATTATAGGCCAAATGCTTAATATTCCAGAACAATCGGAAGTAAATTCCTTCCTCTTTAAGCTAACAATCGCAAAGGAATTCGTCTTTAGCGCCTTTGAATATAGGCACATTTTACAGGACATAAAATCGCCTAAGTTCTGGGATATAAAGGACTTACTTATTAAGTCTTTAGATTTATAGGTCGATAGGTCTACTATAGATACAGACGTGACATAAAGGTTGTTTATGACAATTGCGAAATTTTTTAGATTCTTTATTCTCTCTTACTCCTTATTTATTCAAGGATTAAGTTTTGCCGCCAACTCGACGGCAAGTGAAAATCAAAAAGAACCTGAAATACCAAAATTGTCACTCAATGCGACAGAATCTCAAAGGCGTGAACTCAACGCTTGTCGAAGCACTAAGCAGGCCGAAGTATCTGAGTGTGAATCGAAATCTTCTCGTAAATATAATTGTATCATGAATCAATGTGTGACGAGTGATGATGACATCAAGTTTAATCAACAATACGTTAATTGCGATAATAAGAAGAGCCCTACTGAACAAGCAAGTTGTAAAGGAGACATGAGAGCTCTCGCTGAAGAAGTAAAGTCGGGAACTCATGATCTTGAAAGTAGTGATTTTAAAAGTGATGGATTTAGCGAAGCGGCCATGACCATGGCCGGGGCAGTGGCGGCCCATTATGCAATTAAGGCCGGTCTTATCCCCTCTGCCGGATGTTCGCAAGCAGGATACATTGGTCTTGGAGCTGCTGGGATATCAATTATTGCTACAATCATGAACCATAAAGATGCTCAAAAGAAAATGCAAAAACATAAAAGGGCCTACGAGCAACTCGTTAAAAAGATGAAAGATGACGGAATGAGTATGAAAGTCCAAATGGAAGTTTTCACTCTCATGATTCAAGCACTCTCAGATATGGAACAAATAGCGAATAAGAAGGCGCAAAAACATAAAATGATTATGGGAATTTATGGAATCGGAATGGCGGTTGTAGCAGTTGAGCTAGCAACTCAGTGGATAACGTGGAACTGTTCACCTTGGGCCATTGGATACTTAGGCGCTGGACTAGCTCTTGAATCACTAGGTTTAAGCAAGGCAAAAAAAATGGCCAATGAATATAAGACTCGTCGTGAAGCGGTACAAGAAATACTTGAGCGCTTTATGAAGTCTATGACCAACTCAGGTGTTGTTGGAGAACTTGCTATTAACAACTCAACAAATCCAGAATACAAAGCCCTCGGTAGCAGTGGGAACTCGGCCTTTAAAGGACTTGATAGTGATGAGAAAGACATTAGCTCTGCAAATGATAGTGGAACTAAAATCTGTGCTGACAAAGATGCCAATCCAGATGAGAGTTGTGCCTGTAAAGAGAATAATAGTTGTTTTAAAATGATGGATAATCTAAGTAAACTTGGAGCTACAGGAAATCAAATTGCTAAGAGAACAGATTTTGGGGCCATGTCAAAAATGGCGAATGCTCTAACAAATGGAAATACAGGGCTTGTAACTCTTAACAATGATGCTGTGGATGCCTTTATGAAGAAGGCGCTAAGAATGAAAAAATTCGTTTCTAAAAATATAAATGATCAGCTTAAAAAAGAGGGTAAATCTCCCCTTCCAAAGCTTGATGCCAGTGCGAGTGAATTGAAGAAAGTTCTTCGTTCTCTTTCTCCTGTAGATATTGCTCTAGCGAGTCGTTATGATCTAGGAAAAGCGGGAATTAATGATGTCGTTGGAAATTCACTCGATACGATTTCTAAGTCTAATAAAGATAAAGATGTGAAAAAGTTAAAAGGACTGTACGAGCAATACAAGAAATCAAATGCTAGAAGCAAAGGTACGACTAGTGCCACAGACCTTAGCTCTATGGATGATTTAGATCTAGATTTTGATAAGAACCAAGGAAGTCAAATTGCTCTCAATGGCAAAGGATCGAGATCTGACAGTAATTCAAGCGAGCAAAAAGAAGAAGTAAAACCTCAAATTATCGAAGATACAGGTGTCTCTATTTTTAGAGCAATCTCAAATCGCTATAATGTTATGAGGCTTGAAAAAAGATTTGGAAATTAGCAGCAGCTATCTTTTTCGATGTCACTTCTCTTTTCTTCTATTTGAAAGAGTTTATCGATTCTTCTCTTAAAGAAGGCCTTAAACTTAATCTCATTATAGTTTAGAGCGTGAGCGCGAAGCTTTTTCGACTCAACCTGAATGGACGACTTTAAAACCTCTTCAATACATTCTTTTAATGCATCAAAGTCATAGGCACAATGAGTGATCCCAAGGCCTGTTAAGAAAGCTTTATTTGAGGGAGTATCGAGACTCACTACAGGTCTTCCCGTACCAAGTCCCTTTAACGATGCTACAGGAAATGAGCAATCTTCTAAGTCGATAATCGCTCTTGCTCCAGATAAGAGAGGGGCAAGTTCACCCGAACAGCGATCACCAAAAAAGTCCTTATCTTCAGGCCCTTCTTTCATTTCATTGAGATGACCATCAATTCCAAAGAACTTAAATTTAATTCCCTTTTCTTTGAAAAGAGAGCGGATCTTCTTGGCCATGTCTAAATCGAGCCCCTTAGCATTGACTGCAAAGTGGTCATAAGTAAAAAGAGGAGAAGGAATGATCTGCCAATCATTAATTTTAAAAGGAGGCTCAACTACTTCACTTTCATAACCAATTTGAGCTAGCTCTTGCTTTAGAGAAGAGTTACTAACCCAAAGAATATCAGCATTTTTAAAAGACTTTTTAAAAAACGATTTAACAAAACCTGAAAAAAATTTTTCTTTGAAAGTCTTTTTCTTTCTCTCATAACGATTGTCGTAGAGATAAGTAATTTGCTTGGTCTTCTCACACTTTTTAATCCCCTGTGAAAGACCTGAAGAAATATTGATAATCAAATCAACGCTACAAGGAATGAAAAGATTCTTCGCTGCTGAAGGGATGAGATAACTCAACTCTCCCAACCCCTTTTTAGATTTAACTTTATGTGAAAGAAAAGTTGAATGAATCTTTCTAAGCTCCACAGGCCCTAAGATTCCTTTGGGTTTGTGAGCTAGAGTATAAATTTCTGCTTCATCGTAAAGGCCAAGAATAGATTCAATGATCTCTGTTACATGGTCTCTTGCTAAAACATCATCACAACTGATTACAACTTTCACTTATTACACCTTAATTCTTTTGCGCAATTTCTTTAAAATAAAGGGCCGTCTTTGCAATTCCATCTTTAAATGAAACCTGTGGCCTATAGTCACTGACTGCTTGTAATTTATCTAGAACTGGTCTTCTTCTTTTTGGATCATCTTTAGGAAGTTCTAAGTGAACAATCTTTGAAGTACTTCCAAGGGCCTCAATAATGTATTTTGCGGCATCCAAGATTGTATACTCGTCAGGGTTTCCGATGTTAAATGGAGTATGGTCGTGAGAGAAGAGAACGTTATGGATTGCATTAACAAGGTCTGTTACATAGCAAAATGATCTCGTTTGAAGTCCATCACCATAAACAGTTAGGTCTTCACCCTTCATTGCTTGATTGATAAAATTTGGAATAACTCTTCCATCATTAGGGCGCATTCTTGGTCCGTAAGTATTGAAGATACGAATAATACGCGTATCAACACCATACTTTGTGTGATAGCTCATTGTCATGGCCTCAGCAAATCTCTTTGCCTCATCATAACAAGCACGAGGTCCAATTGGATTGACATGCCCTACGTAGTCTTCTCTTTGGGGGTGAATTTCAGGATCTCCATAAACTTCACTTGTCGAAGCTTCTAAAAATCTTGCTCCCTTATCTTTTGCTAGCTCTAAAAGGTGCATTGTTCCTTCAGAGTTTACTCTCATAATTTCAAGAGGAAGAACTTTGAAATCGATTGGTGATGCAGGAGATGCAAGTGAGAGAATATAGTCGATCTTAACTCCTGAAAAATCAGGAAGTGATTCATAGATATTACACTCATGAAATTCAAAGTTTTCATACTTATTAAGAATCTCGATATTTGAGCGACTACCAGTCACAAAGTTATCGAGGCCAATAACTTTAGCACCGAGGTTGAGATAAAATTCAGATACAGTTGATGGAACAAAACCGGCGGCTCCGGCAACAAGGACAGTTTTACCTTCCATTGAGCTTGGAAGCTCTACCCTCTTTGATGGGTCAGAAATTGACATGAAAACCTCTATCTTTATATTTAATAATGTTTAATTTGTATCACAGTTGAGCCTAGAAGTAATAGCGCACCACCTAATAATTGAATCATCGTAAGCTCTTTACCTAAAACAATCCAATTTATCGCGACAGCGCAAAAAGGAAAAAACATCTCTGCAAGAGCACAAAGCCTGGCAGATATCCTCTTGAGCCCATTATAGTAGAAATACATCCCTAAAAGGCCGGAAATAACGACCATAGCAAAGATTTTCCCCCAAAGCTCCCCATGAGGAAGCGTTTTTGTCTCTAATGTAAGAGCAACAGGTAAAAGACAAATAAATCCTGTTGCAAAGCGTCCGGCCATGATCTCGATCTCACTGAAGCCTTGAAGTGAGAGCTTCTTTCCAAAGACAGTTGAAGCACCCCAACTAACAACGGCAAGAAGAGTTAGTGCGTAACCAAAGAGAGCTCCCTCTTGAAAAAGGGCCGAGATAGACAACTCACTTCCAGCTAGCCCCTTAGAGATATCACCATAAGAGATCAGCGCTCCACCGATAAGGCAGGGAATTGACCAAATAAAAAACTCTTTTTTCATTCGCTCTTTTAAGAAAAAATAAGCAAATGTTATGGCCACGAGAGGCTGGAGTTTCTGTAATAAAATAACAAGCGATGGATTGATTATGGCAAAGGCCTTTGTAAAGGCGAGAGTTCCAATGGCCGATCCCAAACCACCGATAACAAAGAAATAGAAAACGCCCTTAAGCCTTAATCCCAAAAATTTAGCGCGCGAGTGATAGAGAGCGTAAACAAAGATCAGCGTTAAAAAAAGGTGCTCAACAAAAACAATACTCTCAGCACTTGTGCCCGACCATAAAAGTGGATAACGGATAAGAGTATCAAGGGCCCATAAAATACAGGCCATAATGATAAAGATTACGCCTTTCATTAAACTTCATTTTCCTTGAAGAAAACATCGGCCACTTCGCGAGCAACTTGCGCTGCGAGGGCCTTTTTTACTTTCTTTCTATTCTTTCTGTCTCTTCTTTGCTCTTTAGTAAGCTCCACACTTGGAAGAAGACCAAAGTTGATATTTGAAGGACTTGGACGATCGGCCGTCATAACATAGTTGACAAGAGCACCAATTCCCGTTGCCACAGGATACTCAACAGGCTCCAATCCTTTAATCTTTCTGAAAACTTGATGAGCAACATAAAGTCCCATCGATGCGCTTTCAGTATAACCTTCAACACCAGTAATTTGACCAGCAAAGTGGACGCTTGGAAATTCCTTAGAACTCATATCAAAATTCAAAAGTTTTTTAGCATGAAGAAATGTATTTCTGTGAACAGAGCCAAGGTGAATGAAACTAGCTTCTTCAAAACCAGGAATCATTCTAAAGACGCGAACTTGCTCTTTGTAAGTTAATCTCGTTTGAAAACCAACCATATTAAAGGCACTCCCAAGAAGGTTTTCACGCCTTAGCTGAACACAAGCATAAGGTCTTTTTCCATCGGCCATCTCAAGTCCGATTGGTTTCATACAGCTAAAACGAGCCGTATCAATTCCTCGTTCGGCCATGATATCGATTGGAAGGCAGGACTCGAAAAATTTATAATCTTCGAAGTTCTGTGCCGGCACTTTTTGTGCCATTTGCAACTCTTTAACAAAGAGCTCGTATTGCTCTTTATTTAAAGGAGCATTCAGATAATCAGCTTCAACACCTTCTTCTTCAGAAACCTCTTTATGACGATCTTTATAATAGAGCTTAGAATAATCTAGCGATTCAGCATCAACAACAGGAGCAATCGCATCATAAAAATAGAAATCATCTTTAGATAGTTTTTCTAAAATCCATGTTTCTAAGTTCTTTGACGTTAAAGGCCCAGTTGCCACGATTGTATATTGGCAGTTAAATTCTTCCTGCATAGCAAGAGGGTCACTCGCCTCTTTTTCGATAAATTCGATATTTTCATGAGCTCTTAAAGCTTCACTAACGGCCGCCGAAAATTGCTCACGGTCGACAGCGAGAGCATCACCAGCTGGAACGCTATGCTCATTTCCCTTTCTTAGAACTATTGAGCCCAATTTATCCATTTCATATTTGAGAACACCATGGGCAGAATCAGGTGCTTTTGACTTTAATGAATTTGTACAAACAAGTTCAGCACAAGTTTTTAGTTTTTGCGCCTCAGTAGGTTTAAAGCTCTTGCACTCAACAAGAACAACTTTAATTCCTCTCTCTGCTAGAAACATTGCCGCATCAGATCCAGCAAGACCTGCACCAATCACAAGAACTCTTGGTTCCATATTTTTCATCCCTTTCATTTGGCCGTGCCAAATGGGTAATTATATGTTAGATTAACACTTAATTTGACACAGCAAATCTACATTCTAGGAAGCATTCATGCAAATTTATATGCACCAAACTCATCATACAATGGCCGATTTCAATGGAATTTTTTCATACCTTGAAAACGTCGTCGATATGATTGAAAAAAATGAATATAAACAAGGACTTCACCTCTTTCCAGAGAGCTATTCCACAGGCTATCCGCTGCAAGACCTGTGCGTTCAAAGAAGTTTCATTAAAAACTATTTAGAGCTCATAGAAAGAATCGAAAAACTGGCGAAACGTCTTCAAGGACACGAGAGTGTTATTCTCTTTGGTGGCCAAGTTTATGAGTTTGACGAAGACCAGCTTCCTCTAAGTATCGAAAACGTTATTTATGAGCTAAGTGCTAAGGGCCTTAAGGATATTTATTCAAAAAAACTTCTCCCAAATTACGATATTTTTGACGAAAAAAAGTACTACCGAGAAGGAAATAGATCATCACTCTATCGCTACCAAGACAAACAACTTGCTCTGCTTATCTGTGAAGATATGTGGTATTCGAGTCACCACGAGGTCAACCCCCTCGATGATCTAGAAGCAGAAATTACAAAAAACAACATTGAACTTGATGCCATAATTAACCTCAGTGCATCGCCTTTTTATCTTGGAAAAGATAGCGCGCGATTAAAAAGGGCCAGTGAAATTTCTCAAGACTTTAAATGCCCCTTTATCTATGTCAATAAAGTGGGAGCTGAAGATGAGATTCTCTTTGATGGCTCAAGCTTTGTACTCATTGGGAATAAAGTACAAGAAAGAGCGAGCCTCTTCACGCCAGATGTTGTTTCCTTTGCCCTTGAAAAATATCAATGGGATGAGAAGAGAGCAAAAAAGAACGTTAAACTGGTCAATAGTTGGGAAGGACTCTTTGCCGCTACACTTACTAAAAAAGAAAAATCCCTGCCAACACTTCGTGAGTTAAGTGATAATGATTGTGAGCTGATCCTTCACTCCATCAAGCTTGGAGTACAAGATTATGTAAAGAAGACTGGTCTAAAAAACTTTCTCGTTGCCCTTTCAGGGGGAATTGACTCGGCCCTCGTCCTTGCCATCTTAAAGCTCATTAAAACACCTGAGCAGAATCTTGAAGCAATCTATATGCCTGGATTTTTCTCTGCAACGTTAAGTTACGACCTTTCAAAAGAGCTTTGTGAAAATATTGGAATCAAGCTTAGAAATCTTCCAATCAAATTTCTCCATAGCAACGTCAACAATCTTTTCAAGGAGACCTTTGGAGATGAACTTGATGGCCTTGCCGATGAGAACGTACAAAGTCGCCTTAGGGGTGCACTTCTCTATACGCGCTCAAATCAAACAGGGGCCATGGTTATTAACACCTCTAATAAATCAGAGATTGCTGTTGGCTACTCAACTCTCTATGGCGATTCGGTTGGCGCCTTAAGTATTCTTGGGGACCTTTATAAAACGGAAGTCTTTGCACTGGCCCGCTATATCAATAGAAAGTATAACAATCTTTTACCTGAGCAAATTATTACAAGACCTCCAAGTGCAGAGCTTAGAGAGGACCAGGAAGATTCACACTCCCTTCCACCGTATGAGCGACTTGATGCCATTTTGGAAGGATTCCTCTCCTATCGCTACGATTGTCAGGATTTAATTAATGAGGGATTTAATCAAGCTGAAGTTGAAAAAGCCTATAGACTATATAATATTTCCGAGTATAAAAGGAAGCAGTTCTGCCCTATCGTAAAATTAAAGGCGAAGAGCTTTGGTTTTGGTTACAGAATGCCGATATGTAAAACGTTTTAACCCTTGGAGAATGATATGAGCACAAAAGTAAAAGACATTATCAAAACACTAAAAGAAGTAAAAAAAGAAGCTCAATCGCTTCTTAAAAATAACGATCTAAAAGATCTAAAAAAATCAGTACAATCATTTGTGACTGATGCTGAAAAAGAAATTAAAGGAATGGTTGAAAAAGATATCATCCTACTAAAGAAGAAAATCAGCGATGAAAAAGATCACTTAGAAAAAATCGTTGAAAAAACGATTCAAGATGAGATTAAAAAAGCAAAATCTTTTATGAATGACCAAGTGAAAGAGCTTAATAAGCTTCAAGCAAAGGTTGAAAAAATGGTTTCTTCAACTCAAAAGAAAACGAAAACAACAGAGACGAAGAAAAAGGCCGTCAAAAAAGCGCCAACGACAGCGAAGAAAAAAAATGCAAAGAAAGTCGTTAAAAAGGCAGCTAAAAAAGTAGCCGCTTCAAAAAAAGCAACAACGACAAAGAAAAAGGCCACAAAAACTCAAACAACAAAGAAGGCGGCCAAAAAGACAACAACATCTTCTCCAAAGAAGAAAAGCACGAAAAAAGCTGCAACAAAAAAGAAATAATTCATAAAAGAGGAGCTAGTTCTGCCTAGTTCCTCTCTTTCTTTGCTTTCTCAAGATAAGCTTTTCTTATTCTCATCAAATGATTTAATCAAAATATATTACAAGAAGCATTTTTTTAACTACTTATTCCCACTATCTCAATTTGAGTTTATTCTTGGAAAAGTTGTTCATCTTCTTCTTTGTTTTATTCCAAGTTATTGATATAATTTGAGAACTAATAACTTTAGGAAAGTCTCTATGCCAAAAACAGTCTTAATTGTTGATGATGAAGAATCAGTACGCTTTCTCTATACGAGAATGTTTAAAAATGAAGTAAAAAGTGGTGAATTCATTTTAGACTTCTCTATCTCTGGAGAAGATGCACTCACACGCATCAAAGACGGCAAAATAGAGAATCTTGGTTTAATTATTTCAGACATCAATATGCCTGGTTTAAGTGGATTTGAACTATTAAAAGAAGTGAAAGAACACGACGAGAAACTCCCAATCTTCATGTCTTCGGCCTATACAGATCAAGAAAGACAAGGCCTTGCAATGGAACTTGGCGCCCTAGAATATATCACAAAGCCAGTCGACTTCCCTAGTCTGAAAAAGAAAATTGTTGAAATTTTAGCTGATTAATTTTCGAATTCTTCAATGACTTCTATCATTTTAGCTTTGAGAATTGGTTTAATTAAAACCTTTGTAAAACCAATATTTTTAAATTCCGTTAATTCGCGATCTGTCGTTGTTCCTGTTAATGCAATAACTGAACAGGGGATTTTCTTATCTTCAAGACACTTCTTTTTGTATTCAACTAAGAGATCATCACCACTCATCGAAGGCATTTGAATATCGAGAAAGCAAAGATCAACTTCGTTATTTAATAGGTAATCAAGACCTTCCTGAGGTGAAGAAAAATACTGGATACTATAATCCAGTCCTTTAAGATAGATTTTAAAAAGATTCAGATTATCTGCAGAATCGTCAATAAAAACTAGATTCAAGAGGCCTCCCTTTCATCATTGGCCAGATCGTTAAAGAGAATATAAAAAGTTGTCCCAACATTTTCTTCGCTAACAACTTTTATTTCCGCATTATGCTTATCGGCTATATCTTTAACAATACTGAGCCCTAGGCCAACAGAGCGCTCTCCCTCAGTCCCCTTTCTCCCGACACCACTCATGCGTTCAAATAGCTTCTCTTTGAACTCTTCAGGGATACCAATACCAGTGTCTTGAATCTTTAAAATAATTTTATCTTGATCTTGATCTCTTGTAATGGAGCTACGAACAACACCATTTTTTGGAGTAAACTTATAGGCATTCGATAGTAAGTTTGTTATCAAGCGAACAATCAAGCCACTATTTATATTGGCCAGAATCTGTCCTTGAGTTTCATTGATAAATTGAATGTGCTTATCATTGGCCATTTCAATTTTATAAAGGCAGTCTTTCAAAATATCGGAGATACTGACAATCTGAAGTTGAGCATTTGCTTTTCCAAGTTGAACTTCAGAAAGTTCTAAAAGTTCTTCGACCATATCAAGAACTTGCTTACCAGAATTGTGAATTTGTTTACCCATCTCATGAACATCGTCATTAAATTCACTGTCTTTTTCCAGTAAATCAGAAAGCCCTAAAATAACATTGAGAGGAGATCTTAAATCGTGAGAAGCAACTGCTAAGAACTGGTCTTTAAGGCGATCGAGTTCTTCTAATTCCTTCACTTGCTTTAAGAGCATTTTACTTTGTCTTCTCAGTTTTAATATCTGATCAACTTTAATGAAGAGCTCTTCTTTGATTAGTGGTTTAGAAATATAATCATTTCCACCGGCCTTATAAAACTTTAAGACTTCTGATGAATCTTGAAGCGCACTAATAAAAATGATTGGAATCGTTTTAAGACCATATTCACCTCGAATTTTTTTAACAAATTCAATTCCAGACATCTCGGGCATCATATGATCAGTTAAGATGAGATCAACTTCAGGATTTTCTTTGATATATTCTAGAGCTTCAAGGGCATTTTGAAAGACTTTAGATTTTGCCCCTTTGGATTTGATAACGTGTGAGATAAATTTTGCGGAAATGATTTCATCATCAACGACAACAGCATTTACCCCTTCCCATGCTTTTCCTGGTCTTAAAACCGATTTTACCTTCTGGCATAGTTCTCCAGGATTATTGATATTGATAAGATCTTGCGCTCCGGCCTGAAAACCGAGAACTCGATGATCAATATTATCTTCGCGATCAATGATAAAAAGAGTCCCATTTTTCTTTATAATTTTTTTAAAGGCACTAGATTCTCGTAGAGTTCGACAAATGACATAGGGGTCCTCTTCACTAGCAATAAGCACCAAGTTAAACTTTTGATCAATCGTCTCTATTGCATCTAACTTTACGAAGAGTGGTTTAAACTCACAGTTTCCAAGTTGCTTTTGAATCAACCCTTGCACTTCTTTTGAATCACAAATAACTAAAAGATCATTCATTCTCACCTACACGAATATGTCTCAATTATTATATAGGATAACTGGCCCAAGCTAAGTGATTTTCCCTAAAAGTTAGGTGAATTTAAGTTTTGGTTAATATTAAGAATAAATTAAGGTCTTCAAAATAAGCTCACTCTTCTTTCCAACCGAATAGTTGATAAATATAAGAGGAAAATATGAAAGTTTTAATCATAGATGATGACCCGAGTATTCTAGAACTCTACGGTCTCGTCTTAGAAAATATTTTTGGAAAAGATTGCGTTGATCGGGCCCTCGGTCCAAACGATGCCATCTCTACGATCTCCTCGACTAAAAATAACTATGATCTCGTCATTTCAGACTATGACATGCCACCTCAGGGAAGTGGTAAGGAAGTCTATGATTATATCAAAGAGAATAATCTTAATTTAAAGTTCATTCTCTTCACATCAAGACATCCAGATGAAGTTGAAAATATTATCAAAGACAAATTTTTTAATGATAACGACTACCTCTATTTGAATAAAGTCATTCGCCCCAAAGAGTGGTCAAATAAGGTCAAAGAACTTGTTCACTTTAGTGAAAAGCAAAGAGATTATGCTCCAGTTAGAGTCTACAACTTTATGCGCCACCAGAAATCACTCTGTGATATCTATATCAAGCTATCCGATAAAAAATTTATCAGAATCATTAATAAAAATGAGAATTATAGTTTAGAAATTCTTGAAAAATACTATGCCAGAGGAACAAGGCACCTCTATATTGCGAAAACAGACTTTGATCAATTCGTCTCCTCTATGAGTGAGATGTCTTTTCTAGAAACACCAACCGTAGGAAAGACTTATCTAGAAGCGGCCAGAAACAATCATACAGTTTTAAAAATGATGGTTCAAAATTTGGGAATTAGCTCCTACACGTTTCAACTTGCCTCACAAATGGCCGAGAATGTCTTAAATGAAATTGTCGTCGATAGTGGCGTCAAGATGATGATAGAAAAAATGATGAAGTCTGTTGATTATGCCTATGATCACTCATTTCTAACGGCCTGTATTAGTGCTGCGATCTGCGAGGAATTATCGCTGGATAGAAATATTATACGAAAACTTACGCTCGCTAGTCTCTTGCATGATTTGGCCATCACCAACTCGAATCTATGCCGTATTCATGACTTATTTCCAGAGGAAATCATAAACCTAAACCACTCTCAGAAAGAGCTTATACGCCAACATCATCACCTCTTTGACAATATGAAGATTAAGGGTGATCTACTCGAAGATGTAAAATTAATTATTTCCCACCATCATATCCATGATGATCTCTATCCTTTTAATTCCTCATTTCACCTCGATCATGCTCAATTAATTCAGAGTATTTTCTTGGTTTCTCACGCTTTTACCGTGGAGTTATTTAAGTCTGACTTCAATGATTCCGATAAGCTAACAAATTTAAGCAAGGTAAAGTCTCTCTTTAGAGGCGCCAACTTCGAAAAGGCAATTATGGCGCTTGATCGAGTCATCCTTGTGAAGAAAAAGGCCTAAGAAATCATTTTAATAACTTGCTGAATTAATATTAATTAAGGCCAAATAACTAATATTCAACAAACTTCGTGTATAATTATTAATGACTTAGTGACAGCGTAACAGGAGAGGCAAATGCCAATTACTATTGAAATTGACCAAGACCTTCAAGAGATCGTTCCAGGGTTTCTTGAAAATCGAGCCAAGGATCTAATTGAGCTAAAAGCTGCCGTTGAAAATAATGACATTAAGACACTAGAAAAAATTGGGCACAAAGTTGCTGGAAGTTCGGGAGGCTATGGCTTTGATGAACTTGGAAAGATGGCCAAGAGCCTTGAGTTGAAAGCTATCGATGGACACTTTGAGGAGTGTGCAGGCCTTGTAGGGCAAATTGAAGCGCACCTTAATGAACTTGAAATTGTTTACGTAGAAATGGATTAAAATGTCTCTCAATAAAAAAGCAAAGACGATTCTTGTTGTAGACGATGACCCAGATCTTCGCGTTTTCTTCCACAAAATTTTGACCAATATGGGTCATGAAGTTTTTGAAGCAGAAAATACGACAGATGCTGCCAATATGGTTGATAAGATCGTTCCTCATTTGATTTTTCTAGATATCAATCTCGATCACGAGAAAGGTTATCTACTTTTAGAAAAGCTAAAAACGATCGACAAATTTAGAAGAATCAAAGTCATCATGGTAACGGCTTCAACAGCGAAAAAAGATATCGCCCTCTCCAAGAAATACGGTGTTTCAGGCTATCTTGTTAAGCCTGTAACAAACAACCAACTTCTTACGTTAATGAGAAAAATGGGACCAAAATTACTCTACCCTTCTTACATCATTCCAGAAATGGAAGAGAGTTTACACGTAACGGCAAGGTGCTCGGGGGCGTTAACAAAGATTAACGAAACATCGTTTAAATACAATTCAAAAGTTAAGTTTAATCAACAAGTCAAACTCGACATTAACTCTGATTTCTTTTCTGAGTTAAATATCAAGCATGCTCAATTTCAGATTTTTGAGCCGAGTAAGTCTCTTAGCCCAGGAATTTATGAATCAACGGTTCAACTCATTGGCCTCAGTGACAAAGACATGATTGAAATAAGAAAAATAAAGACGAAAAAGGTATAGTACAGCGCTATGAATATGTTTCAAAAGATGAAAATATTAACCATTGATGACGATATCGATATTAATAAATATCTTGAACTCATATTTAAAAAAAATAATTACGACATTCGCTGTACGACAAATACAAAAGACTTTCTAGAGCAAGTTCTCGCTTTTAAGCCCCATCTCATTATTGTCGATCTCAATTTAGAGGAGCAAGGATTTGGTTACAAAATCATTCAAACTCTAAGAAAAAAGTTTGGCCCAGAGATGATTATCATTGTCATGTCCAGAAGAAATACTCATGACGATATCACAAAGGCCCTTGAACTAGGTGCCAATGACTACATCACAAAACCAATTGATGATGCTCTACTTTTTAATAAAGTAAGGCTCTTTTTAAAACAGAGTTTAGACGAAGACAGCACCTTCGCCTACTATGCTGTGCCAACAAAGAATAATGCCCTTGAATTTACAATCCCTTTAACGCTAAAAAAATTAACAGAATCAGGTATTCAATTTTTTAGTAAGTCATTAATAGCCAAAGAAGCACCCATACAAATAGAAGGGGCCCTCGCCAAGCAACTCTCCCCTTCAGGGAAGATACGTTTCCAAGTCAAAGATGTCGTCATTGATAAAATGAACGATGGTTTTCTTGTGACGGTAGAGTTCTCTCTCGACGAACACTACGAAATTAAGCGAAACGTCAGAAAACTGCTTTTAAAAGTAGCTCCGACAGGCATAGAAACGGATGAATTTGAGGAAGAAGAAGACTCTCTCTAGAGACTTTAAGCAGCTATTCCCATCATCGACTTCACGACATCATTAAACGTTTTTTGATCAAATGGCTTTTTCATAAAGTAAGTATTTCTTTGGTCCTCTTTATAGAAGTCTTGAAGCCCATTATTACTTGAAGAAATATAAATAATAGGAACATTGGAATTGAGAATTTCACGGAGAATCTTACCGATCTTAAAACCATTGATTGAGGCGAGATAAATGTCGATAACAACCAGGTCCACTTTTGCACCCGAGAGGAAATTGAGAGCATGAAACTCATTTTTAAAGACGTGCGAGTCCCCTAGCTTGCCTTTATTAATGTAGACTTTCATTAAATTGAGCATATCCACTGAGTCATCAATCAATAGGATATTAGGCCTTCTTAAAAAAGAGTTCTCCATAACGCGCCTCCCAATACTCAGTATAACTTTCCACAAAAATAAATAAAGTAAAATGACATTTTCCTAAATTCTCCCGTAACATATTGAAAAAACAAGATATTTAAAACTTGATTTTTTTAGGCTAAAATACAAACCGACAACTTTTTGAGCATCTAACTAAAGGTAAAATAATTGAAAAAACTTGAACGACGTCTCGGTCTCAACTCCGTTGTGGCCATTAGCGTAAGCTCTATGCTTGGCTCTGGAATCTTTGTCCTTCCAGGTCTTGCTTTTGCCCAAACAGGTCCCTCTGTTTGGTTGGCCTATATGCTTTCGGCCATCTGCGTTTTGCCAGCGGCCATCTCTAAATCAGAACTTGCTACGGCCATGCCCACTTCAGGTGGAACTTATGTTTATTTAGAGAGAACTTTTGGACCTCTTGTTGGTACAGTTGCAGGGCTTGGCCTTTGGCTCTCGCTCCTTTTAAAGTCGGCCTTTGCCCTTGTTGGTTTTGGAGCCTATCTTTCCGTGCTTGCCGATGTTCCGATTATTCCAATTAGTGTTGGCTTCACAGTCCTCATTACTTTTTTGAATATTATCGGTGTTGGTAAAGTAAGTAGCATCTTAACTGTCATCGTCTCTATTGCCATTATCGGTCTTCTTCTGCTTTCGGGAGCGGGAAGCTTCATGATGGACTTTGGACATTTTTCGAATGAATTTCCGATGGGAATGGATGGGCTACTCAGCGCAACGGGTCTGGTTTTTGTCTCCTATGCAGGAGTGACAAAAGTTGCTGCCATTGCCGAAGAGATTAAAGACCCCGAAAGAAATTTACCAAGAGGGATTCTTATTTCTCTTGGAATTGTGAGTTTTCTCTACTGCTTTGTCACTTTTGTTCTTGCGGGAACTCTCCCAATAGAAGTCTTGAGTGGGAATGTAAAAACAATTCATACTCTTGCCATAAAAGTCGGAGGACCATTCATTGGTTCGGCCATGGCCATCTTAGGTGTGGTGACGATGACGTCAATGGCCAATGCGGGTCTTCTTGCGGCCTCTCGCTTTCCCTTTGCCATGGGACGAGATAACCTTCTTCCAAGCTCTATTGGAAAACTTAGTAAGAGATTTCTTACGCCAGTTATCAGTATTGTCATTTCTGGTCTTGTCATTGGGATCTGTCTTACAACTCTCGAAGTCGCAAAAATTGCAAAACTAGCTTCTGCCTTCATGCTTATCATTTACATGTGTGAGAATATCGCTGTTATTGTCTTACGTGAAATGAGAGTGCAGTGGTATAAGCCGACATACAAGGCCATTTTCTACCCAGGACTTCAAATTTTTGGAATTATTGCAACGCTTGGACTGCTCTTTGAAATGGGTTTCATTGTTATCGTGGGACTATCGACAATTTCAATTCCAGGAATACTTATCTTTCTCCTTTACTCTAGAAAGAGAACCTCGAGAAAAGGTGTTATTGGAATTAGAGGAAAGAGAAGTGATCTTGTAGAAGAGCCTCTCTCTCTTCACCCACACTGCTTAGAAACGGTACGTTTTACAAATGATGCCAATGCCGTTGTCAGTCTTTTTGGAAAAGAGCGCTCGCCAGAAATGCTCGTTGAAATGGGTATTGCTTTAACAGATGGTGGAAACTTAGAAGTTGCTCACTTAACCGAAGCTCCAGAACAAACAGATCTCAACGATATGGACGAAGAACCAGCATCATTAAAATCTCTAAGAAGAAGAGTTAAGGCCATGGCCGTAGAACGAGGGGCCCAAATCACTTTTGATCCCGTTGTCTCACACGATATCATGAAAACAGTTTATGAAATCTCTCTAAGACTTCACTGCCGTTGGCTTGTCAAAGAATGGGGAGGACGCTCACGAGGAACCATCACAGTTCACAACCCAATGGGATGGTTGAAAGATCACCTCAATTGTAAATTGGCCGTCTTTAGAGACGTGGGTATTCGCTATATAAGAAGAGTTTGTGTCATTTTAAATGAAGATGCTAACGATCGTTTGGTCGTCAATACGGCCGACCATCTAGCAAAGGTCTATGATGCTACAGAAATTTGCATTATGCGCTTTATTGATGAAAGCGCTAGCGAAGAGGATCTTCAAAAAGTTGAAAGTTATCTGAATGAAATGTCCAAAGAAACGACAGTGAAAACAACGATCCTCTCTCTGAAGGGAAAGGAGGAAATTGCAACCGTTTTAGCAATTTCAGCCGAATATGACCTTTTGGTGACAGGGTATCCTAAGCACCACTGGACAGATATATTCTTTGGTTCTAAGGCCGATAAAATTATGGCCGATGCGGCCTGCTCAGTGATGGCCGTTCAAGACTCCAGAGAAATTAATCCATCATAAAAAATTAGGAAGTGGCGATCTCAGAAATGAAAGGTTTCCACTTCCCTTTCCAAAGATTCAATGAGCCATTAATTAAAGTTTCACTCTTTGTATGAACTTCAATCATACAATAGCTAAGCTTAGTTTCGTTCATATGAGATCCGGCATCAATTGAAGGGATCGTATTCCAAGTTCCCGTATTGAAATAATACTTACCTTCAGGAAATCGTCTCCACTCTTGAAGATGTGTATGTCCCATAACAACAGAATGAAGTCTAGGGTTACGTTTTAAAATTCTCTTGGCCTGCTTTTCATAGCGAGGATAAATTGTAATCTGTTTTAGTATACGAAGAGTCGTTTTAAAGTTTCTATTTTGCTTAATATAATTATCAGAATTCGTGGTAATTAAATATCGAGCAACAGTTTTTAGCATCGTCATAAAGAAACCAAAATCATGAAAAAAGCACCACTTCACATAAGAGCTCATCGGCCTAACTTTATCGATATAAGGTCTTTTCTTTTTTAAAACGGGAAGAACAGAAATACAAAAAAGAGAGCCCCAAGGCAGATTTAAGATTTCTTTTCCAAATGGTCCTTTGATAAAAAAATCTTTTTTCGGCACTGTATTGATGGCCTCAAAACGATGACCATGCTCGACGTGAAGTCCATGATTCACATACTCATGACAAAATTCAACAGGAGCTCCTACAAGTTCATTAAAACACTCTTGTGCACCGTCAAAGGCCATGGCCGCATCGTGATTTCCGATAACATAAGTCACTTTCTTATTGGGTGCCTTTAAGAAGTTTTGTAAGCTCTTAAAAAATTTACGATGACCTTTATGAATACTTTTTAAAGCGTTTATGGTGTGATTTTCATCAATAATATGAGTGAAGACACCTTGATGATCGATCTGTATGAGATTGAGGATATCGCCATTTAGAATTAAGTGGACAGGTTTTAAATAGAATTTGCCAGAACTATAATACTCACAAAATTCCAGCAATCTCTCATCTTCAAAGAAATCCTCAAGAATATTGAGTTGGCCATTTTTTAAAAATCGCCCCTTCCCTAAGTGTAAATCAGAGAGAATTAAATATAACATACTACTCTTCTTCTATGATTTCGTTCGCCACGCAGACACGTGATCTTCCCGATTTTTTTGCAGCATACATCATTTGATCAGCAATCTTTATAATTTCATTTTTAGAATTGGCATTATCAGGAAAAGTTGCCACTCCAACGGAGACACTCAGACGAAATGTCTTCTCACCATTTTCGAGGCTCATATCTTCAGTTATTTTAAACTCTTTTTTTGAGATCTTATTTAAAATACGCTCGCCAATTTTCTTAGCTAAAGAAAGGTCCGATTCGGGAATGAGAAGAACAAACTCATCTCCACCATAGCGATAACAAGAATCAGTATTGCGAACACAGTCTTTAATAATCACACCAACTTCTTTTAAAAGAGTTGTCCCAACCAAGTGACCATGACCGTCGTTAACCTTTTTAAAGTGGTCGATATCGACAAAAATAATCGAAAAACTTTGCTTATTTAGATTATAGGATTCAATTAATTCATCAATATCTAAAGAGAATTTTCTTTGATTATAAAGATCTGTTACATCGTCGACATGGATTAAGTTTTTAAGTTCACTTACTTCATCATATCGATTTAGTTTTGTAAAAGTTGTCTCTAAAAATTGTATGAGGTAATCCATAACAACGTTATTAATTTTTCGATCTGATTTATGAATGGCAAAGTACTCTTGTCCATTGGCAGCACCACAATGGAGAAGATAATAGTGAATATTTTCTAATGAAAAGCAATCCCACTTTCTGATAGGGCCATCTTTTTGAATCATCGAAAGTACTTTTTCGACTTCTTTATCCGTGTAGAATATGGACTCTTTATCTTTATTCCAAAATGTTCTGTATTGTCCTTCTAATGAACCAGAGGAGTCCTTATTGATTGAATAGACAATCATTGGAGAGCAATAATATTCACTTTGCCAAAATCCGTCCATTGATTCGAAAAGTTTACGAATGGAATCAACATCTTCAGACTGACAGATAAAATCTAATAACTTTTTATAATCGAGACTTAGTTCTTCTAAACTCAACTATGACTCCTTATCTAAATCAGATAACATCTCACTTTCCTGCTCGTTAGCACCATATTCGATGTCATCTTCAAGAAGCTTAATTGAACCTCTCAATGTACGCATAATTTTATTAAGACGATCTTCCGTCTTAACTTTGTCATCTAAGAGTTTCTGCTCTCTAATCGCAACATTTTCCATATTAAATTCAAGAGCATCAATTTTTCGTTTAAGCTCTAAAATCTTCATATCACGACTTTTTACTTTTGATTCAGAGTCCATCGAAATAAGTTCTAATTGACTCTCTAACTCTTTTTCTCTTTGCTTAACTTGATTGATATCTAAGCGTACTTTACTTCCAAGCCTTTCAACTTCTTTTTGAGAATTCTTGGCCCTTTGCTCATACATATCCTTTTTCTCTTCGCTAAGCTTCCACTGATAACGAAGTTCTTCCACCTCTGAAAGATGTCTCTTTTTGAGAATTGAAATTTCAATTTTTAATTCATCAAGTTCGGCCTTAAGCCCCATACTGTCTTGTTCTTTTAGCTTTGCTTCTTTTTTGAGAAATTCGATTTGATCTAGAAACTCATGTCTTTCATCACGCAACTGACGTATAGTCCCTTGAAGCCTTAAAAGCTCATCCTCTGTATACTGACTTGCAGAGAGATTTTCAGGACGAGACCTGTGGTTAAATTCCACAATATTTTCAGGAACACTTTCAGCTTCATTTGATTCAGCACTAAAACTTAAATTCTCACTATCATCGTAGACCGTTTTAGTAGCATCGACTTCTTCTGGCACAATAATTGTTTGAGCTGTTTCATGTTGATCAAAATGAATTTCTTCTTCCGTCTCTTCATTTAACTGCTCAACTAGATTTTTAGAACTATGAGTCTCTTCTTGTTCACCTAAATCAAAAGAATCTTTTTCTTCATCAAGTTGCATAAGATCAGAGGCATCTTCGACATCTCCTAAGACTTCAGAAAGCGTTTTCTCACTCTCGTCATCATTAGAAAAAAGCATTTGGTTAAGTGTTTGATCAAGCTCATCGGCATCAATATCACGACTTAATGTATCTGAATCGACAACCTTAGTTGGAGAAGCATCATCGTCGAGATCATTTGTAAGATCAATATCTGAGAATTCATTAGAAAAATTATCTTTCATTATCTGATCGAGAGGAATTTCTCCAGTAACATCAAGCTCAGCACTTGCATCTAAAAGATCATCTGCTTCCTCTAAAAGATCATCACTAGCGAGAAGATCATCGCCGCCATCCTCTACTTTCTCAGAAGTTTCATCAAATGAAACGTCACCAATTTCCGGCTCTAAACTTTCCATCGGCTCATCACCTTCCTCACTAAGAGAAAGTCCTACATCTGAGTCGGAATCAGAAAATGAGATATCACTTGGAGATTCCATATCTACAAGCGTCTTTTCATATTCTTCTTTAACAGCATCGTCGATTTCGCCAATAGAAAGTCCATCAATACTATCATCTCCAAAGTCGAGATCACCCTCATTGTCACTTTGCTCAATCTCGGCTACATGTAAATCGTCATCCCCTTCAGAACTTAGACTCAAACCATCTTCGCTTTTTTCTGGGATATTAAATTCTAGAGCGCCCTCTATTTCCTCTTTATCGTCTAAGACATCGGTCATCGTTTGCGACTCATCATCTGCACTGAAAGCAAGATCATCGTTGAGAGAATCATCGAGAGATTCTTCAGGCCCATCATCAAATACTTCATCGATTACTTTTGAAATCTTCGTTTGCGCGACAAGTGTCTTATCCTCACTTGCACTATCTGGCTTAATAAAATCATTTATATTGGGTTGATCACTGAGACAATCAACAAGGGCCTTCGAAGAAATTGGCAATTGAATCACACTGTGGGAGCTTCCTAAGAAGTTATCACCAAGAAGAACTAGTTTTAATCCCTCTATTTCAGAAGCGGCATAAACAGCGTCATCAATATCATCCATCTGCGTATCGAGAAAAATAACACCGGCCTCTAAAAAACCAGCTTCTAATTCAAGCATATCAACGACATTGAGCCTCGCCATAAACAGGGCCTTTAGTTGATCTAGTAACGCATCATTTCCACAAAAATAAAAATTCATAGGACATCCATTTTCCTCGTCGCGTCTTAAAAAAGACGTAACTCCATGATAACTCAAACATGACCTTATATCCAAATCTGTAAAGCATGAAAAAATAAGGGCTTTGTTATTGATATATCGACTTTTTATGGACTAAAATTAAGATATTATTTTAATAAGTTAATAAACGAATAACAGACTAAAAAAATCAACAAAGATTCATTTATGAGAAAACTTACATTCCTTGCTCTTTTTGTAACAGGGCTGATTCAAACAACAATCGCTGATGACCAATTTCTTCCTGAGAACATTCTTCAGACAGATGCTTTTTTTAATCACCACATTATCGTTGCTGAAAAGTCATCGCACAAACTCTACCTCTTCTCAAACCAAAATGGTCTGCCAAAGCTCATTGAGACTTATCAAGTGGCCACAGGAAAAAAGGCCGGTGACAAATTCTTCCAAGGAGATCACAGAACACCTGAGGGAATTTATCACTTTACAGAGTTTCTCCCACACCAGGAACTTTTAAAAAGACATGGTAAGGCCGGAGAAATTTATGGAGTAGGTGCCTTCGTTATGAACTACCCTAATCCAATTGATAGAAGAGAAGGAAAAACTGGTGGTGGAATTTGGCTTCACTCTACAAATGATGAAACAAGAATTGAAAAAGGTCTCGACTCAAGAGGATGTATCGTTGCTCACAATGGTAACCTCATCAATATCTCTAAATATATTGAACTAAATCGCACAAACGTTATTGTTGTTCACAATCTAAGATATCTACCAAGAGAGTCTTGGCTTCAAGAGAGAGAGAAAATCTCTTCAACAGTTTCAGACTGGGTTGATGCTTGGACTAATGAAGACTTTAACCGCTATATCTCACACTACAGCAAGAAAGAATTCTTTGATAAAAATCGTGGTGGATACGCTAATTATCGCCAATACAAAAGAGCGGTATTTGCCAATCCAGGAAAGCCATCAATTTCACTTGAAAATGTTTCCATCACAAAAAGTAGAGACTACGCAGTAGTGACATTCAAGCAAGTTTACAACTCATCAAATATCAACGACATTGGAAAGAAACTTCTCTATCTTAAAAAGAATGAGTACTACCAATGGAAAATTGTCTCTGAAGTATGGACAAAGCATGGAATTGAAAATCCAGAAAGTGAAACGGTTGCTTTTCAACCAAAGATGCGCTTTTTTGAAACGACAGATCCGGCCATGATTCTTGGAGAGAATTTTAACCAACAAAATCAAACAGAAAAGAATTAATATATGGAACAGCAGGCCCTTAATAAAGATAAATTCTCTTTCATTGTCTATGAAGGATCGAATTCACCGCGCTATTACGAAATGAAAAAGGCATTCTTTAGAGTTCTCGTCTTTGGATTGCCGATTATCACTGTCATTTCAATCATCGTTACTTTGAGCCTCATTATTTATTTTAAAGAAATACGAGCTCAGGCCATGAGAAAAGAGCCGGCCATTATCAACTCACTTAAGCATGAGAACTTTAAACTTCAAACAGAAGTTAATAAAGTGACTCTTCTCAATAAAGAGCTTGAGAACAAACTCACAAGTACTGATATTGGAAATTCGCTCGATAAGCTTTCTTTTCTTAAAACACCCGCGGGACAACTTGATAAAACAAGCCCAGCCATCTTCAATATTGAAGAGACACAAGTTCTAAGTGATAAAAATAATGTCGTGTTAAAGTTCAATTTGGTTAACTCGACTAAGGATGGAAGCCGTGTTTATGGCTATCTCCACGTTTTTGCGAGAATCAACGGACACTATGTTCACTACCCAAACTTAGACTCTGAGACGGATCAATTTGCAATTCAATTTAATGAAGGAGAATCGTTTGCGACCTCTCGTTTTAGACCTGTAAAAGCAAATTTTACGACTCCTAATAGTAAAGGAACTGCAATTTTCCAAGTGTTGGTCTTCTCTAGAACTGGAGATCTCCTTCACAAACAGATCATTGCGCAAAAACTCTAGGACTCTATCGTGACAAATTATATTAATATCCAAAACCAAGACTACACTTTCATAGGAAACGGCTCTCAGATTACGGGAAAGTTTCACTTTAAAGGCCACACAAGAGTCGCAGGCCATATCGAAGGTGAAATCACTATGATTGATGATCATGACCTCTCAATTGAAAGTTCTGGTCAATTTGAAGGCACAATCAATTGTCACAATATTGATATTTATGGCGTTTTCAATGGAAAAATTAACGCTACTGGGAAAATCTCCATCTACCCTTCTGCTCTTGTTCAAGGTGAAATTAAGGGACGCTCTCTTAAAATCTTACCAGGCTCCAGAGTTGACATGAGTGGTCACACTCTTGAAAAGTCAGCCAATCCCCTCTAAACAAATTCATCTGAGCCAAAGTTAATAAGGCCCTTTTCTTGGAGGGCCACTAATAATTCGAGAACTTCCTGCTCAACTTGATAAACTTCATTTAATGGCATTTTTCGATGATCTAAAATATCCATTGCCTCTGCCCTTAAACCTGTTGGCAGACCCTCTAAAACAGCTTCCCTCGTTTCAATCGACTGCAATTTCAGGCATATCGCAATTTTCTCTAAGGAAATATTTTTTAATAGATCAACTTTCATTTTTATTGTTAGACCAGCAAGGTCAGAAACCGAGATTAGAGACTTCTCGATCTTTGCAACGAGCTCGGGATCCCTCTTGGCCATCTGCTCCAAAATCCTCTTTCTCTCGCTTGAATTTAAGCCCTTCAATAGGAGAATGGCCTCTTGTAAACCGTTGATTCTAAACACTCGAAACTCCTTTCTACAAACAGCTTAAATTGTAATTAAATTGACTTCAACCCCTGGCCAGTGTAGCTTTTAAGTGTTTTAAGGCCTGTCTGTTTATTTTCGATTTTACTGCTGTTTACAGATTTAGCCCATTAATTTAAAAAAGGTTGATCTGTAATGTCATCACAACTCAAAGTAAATGACACTGTCGTCTCATCAAAATTTGGAATCGGTATTATTGTCGAATTTGAATATATTGAAGGCTTCGGTGGAGAATGTCTCTCGATCCAAGTTCACAACAAGAATGCCAAAGTTCTTATTCCAAATCGTGAATCTCACAAATTAAGAAAAGTAGCTACGCCAAATGAGTTACATGACTCTATCAAGAGGCTTTCTTCTAACATAACTGTTCGCGACTTTGAGTCGAAGAAAGATAGAATTAATTTTTTCAAGGAGCATTCAGAGGATCAATCGCTTAATGAGTCGATTGATATGATAAAAGAACTTAACACGCTTGACGATCGTGGCTCTGCAGAGAGCAAGATCCTGCAAACCCTAATTGATTCATTGGCCAACGAAATGGTCTTTGTTTTAGAGTCTGAATTTGATCACGCCAAAGAAACTATTCTCAATGCACTTGGAGGTAATAAGTGATGAATAAGCTATACGTAGGAAATATTTCTTTCCAAACAAACGAAGAAGAACTTAAAGAAGCATTCTCTCAACATGGAGAAGTACTTTCTGTAAAAATTATAACAGATAGAGATACAGGAAGAAGCCGTGGTTTTGGTTTTGTTGAAATGAACGACGCTGACCAAGCTAATGCTTGTGTTGAAAACCTTGATGGATACGAAGTTCAAGGTAGAGCTCTTAGAGTAAACATTGCTCAAGAAAAGCCAAAAGGCGAAAGAAGAAGCTTCAACAAAAAATGGTAATAAAAAGGCCCTCATATTTGAGGGCTTTTTTATTTCATTAAGTAGTTTTTCACATAATCTTCAACACCATCTTCCACACTCGACCATTTAAAATCTGGTAAAAGCTTAGAAAACTTTTCCATATTGGCCTCTGTAAAATATTGATATTGATTTCTAATACTCATCGGCATATCGATGAATTCGATATTCTCCTCTTTTCCCATGGCCTTAAAAGTTGCCTTCATAAGATCGAGAAAGCTTCGTGCACGACCTGTTCCCATATTATAGATTCCAGACGAAGAGCAAAGTTTTTTATCCATCATTTTAACTAAAGCGCGAGCAACATCACGTCCATAAACAAAGTCACGAAGTTGTTCACCATCTTTGAAGCCTTCTTTATGAGACTTGAATAACTTTACCTTTCCCGTCTCTAAAATCTGACCATAGGCCTTGTGAACGAGAGATCGCATATTGTCCTTGTGAGCTTCATTTGGCCCATATACATTGAAAAACTTAACACCAAACCAATGAGTCGGCTTCTCTTTTTGACGAAGTACCCATTCATCAAAAAGCTGCTTTGACCAACCATAAGGATTAAGTGGTTTTAAATCTTTTATCTTCTCAAGATCATCGTTATAGCCCTGCTCACCTGCTCCATATGTCGCTGCAGAAGATGCATAAATAAAAGGAATATTTTTTTGAAGTGCCAAGTGAAATAGATTCTGAGAATAAAGGACATTATTTCTCATAAGATAATCAACATCTCTTTCTGTTGTGGCAGAGCAAGCTCCCATATGAAAAATAGCTGTTACATCTTGAAGAACCTCATCATTTGATCCATCAAAGAGTTCATCAGCATGAATGAATTCATCAAATTTAACATCGCGAAGATTGAGCCATTTTTGACCCTCTCTCAAACGGTCGACGACAACGATATCCTGACGTCCACTATCATTTAACTCTTTTATAAGTAAGCTACCGATAAAACCGGCACCACCAGTTACAAGAATCATACTCTTTCACCTTTTGGTAATTGGCGAGAATAAAGGCCAACCATAATCAGTAATAAAATAACTTTAACACTATCCATCTTAACATATAAGTGATGATAAAAATTGTGTTGTTGTTCAATTTTCACATAGGCCTCACTCTCCATATCAAGTTCACGCTTTTGCTCACTTAAAGTTGAGATCATTGGAGTTATGTGAAAAGTATAGGAAGCTGCGATAAAAAGCAGGAAGAAAGCAAAAGAAAGCTGAAGCTTCTTTACCTTAGAAGGCCTCTTCTTAAGAGCTAAAAAAGCGAATGAAATTAAAATGAGAGAAAAAATAAATTCTATGGGATTGAAAATAGAAAATAAACGAATCCCAACATTGGCCGCTTCATAGAGTTTAGAAACAGTTCTAAAAACAATCGGTACGGCCACAAAATCAATGAGACAACTCATTGATAGCCAACCGACACAGAGGGCAAAAATAAATCTTAACATAAAGACTCCTTTGTATAGAGTCTTACACCTATTTACTTAAAATGACCTCTCGCAATGCTTCAATTGGCTTTTTGAAATTCCCACTAGAATACTTCTTGACCACTTCTTCAAACGCCTTAGGAAGCTTTTGCAGAATAAAGCCAATCTTATAAAGCTCAAGAGCAAGTGCATGGCAAGAAATGAAAATACACTCTAATTGACTCATATTCGTTGCAGGAAGGCCCTTAGGGTAACTATCAGCTCCAGCACCTTCGTGATGGTTAGCAATCATTTTGATCACTTCCATTGAAACATTCATTTCGCCGGCCAGCATTTCTGCCATTATTTCAGGGTGCTCTTGGATTTCTCTTCTTTGAGCTGGCGTTAAATCGGTCCACGACTCTTTTCCTTGGTGTTCGAAATAAGCGAGTTTTGAATTTTCAAAACCAAAATCGTGAAACATCGCCGCCATACAGATTTTCTCTCTCACCTGTTCACTTTGCCAGTCCATTTTATTACAGACTTCAAGGGCGAAAACCATTGTTAAGTAACTATGATCGTAGATGAAAGTATTGCTATCATTTTTAAAGCGCGACATAAGACTTTTAAATTTTGGTGATTTAAAATCATCTAAAATTTTATTAATCGTTTGCTTTGAAACACTAATAATATGCTTTGATACACCGAGGTCCTCCACCATTTCGTGAAGTGCTTCATGAGATTTTAAAGCGTAGTCCTCACAGTCTTTGACGTTATCTGGGTGAACGAGATCTTTTGTAAAAAAGAGTTCTGAATATTTATAAAAATCATCAATCGTTAAAAAGAGCTCTTTAACACCTTTATCTTTAATCGTTGCAATTCTATCTAAATCAACCTTTTCGCCCTCATTCGCAAACTTCACAAACTTTCTAGAAGAAAGTGAGAGAAAAATATCACAAGGATAGATATTAATTTTTCTAAAGAGAGTAATACGAATCCCCATGAACTCGGCCTGCTTTTCTGCCCTTGCGCTTGAGACCTCTTTTTGAAAGAGATCAGAAATACGTGAAGCTGCAGCAATAACGCTCAAAGGCTTCTTTAAGACACTATCGTATCCAAGAGAATCCACTTGCTCCTGTAACTTAGGATCAAGAGTGCCATCGGAGATAAAGATGAATTTAACTTTCTTACCATAGATTTTTACGACTTCTGTCAGCCTTGCCTTTTGAGCATCATCAGAAACGATATCAAGATCAATAATACACAAATCAAGACTATCGATGAGAGAAAGTCCTTCATTGAGATGGTTAACTTGTGTTGAAATACTGGAGATATTGGCCGAACGAATAACCGCACTAACTTTTTCAGCTAGTTCATACTCTTGAATTAGAATTAGAATTCTTAAAGAATCCATTGAATCTCCCCTTTCACATTTATTCTTTTATTATATCGGAAAAGAAGAAATTAATTTTAGATAAAACGATAACTTAGCGCATTTTGCCTCTGAAAAGCGAAGAACAAAGGGAATTCTTAAGAGAGCCTAACCATGCTGGCGCTCAATATAGGGGTGAACGATCAGAGAAACAGCTAAGATTCCGATCTCAAAAAGAAAGGTTAAAGGAATCCAAAGTCCCATCATTGTGATGATATCAGGAGGTGTTAAAACAGCTGATATAACGGCAAAACCAACATAGACATAGCGTCTCATATTGCGAAGAGACTGCTTTGTAACAAGCCCCATAAAGCCTAGAATCAAAAGAACATTGGGAAGCTGAAAGAGAAAGCCTAGAAAAACGAGAACCTTACTAGTTAGAACAAGATATTCTTTAAGACTAATTTGAGCTGTAACATCACTGACCCCAAAGTTCATCAGAGTTTCAAATGTCAGCGGGAAAACTAAGAAATATCCAAAGCAAATCCCAAGAGCGAAGAAAATAAAACCAACAAAAATGAAGGGTCTAGTTGCTTTAACTTCGTATTCATAGAGCCCAGGCTTAATAAACTTCCAAAGCTGATAAAACCAAAATGGAGAGGAAACAATTACAGAAGTCCAAAAGGCCACCTGAAATTGGGAGAGAACTTTATCGAGAATTCCAAGGTAAACAACTTCACCTAGAGCATCCTTACCGCTACCGCTGAGTGCATTTCTTAGGGGTTGAAGTAAAAGCTCAGAAATCTGATCCCCAACTCCATAACAAACGAAGAAGCTTATTGTTAAAATGATAACGACTTTGATTAATCGTCCTCTAAGCTCTTCTAAATGTTCTACTAAAGTCATCTCTTTCAAGAGAAATCCCCTATCAAAATGAAATATGTTAATATTTGCAATAACATACCGATAATGCAATATAAGATATTTTCATTGTATAGCTTTTTAGAGCAAAATTGTAACGGGAAAATGTAAAAAGAAGATGCGTATTTATAAATTGATGATCATTCCATTCCTCTTGTTTAGTTCAAATGTCCTCGCGGTCTCAGACATTCTCAAATGCCTTGCCAAGGAAGAACTTATTATCCACAAGAAGAAGTCCACAGGACCTCTCTATAGGCTGAATCAAACGCTCATCAATGGCGTCAGTTCACTTGGTTCAATGCCACTAAAAAAAGATTTTTACCAACGCATTTGCGGGGAGAATATCACAAACTCTCCTTCGCTTAATTTCCTACAAATTGGCCTCATTTATGGCAAGAGAATGTACCCGACCCTAAGTGAAGAAGCTAGCTCTCAGGAGCGTTTCCAATATTCTGAAATGCAAAGAGTTATGGATGGATTAACTAAGACATTTTTTAATTACGTCTCTCAAGTCCAGGCCTTGAGCCCAAGTGCAAAATGTCTAAAAGAAGAAATTCCTGAGCTCGATGAACTCTATCTTAGGTTTCGCTATTTAAGTTCGGAAATATCGCCAGACTGGGCCTACAAAGAAAGAAAATCTCTTACTCGCATTTTTAACTCGCTCAACAATCTTGAGAATATTTTTAAAAGCTGCAAAGAAAGAGACAATAAGAAGAATAAGAAATAACTTATAAGACAGGATTAAAATGAATCCCAGTCTCCTCTTTAAGTTTAGAAAAGACTTCTTTTGCTTTTGAGCTTTCAAGTTCTCCACTTAGAACAACATCGTAGCCACTTAAATCGACAAGATCGACACCTGGGCAGTTAAGATCTAAGAACTCTTGAATATATAAGATCCAATAGGCCGGATTTTTCCCTTGAATAAGAAGGTAGCGCTGATCGCGATCAAAGCGTGACTGTTCCCCACTTCCAATACTTAAGCCAAGAGAGTCTTTATAAGATTGAATGAACTCTTCTATATCTGGAGAACAGCTTGCACAACCGGCCTGGGCCATTGTTAAATTTGTGGCATCAAGAGCACTCGTCACTTCCCCCTTAACTAACAGGGCCAGCAACTTTTCACGACTCACACCAAAACAACGACAAAGAAGAGTTCCCTCTTCCTCAATTGGTCTTGCAAAGCCTAAGAAGTTTAGCTTCTTGATAAGCTGTTTCGTTAAAGTATAGGGAATGAAAAAAAGCTCCCCCTCTCTTTGAGCACTCGTCCAGTCGAGAGAATCTAAATTTGAAAGTTCACTTCCCTCTAGAGTTGCCTTTAAATAGGAGAATTGAGAATGTAAAAAGGAATCGACCTCACCTTTGAAGTCGTAATTAAAACTCTCGATCTTATTTTTTCGACCAAGCTCAATTGAAAGAAGAACCTTTAAGTCACCAAGAGTGAATTCATGTTCAACCGTTGGAAGAAATGCTTTGTGGCATCCTGCAGGAGCTTTTAGATGGTCACTAAAAAGTTGCATTCTCTTCCTTTCTAAGAGTTAGGATTTCATGTCCATCTTCAGTAACAAGAATCGTATGCTCAAATTGAGCACTCCATTTCCCATCACGAGTGAGTACCGTCCAACCGTCCTTCAAGACTTTTGACTGCTTAACACCTAAATTAATCATTGGCTCAATTGTAAAAGTCATCCCAGGCTTTATTTCTGGTCCCGTTCCTCGTTTACCTACGTGAACAACTTGAGGCTCTTCGTGAAACTCTCTCCCAATTCCATGACCACAGTAATCTTCAACAACTGTATAGCCTTGATCGTGGGCAATCTCTTGAATAATTGCTCCGATATCACCAATATGGGCCCCTGGGCGCACTTGATTGATTCCCTCTCTCATACATTGGTAAGTTACATCAACAAGCTTTTTCACTTCGTCGCTAACGTTTCCAACAAGAAAAGTTTTATTCGTATCACCATGAAATTTATTTAAATAAGTCGTAACATCAATATTGAGAATATCACCATCTTGAAGAACTTCTTTTTGATTAGGAATACCATGGCAAATAACATCGTTTCTCGATGTACACACACTCTTAGGAAAACCGTGATAATTAAGTGGCGAAGGATAGGCACCATGCTTGAGAATATAGTCATGGCAAAGCTGATTGAGTTCTTCAGTCGTTACACCAGGCTTAACAAATGGTTCAATATACTCGAGAGTTGAAGCAGCTAAGCGGCTTGTCTCTCTCATTAATTCAATTTCTCTTTTAGATTTAATCGAAATCATGCTCTGTCCTATTTTTTTATCCATTTTTAACTGTTTTTATGCCCTTCTGGGCTCCAAGTCAAATTGTGAGGTCTGGTTATGGCCAAATTTTAGGTTCAACACAGACAAAAAACAATATTTATTTCAACTAGTTAAAGTGTCAGGCTTTTTCAGATGACGAAATGGTCATAAATTGATTCAATGGGCTCGAAATTTCAAAGGAAAGGGGATCTAATGAAATTTTTTATTCTTATTACGACTTTATTGGTGGCCTTAACGAGTCAGGCTTCAATAAAAATGGACGCACTTCGCTATCCGACAAACTTCTTTTGGGAAACAAGAGAAAAGCTACTTAAAGTTTCCATCAAAAAAGAGAGTAGCGGAAAGTATCTCAAACACAATTTGGTACAGTTGATCACACTCTCAGAAATAGCTTCAGACATTAAGGATTACAGTTCCGAATTTTCACTTCAAGTTCAAAATACAATTTCTGATAAAGATGTCCTCTCAGGTGAAGACCTCGATATCATGAGTAAATTAGTCGATGCCTACCAGCTTATCTCACTTAAATATCTTCATCTCATCGTTACCTATTCCCCACAAAACCCCTATGATGACTATGAAGATCTTTTTCAAAAGGTCTCTCCCTATAGAAAGAAGGCCAATCTCATTTGGTACACAGCTCAGATGGAGCTTTTTAATCACTATATTCAAACCTACGATGACTACTGGAAAAATGGTGAGTCTCGACGTGTCATTAAAAATATTTTTCTCTCTAAGAAAAATGTTGAAGGCCTTACACAAATCGCCAATAGTCTTTTAAAAAGAGACAATAGATTAAGGCTAAAAGTCTTAACAAAGAAACTTAAAAGAGATTGGAAGAACGTTTTTGTTAACACCAATATCGATCTCCAGTTAATTAATCGCATTCTTTTAAAGAACGATTCAGTTAAAGAAATTGTCGAACGCAGATATGGTGTTCTTTGGACCTATAATGTTACGGATTCCTTTGTTTCTCTTATAGGAAAGATTACAAACTTCTTTTCTAAAGTATTTGGAAATGTTGTCGGTGCAATTCGTTGGAGACATGGTTACTTACACGATGATCCCGTTATCTTTAAACATCTTATTCAAAAACTTAGGCCGCTCGATATTCTCGTTGAAAAAACGCCTTTTGCCCTTACTGATACTTTCATTCCTGGGCACTTTGGCCATGTTGCCATTTGGGTTGGAACTGAAGAGCAGCTTAAAAAGTATGGACTTTGGGACTCTCCGGCGATTCGACCTTACCAAGAGACGATCCGACAAGGTTACACTATTTTTGAAGCAGTCCGCGAAGGTGTTCGCTTTACAACTCTTGAAGACTTCTTAGAAATTGATGAAATTGGGATAATCAGAGACCCTTCTCTCATTGCCGATAAGCAAATGGCCGACCTTTCTTTTGAAAGGGCCTTTCAGCATATTGGAAAAGAATACGATTTCAACTTTGACGTCTCAACGACTGATAAAATTGTTTGTAGCGAATTGATCTTTCTCGCTCTTGGTCACATTAACTGGCCGACTGAATATGTTTGGGGAAGAAATACAATTTCGCCCGATAATGTAAGTGAATTGATATTCTATCAAAACGCCCCGATCTCACTTCAATACTATCTGGTTTCCAAGAAAAAGGGATCGGCCAGAAGTCTTAACTTAGATAAGTTTGCAAAAAACTTGAATTATGAACAAGACTTCATAAACTCAACGCAAAGTAATCCTATTTATCATAAGAAGATTGATTCATGCCGAACTGTGCGAGTTAAGTCACCTTTTACAGGAGAAGTGACGACAAAACGTGTTTGTGGTGTAAAATATAAAAAATATTACTATGACGTTTTTAACAAAGGTTCTTCATGGCAGAAGTGGTACGCACAACCAAACGATTTAAAGTAATCAGAAAAAGAGTCTCTGAGTATCAGGGAAATAACTTTAAACAATTTGAAAAAGATCACTTAGAAATTATTCCAGAAATTGATTACATATGGTCAGAAGATGGGTCCAACGAACAGGGCCCACTGATCCTCATAACAAATTCCCAAACAGATATCGAACAATTTAGCGATGAAGAACTGGCAAAAACAGAGCTTTTGATTCATCCAAATTCTGGCCACGATAATCTAACAAAGGAATTTGTAGAAAAAGTAAATTTCCCAATCATTCTAGGAAATCCAATTCGCTCTCATGCTGTAGTCAATTATATTATGAGTGCTCTTTTTAAACACTTTGTTCACTTTGAACATCAAAAAGAATGGGACCCTAATCGCGAATGGAATCGATCTCTTCTAAAAGAGAAAAATATTCTTCTTATTGGTTATGGGCACATTGGAAAACTCGTCCATCAATCTCTTGGACCCCTCGTTAAAGACATTCATATCTATGATCCAGACAAAGGTCATAGTGAATTAAAGCTTGAGGATCGAAATATTGTTATTGTCGCCGCGAGCTTAAACCCGACATCCCATGGTCTCATTGATAAGAAGTTTTTAAATTCACTTCCAACAGACTTTGTTCTTATCAATCCAGCTCGAGGAAAGATTGTTAACCAACTAGAGCTGATGGAAGTCTTCTCTAAAAACAAAAGAGCAACTGCCTATCTCGATGTTTTTGAGAACGAACCCTATAGTAGCCTAGACTTTTTGGGATTAAATAATATTATGACCACATCTCACATCGCTGGCGTTTACTCTGGACTCAATAGTGAGATTGTTAAATATGAATTCGATGTCATCAATAAATTTATTGAGTATTACGATGATCTCAATGCTTTCAAAGAGCATTTTTCAGATCTATTACTACAAAATAAATTACGTGGTGATTACTTTCTATAGGAAGCTTTGCAATGAAAAATAAAATATTAAAAGATAAAATGAACGCTTATCTCTGTCCTCCGGGAAATGGAGTCTTTACTGTAAATACAGCAAAAGAGAGAAAAGAAGTTCTTCATAAAAAGATTTACGGTCAAACTCAAGAAATTGAAACTCAATGGCAAAAGTCGCTAGAGAATCTTGATGAATCTTCTAAGGCCTGTATCTTAGGGATTTGTTCCGATACAGGAGGTGGGATTCTTAGAGGAGCAAACTGGGGTCCACTCTTTTTAAGGCTTCAGCTTCTAAATGACTACCCAGAACTTGTAACGCAAGATTTAGGTGATGTTAGAGTTATCCCTCACCTTTTACATGATAAATATCTCAATGACCCAACTATAGCGAATTGTCGAAAGGCACTCTATGGAGAAGACAATTCTTCTCTTCCGGTTAGTTCACTTTCGATTGCCGAAGACTTTGTGAGTTCCTTTTATGAGAATTATCCAAAGAAAGGACTCTTCTCAATTGGTGGTGATCACTCAGTAAGTTATCCACTTGTTAAGAGTTATCTCCAATCGAGAAAGAAACAAGGAATTAAAGCAGCCGTTATCCACTTTGATGCTCATACCGACCTTCTTGTTGAAAGACTTGGAATTGATATTTGTTTTGGCTCATGGGCAACCCATATCTTAGGAGATCTCGAATCTCCAGACCTACTTTTCCAAATAGGAATTAGATCATCAGGAAGGCCAAAAGAACACTGGGAGTCGACTTTTGGTGTTCGCCAATTCTGGGCCAATGAAGTTCTCAAGCAAGGTCCATCGGCCATTAGTGCGGCAATTCTTAAAAGTCTAAAAGAGCAAAATGTAGATGAACTCTATGTTAGTTTTGATATTGATGCCCTCGATGCCAAGTACGCATCAGCTACGGGAACTCCAGAAATCGGTGGACTTGCTCCGCACGATGCTATGGTCATCCTAAAAGAACTCGAAAAAGAGTTTCCAATTAAAAGTGCTGACATGGTAGAGATTGCTCCATTTCTAGCAACAGAAAATGCAGATCAATCTGAGCCCGATTCTACATTGGCCGTAGGTGCAAGCCTGTCTGCTTTTATGATTGAGGCCATCAACCGTGCCAATACTTAAATTCCCCCCGCTCGTTCAGGCCGATGAGAATGGTCTCCTCGCAATTGGAGGAGACCTAAGTATTGACTCACTTTTATTGGCCTATATGCACGGAATATTCCCCTGGCCAATTAATGATGAATATCCGCTTGCCTGGTTTAGTCCAGACCCAAGAGGTTTAATCGAATTAAAAGATTTTCATCTTCCACGTTCTTTAAAAAAGTTCTTAAAAAAATGTGACTATCAGATAACCTATAATCAAGCGTTCAAAGAAGTTATGCTTAAATGCCAAGAACTAACAAATCGAACAGATCAAGATGGAACGTGGATCACTGAAGAAATTTTAAAGGCCTATCATGATCTCTTTCTAGCGGGATTCGCTTATAGCGTAGAATGCTGGAGTGATGGTGAGTTAATCGGTGGTCTTTATGGTGTGAAAATTAATCGTTATTTTTCTGGTGAATCGATGTTCTATAGAAAAGAGAATGCATCCAAAGTTGTTCTCTATTCTCTGTGCCAAAAATTGGATGAACTCGGAGTTGAGTTTCTCGATACTCAAATGGTAACTCCAGTTGTTGCATCTCTAGGTGGTAGAGAAATGGATCGTGATGAGTTTATCAAGCGACTCCAATCGGCAATTGCCAGACCTTTAGAGAGTGACTTTTAATTTAAAAAAAGGCCCTTTTCATAAAACTTATTCATATCTTTGTGATCGATATTTAATAGAAAAGCTAATTTTAAGAGTTGGTTTTTAAAAGACTGTTTCCAAAATCCGTTTTGATGAAATCGAATCGCCGAAGTGGTCGAATAAAAATTTAACATATGCGCTTGATAGCGTTTATTAAATTTCTGGCTAATTAACGTATCTTCAAAGATCTCCACCTCATCAAAAGAGAGATCACCCATTGCTCTTTGAACAAAGATACAATGATCTAAATAAAAAACTTCTTTAATCTTTGCTCTTACATTATTTGAATACCAAGAAGTAAAAAGAAGCCCCAGAGACCTTTGATCAAAGCGATGAACAAAACCACCCCACATTTGATCAGCGCGAAGTTTTGTTAATTGCAATAACCCCAATCGATCGACAAATGATCTTGGATGGTGAAAGAGAATCACATCGCCACATGCGCTTTTAAGGGCATGATTCATTTTTATGGCGCGAGAGGGATCTGAAAATTCTAAGGGAGAAAAGCCATAACTTGATATCAACTCACTTGTTCCATCACTTGATGAACCGACAAAGAGTATCTCAAATTGGTTACCAAGAGTTTTAAAACTGATCAGGTTCTTTAAAAAGACGGTGGACTCCATCTCATTTTTAAAGGGATAGATAATACTAACCTTCATCAGACTCACGATCTAAATTAATAATAAACTCTTTATTCTCTCCATGAGAACAAAATGAACTCTCTGTTGAAGAAATAAGGATTTTATCTGGACAGAAATCGACACAGTCTTGGCAATAAATACACTTCTCTACATCGAGATAGAGATTTGTTTGTTTCAATTCAAGGGCATTCGTTGGACATATATCCACACAGACCTGACAGTCTTTACAATAAAGTGGCGTTTTCTTTTTTGGGATGCCCCTAAAGTCGAGTGAACTTAAAAACTCTGGAGTTCTCTTATTCTTAGTAACGAGATAAAAGAGATCTCTAAAAAAGAGAATAATTGTCTCTTTGAAAGCTGCTAGAGCACCTCTTTCTTGATAGAGGTCTTTATCTAAAATCATCTATCGACCTCTCTGGTTTCAATTCCAAAGATTGAAAAGCTCGTTGATAGATCAACGAGAGATGCATCTTTAAGAAGTGTCTCTAAAGATTGCAATTGTGAATATGAAGGCGTTCTAAGCTTCACCATTGCAGGAGAATTCTTAGAAATTGGACCAATAAACATCTGCCCTAACTCTCCGTTGGTCCCCTCTATGGAGCTATAAAAAAGATCACTCTCAACGACAATTCCCTGTCTGACTTTTTCAATATACTGTTCGCGATCAACTTTTCTTAATTCTTCTAAATCTCTTAAAGGTCCCGTTTGAGACTCTCCTAAAGGCAGATTATCAAGAACCTGAAGAATAATTTGAATCGACTGAAATATTTCTTCCAAACGAACAAGATAGCGATCGTAATTTGTACCATTGATTCCTAAAGGGATTTCAAATTGGACTTCATTATAAAAGTAAAAAGGGTCAACTTTCCTAAGATCATAATTAATTCCACTTGATCTTAAACTAGGACCAGTAAGGCCATAAGACAAAGCATCTGTTGCCTCGATTTCAAATGTTTTTGTTTTACTCATCCAATGATTAGAATTTGTAAAAGACCTTTTTAACAAATGAAGGGACTTGGATAATTCCGATAAAACGCTAAGACACTTTGATATCCAACCAACAGGAAGATCACTACATACTCCACCAAGTTTTATAATACCTTCTCCATACTGAGACTTATTGTAGGCATTAAATAGTGAATGAATGCTATTTTTGAATCCTAGAAGTTGAAAACTCTCAATATCTACTTTGAATTGACTGAAAACTCTTTCAAAAACATAGAGATGACCAGAGATTCGCGATAACTCTAAAAGAACCATACGAATGGCCTGAGCTCTTTCAGTAATCGATAGGTTAAGTTTTAACTCGATGGCATGATACCAACTAAAAGCATACTCAACAGAATAAGGTGCAAAATAAGATTCTAAAAGAGATGGAATTTGAAGGTAGCTCTTAGTACGAAGCGAGTCCTCTAAAGCTATGCGATGAAATCCTGGCAAGAACTCCAATCGACATATTCGATCACCATCTAATTCAAGACCAATCTTAGCAATATTTTGTCCATGAGGACCAAGAGGGCCCACTTCCAAATATTCTCTAGACAACTCAATCTCTTCACTTACTGAAAGATCACGCTTAAATCCATTGAGTTCAGGATGCTCTTTTGAGACAAAGAGTGGACTGAGTTTTTTATGATCAGAAATGATAAATTGATTAACATACTCTCTTTCATACCAGCTCGCACTCGGATAAATATCACTAATACTTTCTCGGTAATGATGATTGAGAGGAAATGTCACGATCAACTTTTTATGAAATTCTAAATTAACGAGAACAAAGTAAATTTGAGATTCAAATGTTGCCACATCGGCCAATTGAATAAATCCATAAGTGTTTTTCAGTTCATAGAAAATGGACTTTTCAAATTGATCGACAGTTAGCTTACTTTGTAGCTCTCCTAACTGATACTTTTCTTTAAAACGTTCTTTAAGAGCAGTTTCTAAACTAGCCAACATGAGCGCAGACTCCTTTTTCAACTCTCTGATAAAGAAGCTCCATTCCCTCTAAAATCGCTTTTGAGGAGGGCCTTCCGCCTGGAATGTAGACATCTATCGGAATCAACTCATCACTCCAATAACAAGGGCGTTCACTTGAAAAATGTGATCTCGTATTTTTTGCACCTACAAAGACGACCCACTTTCGACTAGGCATCTTCTGGTAAATGTCATAAATTTCAGCAAAGAGTGCTTCTGTAATTGGTCCTCTCACAATGAGGACATCTGCTTCAAAAGCAGAGTCAGACAGAGCAAGAAAAGTTCTAACCTTAGATTTTTTGATCTCACCAAGAAGCCAAGATCCATTAATTTTGGAAATGCCAAGGGGATCGAGAACTTGAAAGAATGAAAGCCTTTTGAGGCTCATCCAGCGAATCACTTTCTCTTTGAATGTTTTTGGTTCATGAGTAACCGCGAGTTTTTCCAAAGAATATTGATCTTTGCTAAATCGGGATACTCTATCATCTTGAACGCCCAAAGGCGGTCTCCTAGTAATACGTATAGTGTCTTACTATTCTAAAAACAGCCCCTTAACTTGTAAACCTTTGTTAAAAGATATAACCATCCTTTAAGTTAATTTTTTCAGGCGAAATGGGGCTCCACGTTACATCTTCAGGAAAGATATGCTCATCTCTCTTTTTCTCACAGCTTAACTTCTTACCACTCTCATAAACCCAACTATACATTTTATTGTGACTTCCACCAATTCCCGAATCATATTCAATATAACGATAATGAGCACGGTTATTACCTTTATTACCACTCATTACTGTAATACTACGGTCAAAGGCCTTCTCAAGTTCCTCATCACTACAAGTATGCAAGAGTGCGCGAGCATTATAGAATTTCTTTCCACTGCTCAGAACAGGGTTTTCAACCCAACTTCCCTTTGAGCAGCTATAGACATAACCAAGAGATTCTAGCTGAAAGTAACTAGCAAAATAAGAAAAGAACCAGTGACGCTCAACATCATCGTTAATAGAGCTCATCTGAACAAATTTCGAACAAGTCATAAATTCTGAACGATATTTCTGATAGAAGTACTTAAAAAACTTATGAAACTTCTTAGCGTGAACGCGAGCAAGTTCCTTCTTACTTCTATTTGCTTTTATTTCACCGTTATAAACGTTACCTTTGAGTGATGGCTTCTTCGTTAGCTTTCTATATTTACTCTCTTTTTCGCCCTTTCTAATCTTTTCAGTCTCTCTAATATTTTCTACGTTACTCCAAACATAATCATAAAGAGCATGACAGCTTTTTTGCATAGACCTTGAGCTCTCAAAAGAGAAGATATGATTTGTTCTTGCGATAAAATCGAGAGTCTTTGTTAAATCCACATCATTGAGCAATCGATAAGCAGGTCTTATCTCCCCGCTCGTTTCGATAGTGGAACCGCGAAAGTTTTCCATATAGGCCTTGGCCTTTTCCCAATCAACTTTCTTTTTTAAATCGTCTAAATTTTGAACCTGAGAAAAGGACTCATCTCCATCAATAACGGCATAGAGAACCATTCTTGAGAGCCACTTAGAGCGAGAACCGCATGGGAAGCTATCGCAAAATTGCTCAACCCCACCGCCAAGGAGTCTAATTGAGTAAACATTGTCTTTGTAGCGCTCATATTCATTTAATGCACCCTTCGAAGAGAAGATATAAACTTCTTGCTTCTGACCTAGTTGATCGAGATAGCCAGGGATGAAACCAACTGAAAAATTTGGAGAGAATAAGTCGCCTCCATATCTTTTCCACGAATCCTCATACTCACAATTTTGAGTCTTCTTATAAAGTGAGCCACTTTTAATATCAAAATCATAAATAAAAGGTGAACCCATCGGGGTCATAACAACAGCGTTATAAATATTTTTCGTTTCACTGCTTTCTTTAAAAGGAACATCAAAAAAGGCATTGAGACGCATCTCTTTAGTCTGACTGAGATAGCGATACTTTTTATCGACATCAAACCACGTTCCCCTCGGAACACTTTTTCTCAACTTTAATGCCCCGCCTGCACAGGCCATTAAAAAAATGCATGAAAGAGTGAGAATTAAAATCCTTTTCAATTGACAACCCACTGTTAATGATTCAAAATTACTATACTTTTTGGCCTCGTGACGAAATTGGTAGACGTAGTGGATTTAAAATCCGCGGGACTTTAGTCCGTGCCGGTTCGAGTCCGGCCGAGGCCACCAACCCATCCCTTGTCTGATCCAAATCTCCATGAAATTATTATGACATGAAATATTGGATCTTCATAGGGTTGTATCTTCATGTCACATTCAAATAACGATTCACTTTCTAATAAATTTCAAATGATGTTTGAAAGGTATTGCTCGTACATTCATTCACTCGAAAAGATTAGCAACAAGGATGTCGACAAGTTGATTCACTTTGAAACAACACTTGAATCACTCTTAGAGTTCGATGTTTTAAAAGAAGAGAACTTCATTTTTCAAACCCAAAAAGATCTCTATAACCAAGAGAGCTATATCAGCGAGCAACTCAACACTCTTGCCCTCAACACATCCTTCTTTGAATGGAAAACAATACTTGATCAAATTGAACCCCGCGAGACACTGTGTGACCTTGGATCGGGCTACAGCAAAGGTACACTCCTCTCAAACTTACTCGATCAATGGACTGTCCACTCTTTGGAGCTAGTTGAAAGACGAGTTGAAGTGGCAACAAAGGCCCTTAAAAAAGCAACCCATGATACAAGTCGAATAAGAGGTTCTATTAAAAGATCAGATCTTTTAAAAGATTCATTTCCAATATGTGATAACTACTTTCTCTATCTTCCCTGTGGAGAACTTCTCGAACATCTTCTTGATGGCCTAGAGAAATTATCTCAAACTAATAATCTTCAAATTATTGCTATAGAATCTCATGGAGATCTCATCAATACGCTTAAGCGTTGCTCTTGGTTAGAATTGGATAGATCTATAAAAATGAAGATGCCACGACATGATCAAATGCTCTATTTTTTTAAACCCAGAGAAATCTCCTCTCGCCTAGAAGAAAAAAGAGAATTAGATAAAAAAGTTAAATCCCTTATTGATGAACTCAATAAAAAAAAGAAAATCAATCTCACTCTTGAACTTGATGAATTTTGCCAATTAAAAAAACACTCAGATAGCGATACGCAATTAATCATTCAAGACGATGATCATCTATGGCTATGTGACCTTAGCTCCAGTGTTCCCTGTCACCTTGATGCGAGACATGTTTACTTGGAATCAACTTATCCAAAAAGAAGATTTCTTCTTTCAAAATGCACGGGACTTCTCATTCCAGATGGAAAATTAAAAAAGATTGTGAATGAGAGAAGATTAGAAAATCAAATTAGAAAGATAATTATTGAACCGCAAAAGCTTATTGAATACAAAAATGGGCAAAGAAAAAAGGCCAGCTTTTAACTGGCCCTCTGCTTATTCTTTACAATTTAATTCGTAATTAATCTCTGGCGTTACATAAGAAAGTTTATAACGACCATTGGGATCAAGAGAGCCCGTTGAAAGGTTTCCATATTGATAAGTAGGGGCCAGTGTAATCATTGCTGTGATTCTTCCATCAACATACATAACAGAGGCATATGCATCTTCAATATCAACAGATAATTTTTCTCCACCAGGAATGCTCACTGGTTCAAGTTTTTTAGAAATCTTTCTAAAAATACTTCCACTATTATCTCTTTTAACGATTGAACAATCTAAGGCCATAGTACTTAATGAACCTAGTGTAAGAAGTGAAATGATAAATATTTTTTTCATTGTGAGCTCCTTTAGCAACGACTTAAAGGGCCATCATGAAAGATAAATAAAATTTGCGCCAGAGATCTTGAAAAAATAACAATTATTTTTAAGAAGATAAAAAAAAGAGGCCTTTTCAGACCTCTTTTCAGATATTTACATATTGAGTGCGCGATTATCACTTGCGGCGAGGGCCGCTTCTTTAAGCGCTTCAGAATACGTCGGGTGAGCATGGCAAATGCGCCCAACATCTTCAGCAGAAGCTCTAAATTCCATCGCAACGACCGCTTCATTGATGATATCAGCAACTCTTGGACCAACCATATGAACTCCAAGAATTTCATCAGTATCTTTATGTGCGAGAACTTTGATAAATCCTTCAGACTCATTAGAAGCTTTCGCTCTTCCTGAGGCCATAAAAGGAAAAGATCCCGACTTATAAGGAACTTTTGAATCCTTAAGTTCTTGCTCTGTTTTTCCAACAGCTGCAACCTCTGGCCAAGTATAGATAACACCTGGAATAAGGTTGTAATCAATGTGTGGCTTTTCATTATTTAAAAGCTCAGCAACAAAGACACCTTCTTCCTCAGCTTTATGAGCAAGCATAGCTCCTTTAACAACATCACCAATCGCATAGATATGTGGAGCACTTGTTTGAAGATGACCATTTGTTTCAATGCGTCCTCTTTCATCCATTTTCACACCAGCATTTTCTAAACCTAAACCATCAGTGTAAGGACGACGTCCAACAGCAACAAGACAGTAATCCCCCTCTAGAACGAGTTCTTTTCCGTCTTTATTAGCTTTTGCCTTAACAATAACTTTCTTACCTTTTCTCGTTACTTCTGTAACGCCATGATCAAGATGAAACTTCATACCATCTTTTTTAAGAGCACGTTGAAGGTGCTTTGAGCAGTCTTTATCCATTGTGGCGATAATGTCTTTTGCATATTCAACGACAGACACTTCAGCACCAAGTCTTTGGAAAACAGAACCAAGCTCAAGACCAATAACACCACCACCAATAACGATCATGTGCTTTGGTACTTCTTCAAGCTTAAGAGCTTCCGTAGAGGTAATGATTCTTTCTTTATCAATTTCAGCAAAAGGAAGAGATGTTGGCTTTGAACCAGTGGCAATAATAAACTTCTTTGCCTTAATCTCAACTTCTTTCTCACCTTTAACAACAACAGTATTGGCATCTTTAAAAGAACCATGACCGTGGAAAACCTCAATCTTATTTTTCTTCATAAGAAATTGAACACCACCAGTGATCCCCTCAACAACCTTAGCAACACGAGAACTCATTTTCTTAACATCAAGCTTAAGCTTTCCTGTTTCAATTCCGTGATCCGCAGCTTCGTGGGCCATTTGATGGTATCTCTCAGATGAGTCTAACCACGCTTTTGAAGGAATACATCCAACATTTAAGCATGTTCCACCGAGTGTATTATACTTTTCTACAATTGCTGTTTTCATTCCAAGTTGAGCACAACGAATCGCTCCTACATAACCACCTGGACCTGAACCAATTACAACTACATCAAATTCTTGAGACATAATATCTTCCTTAACTTTTTAATTAAACGTCTAGTAGCATTCTTGCTGGATCTTCAATTAATTCCTTAACCGTCTTTAGGAATCCAACAGATTCACGACCATCGATAATTCTGTGGTCATATGAAAGAGCAACCATCATGACAGGGTGAACAACAACTTCCCCATTAATAGCAACAGGTCTTTCAACAATATTGTGCATCCCAAGAATTGCTGATTGTGGAATATTAATAATTGGAGTTGAAAGCATTGAACCGAAAACACCACCATTAGTAATCGTGAATGTTCCACCTTGCATTTCATCTACAGTTAACTTTCCATCACGCCCCTTAAGGGCCAGTCTTTTAATATCTTTTTCAATTCCAGCAAGGCTTAGAGATTCAGCATTTCTAACCACCGGAACAACAAGTCCCTTTGGAGTTGAAACGGCAATCCCAATATCTGCATAGTCATGATAAATAATATTTTCGCCATTGATTTGAGCATTTACAGCAGGAAAGTCCTTAAGGGCCATTGTACAAGCTTTAGTAAAGAAGCTCATGAAACCTAGACCAATGTCGTGCTTCTTTCCAAATTGTTCTTTATATCTCTTACGAAGCTCCATTACATTGTGCATGTCGATTTCATTAAAAGTAGTTAGCATCGCCGTAGAGTTTTTAGCCTCAGTAAGTCTTGAAGCGATTGTCTTTCTAAGACGAGACATTTTTTCAACTCTCTGCTCTCTTGAAAAAGCAACAGAAGCACTTGGAGCTTCTTGTGCAGGAGCACCAGCAGGAGCTGATTTTTTCGCTGCACTTGCATTCATAGCATCGGCTTTCGTGATTCTTCCATCTTTTCCAGTTCCTGAAACAGATTGAGCATCAACACCTTTTTCATCAAGAATCTTTCTCGCAGCAGGAGAAGGATAATTCTTATCTCCACCCGTTGCAGCCGCAGGAGCAGATTCGACAGGAGCAGCCTCAGCAGGAGCTTCTGATTTTTCAGCACCACCAGCAGGTGCCGCCGCAGAAGTATCAACTTCAGCAATCGTTGCACCGATAGCTAGGTCTGTATCTTCTTCTACGAGAAGCTTAATTACACCTGATTCTTCACATGGCATTTCAAGTGTTGCTTTATCTGACTCGATTTCAGCAATAATATCACCTTCATTAACATAGTCGCCATCAGCAACAGTCCATGAAGCAAGGGTAACTTCTGTAATTGATTCACCAATACTTGGGATCGTAATTTTAACACTCATAGTTTAATCCTTATTATTTGAAAGCTTTTGTAACGATTTCTTCTTGTTCTCTTATGTGAGTTGCCGAGTAACCTGTAGCAGGCGAAGCAGAAGCTTTTCTCGCAACAACATCAAAGTCTTTGAAAGTATCACGCCATCTTAATAGGTATGTCCAGTAACCCATGTTAACCGGTTCTTCTTGTACCCATAGGCAACTAGCACCTTTATACTTTTTAAGCACTTCAGCAATTTTCTTTTCAGGAAGAGGATAAAGCTGCTCTAGGCGAACAATCGCAACATCCTTTCTCTTATCTTCTTCTTGTTTCTTCAGAAGATCGTAGAAAACCTTTCCTGTACAAAAAAGAACTTTCTTAACGTCTTTGGCCTTAACACTTTCATCATCGATAAGCTCTTGAAAGCTCCCCTTAGTGAAATCTTCAACAGTTGAAGTACACGCGGGGTGGCGAAGAAGTGATTTTGGAGTGAAAACAACAAGTGGTTTTCTAAACTCCCACTTTAGCTGTCTTCTTAGTGCGTGAAAGAGGTTTGCTGGCTTAGTAAAGTTACCAACAACCATATTGTATTCAGCACACATTTGAAGATATCTTTCAGGGCGACAAGAAGAGTGTTCAGGACCTGCACCTTCGTATCCGTGTGGAAGAAGAAGGACAAGACCACTCATTCTTTGCCACTTAGACTCTGCAGCTGAGATGAATTGGTCAATAAGGATTTGGGCACCATTTGAGAAATCTCCAAACTGAGCTTCCCAGATATTGAGTGCGTGTGGCGTTCCTTGAGAATATCCATACTCAAAACCAACGACAGCATATTCAGAAAGAAGTGAGTTATAAATATGAACTCTCCCCTGATCTTCTGTAATATTGTCTAGACCACAATATGGTGTATTTGTATTTTCATCAAAAACTTTTGCATGACGGTGTGAGAACGTACCACGAATAACGTCTTGACCAGTGAAACGAATATTTGATCCTTCCATAAGAAGAGATCCATAAGCAAACATTTCGGCCATCGACCAATCGATTGCATCACCGTTGAAAAACTTCTTTCTTCCATCGAGAAGTTTTTGCGCTTTTCTTAGAGTTTTAAATCCTTCAGGAACAGTTGTAATGGCCTCAAGAATTTTTTCTAGATCAGCTTTTTTCACAGCAGTCTTTGGCGATTGATCAAAGTCTTCAGCTTTAGACCAACGAAGATTTTTCCACTCTTGGTGTGGTCCTTTTTTCTTCTTAGGAAGTTCTGCTTGCTTAACATTATTGAAACGATCTGAAAGAAGGTTTTTAAACTCATCTTGCATTTCTTTCGCTAGTTCTTTATTCATTGCCCCACTTGTAAGGAGCTTGTCTAGGTAAAGCTCTCTTGGGTTCTTAGCTTTAGAAATAAGTCCATAAAGATGTGGTTGAGTATATTTCGGCTCATCCCCTTCATTGTGTCCGTGCTTTCTATAACAAACCATATCGACAAAAACATCTTTCTTAAATTTTTGTCTGAATTCCATTGCTAGTTCACAAGCAAAGACAACTTCTTCTGGTTCATCTCCATTTACGTGAATAACTGGAATATCGAGCATTTTAGCTACAGATGTTGAGTAGTTTGAAGAACGAGCATCTGTGAAGTCTGTCGTAAAACCAATCTGGTTATTGATAACAAAGTGAATTGAACCACCAGCTCTATAACCTTCAAGTTCTGACATTTGTAGTGTTTCGTAAACAATCCCTTGTCCTGCAACGGCTGCATCACCATGAATAACAATCGGAACAATCTTTGATTCATCGTTGTCGTAAGCAATGTCTATTTGAGCACGACAATAACCTGTAGCAACAGGAGAGATCGTTTCAAGGTGAGATGGGTTTGGAAGAATTTTTAATGTTACTTCCTCATCATTAGATGCTTTTTTAATTGAAGTAAATCCCATGTGGTATTTAACATCACCATCACCTTGATGCTGTTGCTGTTCAATTGAGTTCCCTTCAAATTCAGAGAAAATATACTCGTATGTTTTTCCGATAATGTTAGCTAGAACATTGAGACGTCCACGGTGGGCCATACCGATAACAAATTCTTTAGCACCAAGCTCACTCCCTTTGTTAATAAGAGCATCAAGAGCTGGAATTGTCGTTTCACCACCTTCAAGTGAGAAACGTTTTTGTCCCGTGTACTTTGTTTGAAGAAAAGATTCGAAAACATTCGCTTCATTTAGCTTAGAGAGAATTCTCTTCTTTTTATCGATTGGAAAATTGACAGACTTAGCACCTGTTTCAAATTTCTCTCTTACCCAACGGCGAACATCTGTGTTGTTAATATGAGAAAATTCAATCCCAATTTTTCCACAATAGATTGCTTGCATGTGAGCAACGATATCTTTCAATTTCGAGGGACCTAGTCCAACAAATTCACCAACCATGAAAACAGAGTCTAAGTCTTTTTCAGTTAGGTCGTAATACGAAAGAGAAATTCTTGCATCACGATCTCTTCTTGGACGAATAGGGTTTGTATCAGAAAGAAGATGTCCTCTAGACCTGTAGGCCTGGATTAATCTAAAAACATTAAATTCTTTTCTTAGTTTCGTTTCACTAACTTCACTTGCACCACCTGCTCCAGTATTGGCAGCGAATTCAAATCCTTGAAAGAATTTAAGCCACGAGTGCTCAACCTCTTCAGGGTTTTGTTGATACTGCTCATACAGAGAATCAATGTAAGTAATGTCGGAACTTGATAGATGGGTAAAATCTAGGTTTTTCATAGCTGTAAAAATCCGTTTTAGACCGAAGTCTGAGTTATTGAATCAACTTAAAATAAACGCGTAATAATATATTACTAAGTTACCACTTCGTGAAGGATTCTTTTAGGCTAGGAAGATTTATCTAGGTGAAAAGACTTCGCAAAATTTGAGTTCGAAAACACTAAATATTTAGCTATTGTTGAACACTAAGTTCAACTTTTCCATCTTCCGTGCACTCAAGCTTAACGCACTCACCCTTTAGTTCTGGGTCTTCGTCACATTCTTCTTTTTTGTCGCAGAACATGCAGTCCTCGCCCATAATTTTTCCAAGTCCACCACAAGAACCTTTGAGTTCTTTTTTAGAAAAAATATAACCGACGGCCATACCGAGACATGTGATTAATAGAACACCGAGTGTAATGATAAAGTATTTCATTGGGCAGACTCCCCTTCAAACATCTTCTTAAATTCGCTTGTCGCTTTAGTAACAAATCCTTCTTCTTTTTGACCATCCAGTCGATAAATAAAATATGCGGCAACCTGTAGTTTTTCTGCTAATTCAAAGGCCTTCACTGGACCCATGGCCATAAAAGCCGTCGCCCACGCATCGGCCTTCATGCAACTTGACTCATCTACAACGCTCACGCTTGCCAAAGTATGGCGAGCTGGCTTTCCAGTTTTAAAGTCAATCGTATGCGAGTACTTCTTGCCACCTTCGACAAAGAAGTTTCTATAATCACCTGATGTGGCCAGGGCCTTATTAGAAATAGGCAGGACTTTTTGATAAGATTCGTGAACAATATCTGGATGCGGAGCTTCAATTGCTATGCGCCAGCTACGTCCTTTCGTTTGACCACTTGTACGAATCTCTCCACCAATTTCTACCATAAAATTATGGATGCCTTTAGCTAAAAGGTAATCACTGACAGCGTCAACGCCGTAACCTTTAGCAGAGGCACTTAAATCCACATAAACTTTATCGAGGCTCTTTTTCACGGCCATCTTCTTTGGATCTAATTCAATCTTATCATGACCAACGACGCTCATCGTACTCTCTAGTTCTTCTTGAGATGGAACCTTTCTCTTTCCATCAGGTCCAAAGCCCCAGAGATTAACTAAAGGTCCAAGAGTTGGATCAAAGCTACCATTCGTTTTCTCTGCCACGTCCATAGAGAATGATAGAACGTGAAAGAAGTCTTTGTGAATGGGAAACCAAATATCTTTTTTTGATTGATTTAATTGTGAGATCTCTGAAGTTGGAATGTAAGTCGACATCAAAGCGTTGACGTGAACGAGAATTTTGTCGATATCTTGATGAATCTTATTTTGGTCTAGATTACTTTCATTTGAAGAAAGTTTGACTGAGTAAGTCGTCCCCATTGTCTTGCCTTGAAGGGAGATTTGATTCTCTTTTTGACAAGCAATAAAGCTAAACAAAAAACAAATAAGAATTAATTTTTTCATAACTCTTTATTAACGAAATTGTTACAACAACGCCACCTTGTTTTTACTATTTGCCGCAAATTGTTGCACCCACTATTAAAACGTGAAAAATCTTGCTACAAAGCCCCATGCTTAAAGAAACTCTGCTTAGCACAAAATGGCTCGATTTCAATTTAGAGAACACAGAAAATGAGGAAAATCCTAATCTTTTTCCCCTGATTATTCACGTTCGTTTGCGCTGGCTCATGGGAAGTTTTTTGGCGCTAGTTGCCATGGTTTCAACACTCTTAAAAATTGTCCATTTTGAGCAGTTTTATAAAGTCATTTTCGTCCTCGCACTTTCATTTCTCATTAATAATATTCAAGAGCAGCAATTGAAATCAAAAGGGACCCTTCTCCTAAGAACTCACTTTTGGCAAATTGCATTTGACCTCTTTTGCGCAAGCGTTATTTTTTACTTTCTAGGTGGAAAAGAAAATCCTCTGGCCCCTCTCATTTTATTAAGTGTCGTCATAGGCCCCCTGTTTCTAGATTTCAAAGAAAGCCTTGTAATCTTGATCATTACTTGGTGGTCACTGTTCTTTCAATCTTATTCCCCCTATTTCGTAAATCTAGAGGCGGTGGTGAATTTCAGTGATCAGATAGGTCTTATCATCATAGGCACTCTTATCTGGTCAATTATGTGCTGGCTCTCCTACGCTCTAAGACAAATGCTTTTGCGACTCTTGGCCATTAAAGCGCAAAACCAAAAACTTGATAAATTAAAGGCCCTTGGAGCCCTCTCTGCTGGCTTTTGCCATGAATTGGCCACGCCTTTTGGAACAATGAATTTTTGCCTTAAAAGAATGAATGAAAATCGATCCACAGAAAAGGATCTAGAGATACTTAATGCGGCATTCAATCAATGCCAAAATTCACTTCGCTCCATGCTTGAGATGAATTCAAATGAAGATCAAAAGATTTTAAGCCCTCTTTCTCTTAAAAGTTTTTGTGAGTCTCTTTTGCAAGAAGTTTGCCCTAGCGATTTTCACTATAAAATCCACTCTTCACTCAATGAAAAGGTTCCACTGCCAAAAGTTCCTTTTAGTAATTGTCTCATCGACTTAATTGAAAATTCCTTGGAAGCCAAGGCCACTCAAATTGAGATTGAAATTGGTAGTAAAGCTCCGTTTGTTTTTATGAACATTCAAGATAACGGACAAACAATAAGTGACTATATTATTGAAAATCTCGGAGAACCTTTCAATACGAATAAAAAAATGGGTACTGGAATTGGTCTCTATAATGCAAGTCTTCTCATGGAAACTCTGGGGGGAGATCTAAAGATTTCAAAAAATAAAACAGGTGGCACGTGTATTCATCTCAAGTTTTTAAGAGAAAGGAATTTTCAATGAATGTCCTCATTATAGAAGACGATAAAAACTTCGCAACAATGCTTAAAATGGAACTCGAATTCAAAGAAGTCCAATGCACTCATATAACTTCTCCTCAATCCATTGATCAACTCAAAGACCAATTTGATGCTATTATTCTCGACCAAAGACTTGAAAGTGAAAATGGACTCGACTCTATTGAAACATTAAAGTTGCGATGGCCTAATGCTCGACTCATTATTTTAACCGGTCATGGAAGTATTAGCTCCACTGTCAGTGCCATCAAATGTGGAGCAGATGATTATCTCATTAAACCTGTTGATATCGACTGCCTGTATGCTCATCTAAAAGGGAATCAAGAAGAAGTTCAAAAGGCCCTAGAAGAAACTGACATGTCTCTTTATCGAAAAGAAAGAGAACATATTGAATATGTTTTAAAACAATGTGAAGGCAATATTACAAAGGCCGCTAAAATGCTTGGTCTCCATCGTCAAAGTCTGCAAAGAAAACTGAGAAAATATACACCGAAATAAAAAGTGCTAGAGTTGGCATTTCTCTAGCACTCTCTTGAAGGGAGTTATCTTGGACTAGCATTGATTAGATTGACACATTCCCAATCTTTTTCACTAAACCAAGATAGAGTGTGAAGTTTTGCCCTAGAAAGGGTCTTCTCTTTTGCACTGAAGCTTAAAAAGAAATGTTGCTGCTGACCCTTTGCTTTAACTTCTGCACTAAAGATTTGATTGTATAAATGAGTTGTATCTTCACCATGAATATCGACATCAAAATATCTATCATCACGAAACTCTAAATTTCTTTCTGCACATGTCTTTACATGAGGGTATTGTGCTTCATGATAATTTGTTATTCGAGAATAGAGAGTTACATCTTCTTTGTAATGCTTCTCATTTTTTGAAGTGAAGCCAATACGTGCTGTAATTTGATGACAATGCCTCCCTTTAGATTCTAGGGGAAGTATTTGCTTAACTTGAACATAACATGAAGCTCCCGTAGGTTTTCCCATATAGAGTTCTCTACCAAGGTAGATCTCTTCTTCATTAAGATTTATAAGTTGTGCCTGTGCCCCAATATTTAGGCCTAAGAAAATAAGTGTGATCCATTTCATTTTTTTCTCCTCGTTTAATTCGAAAAGAAAATAGTTGAAGTTAATCTTTTTGATAATGCATCAGATTGTTGCGCTATGAAGTTTTATACGCAACGTAAGTGGCCTGTGCCTTTAATTGGACTTCACCATCTTTTTCAACAAACGTCTCAACTTCTAAACGGGCCTTTCCCTTTCTCTTTAATATAGAAAGAAATTGAATGAGAGAACTCTTAGCAATTGAGCGTGCTTCAATATCATTTTTAACAGGGCGCAAGTACTGACAAGAATAGTCTTTAATCACTAGGACGTAATCTTTCCCCCAGTCCTTTCCAAGACCATCTTCTAAGGCCATAAAAGTCATAGAATAGCCAGAGACAATGGCGGCCATGGCAAGAGAACCTCCGAAGGCGCTACCATGATGGTTGAGATTTTTAGAGAGAGGGCAGCTTAAACGAAGTTCATTATTTTGCCATGACAGGAGTTTGAAATCGAGATTCTTTGTCATTTCAATCTTATCTTTGATTTGATTTTCAATCTGATTAAGTCTCATAAGATACTCCTCAACTTGGCATAGGACTTGTTATTACTTAGTAAAATGATAAACGATATTAAAGACTTATGACAATGAATTGATCTTAAAATTGATTAATCAATTGACAGTGAACAAATTAATAAACAAATGATAAAAAGATTTTCTTTATTCCTATTTTTAATCCTCATCAATCAGCAAGGCCTTGCTAATTGTTTTGAGACTCTGACTTTCTTCGACTCAAATATCAAAGAGGTGTTCACTTATTCGAGAGAAGACTCTGCAGGAAGAGCGAAACGAATCACTCTTAAAGATGGAACAATGGGAATCTATAAGAATGAATCGAATTTCCACACTTTTATAGAAGCTGAAGTTCTGGCCTATGAACTCTCTAAGCTATTTGATTTCATTACAATTCCTAAAACCAGATTCGTTCATATGCTCGAAGAAAAAGGAAGTTTCCAGGACTTTATAGTGGCGGACCCTATAGAAAATGCAAATCAAATCAGTGAACTTGAATGGGCCTACCTTAGGGCCTTCGATCATCTCATTGACAATCACGATCGCCACATAGGGAATTTACTTAGAAAGAAAAATGGTGATTTAATTCTTATCGATCACTCCAAAGCTTTCGGAGGAAAAGAGATTTTAAGTATTAGTTCTCCCGACAATGCCCTTCCAGACTTTCTCTTTGTTAAAGACAAATTAGATCAACTCACTGGCCTGGACAAAATTCGTGTTGATGAGTACTTCCAGTTTTTTTCAACAAAAGAAGGTAAAACTTTTATGGAAGTGGCCTCAAACATAGAACATTTAAAGGGAGAAATTATAGAGGAATTAATTGGTGTAAGAAAATACCGTGAACTTATTTATCGTCGAGATAATATGATGAAGTTCTATCAAGCTTATAAAGAAAAAAAGGGCCAATAGGCCCCTTCAATTATTGTACTTCTAAAAGTTCAACTTCAAAAATAAGTGCTTGGTTTGGACCAATTGCAGGAGGAGCTCCAGCTTGTCCATAAGCAAGTTCAGCAGGAATAAAAAGTTGCCACTTGGCCCCTTCTCCCATAAGTTGAAGAGCTTCCGTCCAACCAGCGATCACGCGGTTAACTGGAAATGTTGCCGGTTGTCCTCTTTGAACAGAAGAATCAAAAACAACACCATTAATTAGCTTACCTTCGTAGTGAGCAACAACTGAGTTTTCACCCGTTGGCTTTTTTCCTGTTCCCTCTGTAAGAACACGGTATTGAAGACCACTTTCTAGAGTTACAACACCTTCGTTAGAAGCATTTTCAGCTAGAAAAGCAAGTGACTCTTCTAAGTTGATCTCTGCTGCTTTTTGCATACGCTCTTGCTCTTGAGCCTGCATATGTGCTTGGAAAGCTTGCATTACTTCAGTAATTTCTCCACTCTCCATTTTAATTTGTTCACCGTTAAAAGCTTCTCTAAATGATTGAAGAAATGCTTCAAGATTAATATCAACACCTTGATTTTTGAAATCAGCACCAATTTGCTGACCAAGGATATAACTGACTTTTTCCCAGTTAACACTCATATAAACTCCTCATTTTTAATAAAGCGCCATTCTAGCTATCAAAGAGTCATAAAGCAAATGACTAACTTTTTGACGCCCTATGAAGAAAAGACATAAGCGGTCAAAAGAGGGTCAATATCTGGCAAAATAAAGGAAATCATTAAGGAGACCTATGAAAAAGTTATTTCTAACAACACTTCTTGTTTTATCTATTCCCTCGCAAGCAAGTCTTCTGGACTTAATCGATCAGCATCCTACACTAGGGCGCGTTGTTGAGAATATGGGTCAAATCCAACTTGGAAAGAAAGACTACAAGGTCACAATTGTTGAAGAGAATACAAAAGAGCAATGTGTTGAACTCTTTCAAAAGGCAAAAGAAGATCAAATTAAATTAGAAACATACAAGCTCTTGAGCCCAGGAACGCTTACAGGAAGAATTTCTAGACATGACATTGAGGGAAATTACTCAGAGCACTTTAATGGATATACACAAGACAATTTTGGAATTGAGCTCCTAAGAGGTCTCTCTAAAAAAGCTCAGGTTAATCTCAACTCTTTCAATGATAATCACATTCCTCACGCCGCCTCTGGCTGTAAAGAACTGGCAAAAATTGAGCGTGTTGATCTCGTAGAGTTCAATGGGAAGAAGTGCAGATCAGTTCTTATGAATCTTGAAAATAATGAATACAAAGTTCTCTTTTGCGAGAAGTCAGACTCGATTCTAACTGATTTTCTCGACCTCGAAGCGAAAATTCTAAAAAGTTATAGCTTAGAAAATTAAAACTCTTTCACATAATTTAATTCTAAACGGTCACTACTTCTTTTTCTAAAATAGTAGTGATCGTATTCACTCATCGAACTTAAAACTTTTACAAAGGCAACTTTAAAGAGACCAAGTTTCGAATTATAACGAATCGATGGCCCAAGCGAGATGAGACTCTTCCTTGCCTGCTCAGCTAGACGAGTAGATATCTCCCCTTTAATCCCAAACGAAAAATTCATTTGATATAGGTAATAAACTTTTCCAGACAAAGAGAGTTCATTATCAATGTCTTCCTGTCCTGTATTATGGGCGAGAGTGTAGGACAGTTGATTTTCACCATAGAATGAGTTTTTAATACCACTAAAGTGAAATAAGAATTTCGTTTCATCTCGTCCAAGAATTGGATGAAGCGCCTTATTTCGATCAATAAGAGAGAGAGAATGGAGAATTTCAAAAGTTGATCTCAAAGCATTTGATCGCTTTACCAGACGTCCACCAATAAGAAGGCGCGAAATTTCAACTTCACTATTCTTATTCAAAATTTCAAGCCCCCCCATGGCCTCGACAGTGTATTGATCAAGGAAACTTGAAGGTCGAAGTGTCACTTGAAACTCATGAGAGAAGTCGTGATTATTTTCAGCGTATCGATTATTTAAAAGAGCATCTAGTGAATATTCTAAAATAAGATTCTTACTCACTCTTCCCTCTTGCTCATCAAAGTGAACTCCCTTGAGATAAGTATAGAGTTGGTCATGATTAGCTTTTGGATCAGTCAGCTCGATCGTAATTTCACTAACAATTTGCTCATTCTCTCTAATCTCCTTTGGAAGAGAACGATGAAGGGCCTCATGAATATGCAGCGCAATCAGTTGTTCTTTTTTTAATGATAGAGAAATCGGGAAAAACCTTGTGGCCGCATAGGCCCTTGGAAAAGTACGAGCGTAAATAAGCTTCTTAGAATTAGCATGAAATGCACCAAGTTCCTCTAAGCGAGCCGTTTCTAAATTAGATCTAGTGAGATAAATTCTTGTATGGGCCAGTTCATCAATCAAATGCCCTAAAAGTGGAAGTCCTCTTGTGTTAAGAGACTTAAGAAGCTCTAGCGCAAGCTCTCTTGTCTCTAAAAGAACCCCTTCTTTAACTTCTACAAATCCAGATAAATCACTGCCATCATCGCCATTACCAACCTTTGTAGGAAGAGCAAAAGAATTAACTTGAACCATTAAAACTAACAACATTACAACTTTTTTCATTCTTTCTCACTCATTCTAAAGAGGGCCATTTCTAAATGATAAACCTCTTCCTTTTTTCCCTGTCCATACTTTTCAATAATTTCATCTTGAAAACGAGCTATATCTTCTTTTAAATTTTCCAAGTCTTTATGATTCAGAACAAAAGAAATACCTGAAATATCCCTCTCTTCAATATCCTGCTCATAAAGAGAATTCTTGGCCTTACTCAGTATAGTATCGTGATATTTCTTTATCGCCTCAGATGGAATTCCTTCTGGAGACTTGATCGTACCGTGTTCAACAACTTCATATGTACTTTCTTTTTTTCTAATAAGCTCAACTCTCTCTAACAATTCGAGAGACTCTTTAACCTGTAAAATAGATATCCCTAACCTCTTTGAGATCCATGTTACAGACCAGACAAAGTCTTTTGTGTCGATTAGGTTTAATAAAGCAAAGTGATACCAATTAGAAATAACATTAAAAAGGTCACTCTCTAGCATTAGCTCTCTTCTCTTTTGGAAATTGCCCTCAACAAAGAGTTCCTTGACTTCCATATTTGAGAGACCAAGTTTTTTAGAAATCTTCAATGTCATCTTAGTACTAAGAGCTCTCTTTCCAGAGAGAATTTCACTAAGAGCACCAGGGGCCACTTCTAAAAACTTGGCAAAAGAGCGCAGGGAATAATGAGGATTCTTATTCTGTCTTTTTAAAAGTTCGTCTTTTAATAATTTGAGGCCGTTATTTTCCATTCTCTCAAGTATAGCAAAAAAAAGTAGGCCTATAAAAGACCTACTTCAAAAAACGGAGACTAAAAGTAGACGCTAAATTTTGCACTTAAGGCCCCAGGAGTTTTATTATTCATCACTTCACTAAATTGAAGATATTGTACATCAAGACCAAAGTTCACTTTACTCGTGCGATACATTTTATATCCAAAACCAGCGCCATAAACCCATGAACTGATGCGGGATTCTCCATCTCGAATGCCACCATAACCAAAATCAAGAGACAAATAAGGACTGTGATTTCCCTTCATCAAATAGTAATTCCCTTTAAAAATAAACATTGAAGAATAGTGGCGTGAAGTATTTGTCACTGTCGTAAAGTCCCAGTTCATGGTTAGGTCCATGCTCTCATCAAATTGCCAACCATACCCAAAATTTGTAGAGAATACAGTTCCATCTCTATCCTCTACTCCAATCAAAGAACCAGGGCCAAGACCGTAAGAAATAATGATATCAACATCGCTCTTTTGCCTTACATAGTCTTTCTCTTTTGCGGTGATCTCCCCAATAGACTTTGTAGATGCAAAACTCTTTTCCTTTAAAAGAGCTTCTCCCGATCTCTTTAACACGACATCGAGCTCATCAAGATCCTTCAGTTTTACACTAAAGTTATTTTTATGCTCACCTCTAGCATTTAATGAAAAAATATAGCTTGTACCAAGCTTCAAAAGAACAGGATTAACAATAGAATCGGCCTTGTCTTTATTAGTAACGACAACATGACCCTCACTTTCAATTTTATGTGTAATAAGGTTCTTAACAACTTGATTAAGACCACTCGATTCCTCTGGCGTGACAAGATCATTTAAATAGAAAGTGTCGGCCATAATAGACTGAGATAAGAGAACTAGCGCAATTAGTGGTTTTTTCATTTTTAAATTCCTCCGTTTTTTATATGAGGAAGTTATCGATGAAAAACAAATAAAGGTCACGGCAAAATGGAACAAAGTGTTCCAAAGATGAAACATCAAAAAAAAGGGAGGCTATACCTCCCTCTTTTTAATAGCTTAGATTATCCACCAAAGTCATCAAGCATGATATCTTCTCTCTCTACACCTAGAGAAACAAGCATCTCGATTACACATTGGTTCATAATTGGAGGCCCACATAGGTAGTACTCGCAATCCTCTGGAGCTGGGTGATCCTTTAAGTACTCATCGTGAAGTACTTGGTGAATAAACCCAGTGTATCCTTCCCAATTATCCTCTGGAAGAGCATCAGAAAGAGCACAGTGCCATTTGAAGTTATCGTTCTCTGCTTGAAGACCATCAAAGTCTTCAACATAGAACATTTCTCTCCTAGAACGAGCACCGTACCAGAAAGTCATTTTACGCTTAGACTTAAGTCTCTTCAGTTGGTCAAAGATGTGTGATCTCATTGGCGCCATACCAGCACCACCACCAACGAAAACCATTTCTTTATCTGTTTCACGAGCAAAGAACTCACCAAATGGACCAGAAATAGTAACTTTATCTCCAGCTTTTAGGCTGAAAATGTATGAAGACATTTTACCTGGAGGAGTTCCTTTTGGAGCTCTTGGAGGAGGTGAAGCAATACGCACGTTAAGCATAATGATCCCTTCTTCTTCCGGGTAGTTTGCCATAGAGTAAGCTCTAATTGTTTCCTCAGGCTCACTTGAAGTATATTGCCATAGGTTGAACTTATCCCAGTCTTCTCTATATTCTTCTTGAACGTCGAAGTCTTTATAGTGAATTGTAAGACCAGCAGGTCTTTCAATTTGGATATATCCACCAGCTCTAAATGGAACTGACTCACCTTCAGGTAGACCAAGCTTGAATTCTTTAATAAATGTGGCAACGTTATCGTTAGAGATAACAGTACATTCCCACTTCTTAACACCAAAGACTTCTTCAGGTACTTCAACTTTCATGTCTTGCTTGATAGAAACCTGACAAGCTAGACGACAACCTTCACGTGCTTCACCTTTAGAGATGTGTGAAAGTTCAGTTTCAAGGATCTCTCCTCCACCTTCGACGACATTTACTTTACATTGACCACAAGTACCCCCACCACCACAGGCAGAAGATACAAATAGTTTTTGATCAGCAAGGGCACCAAGAAGCTTTCCACCAGCAGGGATTTCTACTTCTTTTTCCCCGTTGATATTTAGCTTAATGTTCCCAGAACTAACTAACTTTGACTTAGCGAAAAGGATGACACAGACAAGGGCTAAAACCACAACTGTGAACATCAAAACACCAAGTAGAATTTCGTTGCTCATGAGTTATTCTCTCTTTTTAAATCGTTAAACTACTTCTAAACCAATAATTAAAGCTGAATCCCAGAAAATGATAGGAATCCAAGGGCCATAAGACCTACAGTGATAAAAGTAATTCCTAGACCTCTAAGACCCTCAGGAACATCACTGTACTTCATTTTTTCTCTAATACCTGCAAGTGCTGCAATAGCAAGGGCCCAACCGAGACCTGAACCAAAACCAAACACTACAGACTCTCCAAAGTTATAATCTCTCTCTACCATGAAAAGTGAACCACCAAGAATGGCGCAGTTTACTGTAATAAGAGGAAGAAAGATCCCAAGCGCGTTATAAAGAGCTGGGAAAAACTTATCGAGAACCATCTCAAGAATCTGAACGATAGCAGCGATAACACCGATGTAAGAGATTAGACCTAAGAAAGATAGATCAACTCCATTAATACCGGCCCACTGAAGAGCGTTCTCTCTTAGAAGGTAAGTATAAAGTAGGTTGTTAACAGGGATTGTAATTGTTTGAACAACAACAACTGCAACACCAAGTCCTAACGACGTTTTAACTTTTTTAGATACCGCTAAGAATGTACACATTCCAAGAAAGAATGAAAGTGCCAAGTTCTCAACGAAGACTGCTTTAACAAAAAGACTTAAATAATGTTCTAGCATCTTAGTTCTCCTTCTCTACTTGGTCTTTTTTCCAAGTTCTAAGTCCCCAAATGAAAATACCAATGAGGAAGAAAGCACTTGGAGATAAAAGGGCCATACCGTTTGCTGGATACCATCCACCTTCACTTGTTAGTGGAAGAATAGATGCTCCAAAAAGCTTACCTGAACCAAATAGTTCTCTAAAGACACCTACAAAGAGGAGAACGATAGAATAACCAAGTCCGTTACCGATACCGTCTAGAAAAGACATTACCGGTGAATTTTTCATCGCATAAGCTTCTGCACGCCCCATAACGATACAGTTAGTAATGATCAGTCCAATGTAAACAGACATCGACTTAGCAACATCGTATACAAAGGCCTTAAGAATCTGATCTGTCACGATTACAAGAGAAGCAATAACGGTCATCATAACGATGATACGAATTGCACTTGGAACGTGATTTCTAATTAATGAAACAAAGAAGTTAGAGAATGCTGTAACAAGTGTTACCGCAAGACACATAACTACTACTGATTCAAGTTTTGTAGTTACCGCAAGGGCCGAACAAATCCCTAGGATCTGTAGAGCAATTGGGTTGTTTTCAAAGATTGGACCAAAAAGTGTCTTTTTAAAGCTCATTAGTTCATCCCCCCTGCTCTCCATTTAGAAAGAAAAGGACCATATCCATTTTCACCAAGCCAATATTGAACTGTCCCAGTTACACCATTCGAAGTAAGAGTGGCTCCTGACAGACCATCAATATCTGATTGTGAACCTGCAGCAGCAGGTCCCTTAACTACGCGAAGTGCTGGATTCCAGTTTTCATCAAAGGCTTTTTTACCTTTCCATAGTTTTTTCCAGTTCGGGTTATCAATTTCACCACCAAGACCAGGAGTCTCACCATGAGCATAAAAACCTAAACCTTTAACTGTTGTTGTATCCGGAGTAAGAACTAGGAAACCATACATTGTTGACCATAGTCCTTTACCGTGAACAGGAAGAACAAGCATTGTCGTCTGTCCATTTTCTTTTACGAAATAAACTTTCTTATACTTTGCTCTAACTTTGATACCAGCTTTATCATTTGAAGCAGCAATTCTAACGTTTTGCTTAGGATCTTTAGCAGCTTTAACAGAGTTGTAAGCTTCTACATCCATATCTTCTACGTATTCACCTGTAGAAAGATCGACAATTTTCGTTTCAATTGACTTGAAAGCTTCGTTGATTACCTTCTCTTGCGCCGTTGAATCTACAAGTCCTGCGGCCATAAGAAGGTTCTTTTTAATATCTAGTCTTTTGTTTTTCTCTTGAAGTGGCTTCAAAGAAACAGCAGACCAAGAAACTACAACCGAACAGACAACACAAAGAAGTGTCGCGACGATTAGCGTTTTAGAAGTACTATCGTTACTCATCATTTCCCCCTTACGCCTTAGCTCTGCTTAGTCTTCTTTTGATGTTTGCATTAACAACAAAGTAGTCAATAAGTGGAGCAAACATGTTACCAAAAAGAATAGCTAGCATTGTCCCTTCAGGGAACGCTGGGTTAACAACACGAACTAGAACGACCATAAGACCGATTAGTCCACCATAGAACCAATGACCTGTTTGAGTCATCGAAGCTGATACAGGATCAGTTGCCATGAAAACAAGACCAAAGGCCAATCCACCAACAACAAGGTGCCACTCAGGAGTCATCCCAAACATTGGGTTTGTTGTCGATCCAATCATATTAAAGATGAAAGCAAATACAACAACAGAAAGAAGCATCGATAACATGATTCTCCAAGAACCAATTCCTGTGTAAACAAGAAGAGTGGCTCCGAGAAGACAAGCTAGAGCTGATGTCTCACCCATTGAACCAGGCATAAGACCAATGAAAGCCTCTTTCCAAGTGTAAGTGATTGCTTCAACACCACCAAGAGCAGCTTGACCAAGAGCTGTTGCTCCAGTGAAACCGTCTACTGCTGTCCATACTGCATCCCCTGAAATCTCTCCAGGATAAGCAAAGAATAGGAAAGCACGAGCTGTTAGTGCTGGGTTTAGGAAGTTTTTCCCAGTTCCACCGAAAACTTCTTTACCGATGACAACACCGAAAGAAATCCCGACAGCAACTTGCCATAGAGGAATTGTAGGAGGAAGAGTTAGTGGGAAAAGAAGACCAGTAACAAGGAATCCCTCATTGATCTCATGTCCTCTTACTGTTGAGAAGATAACTTCCCAAAGTCCACCAGCAATATTCGTAACAAGAAATACTGGAAAGAAATAAAGAAAACCGTGAACAAAACAAGCCGCTAAACTATTCGGGTCAGTAGCTAGGCCTAAAGCAGCAAGGATTGCACCTCTCCAGCCTTCAACAGCACTCATTCCATTAGCAGCAAGAACTTTGTTTGCTTGAAAACCTGTATTGTAACAGGCCATAAGAATACATGGTAGAAGGGCCATGGCCACAGTTACCATTAGACGTTTAAGATCTAGTCCATCACGTACATGTACACTACCTTTTGAAACATCACTTGGTGAGTAGATGAACGTGTCAACCATTTCATAAATTGGGTATAACTTCTCGAGCTTTCCACCCTTAGCGAAGTGGTGGTGCTGAGAATCTAGAAAACCTCTTAGAACCTTCATTTACCCTTCCTTCTCGATAATAGTTAAGTTGTTTCTTAGTGCTGGTCCAAAATCAACTTTCCCTGGAGAAGCGAAAGTACAAAGGGCCAGATCTTCCTCATCTAACTCCAGACAACCAAGAGTAACAGCATAATCAGTGTCATTCGTTACTAAGGCCCTTAGAAGTTGAGTTGGAAGAATATCCATAGGCATTACTGATTCAAACATTCCAACTGGAACCATCGCTCTTTCAGAACCATGAAGTTTCGTTGTAAGGTTGAATTTCTTGCTTGGAGTAAAGAAAGACAGAAATGTTCTCTTTACAGAAAATTTATCAAAACCTGGTGAATGCCATCCAAAGAACTCTCTCTCTCTATCTTCTTCAAGAAGAGAAACTTGGTTGTGGTAACGACCAAGGTAAGAGAATGTCTTAACAGCTTTTCTACCATTAAGTACTGAACCAGAGACAACTCTTGTTTCTCCACCAAGAACCTCATCTTTAAGAAGAGTTTCTAGACAAGCCCCTTGGCGTGTTCTTAATAGCCTTGGGTTCTTTGCTTGTGGACCACTAACAGCGATAACTTTTTCAAGCCATAGCTTACCAGTAGTAAAGAGCTTTCCAATTGAAATGACATCTTGGTAACCAACGTGCCATACAAATTTGTTTTCATTCACTGGATCAACAAAGTGAACGTGAGTTCCAACGTTACCAGCAGGGTGCTTCCCAGAGAATTCTTTTACTTCTACGTTTCCAGCAGTTGGTACTTTAGCTCCCGTTGCTTTACATAGATAAGTCTTCCCTTCCGTTAGCTTAGAAATAACTTCTAGACCAACTTTGAAATCATCCGAGTATTCAGAAAGAACAACTTCTGGGTTTACAGCGTGTGGATTCGTATCCATTGCCGTAACAAAGACAGAATGTGGTCTTTCGTTAACTCTGGCTACAGTTGAAAAAGGTCTTCTTCTTAGAGAAGTCCATAGACCTGATTCAATAAGAAGATCTTTTGCTTCTTCGAAAGAAACATTTGATCCCTTACCCTTAAAGTTTGAGAATTCTACTTGCTCGTCACCTTCTACTTCAATGACAAGTGATTCGAAAACTCTTCTCTCTCCACGGTTTACTTCGACTACTTTTCCAGCTGCAGGAGCTGTAAAAACTAGTCCAGGGTTTTTCTTACACTCAAAAAGTGCTTGTCCAACCTTAACCGCATCACCAACTTGGACCTTCATCGATGGTTTCATACCAACGTAATCAGGACCTACAACGGCTACTCTCTTAACAGGAGTTGCCTCTTCGATCTTTTGTGTCGGAGCTCCACTAAGCGGGAGATCCAATCCTTTTTTGATGTGAGTCATAGCGCTACTCAATCCCGTTAACGTTATTAATATTAATAAAAGACAAATTTTAAATGCTTTTATGTGCGACGATAACAAAAGAAACTAATAATGTAACTAAGTAATTTAAAAAGAATTTGAGTTTTCCTCTCAGCTAATTTTGCTAATGCGTATCAGCGAAAACAACTTCTATTGACGAAAAGAATAAGGTTTGGGCAAAATATTGAAAAACAAGGGACTTCAAGGAGAGAAAATGAAGAGACTACTCACACTAGTTATCGCACTTTGTTCAATTGCATCTGCTAACGCCTCAGGTCATATTCTTTTTAACCCGCCAGTTGAATATAGTGACCAGAATGTTGAGTTTAAAGAAATCAAAGGAATTAGTTTCTATGCTCAATCGGTAAAATGGGGAAAGACTGTCGTCGGTCGCCAGCTTCACATGATGAACACAACGAGCAATCCAATTTGCGTTATGGTTAACTACCCAAAAAGTAAAAATGTTTTATCACAGCTATTTGATATTCAAGGGCCATTTATTATTGATGCCGGAGAAGATCGTTTCCTAGGAACTTACTGGGCCAAAGAAATTACTCAAAAAGCTCACCAAAGAATTTCTGTTCGCACTTTTGATAAAACAAAATGTCTTTAAAACAATAAACCAATGCCCCTCTTATTCAGAGGGGCTTTGTTTTCATCCCTTTTTAAGCTAATCTCACTCTTATGTCAGATCTACTAAAACAGGCCCTTCCCTATGGAAGTGAAGAGCAGCGAAGCAGTTTTTCCAACTTATTTAGTGAAGTAAAGAACTTGAAAAAGGGAGAGCTTCTCTTTGCTCAAGAAGAGATAAACCAAAACCTCTATTTCCTTTCACATGGTCATGTTCGTTACTTTGTTCTAACAAGTGATGGCAAGGAAGTAACAAAGTACTTTGCAAAAGCGCCGTGCTTTGTGGGATCAACTCTTTCTATGGCCAGATCAATTGGCGCCCCATTTGCGATAGAAGCCCTTAGTGATTTAGATTACTCAAAAGCTCACTATCCGACGATTCTAGAAAAAGCAGACCGACTACAAATCTATTCTTTGCTTCTTTATTTGATGGAAGAACTTTTCATCAACAAAGAAAAGCGAGAATTAGACTTTCTGACAAAAGATGCTAGTGAGCGCTATCAAGATTTTGTTAAAAGTTATCCAGATCTATTAAACTTAATCCCTCTCTATCAAATCGCAAGCTACATTGGAGTAAGTGCCGTTCAATTAAGTAGAATACGCGCTAAATCATCTTAACATATGTAAAGGCACATCTTAGCTCAACCATTTAAAGTGAACTCAACAACGAGGTCACAATGAAACTATCCACTCTCATCATAATTGCATCACTTCTAGGTGTCGCTCTAGCAACTCAAGGGGCCATGAATGCACAAGTTGGTCGCATAACAAAGATTCCCCTCTTTGCCTCTTTGATCAGTTTTTCTATGGGAACAATCAGCATTTTATTCATCTACTATTTAACAAACGAATCGCTTCCTCTTTTGTCTGATCTTAAATCAGTTCCTCCCCTATTTTGGCTTGCCGGTTGTCTTGGGGCCCTCTTTGTAAGCTCCGTCATCATCTTGATACCAAAATTAGGAGCCTCTCTTCTTGTTTCATGCATTATCTTTGGCCAATTGAGCTTTTCCCTTTTTATTGATTATTATGGACTGTTTGGGCTCGAAAAAAGACCCATTTCCATTCTCAATATTATTGGTTTTACAGTCATCATTTTAGGTATTTACCTCATCAAACTGAGATAAATGGCCGTCTAAAACTTAAACAAAACAATTAATACTCTATAGTTTATACACAACAAGGGATTTACGATGGGAAAGTGTCTAGAATTAAAAGAATAAAGGATACAATTTATGGCCAAAATCTTCATTCTCATATTTCTGATCGCACTTGGTAATCCAATTGCGCGAGCAAATGGAGAATGTTTTGATATGGCGAAATCCTTTAACAAGGCAAAGAAAGAGGAAGGCGAAAAAGTTCGTTGGTCAAAAGAGCTGATCAAAGAAATTGTCACGCTTATTCGAAAACAAAAACCCCTTATTTTTATTCAATCTGAATTTGAAAACGATGCCAAGCTTATTGAAGATGCGATTTTTCAAGTAACTGGTAAGAGAATGATCGCTCAAAATTTGAGAGTCAATATCTACACGTATTACAAAAGTATTGGAAACTTTAGAAAAGAACTCGATATTAAAAGAGCAGGCCTAGAGAGTGCAGACTCACAGGCTCCTTACACCTTTAAAAAAGTGTGGTCGAAAGAAAGTATTCTTGAAATCGTTAAGGAAATCAACAAGACAAAGAAATTGAAATTCATCACAGTTGACTTTAAAAATGAGGCTAAGTTAATTGAAGACTCTGTCATGAAAGTTTTAGGTCTAAAAATTAAGGCCTCTGCCTTACGCGTTCAAATATATAATCATTTTGAGAATATTGAGAATTTTAGAAAGGTCGCAAAGCTTGATACTCCGACAATTCACGAGCTAACAGATACCGAAATTGATCTCATTGCAAACTTTCTAAAAGAAAACTCCACTGTCTATAATTCGAGAGTTCCAGCGAAATGGCCAAAAATTAAAAAAGAGTTAAAGATTACTTTTTCTTTTAATGAATTCAAGATTGCAGTTGATAAAAAATTTAAATCAGTAGATGATTTTAATCGTCATTATCAACTTGTTAGAGAAAATCACCTTGGTTGGAAGAAAAAAGACCTAAAGAATTTCATGTCAGAAATTTTAAAACGTTCTAATGGTCGATCTAACTTCATTTCCTTTCTTGAAAATAATCAAGAGGAAGTTCAAGAGCTCGCTAAAAAATTCGATATCCCACAAACGGATTACAACAATATCATGCATGCCATCGCTAGAAGGTTCTCTACGTTTGACGACCTTCTCCATCAACTTGGTCGATTTAAAGATATGCAAATTTCTGTGCTCGTGAAAAAAGAGCTCAAAGTGATTCAATCTTTTCTTGATTACGAAAAGCTACCGAAGATTACAAATATTTCAGAAAATAGAAAAAAAGTAATCGATTTTTTTAAGGATACTTACGGAATAGAAATCGATAAGCCAGAGCTATTAAAAGTACTCAAACTTGCCCTAAAAAAGGAAAGTGATCTTACTCTTTTTAAAGAAAAGATTAAATTCGATGATATTTCGACTCTCTTTGAAAATTACTTTCAAGAGCATGGAATTGACTTTTATGCCACTCCAACAAAGACGAACCTCGAACTATTTACAAATATTGTTAAAGAGATTTATGGGGTTAAGAATGTCAGTTTAGATAAAGTTTCAAGACTGATTATTCATCTTAAGCTCGATGAAATGAACTTTGAAATTAATCCTTTTATATTCGAGCGAGCGAGAAATAACTATGTTCGTTGGCGTGATCACTACGATGAAACAAAACGAATTGCGATCACGAATAAAGCGGATGACGGTGGAATAGATTTCGACATTATTGATGAATCTGATCCGCTCTATGAAGTAATGGAAGAAGCGGCCCATGCTTTCTACGATAATCTAGTCGACGATCTGCCTTTTCTAACGAAAGAGCAAATCGAAGAAGGTGTCGACATTCTTATTGAAAACTATCAACACCCACAAGAAATTATTTTTAACAAGCTTTTAAGAATTCTCGACGAGGATGAAGTTGAAGAATTTCTTTTCACCCTCGGTCAAAATCGTGACGAATTGATTGAAATGATTAATTTGAACCACAGCATTTTTTAAATTTCTTACCAGACCCACATGGACATGGCTCATTTCTACCTACTTTTGGTGTCGCACGTGTATAACTTTGATGAACTTGTTTACCATCAACAAAATACCACTTTCCATCGACTTTCTTAAACTCAGAAAGTTCATGATGTGCTTGCTTAGAACCACCAATATCAAAGTGAGCAATAAACTCTACTTCACCTTCACTATCAGACTCTTGACCTTTATCTGTAGAAACGATCGTTAGTCCTAGCCAAGTCGAATTCTCGGCCCAGGCCTTAATCTCTTCTACTTGCAGCTCATCTCTATCACGTTCGTGGTGAGTGGCAACGATATAATCGATATTGTTTTTTACATAGGCGCTATAACGAGAGCGCATAAGCTTTTCAGCTGTTTTCGGGAAATCATTTCCTGCAATGAATGCTTCACAACAAGAAGTAAATTGTTCACCTGAACCACATGGACATTGTTCCATTAAATCCTCTCTTAAAATCTGAATAATAAATCAGTAAAAAATGTATCGTTTTCATTAAAGTGTATCTTACTCTCTAAAACTCGGGAAGACACAAAAGTAAAATGCTTGCGAATTAATTTTTGGTACTTTGTTTTTGACCGTCTAATAGCGTATTCATCTTTAAATTCGAGATCTTCAATTTGACGGTCCAATTCTTTATCAGTCGGAACAGAAAAATAAACATATTTACATTTCTTCGCCATAAACTCGAGGGCCTCTTCAATTTCTTCATCTGTCAGATATTGGAAAACAGAAGTACAAATACCAAGATCAAAAAACTTCATTTTCTCATTTTCTCGACAAAAAGAAATGATATCTTGGTTCATTAAAGTCAACTTAGTCGATTCTACTGGAGAGATATTTCTCTCTTTAACTTTTTCAAAGGGAAAACTCGAAGGTTCAATTCCTATTGCTTTATAGGGTATAAATTCTTTTATTACCCCTTCAAAGAGATGGCCTAATCCAAAACCAAAATCAATGACAGAGCTTACATCAATAAACTCGAGACCAAAAAGATTTTTAAGATACCCAACATGCTGTTCAACATTACCTATCCCATCCATTTCATCTGGACTAGAGTAATTTGTTTGCCAGTACTGATCTTCAAAGCCTTTGGCCCCAGTATTTTTAGAGTCCGAATTTGCCATAATGAGCCCCTACAACTTCACGCGTTTTCACATATCCACTCGCACCACGATAGAGTAATAATCCACACAGTGCGATCCAAACAACAATCAGATGATTAAAAAGAAAAATAATACAGATTAAAGGTAAAAACACCAAGAACACACCAATAAGCATATGCTTTCTTATAAACATAAACGCACCAAGTCCAAAGAGGATTCCATCATAGACATAGGCTACACTCGCGATGAACTGACTTAAAGCTATTAGTGGCCAAATTTTTATAAGCTCTTTAATAACTAAAGGATCGTTGGTAAAGAGAGCTTGAATTGAACTATCAAAGAAAAAATAGATGATACTAAAACAAAGTCCAATCAATCCGCCCATGTGCAATAAACGCATAGAGAGAATATTGAACGAGCGAAAGTCTTTTTTGGCCATATAATTTGCACCTTTCACATTGGCAGTGATGGCCACTCCATCGATAAAAAATGAAGAGAAAAGCCATGCTTGTAAAAGAATCTGATGGGCCGCAAGACTTTCAACACCAAGGGAACCAGCAATTTTAGTACAGATAAAAAAACTTGAAGTTAAGCAAAAGGAACGAACAAATAAATTAAATGAATTCTTTCCAAAACTTAACCAGCCTTCTCTTTCAGCTCTAACCCTTAAAAAGTGCTCTCTGATAAACTTCACTCTAAAGAGCAAGAATAAGCAAATGGCAAAACCCATTATATTAGCGAGCACAGTGCCAATGGCCGCACCTTTTAAACCAAGGTCAAATGGATATAACAGAAGCCAACTGACAACGATATTTGTAAGAGTTGTCAGACCAACGATATAAAATCCATCTTTCACTCGACCAAGTCCTCTTAAAAGCGATAACGCTGTCGTGTAGAGTAAGGTAAAGGGATGACCGATAAGACGAATAAGAAAGTATTCATCGACAAAAGGAATGATCTTCTCAGTAGCACCAGCAAAAGGATAGAGCGGGACTCTAATGAAATAAAGAAAAAGTGCGCTCCCAAGGCCAAGCGTAAAACTTAAAATCAAAGAGATTTTAATTTTAGAGACGACCTTCTGCTCATTTTCTTGACCAAAAGCACTTGAGACAGATTGCGTTGATGCATGAACAAGAAAATTAAACATCCATGTAAATGAACTCATAATAATGAGGCCGATCCCCATAGCACCTAACCACTCGGTTGAAAGTTTTCCAACCAGGGCCGTATCGACAACCCCACTTAGAGGTTCAAGCATCGAAGCAAAAATACTTGGCAGTGAAAATAAAAAAAGGGCCTTTAAATCAAGACCCTCATTTTCTTTAATTTGATTCAATTGTTCTTTTCCCTAGAAAGGAGCAGTTACCGCAAGATAAGCTGCACAAGAAGCTAGAATAACAATTCCGTAAAATGCTGCAAGTCTTCCCTTAGTTAGTCTCTTCGCTAGAACTGGTCCCAGAATTGTTACGAGGGCCCAAATTGTAATTTTAGCGTGAAGATAACCTGGCCAAGAACCACCGTGTGGTAGTTGAAGAGCTTTAGCAATTAACCCCATTCCAGCAACAAAGATTAAAAGAGAAGCAATCCCCGTAATAATTTTCGTAATTTTCGGTGCTCTTTCAGCACCCATGAAGCTAGCTCCAATTCCCGATAGAAAAAAGAATACTGCTACGTAGTGTAAGACTCTATAAAATGTTTCACTCATTATTAAACTCCCTATTTCAATTTATCTATTTTCTCTTCAATTTCTTTCAATCTTTTGCCGAGCTGCGCCAAACTCTTCTCTAAATGCAACTCTTCATGGCTCATTTCATATTGCATTCCCGCGACACTTTTGTCGATAATTTTCACTTTTTTATCTAGTCGAGAGAACGCTCTTCCTAGCATCGCGTTAGCAAAAAGGGCCGTATACGTTGCAAATAGCCCAGTCCCCATGAGCATTAGTCCAATGCCTAGTAGCTTGCCAAAAATGCTCTGTGGTACGACATCCCCATAGCCAACTGTCGTCACAGTTGCAAAGGCCCACCAAAGGGCGTCTATAAAATGTAGAACTTTAGGATTAATGGGAGACTCAATTAAATAAAAAATAAAGGAGCATAGAATAATTAATCCATTTCCAGCAATGGTTAGAGAAATAAAGGGAGGACTTTTAATTAAACCAAGTAATCGACTCGAATAAGTACTAAGACTCTTTTTCATTCTTATTTCCCTCACTTGGGTCTAAAAAAACCCTGTCTTGTAAAGAATTCAGCTAACAGTATAATTACTAATATACTGTTAACAGGTATTTCTATCAAATCGAAGTAGAAATGACCTCTTATCAAAAAGAGATCGCAATGAGTTATTTTAGAAAAAAGCAAAATGAAGACAAAGTCTTTCGTGGGTCCTATGTCTATACAAGAAACGACAATGTTTACTGTGAAGAAAATTTCGATCTGTACAAAGACAAAAAAGACTACTCGCTTACTTTTCAGTCTCAAATTATTTCGCGTGTCTCTACCGGAGAGCTTCTCAACGTTAGTATCGACTACACTGTTAATAAGGACTACATACCTCAAAAAGTTATTATCGATCGCTCTCTTGGAGAAGATCATGTTCAAGAACTTTTTATCTTCGATAGTCGATCGACAAGAATTAATTATTCCCTCATTACCAAAACTGGCGAAGAAAAAGTTACATTAAATACAGCTCCGAAGTTTCATATAGCAACACCTTCAATTAGCTGTTCGATGCTATTTCTAAGATCTAAGAAGTTCGACAACACGGGAAAGAATTTTTACTCCATTCTTGGAAGTAAGAATTTTTGGAAGTTTGATGAAGAGCCTAGTTTTAAAAATATCATGCTCCAAAGAACGAATACGACAACAGAAACAATTAACATCGACGGGAAATCGGTTACAGCAACTCAATATAAGCTTGAGGAGCAATCCGATAATCTTCTCGATGTAGCGCCTTCAGTCAGAATTTGGCTGTCTCAGCACTACACCATCCCCTATCTCATAAAGACACCCGATGGAACGAAGATTCAAATTAAGTATCTCAACAATTTAGATAAAGAGACTTAATTCTTAACAAATTCTTCAACACCCTTACAGGCCTGATCAAGTGAAGTTCGAACGACTTTATAGGGTTCCATTAATTTAAGAACCTTCTCCATTGTTCTTCCTTTCCAAGATCGTGTTCGCGAGTCAACAATAATCACTCCACCAAAATCTTTTTCAGTTCTAAGAAGTCTTCCTAGTTTTTGATGAAGAGACCTCGTCCTATGAGAAAGATAGTAGTCAGTAAATTCATTTCCAATATTGGCCTCATAAAACTCGCGTCGATCGCGAATAACGAGATCCATTCTTAAATCTGGAACTTTATCAATAAAGACAAATTGTAGGGCCTCACCTGGAACATCAATCCCCTCTCCAAAGGACTCCATTCCAAGAAGGATTCCATTACCAGAATCTTTAAACTCCTCGACAACATTATTTCCCATCCCTTGGACAAAAACAGGGATTTGGCCTTCAAATTTAGAAAGGAGATATTCTCGCGCCTTTTCGAATCGAGTCTTAGCAGAATAAAGAAGAAGTGATCTTCCTCCTAAGTTTTTTATCAGCTCACATATAGGGCCAAGTGTTTTATCGATAAAGTCGTGTGAATAGAGTGTTGGCGTATCATCACAGAGAAAGACACGCGTTTTATTTTCATAGTCATAAATCGCAGGAAGATAAAAACCTCCCTTAAAACGCCTTTCAGGAGAGCAGTATGTATAACCTGTTGCCCACTCTATTCCCCTTACCCCTTGATCGCCATGAGCATTTCCAAGTGTTGCCGATGTAAAGACAACTGAGGCTGAAGTTTCTAAAAGACTGTCGTGAAGAACTCTTCCCACATTGATAGGCGCTGAATTCATTAAAAAGCCAAAGGCTTCATGATAGCGAATGGAATGGGTGTAATCTGTTCTTAAATCAGGAAATCCAAGACCGAACTCTAGGGCAGTTTGTATATCTTGCACATGACCGAAAAAGGCTTCAAAGCGAGTTAGAGCAATAATCTCATTATCATTTTTAAGATTACTTGCCTCCCATTTTACAGAATAAGGCATCATCAACTTCGTTAATTCCGTAATGATATGGCGAATACTATCGAGGTGATTATAAATCCCCATTCCAAGTTGATCAGAACTTCCCTTTCTAATCATCGGAAGCTCATTCCAATACTCGGAAGTGTACCTCGGCATCTTTTTAAAGAACATTTCCACTTTATCAGGTAGTCCAAAGAGATGATCAGAAAGCATTCTTTGAAGACCCTGGGCCTCGTTTCGAATGTGATTAATGATCTCTGTCGAAGAACCCTCACTCTCCTCGTACTGAGCAAGAAGATAAAAAAGAGAACCAAGACCTTGAAGGTGGACAATAGATTTGCTTAGCCCCTCTAAGTCTTTAAGAGAAACTTCATAAGTACAAGCGCTTGTCGTTTCCCCTTCAATTTTGTGAGCTTCATCGACGACGATATACTCAGGGCGAGGAAAAGATTTTGGCCAAGAGAACATCAGAGCATGATTTCCAATAATGATATTGGCATCTTTGGCCTCCCTCAATCCTTTAATATAGGAGCAATCATTTTTAAAAGGACAGCTTTTTCCCGTACAGGCCCTAAAATCAACCGCAATATCCTGATCTCTTTGAGCAAATACTTCACCCTTTCTTTTAAAAACATAAGGTAGATCTCCTCTCATAATTTGGTGATCCACACCTCTCGTTGCATTATGAAAAAAGACCATATCGTAGTACAGGTCAGTAAATTTATCGAAAAATGTCTTATTCACATTAAAGAGATCTTCCTCTTCGACACTTTGTCTAAAGAGCAACTCACACAGGTGGTTTCCAGATCCTACGAGCTGTCTAATTTTTAACTCTTCATCATTTAGACCAAGAAGTTTACGAACTTGAGGAACATCCTTTTTCATGGCCTGGTTTTGAAGTGTCTTCGTTCCCGTTGCAACGAGAACTTGCTTATTATTTTCAAGAGCGTGAAGAGTTGAAGGAACGAGATAGCCCAGTGTTTTCCCCGTTCCTGTTGGTGCTTGAACGAGAGCGTGAACTTTGTTTTTAAAAGCTTGCCCAACACGAAGAGATAGCTCCTCTTGCGATTCTCGGTAGCGAAAATTTTCCATCTTCGTTTGAATCTTTTTCTCTTCTTGATAAATAGACCGAATATTTTGACCCGTAAAATCAAAACTAAAAAGCTTTTCTCCAACATCAATCGGCTCTTGTTTCTCATCCATCTTATTCTTGGCAATAAGAGCATGCTTATGAAGATCAAAATCAATTTGAGAAGCAATTTGATTCAGCTCATCTAGTGAAAGACAAAAGAATTTATAGTACCAATAATCAGTGAGGTTATATTTTTGAAAAAGAGAGTGAAGTGTCGTCTCTCTTGCCCTATCCATTTGAGCAACACGAGTTGCAATAAGAATCACTTTCAAAAGATCAAGAGAGTCCTGGTATCCTCGGTGGAGTTCTTTTTCAGCTAATTCCCATTCAACAATGAAATTCTCTAACTTCAATGATGAATAATGAGGAAAGAGCATTGCAAGATAGTAAAGAGAATCTTCATATTGCTCTCTGCCTGTTCCATCATCAATTTTATCAAAGTGTTCTTTGAAAAAGGATTCTTCAAAATCAGCATTGTGGGCCAAGAGGTGTGATCCATAGAGATCGAGAAGATCTTGCTTAACCTCATAGAACGTTGGGGCGTTCTTTAGCATTTTTGGTGTAATCCCTGTGAGCTTTTGAATAAAATGACTTAGCTCGACTTCACTTTTAACAAGACTGTCGTATTTACGAACTAAAGTTAGCCCATCAAATTGTAAATAACCAAGGTCAATAATTTGGTCATAAAGGGCATCTGCCCCCGTTGTTTCAATATCAATTACGGCCCACTGCCCCAAAGGATGATGATCTGACATGAAAGATCCTATAAATAAGTTAGAAAGTTCTCTTTAACGCATCTCAAAATATTGATAATGCTCAGCTTTTATTTTAATCTGGTGTTCTCGAATGACAAGGATACATGAATGAGTTCAACAGTAATTTTTCAAATTCAATCTTTTCTAATACTCGCCTTAATTTATTTAGGCGTCTATCACCGTAAAAACCGTGCGCTTCATGTTAAAATAATGTCTAGCGCTATTATTTGGGATTTGCTGCTAATTCTCCAAATTGAGTTTACGAGAAGTGCCATTTTAAAAGCTTCCAAGGTAATGACTAACCCAATGCTTTTAAAAATACACCTCTTTTTTTCGATTGGAAGCGTAGTGCTCTATGTTTTAATGGTTCTAACGGGTAGAAAAATCCTCGCAGGAGAAAAAGGTGTTCAGAAAAAACACAAGACTCTTGGTTGGACGACGCTAGTCTTTAGGACAATGACGGTAATTACAAGTTTTTGGGCCGCATGGCCTCAAGCAACTGCTTAAAGGTTTTTAAATGAATATTTTCGATGATGTAAAAAATTTGATTCAATCCAATATCACTGATGCCAAAGTAAAAGTATCAGACCTCACAGGTACCCAAGACCACCTTGGAATCCTTGTGGCCTCTGATCAATTTTCGGGCAAAATGCTTTTTCAGCAACACAAGATGATTATGGATATTTTATCTGAAAGATTAAAAACAGATATCCATGCCGTACAAATCAAAACAATGACTCATGAGCAAGCTCAAGAGCAAAATATTATCTTTTAATTTAAGGAGAATTATATGAGCGATAAGCCATTTAACATTATCAATAAAGAAGAAGAAACTCAGGCACAATCGGTCATCGATATCGATAAGTCACTTTCACTAGAAGAACAAATCAAAGGTCTCATTGGATCTTCAGATATTTTTCTTTTTATGAAAGGAACTCCGGATATGCCAATGTGTGGATTCTCAGCAAACTCAGTTGCAATTCTTAGCCAACTTGGTAAGAGCTTCAAGTCATTTAATATTCTTGCTGACGACGAAATCAGACAAGGCCTTAAAGAATATTCTAACTGGCCAACTTACCCACAGCTTTACTTCAAAGGGCAACTCATTGGTGGTAACGATATCATCACTGAAATGTTCCACAATGGTGAGCTAAACCAACTTTTCAATCAATAAAAAAAAAGCCTAGCGTAAGCTAGGTTTTTTTTGGCAATCTTATTTCAAACGTACACCCAAATTCATCATTATTATAGGCCTTAATACTACCACCATGCTCTCTTGCAATTTGATCACATAGAGCAAGCCCTATTCCACTTCCGCGAGATTCACGACCCTTAGTAAAGAGATTAAAAATGGACCCCTCCATTCCTTCACTAAGACCATTTCCATTGTCTTTAAATTTCATAATGACTTCTGAAGCACTTCCTTCAATCGTAAACAAAAAGTGAAATTTTCTCGATATGCTTTTATTTTTAAGAGAGTTATCGACAATGTTTTGAATAAGCGTTTTAAACTTAAAGCGATCAATCGCCAAGAAGTAATAATCTTTATCAATGTCACATTCTATTTTATCGGCCCTATCCATCAATGGTTTAGTTAAAGAAATCACTTCTTCAAAGAGAGTATTCATATTAACTTTTTCAAGATTAACACTCTCCATACCAATTCGTGAATATTCGAGAATTCCTCGAACAAGCTCTCGCATTTGCCCCGTGGCTTCTCGAATATAATTCATTGATCTATCAATATCCTCTCTACTACCTTCGTTAACTGCGACATTTAGAAGTTCAACAAATTGCTTGATATGTCGTATAGGCGCTTGCAGGTCGTGACTGGCAACAAAAGCAAATCGCTCTAGAAGCTCATTACTCTTACGAAGATCTCTTGTTTTTTCTTCGAGGTGACTTTGAACTTGTTTGATATTTGTTACATCAGTTAGAGACCCACTGGCATTGATGGTCTCCCCTTTTTCATTCTTTTCAAGAAAAAGCGAACATTTAAGCCAAATAAGTCGATCATTTTTTTTCATACAAAGAATCTCTTCTCTTTGTATTTGAAGATCACGGCTCTTTATGAGATCACGCCACCAAGAAAAAATGATTCTCTGAGATTCAGGGCAAAGAAGCTTTAGCGTCCATGGACTTTTAAAGGCCCTACGAATAAGTTGCATGTCAATATCTAGAGTTTTCGACTTGCCTTCCATCCACACTTCATCATTTGTAAAATTGTAATCGAAAAAAAGATCATTTGAAGCAAAGAGAACCTTTTTAAGCTTGATCGCCGCTAGCTTTCTTTCCGTTATGTCAGAGACTGTTCCAAGCATAAGGTTACTTTCATTTTCTAATTTAATTCCACGGTCTCTAAACCATCGGTACTGATCAGCAACGAAAACTCTGTACTCAATATCATAGGGAATCTTCTCCTCTACATGATCTTTTAAAGCTCTTTGAATTCGATAACGATCGTGTGGGTGAACAATATCAAGAAATTGCTTCATGTCGTTTACATGGCCTTTTTCAACTTGATAGAGACTATACAGTTTATCATCCCATTCGATTTGATCAGTGTTTATATTCCACTGCCAAAAGCCATCGTTGACTCCGCTAATTGCAAGTGAATGTTTTTTGTAATTTTCAATAACCTGACCAGTCGATTCGATAAGAACTGAATTATCAAGAAAATAAAGAACTGTTTCATCGTTTCTTTTTTCTTTAAAAACTTGGAAGTGATATTTTTTATCTTCTACTTCAAATGTAGCAACACTTCCATCGTCATAGTCATCATTGATATAATTGAAAAGCTTTTGATCTTTTTCTCCATTTGTCTTTAGTCCCAAGACATCTTTCAAATAAGAGTTCACAAAATTAACATTATCCTTTGAAAAGGAGACAAGACCAATGGGTATACGGTTAAAAACTTGAAACATTTCAAGTTCAATCGTTTTAAAAATATCATCCATATTGGGTAGATTTAAAAATCGAGGCATTAATTTTAAAAGAACAAATGCAGTCACAAGAGAGATGATTGCCGTAAACAATTTAAAAACTCCCGTGTATCGATAGACTCCATGCCAGACAGTAATGATCTGATTGACGTGAGTAATTCCGCAAAGAAAGATAAAGCCCGCAAAGAGATAGAAAATCCACTTACTTGGCAGATCATTTCGTTTTTTTGTCAGATAAATGAGGCAACAAGGGATGAAAAAGTAGCAAAGTGCTATAAGCAGGTCAGAACCAATATGTAATAAAAGAAGATCTTGGCGCCACAGGTAACAATGTCCATGTGGCATGTAATTTCCCATCAAACTCATAATAATTCCTAAAATTTTTTTATGTAATATAATGAATGCTAAAGTAATTATAATTACATGGGAGAGGCGGCAAAAGTCCTTTTTTTTAAAAATTGAGGTTTTATTAAACTTTCTTAACATTTAATTCTTTTAAAATAGAATCATGACAAAAAAGGCAAAAAAAATTCGTATTCTAATTATTGATGATTCAAAGCTCGACTGTGCTTTTCTTTTTGAAAGTCTCAAAAAAATGAAACTCTTTGAAGCACAGGTTGAATTTGCTTCCTCTCCTAGTGAATGTCATTTTGAAAATGCTAATTACGATCTTATTTTCTTTGATTATGCATTTCAGGGAATGACGGCGAGTGATTACATTCTCTCTAACCACGACCTGCTTTCTAACTTTCCAATTGTCGTAATTAGCGACTGTCAAAGTCCTATCATTGGACATAACATGCTTAAACTCGGTGTTATGGACTTCATAAGTAAAGATGTTGTCATGAGTTTAAATTTTGATATTTTCATTTCAAATACTCTCGAACGTTTTACTCGTGATCAACACTTAAAAACACTTCTTAAGAACACACAAAAATATACAAGTATCGTTTCACATGACCTTAGAAACCCTCTTTCAACTATCCAGTCATATCTGGATATTATTTTAGAAGAAGACGCCGATACTCAAAAAGAGATCGTACGCATTTTGAAAAATACCGTTGAGAGCTCAATGCTCATGCTCGAATCTCTTCTCTCTGATATGCAACTTAAGAATGAAGAAATCATTCTTGATACTAAATCAATTGATCCACACGAATATATTGAAAATATAAAAGATGAAGTTAAACAGCTCATCGAAAGTAAAAATTTAAAGTTTGAATTTAAAAATAGGATTAAAGAAGATCAATACATTGAAATTGATCCTATAAAAGTTAAAAACGTACTCCTTAATCTTATTAATAACTCTTGTAAATTTACTGTAGCAGGTGGAACGATTGAGCTTGGAATGACTCAAGGAGATCAGAATCATATTCGTCTTTACGTCAAAGATGAGGGATTAGGTATTGAAGAAGAGAGTATCGAAGATCTCTTTGATGATCAAAAGAAAACAACTCACCAAGGTGTTCTTGGTCAAAAGGGTTACGGGATCGGACTTCCCTATTGTCAAAAAGTGATTCAAAAGCATAATTCGAAAATTTTTGCCATGGCCAATTCAACAAAGGGAAGTACGTTTTACTTTGATATTACTTCTAGGCCTTACTCATCGTAATTTTCACAGTTGTGATAAACTTGTTGAACATCATCATTATCTTCAAGAGCATCAATTAGCTTTTCAAAGTTTTCCATATTCTTGTTTTCAAGATGTTTAAACGTTGTTGGAATTCTTTTTAATCCCGCTTCTTTTGGTTCAATGCTTAAGTCATTAAGCTTAGACTGAACACTACCAAAGTCCTCCATGGCACAAGAGACACTGATCAATTCTGGGTCCTCAAAATCGACATCCTCAGCGCCACCATCAATCATCTCCATCATGAAGTCATCTTCTTCTAGAGAAACATCTTCTGTTGCAATAACAAAGATTCCTTTTCTTTCAAAAATAAATTGCAGGCACCCATCTTTTCCAAGTGATCCGTTAAACTTATTAAAATAAGAGCGAACAGCTGAAACAGTTCGAGTATTATTATCAGTAGCACACTCGACGAAGACGGCCGCACCATCAGGGCCATAACCTTCGAAAGTAACTTCAATATAGTCTTCGCCTCCTGCTCCAGAGGCCTTCTTTATAGCTCTTTCAATATTATCTTTTGGCATGTTTTGACCCTTGCAGTTTTGGATTGCAAGGCGTAGACGAGGATTAGAATCTGCATCGGGGCCACCATTTTTAACTGCAACAGTGATTTCTTTGATTAGCTTCGTGAAAATCTTTCCACGCTTAGCATCTTGAGCACCTTTTTTGTGCCTGATATTGGCCCATTTACTATGTCCTGCCATAGAAACTCCTCTTTATGTAACATCATGAATGCTAGAGATTGTAGCAGGTGAAAAGGAAGGTGAAAACGTTTCTCTAGAATTATGACTCAGAGGTAATTTCAGACTCAATTTCTTTAATCAATTCTTCAAGGTCGAAAGGCTTAGTGAAAAACTTCTTAGCACCACCTTTAAGGGCCTCTTCAATAGAAATATCGGCCTGGCCTGAAACAAAGAAAAAGTGAGGACGATCACTCTCGCCAATTTTATTCACAGCATCGAGAACGGCCATTCCATTACCATTTGGCATTTTGTAGTCTGAAACAACAATGTGAATATCTGATTTCGAGATTAGATCGATAGCATCGTTACCACACTCAGCAGTTAGAGTTTGATAACCGTGGTAAGTGAATTCTTCTTCCATGAGTTCTAATATATCTGGCTCATCATCAACGATCAGAACAGTAATTTCACTAGGATTGAAGCTCTTTTTTTCTACTAACAACGTTCCCTCTTTTTTTAACGATAAGAAGTGAAAGAATTAAAGTTATAAGGGCCATTATATAGTAAAAATGTTTAATCGCAAAGTAAGATATATATGAAAAAATTCTTACGCTGAAAGCAAGGTACTTATTCTCATAGATATATTGCGCATACTTAGGAGCGGATGTGTAATAAAAGTTAACAAATCTCTTTCCAAAACTATTTTGTAAAAGGACCTCGTCTCTAATTGAGCGAAAGTAGTCGAGAACGTAGTGATCCTCTCCAAATCCTGCTGAAATAAAGTAGCAGGCATTTTTCTTTAAAAATGGTGGGATCTCTTGAGGCTGACCCGTGAGCGAGTCAGATTGAGGAGTGGCAAAGAAGTACTTATTTCGATAGGCCACAGTGATATTGTATGTTACACCATTTGATAGATCAGGAATTTGAACAGAGTCACTTACTCCAGCAGTTTCGCTTTCAAAAAGAATAGTCGGGCTCTCAGAACCACTCGTTCCATGAAAGGGAGCATTTCCTGTTCCATCACTGATAAAAATCGTATCGTAACGATCACTAATCGTTGTCGATGATGTCTCATAAGTGACATAAACTGACTCATCTCCAGGCTCAACTGTTGAAAGGCTAATGACAACTGTCTCATCCAATTTCGTACTAAAGTTGATACGAACATAAACGCCGCCTTTATATTCATCGGCCTCAGGATTGAGACCTGTTTCAAAGGCCGTATCTGTATCAACGAGTCCAATATAGTAAATCTGATCCTTCTCAACTTGTTGAGAGCTATCGGAAAAACCATCTGAAGCACAGTCGACAGGAGATCCACACAAGTTTGACATTGGGACGTCTAAGGCCTGCGAGTCAGTGTCTGAAGAGAAATTAGCCGTTGATAAATAAACCATATCAAAATCAGTATCCGATCCATCTCTTGCTGCAACAAAGAGCTTCTTCTCGTCTGAGTCTACGTCAACGTCCACAAAGAATCTCACCGTTCCAGCACTTATCGTTGCAAGATCACCATTAGATTTTGTGAAATATTTATTTTGATCTGTCGTCGAAGAGCCATTTGGGTCAACGGCCACGAAGACTTCATAAGGCTCACTTACTGAAGAGCCACTCTTTCCTTCAATAACAAGATCATAAGATGTCGTTTTAACCATACGAACAACAGGCTCATCAGAATCCGTTAAGACAACCGATAATGAATAAGAGTTGAAAGACATGAGAAAAGTTAAAATGAGTATGGTTAATTTATTCATAAGTTAAATTATCGCAGTTCATTATTATGATTGTCAAAACTTCACCGTGGCCAAAATCCACAAAAATGAGCATAATGACGCCCATGAAAACACAATTATTCCTTTATATTAGCTTATTATTTACCCTCACTTCATGTTTCTCTCCTGAGAGCTATAAGAACAAGGCCAAAATCATCGAATCAATGAGCGCAAGCATAGAAAAAAGTAATAGTAACATTGAGCATATTAGAGCTTCTGAAATCACAGAAGAGATGATTCTTGTAGACGTTAGAAGTGAAGAGGAAACCTCAGTCAGCATGATTAAAGGAGCAATAACTCAAGCTCAATTTCTTGCTGAAAAAGAGCAATATTTAGGAAAAAAAATTGTCGCTTATTGTACAATAGGATCGAGAGCAACGAAGTTTGCAAAGAAAATGAAGGCGCAAAATATTCCCGTCGCCAACCTTAAAGGTGGTGTTCTAGCATGGGCCCATCACAGTGGTCTGTTCGTTAAAGATGGGATCGAAGTAAAAAAAGTTCACGTGCTCTCAGATGCGTGGAACTTGCTTCCCGATGGCTTTCAAGGAGAGGTACCTTAATTATGATCGTTAACATCAATGGGAAAATTTTTGATCAACATGAAGCAAAGATCTCAATCTTTGATCGTGGTTTTCTCTATGGTGATTCGATCTATGAAGTCACACAAACCTTCAATCGCACTCCTTTCATGCTTGAAGAACATCTCGATCGCCTTTGGCGATCTGCTCAAAAGCTGCACCTAAAACTTACCTATTCTAGAAAGCAAATTACCGATGAAATATTAAAAACTATTGATGCCCTTGATACTGACAGGGCCTATATTCGCCTCATTATCACTCGTGGTGAAGGAGAGATTAATCTTGATCCAACGATCGCAATCAAGAACAATCTCATCGTCATTGCCAAAGAACTCCCACCAAACCCTACTTGGTGGTACGAACAAGGCGTGAGCGTCATCGTGGCCGATACAATTAGAACATCCATAAAATCCGTTGACCCTTCGGCAAAATCTGGTAACTACCTCAACAACATCATGGCCTACGAAGAAGCCGTGAGCCAGAAGGCCTTCGATGCCATCATGCTCAATCACGAAGGGCTTGTTACCGAGGCAACTACAAGTAATATCTGGATTGTCCAAGACACAAAAATACTGACTCCACCTCTTGAAGCAGGGCTTCTTGGTGGAACAATGAGGGCAAAACTCATTGAAATTGCTAAGAAACATCAAATCACAGTCTTTCAAGAAAACTTCAACGCAAAAGAGCTTCGCATGGCCGATGAGTGTTTCCTCACCTCAACAACGCGCCAAATCGTTCCTGTAACGACAATAGATAGCAACCCCGTTGGAGACGGAAAACCAGGAAAAACGACACTCTCCCTCTTACAGCTTCTTAGAAAAGAGCTTGGTATCCACTAAAATACACTCTAAACCGTGAAAAATTCTCACTTCCCCAATTGACACAGGGCCAGTTTTTCGTTAAATTTCTCCGGTCGCATTCAAGTTAACAATTTGATTTAAGGGCTCTGGGATATTCCAGTGATGTGATGCGGCCTTGGCCATGTCCCTTAAATCTTTTCCATAGGAGCTTATATGGCAAAGTCAACTACGGGTAGAGCTCGTTTTAAAATCCAAAGAGCATTAGGTCTAGAACTTCCAGGTCTAGGTAAAGCTGGTGCACTAGAAAGACGTCCATACGGACCAGGTGTTCACGGGAACAAAAGAAAGAAAATCTCTGACTATGCTGTTCGTCTTAAAGAAAAGCAAAAGCTAGTTTACCACTACGGTCTAAGAGAAAGCCAACTCGTTACTTACGTAAAGAAAGCTAAGAAGAACAAAACAAGAGCATGGATGGATACACTTATCATCACTCTTGAGTCTCGTCTTAACAACGTTCTTTTCCGTCTTAACTGGGCACCATCTGTTCCAGCAGCATCACAAATGATCGCTCACGGACAAGTTCTTGTTAATGGAAAGAAAGTTGATAAATCATCTTACCTAGTTCAAGTTGGTGATGTAATTACTCTTTCTGACAAAGGTTACAACAACCAACTTTACAAGCAGTCTCTTGAGACTCCAAGACTTCCATCAGTACCTGCATGTTTTACAGTTGAGGGAACAGACAAGCAAAAAGCAACACTTTCTGCAGAAGCTCTTCCAGCTGATATCCCATTCGAGTACAATGGTCAGCTTGTAACGGAATACTACTGGAAAGTTAAGTAATTTTCTAAAAGAAATGTTTCGATACACAAAGGGCGCTTATTTAAAGCGCCCTTTTTTTATTCTTCTAAAAGAAAATATTCAGGATCAAACTCTTTAATACGATTCGTTGTGGCCACATTGAAAAGGGCATCCCCCTCGTTCACAAGAGGCAAGAGACTCATTCCAATAATAAGCCCATCATATTTAGATTTAAGAGTATAGGAAGTATCACTAGAAAGATCACTTATTCTTCCGACAATCTCCCCCTTAGAAACATGGTCTCCAAGTTTTTTTGAACTCGAGAAAACGCCGCTTCGCTTTGCTCGAAGCCAAGCTGATGATTTTGCAATAAGAGGATCAATCGCTTTTTTCCTCTTAACTTCTGGAATCATTTGTAAGCGCGAAAGAACACTTGAAATCCCTTTTAGGGCCATCTCAATGACAGGCCTTTCAAATCGTAAGGCCTGACCTCCTTCAAAAAGAAGAACAGGAGTCCCCGACTCGTAGGCCGCCTCACGTAGAGAACCATCGCGAAGCTTACTATCAAGAATGACTTTTGTACCAAAGCACTTTGCAAGATCTTTAATTTTAGACCCCTTCAAAGAAATTCTGACCTGGGGAAGATTAGAGCGATGAATAGCACCGGTGTGAAGATCGATACCATAATCACATTTTGAAACAACTTCACTCATAAAGATATGGGCCATTCTTGAGGCGAGTGAGCCTTTTTTATTTCCAGGAAATGAGCGATTTAAATCTCTTCTATCTGGAAGATAGCGAATGGCCGAATTAAAACCAAAGACATTAACAATAGGAATCACTAGAAGTGTCCCTTTTATTTTTTTTAAGTAGGTTTTTTTGAGCAACTTACGACAAACCTCAACTCCGTTGATTTCATCGCCATGAACAGCGGCACTAACAAAAACAGTTGGTCCCTTAACCTTCCCACGAATAACATGGACAGGAATAGAAAGTTCAGTACAGTCAAAAAGACTTGGGATTTTTAGTGAAACGAGAGCTCGCTCTCCTGGCTTAACGACCTGTCCACCAATTTCAAAATCCCTTACCCACTTTTTCATTCTCTAACACCTTTGCTTATCTGAGTGATGAACCTTTAGTTCAAGAGACTCAATGTATTCAAAGATCTTTGCAGCAACGTTAATTCCCGTAGAAGTTTCAATTCCTTCAAGACCAGGAGATGAGTTAACTTCCATAACTTTAGGTCCATCATTTGAACGTAGAATATCAACACCAGCAACCTTAAGCCCTAAAGTCTTAGCAGCAAGAACTGCTGTTTTTCTTTCTTCAGGAGTGATTTTAATTTTCTCTGCATATCCACCACTGTGTAGGTTAGAACGGAACTCCCCTTCCTTGGCCTGTCTTTTCATACTAGCAACAACTTTATCACCAACAACAAAGCAACGAATATCAGCACCACCAGCTTCTTTAATGAACTCTTGAACAAGAAAGTACGCATTAAGTGATTTGAAGGCCTCCATAACACTTTCAGCCGCCTTCTTTGTCTCAGCAAGGACAACACCCTTTCCTTGTGAACCTTCAAGAAGTTTGATTACAAGAGGGGCTCCACCACAAAGACCGATCATATCATCAATCTTTTCAGTACTATGAGCAAAACCAGTAACAGGCATTCCAATTCCCTTACGAGCAAGGATTTGGTGAGCACGAAGCTTATCACGCGATTTTAAAATGGCGCCAGAAGGGTTCACAGAAAAAGTCCCCCCCATTTCAAATTGTCTTAATACGGCCGTTCCATAAAATGTTACAGAAGTTGCAACTCTTGGAATAATTGCATCAAAGTTGATCAACTCTCTTTCCATATAATGAACTGAAGGATTGTTAGCCGAGATGTTCATGTAACATTTAAGAGGATCAAAGATTTCGACTTTATGTCCTCTTTTTGTTCCTTCTTCAACCAAACGCTTACAAGAATAACTATCTGGTAAACGCGATAAAATACCTATTTTTAACTCTCTCACTGTAGGACCTCCTAGATCCACTTTTTTCGTCTAAAGAAAATAAAGACAATTAGAATCGAAATGAACATTAAAGACAAGGCAAAAAAATAGCCAAATCTCCATTTTAACTCAGGCATATTAAAAGCCGATCCCGGATCAAAGTTCATCCCATACAGCCCTGTAATAAAGGTCAGAGGGAGAAAGAATGTTGACAGGACGGCAAGAACCATCATCGTATCATTCTGCTTAGAAGAAGTGATAGCGATTGAAAGGTTAATGGCATTACTAAAGTTATCGAGAAGTGAATGCGACTTAAGGTTAAGAATTCGAATATTTTCATGAATCTCATCCCAAAGACTTTCATAACGAAGATTATCTAATTCCTTGAACTCACCAATAGCATCTTTTAATTCGTCATCGATCTTCTCAAGAAGGAAACTCCCCTTTTGAATCTTCTCTCGGTGAGGAATGATGGCAGTAATTGTATCGTGAGTATTTTCACCCTTCGTTAGTTTTTCACTTAATTTATAATAATCAATTTTAATTTTCTTAAAGGACTTAATGTATTGCTCTATAAAGTGATCAAGTAGGGCCATAAAAAGAAAGGGCGCCTTCTCGCGAGAGATCTTAGATTTCTTATGAAAGAATCTCTTATCTAAAAATCGTTGGTAGAAATCTGATTCTTTACTTGAAAAAGTTATGAGATGATTCCCTTTTAAAATAATCCCTATGTTTCTAGATTCAAGTGAACCAGAGAAAACATTTTCTTTTAAAACGGCAATGAGGTAGTCATGATTTTCCATATAAGGAAGTGACATTGTACTCAATATGTCTTCGAGATATAACTCGGAAATTCCAAGTTCAAGAAGAATTTTACAATTACTTTTTGAAAACCCATTGAAGTGAGTCCAGCAGTTAAGATGGCCTAGTTCTTTTAAGTTAGAATGAACCTGGTCCCCAGAAACATTAGCAAATGTTTGTACTTCAGATGAACGATAAATAATTTGTTCAATCGTTGAATCTTGCTCAATCGTTAAATGACTGATGTCTCCAAATATTTCTGTTGGCACATTGCCCCCCTACTAATCTTGAATGATGTGTACATCCCTTTGAGGAAATGGGATTGTAATGTTATTATCAGCTAGAACCTTATTTATAGCATGCATGACATCACTTTGAACTTGATATTTATCTAGCGGTCGGTTAATCCAAAACCTTACAGTAAAATTTAAACTACTATCTCCAAATTCTTTAAATAGAACAGTTGGTCGTGGCTGGCTCATGACACCTCTTGTTTCAACTGTCGAATTTTCGATGAGATCACTTACTTGCTTGGGGTCTGATCCATAAGCAACTCCAACAGAACACTTAACAGCGATTCGATTATCATTAAGAGTCCAGTTCACTAGTCTATTGGAAAGAATTTCTGAGTTAGGAATAACAGTGTTTGAGTTTTCAAAAGATTCAACAATTGTACTTCTAATTCCAATTCTTTTAACTTGTAACAATTGACTGTCTATTTCGATGAAGTCCCCTACGCGAACAGGTCTTTCAAACAAGAGTATAATTCCTGAGAGGAAATTGTTTACAATATTTTGTAAACCGAAACCGATCCCCACCCCAAGTGCAGATGCAATCAGAACAAGGTTTTTATAAGTCACACCTAATACGGAGAAAGAATGTATAATGAAGATTGCGATAAAAAAGTATTTTAAAACAGAGTCTATATGAGCTGTTTGTTTTTTTGCTGCAACTGGTTCATCAGCATCTTCAAAAATGACATGAAAAAATGAAAGTCCTAAATAATAAATTACTCGATAAACGTAAAAGAGAATCACCAACTGAAAAGGCTGTTCAAGATAGATTGGAGTACTTGCAATTGTAAAAAGTTCGACTCGTCCAATATCTGTAATGAGTAAGAACTCTCCGGCCCACTTATTCACAAGGACATAAATGAAATACAGGAAGAAGACAACGTTAACCATCTTCACCATAGAATTAAAAAATTCTTTCAATTCAAAAAGTTGAATTTTCTTTTTGAAGTTAATGAGAATCTCTAAGATAAAGTGATAGAGAAACCATCCCCAGAAAAAATATCCAACACTTTCAAAAAGATTATTACCAAGTTCTTTACCAAGAGATTTATATCCAATAACAGCGATAAATGCACTCAATCCAAGAAGTAGAGAAAGCACTGCTGTTAGAATATTTAGAGCTGAAAGGAAGAGACTTCCCTTTTTAACATAACTTGCAAATGAACTTCCTCTAATCGAAGAGGAGATTTTAAAGAAGCGATATGAGACATAAATAAGAAGAATATCCCTAGCAAAAGAGATAACATCAGAATTAAATTCAAATTGAGTTTCCAAAATATAACAAGTAAAAAAGAAGATGAAAGCAATCTTAGGATAAGATCCTCTTACTTCATTTTCACTTTTATTAATCTCCGTTAAAACGAGATCAATCATAGGAATAAAGCAGCGGTTCCAAAGAAGAGGAACAATAACAAGAGTAATAACAGTAATGAGAACTTTTAAAGAGGATGTTGTTTCTCTAAAGAGGCTTAGGGCCTGAAAACTAACGAGAATACTGATCAAGGCCTTATTATGATAGAGTGTTTCAAAGACACCACTAGAAACAGTGCCAGTAAAATTAATTAAGTTCTTATCCACTAACTGTTTAAGTTTAGAAACAATTAAAAGTAAAGAAATCGTTAAAAGAAAGGCAATTGTGACAAAACTAAAAAAACGAATACTTCTCTCTTTATTTTGAAGATTCTTAGAAATTGTTGTGAAGGTCTCTTTAAGACTACTCACATCCTTTGTCATGAGTTTTTTAAATTCTTCAACTGGTTCAACGAGAGTTTTTCTAACGGCAAAACTAAATAGTGTTTTGCTATTATCAGAGCGAAGTTTACGATGTAAGAAGGCCTTCCACTTTCTAACTCCATCCATGGAAAGATTAATATTTTTTTCTAGTCGGCTAAAGTCATTAACAATTTTATCAATTGAACTAAGAAAACTTTCGTTTACACTCTTGTCTATTTTGACACCAGAGATTTGTTCGATATCTTTATTGTCGAGCTTTAAATCATTTGCTCGAACTTTCTCTTCTTCAATAACGACAACTAACTTTCTAATTTGTTCTTCAAAGTCTTCAACTTGTGCTAAGTTTTTCTTTGCATCAGCACGATCAAACTCCCCAGAAACAAGTCCGGCAAATTCTTGCGCAATCTCTTTTTTCTTTATTTTTAAAATTCCGTAATCAATATTAATTTTCTCAAAACTGAGTTTTATTTTTTCTAAATCCTGCTCACGACTTGCCAACGATTCTTCATTTGCAAACGAGCATAAAGAAATTAACAGACTAAAAAGCACAACTATACTTATTTTCACAACTATCCCCTTTGAACATTCATTATTTTACAAGCAAAAAGGAATAGTTAAAAGACTAAGGAAGAAGTATTAACTTGCCCACTGTCTTAGCAGATTCTAAATCTCGGTGGGCACTCCCCACTTCTTCTAGAGAATAAGTCGCAACCCTTGGTGGACTAATTTGCTCAGCTTCCAAAAGCCTAATGATCTCTTCCATCGACTCTTTTAAAATGTCGACTTGGTCAAAAAGAAAAGAAAGATTAAACGTTAGTAGAGATTTATTTTGATTTGTCATATCGAGAGGATTAAATCTTGGTGTTCTTAAATAAGCGTAGATAGCTTTAAACCAATTAACTCTTCCCCCTTTTTTTGGGAGCATTGAATGAAACCCATAAGAGACGAGCTTTCCCATAGGAGCGAGAAGATCAAAGCTCTTTTTTAAAGTTGTATAGCCATTGGCATCAAAGACAGCATCAAAACCTTTTGGAGAAAAGTTTCGAGATACTTCAAACCAGTCTTCCTTGGATTTATCAATAACAGACTTAGCTCCTAGTGACTTTACATAGTCCACCTTATGAGAAGAACCGACTATGCCGAGAACTTCAATATTTTTTAAGTTCGCTAATTGCACAAGACAGCTCCCCACACCTCCTGCTGCGGAGTGAACAATGATTTTTGAATTTTCTCTAAGTATCATATTTTGAAATAGTGCAAAGTAAGCTGTCAAAAAAACGGTTGGCACTGCTGCTGCCTGTTCAAAAGACAGGTTTTGAGGTTTTTTAAAAACCTGATGAATAGGTACATTTAAATGGCTTGTATAGCCGCCAAAGAAAGAAACACCGAAAACTTCATCACCTACTTTAAATGAATTTCTACTTGATCCAACTTCTTTCACGATTCCCGACCACTCAAATCCAGGAGTAATAGGCCAACCTATAAATTGCTTTGCTGATTCATATAGACCCCAACGAATGCACACATCAGCATAATTAACTCCAATGGCCCTCACTTCGATTTGCACTTCATTATCTTTTGGAGATTCAATCTCAAAGTCTACAATTTCGAGTTTTTCATAACCACCTGGACCACTAATTTGTATCTTTCTCATTTTCCTTCCCTGTTCGTCTTTCCCGAACTCTCTCGAGGATTCATTGCTCATCACCTTACTCCAATAATATAAATAATAAAAAGGAGAATTAAAAGTTGGAAGGATTAAACTTACTAAAAGAACTCGTTGAAATTAACAGTGAAACATCGAACACAAAAGGTGTAAACGCTGTTCAAAACAGGCTAAAAGAAGAGCTTTCATCCTTAGGCTTTAATGTCTCATTAATTAAAAACCCTGATCAATCAGTAAATTCGGGAGAACTTCTTCTTGCCACAAAACAGGGAAGAACTCCTCGATGGATTACTTTTGTTTGCCATGCTGATACGGTTTTTCGAACAGATGAATTTAATCATCAACTTATCTTCAACGATGACAAAACAAAGGCCATAGCACCTGGCATTGTCGACAACAAAGGTGGAATCGTTATTCTTCTTAACGCTTTGAAGGAAGTTAAAGAAGACACGGAACTAGGAGTTAGAGTGATCTGCTCGCCCAATGAGGAAACAGGTTCTCCAGGATTTCACAAACTTTTTAGCGAGCTCGGTAAAGATTCTGAAGTTGTCCTCGGCCTTGAGCCAGCACTTCCCAATGGGGATATTATCACTTCAAGAAAAGGAAATCGCTGGTACGACATCTCAATCGAGGGTAAACGAGCTCATTCGGGAAGAGAACATCACAAAGGAATCAATGCGTGTGTAGAGCTGGCCTTAAAAATATCAAAGATTCAAGAGCTTACTGACTATGAAAGAGATATCACTGTTAATGTTGGTAAAATATCGGGTGGTGAAAAGCATAATGTTGTCAGTGACCATGCCATGGGACAATTAGATGTTCGATTCCCCTGCTTTGACACTCGAAGTGATCTTCATCAAGAAATTGAAGAAATTCTTTCAGAAAGTGAAGTTCTCAGTGCTCACGATAAAAAAGAAACAGACATCTCTTTTGAAGTCGTTGATGACTGTCCTCCTTTTAAACAGGGTCCAAAATCAAAAAAGACATTTGAATTTTATAAAAAGTGTATCGAAAGAATTGAGAAGCGTTCGATCTCATCTGTCAGTGTAGGCGGAGCAGCCGATAGTAATCATCTTAATAGAAGAAGTAGCATTGTTCTCGATGGCCTTGGTGCCGTTGGAGGAGGCATGCATACTTACGAAGAGTTTATTGAATTATCGAGTTTAAAAACACGCGCACAGGCACTGAGAAATCTCATAGAAAGCGCACATCAACTCACAACAATCTAAGGAGAAACTATGTTAGAGATAAAAAAAGCAGACAGAAAAGACATGAAGACCATTGCAGACTTTATTAGATCATCTGCATCTTGGTATGAACCATTTCTCGCAGAAAAAGATCTTAAGGAACATTATGTTGACGAAAGCTGGATGGAAAAGAATTATAAAAAAAGAGATTTCTATCTAGGTGTTAACAATGAAGGAAAAGAAGTCGGAACCATCTCCATGCAATACTTCGAAGATTATACCTATCTTGGTTATATCTATTTAGATTCAAGTGAGGTTGGAAAAGGACATGGAAAAGAGCTCATCGACTTTGCCAAACTTAAATCTTCAAAAAATGGACAAAAAAGTATGGTCCTTATTGCACACCCAGAAGCGAAATGGGCGACTAAGGCCTATGAGAAATACGGATTTAAAAAGAAAGCAACGAATAAAGATGAGATTCTAAAATTTAACAATGGTTTTCTTGGCCCTTATTATGAAGAGGGGTTTCACCTATACGAGTATACATTAGGATAAATAATGAAAAACAAAATGCCCGTTTTCTTTCACACAAAACAATTGGAATTTCATCCCAAATACGAATGGGCACTTGGAAACCGTATAAAACACCCTGAAACGACAAAGAGAGCTGAATCTATTTTTAGGGAAATCAAAAAAAATAATGATCTCTTTGAAATCTTTCAACCTGAAAAAATCCCCCTCAGCTCAATTAGAGATTGTCATCACTATCACTTGATAACACTTTATAATACAGCAGCAAGTATGCCAGATGATCAAACGTTTTATCCAAGTGTGTTTCCTCAGAAAAACAAACTTTCGCCTGATCCAACGAATCTCTATCACGCAGGCTTTTTCTGTTTTGACTCTGGGACTCCTCTTAACAATAAAACTATCTCGGCCGCTAGTTGGTCCGCGGCCAGTGCCTTTTATGCAGCAGATACAGTATTAAAAGAAAAATCAAAATACGCCTATGCCCTATCAAGACCTCCAGGACACCATGCCAGTAAAGATAGTTATGGCGGATATTGCTACTTTAATAATGCCGCTATAGCAGCAAAGAAGTTGAAGAAAAAAGGAAGAGTTGCCATTATTGATATTGATTTTCATCACGGTAATGGAACACAAGAGCTCTTTTACAATGACGATAAAGTTCTCACCATCTCCATTCACGGAGACCCACGAGAGTACTTCCCCTATTTTCTTGGTTTTCCATCAGAAATTGGAAGCGGTAAAGGAGAAGGTTTTAATCTCAATATTATTTTGGATAAAGAAACTCGTTATAACAAATATGAGCAAACTCTTAAACAAACAGTTCTTCCTCTCATCAAACGCTTTGAAGCGGATTACCTTATTATCTCTGCAGGTTTTGATACTTACGAACTAGACCCTATCGGTAATTTTAAAATCAAAACGAGTGACTATCAAAAAATGGGAAAACTTATAAAGACTCTAGATCTCCCAACTGTCATTTTACAAGAAGGTGGCTACTACACAAAAGACTTAGGAAAAAATACTGTTAGTTTTTTAAAAGGTTTTTTCTAATTTCAGTTGATGAAAGAGATTGATATTCATGCGAGTTTAAAAGAATAATCTGAACATCGAGATTAAGAGATTCAAGTTCACTTCTTTTCTTTTCTAACTCTACAATTTCGAATTGGCGCGGAACAACATATAGAGTATGAAGACTCTTCATTAGTGTTTCAAAGTTAGTCCACTTATCAAAGGCCATAAAATTATCATCTCCAATGAGTAGATTCTTCTTTTGACAAGCAACGCTCGGAAGCCATTGAACCGTGGGGTTTTTCTTCATAATTCCCCAAAACCCTGGATAGATTGAGTAGGTAGAGTTCTTAAATTTTGAAACGATTTCTAAAAAGAGTGACCATGTTGAATGAAGATGTGACTGATCTTCTTTCCACGGATTAGCATCGGGAACAATAACGATATTTTCATTTGGGCATTGGCGAAGGCACTCACTATGACCCTCATGCCAAGGATTAAAAGAGCCTCCATAAAAAGTAATCTCTTCGAACATTCCTTTATAAAGACTAGATGGTAAATACTTTGTATCTACATTCCACGAATTAGGCATATAGGGAAAAAGCTTTGCTAAGGCGAGAAAGACAAAGCGAGATGAGAGTTCCTCCATATTCGCTATACTCATAAGCTCGTAAGTATTTTCCATTTTTTTATCAATAAAAAACACATCACAAAATGTACCATCAATTTCTAAAGAGAATTCACTTAGAGCACTAGAATCAGGAAGCAAAAAAAAGTCGCCCTCTTTTAGGGCGACAATATGAACTTTCGAATCAATTAATGTAAACGTTAGAGCGTATCTTTTCACAAAGATAGTCTGCCACTAGCTCATAAGAGCGTCAATGGCCTTAGCTGCATTGAAGTCATTTGAGGTGACACCACCAGCATCATGAGTTGTAAACTGGATTAAAGCACGTGAAAAGCCAACTTCCATATCTGGGTGATGCATAAGACGGTTTGCTTCCCATGCCACAGCATTAACAAAGCTCATTGTTTTTAAAAAACCTTTGAACTTAAATTCTTTAAATAGAAGCTTTTTATCTTGGTCATAAGACCATTGATCTAATTCATTTAAAGATGATTCAATTTCACTATCACTTAATACTGCTGGAACTTTAGACTGCATATCCACCCTCACTGGCCACTGTTGATTTCTTTTTCTTAGGTTCAAACATTGGTGGAAAATTTCCTAGCTCTTGGGCCTTATGAAGGAGATCAAGAATATTTCCATCAATTACACGATAAAGCTGATCAATATTTTCTAAAATAAAATAGATCGGTTGTTTTATATCAATTCTAAAAGGTGTTCTCAGGGCCTCAAGTGGGTCCATTGGAACTCTCTTTGGAATCTCTGATTCGAGAGCGTAAATTGTCTCTTCAAATGATGAGAGAATTCCTCCTCCAAAAATCTTTAGGCCCTGCTCTGTCTTGATGAGACCAAACTCAATGGTAAACCAAAACAATCTAAAAAGTTGATTTCTCTCCTTAGTACTTACTTGAAGCGCAATCTTTGCATAACGCTCCATGAAGTCTGCATAGGCCTGATTTGTTAAGAGTGGACAGTGCCCAAAGAACTCGTGAAAGAGATCCGGCTCTTGTAAATAATCAAGCTCTTCGCGAATGCGAATAAAGCTTGCAACAGGAAATTTTTTATTTGCTAGTAGATTAAAGAAATCAAGGGCCGGAATAACTGCTGGCACAGGTGCGACACCCCATCCAGTGATGGCCTCTAATTTTTCATTGATATCTTGCCAACGAGGTATGCGATCCTCAGGAAAGTCTAAAATCTCAACTCCCTTCACATACTCATCACAAGCTCTATTTTTAATGACTTCTTTTTGTCGCTTTATAAGAATTGACCACGTTTCGTGTTCGTGATCAGTGTAGTGTATTTCACCATTTTCGTCAGCTTCGCGCGCGACGTAAACGTGCTTTTCCATAGAATCCCCATTCCCTAGTTGTTGTTGATTCATCTCAAGTACATAATTAACCAAGATAAATGCTCTACTATAGAATAACCGGAAACACAGGAAATGTCCTAAACTAAAGCCTTACAAAGCTTAATTTTAGACTTGTAAAAACAGTAAGTTATAGCCGTAACTTAAAGATTCAATAGACTGGACGCGCAAATATCAGAAATCACGATCCATAAGGGTTTTACGCCCATCAAGCTTAGCCTTCTCAACAGCACGATCGCATTGAATACGAACGATATTTGAGAGCATCTCCATAACATTTCCAGAGGTATTCATACCATGCTTTTCTTTGACGTATTTTTTAAGTTTAGAAGCAACGATTAAAATATCATTACTAAATTGGTCAGCGTGTAAATTAGTTTTCACATCATTTTTTACAAGAATTCTTCTTGGTGATTTTTTTTCTGAATCATTCATTTTAGAACCCTCTTCATTTTCATTATCTTCTTGAAGATAAGATATTTTTGTCATCTTCTTCTCCTTCTAGTCCTTTCTATTGTCCTGTGCTAACTTTAAAAGAAAAAGACTAAAGATATTGCCTAAAAAAATAAATAGGAAAATAAATGAACTTTAAATGCGAAGTCGAAGGCCTAGAGCTAAAAATTGAAGTTAATAAAAAAGACTTTCAATCTCCCAATCGTCATTTTCTTCTCTCAAAACAAGACCAAAGAGATCTCGATAGTGGTGCCATCTGTTTTTACGAAATCATAATTCACTCGAGTAAAGGTGAAGAGACGATGATTCACTATTCTCCAGGTCATGCCATGACAATCGATGAAGAAGAACTTCTCGATGAAGTAGAAATCGTTTTAGAAGATGCGGGACTTATTGATAAGGTTCTCCTTCACTGGGAGCTAGAAATGGAACAAGGCCCAAGATGGAAGTTAAAGGGATATAAATGAATCATCCAATCTTAAAGCAACGATACACAAACGATTCACATGATCCCATCATGGGTTATCTTCTCATCATTTTTGGTTTTATGGGTTCTCATCGATTTTATTATGGGAAACCAATCACGGGAAGTTTGTGGTTTCTCACTTTCGGTCTATTAGGTATTGGATGGTTTATTGATATCTTCCTCATTCCTTCAATGGATCGAGAGGCTGATCAAATCTTTAGAGAAGGTCCCATTAATTATAATGTTGCCTGGCTACTTCTCACCTTTTTAGGTTTTTTTGGAATTCACCGTTTCTATATGGGAAAATTTATTTCTGGCGCACTCTATTTTCTAACAGCTGGATTCTTTGGTATCGGTGTTCTCTACGATTTTTGGACATTAAATCAACAAGTGAGTGAGCTTAATTAGGCCCACTCATTTTTTCAAAGTCCCACTCGACATTTAATGTCGGCAGATAAACATCACCCTTTGCTTTAAAACGTATTTCCATCTCACCTTCAAAAGATATCTTCTTCTGTGTACAAAGATCGAACTTCAACGTCTTAGGATCATCACCAAAAATAGGTTTTTCAATTTTTTCAAAGAGAGTTGCCGACAAGCTAACGGGCTTATTTGCTAGAAAATTTTCAAATTTTGTAGGAATGACAACTTCACCAACCTTAAGAGTAGCATCCCAATTATCAATTGAGAGAACGTCATCAGAGTAACTAGTCAATTGAACAAAAAAACACGTATGATTTTTAAACTTTGTTCGATAGGCCGTGAATAACTTTTTAAGAGTATCTTTGTCTCTTTTTTTTGAAAGATCATAGTGAGCGTAGAGGCGATCAAGAAGTAAAGGCCATGTGTATGGGACGACTTGAAGGTGACTTTTTTCTGCCTGAAACTTGAAAGTTTGTTGTTTCTCAAGTGTTGAAACAAGTTCTTCGAAGTCAGATTCACTCTTCGTAAGTTTTTCGTTGGTATAGTTCTTTGTTATTGAAGTAGAACAACTGGCTAATAATAGTAATGTACCAAAAAGAAATGGCCTCAAATCAAACTCCTGAAAGATTGTATGAGACCATTATAACCTATTTTTTATAAGCTAAAATCAGCGGCAAAACTCGTTTTGTATTTATTCGACAATAAACGAACTGACATAGTCAGATTTTGGATCAAAATCTGAAAAGTCAGATGGAATTGCTAAACGCATTTCCCAGTAACCCATCATCTTCATAAGGAAAATATTTGAGACAATATATACGCCACTATTAGCATCAAACTTAAGTGACTCTGGACGACTTCCATGCTCCATCCCATTGTCCATAATCATCCAAGGATAAATTCTAAGACCATCGATTTCAACAGGAGCATGATTTGAATCTCCCTTAACCCAAAAAGCAACTGTAAGTTCAGAACTCATTGGCTTTTTCATTCCATGCCCATGATGATGCCCATGTCCTCTTCCATGTCCACCACCTAAATGTGGTCCAGAAAGCCACTCATACGAATAACAAAGTTCTTTGTCCGAGTAGTTAAATTCATTTGGACAATGAGCAGTTGCTGACATCGAAATCATTGTAAAAACTAAAGCGATCATTTTTTTCATTATAAACTCCACCTTTTAAGGATTTGTACAGTTAATTTTCTAGATAAACTTGTATTTTGAACGGGACCAATGAGAGTTTGATCGGCGTATATAATCCCGGCCGACAACTCATCATTGAGCATGTAATGCGAACTTAAAGCTAATTCATGATAATATTCATTAAGCGTCTGTGAAACCTTTTGACCATTGTTAACTTTTCTCTTTGTTTCAAAAAAGTAGATATGGGAAGCACCAAATCTAAAAGAAGACTTACTAGGACTAAAGCCAGCAGATAATAAAGTGGAAAAGAATTGGCTTCCTTCAACTGTTACATTAGAAAAGCTCTCCTTAAAACGATGGGCCGCTTTAAAACTACCTTGAAAATCAAAAGGTCCATTTACCTTTGTAAAGGCACCACCTACGGCCAATGCCCATTGAGCTTTTCCCGAAACATCAGAATATAGTAATTCGCTTGATTGATAATTTGTTTTACCAGTTGGAAGAGTTAAAGAAAGAAAAACAAATCCACGAGGTTTCCACCATGAATATTCTTTTTCTGGAAAAAACTCATAAGCAAAACTCAGCTCTGAGTCCCCTAGCTGATGAGATTTTTCACTATACTCACCTTGTTCATATTCTCGTTGAACATAACTTAGATTTAAAGAAAGTTGAGTAAATTCAGAAGTCATATAACTCGAACTGAGAAGACTTTGAAGGCTCTTTCTCTTTTTGTCTTCATTATAATAAACGTATTCATCTCTAAGTTTTGCTTTTCCTACTTCATTTAAATAGGTCGAGCTTAAAGAGATTTGTCCTTTGGAATCGGTTGTGATGAGTCCAGGAAATGAACTTCCTCCCCCACAACAACTTGCAGCGAATACAGCATGAGAAAATAACGTCAAGCTCAAGGCAACTAAAGTTTTCAAAGATCAATCCTCAACTTTGTTGAATCAATCAACTCTTCACCTTCGTAGACGTCAATGTAAACTTCCCAGTCCCCTGGCATGTTAAAATAAAGATCACGATGGAGATAGACTCCTGTAGAGCTTTGCTCAGTATCACCATCGTAAGCACTTCCATGTCCCATACTTGGCATCCAAGCATTGATATAGAAATGATATTTAGGATCGAGTGATTTAATCTCACCTTTATTATCTCTAACAATCATGAGAAAACTTGATTCAAAAGCAGGATCACCGAAAGGTCCTTTTAACCACGTAAGCTCAACATTGAGATCTAATTTATTGAGATTCATTGTTCCCTTTAATTGTTCTTGAATTGCCTGTGATTCATAGGAATGGTCTTCTTGGGGTGACTTCCCGCAAGAACTTACAAAGACACTCAAAAGAATAATTGTCATAAGAGAAACAAATAATTTCAAAACTACCTCGCTATATAGCAGCCCAAGGCCCGAGCAAATTTCTTTTTAACATCTCTATTTGCTTTTAAATCGGCCAGAGCGTCTTGAAGATAAAACTTCGATGCCTTTGGAAAATTTGATGAGTTAGAAACACCACCGTGATAGATGATTTGTCCCTTTTCGTTCAAAAGGAAAACATGGGGTGTCTTAACAGCTTTAAAAAGATCTGAGACTTTAAAGCCCTTATCCCAATACCAATTTAAAGATGGAGATTTTTCTTTATAATAAGCACTAATCTGTTCTTTGTTTTCGTTATAGTCATTCACATTGATGGCCAAAAATTCCACCTGTGGATACTTCTTTTTCAACTCATTAAAATGGGCCATGTGTGAGTCCGAACATGGGCAATCAATCGATGAAAAGAAGATGACGTGTGCCTTTCCCACAAGAGAAACGACCTCAAGATTCTGCTTTTTTTCACTGTAGGCCTTAAAGGTGAGAACTTCCCGCGCACTGACAGTATTTATCAATAAAAGTAAGTGTAAAAATACAAAGAATTTCATGCGACTTATATAACCATTCTTAAGATTTTTGTCGACGCAACATATTGCTGCTGTAAAACAAATGAATTTTATACATACTGCAATAAAAAAACTGACCTAGATCATGGAAGAATCTTGAAGTTTGCATAAGATATCTGGTATAACTAGACCCAATTTAACTTTGGAGAGAGCAACATGAGTGAAACGGCTACTAAAACTGTAAAAGTTTATCCAACGTCAATTGTACCAAAAGGTGAGAAACTAGAACCTGTAAGAACTGCGAAGTACACTGCATCTTCTTTACAAGTAGAAGTATTCCACATTGGTTGCTTTGTCGTTATCTTTGCCTTTATCTTTGCTGGTATTTGGAAAGCTGCCCTTAGAGCTGAAAAAGCCGAAGCGAAAGATACTAAAAAAGGTATGCTAAAAGCTTAAGCTAAAAGTAACAGGGCCTTGGTTCGTAATTTCAACGCGCATTGAGGCCCCAAACTTTCCTGTTTCCACCCTTACCTTTTCCGATAAGAATTCGCATATCTTCAAAAAGAGTTCGTTCGCCTTTGCCGGCTCCATAGACCCATCAAAAGATGGCCTATTGCCCTTTTTTCCATCCCAAGAGAGAGTAAACTGACTGATCGCAAGAATTTGCCCCTCACTTTGAATAATATCTCTATTCATTCGTCCCTGTTCATCTTCAAATATTCTAAGCTTTAGGAGCTTCTCACTTGCCTTCTTAGCGGTATTCAGATCATCGCCCACTTCACAACATATAAGAAGAACCATTCCCTTTGAAATCTCCCCTACACATTGCTCATCAACGAGAACTCTAGACTCTCCAGATCTTTGAACGACAATCTTCATTTGCACACCTTTCGTTGCGATTAAATCAACACAATGAGGCCAACAACAAGTTAAATCACCTACAATTATGGGCCTATCTATCTAGGCCTAAATTCAATACAATTTTCGCTTCCTAGCTTAAAGAACTCTTAAATATTTGGCCAAAGTTTATTTTAACAATTTAGCTAAAAAGAAATACTTAGAAAGTAATAATTAAACAAAAAAAAGAGATTAGAAAGTGCAATCCTTACTAAAATAGAAAGCGATCACTTTTTAGAAAAAGGAACGGCCATGAAGCTTACGACAGTTTGTATGATATTACTTCTCCCTTTAAGCGTTATGGCCCTGGAAGAATCCAATGACTCAACTGGGCCACAACAAAATGACTCCTCCGCCAAACTCAGTGAAACAAGTTCGAGAGAGCCCGCTGCTGAATCGAATCAAAATTCGAAACAAACTCCACAAGATGAAATAAATAAAGAAAATGAAGATTCTAAAAAGCAACCTGACAAGGCAAAAGAAAAGAGAGATCCAAAACTCGATGCACCAATGGCCATTGCTTCAATTGTAAGAGGAGAAGTTTTCATTGTTCACAAAAAAAAAGATGAATCAAATCAAGATACTGAAGAGCTTAAAGAAATTAAAAAAGACGATCCATTAAATGAGGGGGATCTTGTTCGAACAGGTAGTGCTTCTTTTTTACGCTTAAAAATGAAAGATGAAACAATTCTCAATATTGGCCCCGAATCTGAAATCACCGTCGAAAAATTTGAAATTGAACCAAAGAGAACGGTCTTAATCAATCATCTTCGAGGACAAGTTAGAGCAAATATTCAACGAAAAAGTAAAGATGGTGAACAGTGGAAATTAAACACAAGACTGGTCTCAGTAGGTGTTCGTGGGACGGTCTTTCTTTCAAATGCTTATCAAGTAAAAGGTAAAGCTGTTACAGATGTAGCACTGGTTAAAGGAAAAGTTGTTTCCAATGTTGCAAAGCTTGGAGGCGAATTAAAAACTGTAAACCTAGAACCAGGACAATACTTCAATTCGACAGAACTTGCAGCAAAGGGCCAAGCGGCCATAAAACAGCTCTCTCCTGAGGCGCTTAAGGCCCTCGCTGAAAAAACGGAAAATATGGTTCCCAAAATACAAGATGCTGATGGAAATTTGTTAAATCTCGACAAGCTTCTTAGAAGCTCTTTTGGACTCCCGCCAATTGCGATGCTCCCGGTTCCGGTTCCTGTCCCCATTCCAATACCAACTCCAACTCTTGGTGGAGGTGGAGGTGATGAAAAGAAAGAACCTATTGAGAAGCCGGCCATGACCACAAAAGAAGAAATGGATAAAAACTCTCGCTTGGTTATTAAAGGAGCAAAACATAAAGAGCTTAAAGATCAGCCGTGGGATATTAGAGATGCCATCCAACGCCACGATCAACTAAGAGCAGAAAAGGAAGAATGTTTTTTCTGGTTCTACAAAACAATTCCGGGTGGAGGCGCTCTTGAAAGATTTAGAAGAGAGAGAGGTTGTGATGAATTCGATAATTACTAAAACTTGTTATCTCATCGTTATATTGGGCCTTACATCTTGTGGTTCTGGTGAATTTGTTCCTACCAAAGATATATGCTCAGTTGAAAAACATTATAAAGATGATATTTACCAAGTTAAAATCAATGGTAAGACAATTAATAAACATTGGTATTTAAAAAGCGATGCGATTGAAATAGCCAAGGTATTGGCCAACCAAAATAAGTGTATGCATTAAGAATTATAGATTTGTACTTTTTCTAGGTCAAAATCTCTTTTGAGATCTTTGATTCTTTTTTCATAAGAATCAACGAGCTGTTGCTTTTGAAATTCATTATCTTTCATAACACGGGCCAGCTGCTCTGTAAGTTGATGAACCTTAGATCGCATCTCTTGTTGATTTGTCATGATGAGCTCTTGCTTCTCTTGCTCATGAGTTTGAATGAGTTTTGTGCTGTAAACATCATTCTCTCTTTTGATCTTGTTAATCTCGTCGTCATACTTAGCTTTGACTATATTCATATTTCTTTCAAAGTCTGTTCGAAGATTTGCAATTTCTCTTTTCATCTCAGATCGATTCTCTTTAAGACGCTCTTGAAAGTATTTTTGTTCAACTCTAAGCTTCATATCGTTAGATCGCTTATAGTTGGTAAGTTGCCCTTGAGACTGTTCCTCAAGCTTCATGAAGGCTTCTTTTTGCGTCTTCAAACGTTGCTCATAGCTTGTTACAACTTTATTGAGCTTCGTTTCAAATTCTTGCTGTTGCGAAAGAACTGAGTCTTTTAAATTTTTACTAAATTGTTCGACTATATCTCGTTTTTCACCAGCATGCTCTCTTTGTAGTTTCTGGACATTGTCTAAGTTTCTCTGCTCTAATTGCTGAACATTTTCTCCGTATACGACTCGCTGATTGTGCAGTAATTTATTATTTTTCTGTTGTTCGTTTAACAATTGATTTTGAGAATTAATTTGTTGATTATAGATATTTCTTCTCATCTGAGACTCCGCATGCTTAACGGCTTCGTCTCCTTTTACCTTTTGCTCAATGATTTGCTCGCGACGTTGATTATCACTTTCTTCAAAAGTATCTCTAAGTGTTCCAAGTCGCTCAGCCATTGTTTTTTCACTTGTAAGCTTCAAATCATCCACTTTATTTCTAAAGTTGACTTGCTGATCTTCCATCATTAATTTCATTTGATTTAACTTTTGTTCATAATCATCTGAAATTTTAGCACCATGCCTATCGAGATCCGCTGATGTAAGAGAATTATTAAGAATCTTTTTAATCGTTCTATCTTTAGCCGAAAGTGCTTCCTTGTGATCAAGAGCATTTCTAGCTAGATCACGATTGAAACCTTCTTGCGTGAGTCGAGCTTCTCTTTTCGCTCCTTCTTCAAGACTAGTTATAGATTGTTGAAATCTTTCTTGTAATCGGGAGTGACCATTGACTGATTTTTCTTTTAACAGATCTTTAGAATCATTCATCCTACGTTGTAGTCCGTCAATCTGTGCATCTTTAGCATCACTTACACGTTTTAAGGTATCAAGAGAATCCTGACGCTGCCCATCTCTTTCTTTTAGATGAGAAAGGTTAAGTTGTTGTTCCTTATTTTTAAAATGATCAACAAGCTCTTTTCTTTCATTCGAAAATTGATCTTCTAAACTAGCAATACTTCTCTCATTTCTGATCGTTCTTTGCTTTTCATTTTCAATCTCTCTATTTTGTAACTCACCCACTCTTTTTTCGAAATTGGCGTCTTTATTATCTAGAAGTGTTTGATTTTCTTTTTGCTTTGATCGAAGAGAATCTGTATAGGAGTTCTTTAAATTATCTAAACGAGTATTGAAGTCTTTTCTCGTTTCATCAACTTTATGTTGATGAGATTCTTTAAGTTTTGCGACTTCATCTAAATATTCTGAGCGATTTTTTGCAAATGTCTTCTTTGCCTTCGTGCTTAGAAGATCGATTCTTTCATTGGAGTTTTCTAGAATCGACTGCCTATTCTGTTCATGTAATTCGTCTTTATTTGAGATGGTCTTCTCGTGATTTTTTTGGATATTTTCTAATTTCTTTTCATATTGATCTTTAAGCTTCGAAAGCGAAGCTCTATGTTCTCTTTGAAGATCAGAAATTTTCTGTGATGAACCGTTTATATCCATATAATCCTAGCATGAGGGCATCCTGCCCTAGATAAAAGTATAGCAAAAAAGAAGGACAAATTCCTCGTCTTAAGAATAGGCATTTTTTTCGTTCTTAGGCAGACCTTCATCACTTTGATTGATAACCTCATAGCTTTTTCTAATTAGATCATCCTTTACGATAAATATATCCTATCAAAAAAGGAGTTTGATCATGACAAAGAAGATCTATGATATTGCAATTATTGGAGCGGGTTCAGCAGGAGTCATGGCCGCATTGAGAGGAGTTCTCAATAACGATCGAGTAATACTCTTTCCTGGAAACATAAAAAATAAAAGGCGCTCACGAGCAAAGTGGGTAAAAAAAGTCGAAAATATTCCTGGCTTTTTAAATTTTAGCAAAGGGATAGAAGATCCAAATAAGCAGACAATCAATTTTATCAAACGAAGTGAATATGCCGACAACCTTACCCTACTAGAAAACACAGGTATTCAGAGACTTGAAAAACAAGATGATCTTTTTCTACTAAAAGACTCTGAAAACAAAAATCACTATGCTCGTCATATAGTTCTTGCAACTGGGGTAATGGATGTACAACCGCATATAAATGGATCGATTAAACCGATCTTCAAATTCGCAAATAAGCAACAAGTCGATTACTGTTTGCGCTGTGATGGACACCATATTAAAGGCAAAGAGACAACTGTGATCGGTCATACAGATAGTGCCGCTTGGGTAGCGATTATGCTCTATGAGCGATACTCTCCTCCAACGATGACTATTTTAACAAATGGCCAAGAGTCTAAGTTTTCGGATGAAACAAAGAAATTAATAGATCTTTATAAAATTGATGTCATCGAAGATGAGATCATCGATTTAAGAGGCGAAGTTGAAACGGGGCTCGAAGGCTATATTCTTGATTCCGGTCATTATGTTCACAGTGATTTTACTTTCATCTCCCTAGGAATGATTGTTTATAACGAATTAGCACTTCAACTTGGTGCAGAAGTTGACCAAAGGGGTTTTGTTATAACGAATGACAAAGGTGAAAGTAGTATAGAAAATCTCTACATCGCGGGAGATCTTCGCGCAGGCATAAAAAAGCAAATTTACTCGGCCTGGGATAGTGCCGTTGACTCACTTGATGATATCAATAGAAAGTTAAGATTAAGAAAAAGAAAAGATGCGCTGAAAAAAAGTGCTCATATGAATTATCTTTGAGTCTCTGTAAAATGATACTCATTAACAAGTGAACAAGGGTTGTAAATGAGTTATCCAATGACAGAAAGTAAATTCAATATGTGGCGTGGAACGATTGCACTGGCCTATATTGATAGTGAATTAACTAAGGAAGAGAGAAGCTGGATTCAAGATCACTTGAGAAAGATACCTTTTAGTCAGTCCCAGTGGGAAATTCTCGCCAAAGACCTAGAAGAAGGACTCAAGCTCGATGATATCCTACCTCTTATTACTGAACCAAAAGATAGGGCCTTTCTTTTAAACTTTGCCAATCAACTTTTTAGAGAAGATGGAATTGTTCCTATTGAAAAGAAGACCTATGAAAATTTAGAGAAAAAGATCATGCAAGGAATCGATATTCTTTCGATTACAAATAAGATCGAAAAAGAGTTTGGAGATCTCGAAAAAGAAAGAGAGCTCGAGCGCGGAAAACTCAAAGGTCTCTTTAAAACTCTAATAGATTATTTTCTCGATCATTAAAAAAGTCATTAGCTGGAGATTGATAAGGGCCATCTCCAGCATTTTCAAATCCTTCGGATCTGCCAAACGCCTCATTCATTTCATCTAGAAAGTCAGCTGGTTTTCGAGGATTACTTATAAAATCGTGCCATTCAAAAGGAATGCTATTAAGCTCATTTAATCTTTTATCTGCAGCTCGAGCAAATTGATGCATAGAATGCTGTCCCGTCGCATTAGCGATATATGTGAGTGCATGAACATTATCTAAAATTTCTTTTCTCGATTTATTTTCCAAATTTTCTGGTGTCATCTTCCAATAATTCTTTTTAACGTAATCTTTCAATCCTTTCGCCGCAACCACAGAATTAGCGAGACTATTGATCTTCAATTCACTATCTGCAATGCTATTTTCATAACCTTGAATAATATAATCAGTTCCCTCTCCCTCAATAGCTGAAAGAAGCTCTTCTTTATCTCGTAAATTCTTCAATGCAATACTAACTTCTTCCTTATCTAAACCGGCCATTTCCGCTTCAATGAGAAGTTGATCTAATTCAGCAATATCATCTTCAAGTGATTTTATCAGAGTTTTATCTTTCTTTTTAATTTTTGAAATTAAGTCTCTCTTCCCCTTGATTTCAATCTCCAATTGTCTCGCGGCCTCTTTTAATTCAGCAATGCGATAACTTGGATCAAAGCCTTCAAGAAGATCATCAAATAAATCGATATCCTCTTTATACGCCTTCGCAAAATTTATTTTCATTTTATTAAAAAAGAGCAATTGTAAAATACGATCAGGATCCTTGTAATGGAGAGCTGAGCTATCCCAATCAGGATTGATTTCATAACAATATGAGTACTTTCTTGTAAATGAATAAATCTCACGAAGAGGTGAATCAGATGTATCTTCAGGTATAGCTTTTCTACCGTAGTAATAATCAAGAAGCTGTTCTTTATGGCCATCTCCTAATACGCGAGCATTTTCTTCACAATCAGCAGTCGAGAACTCTTCTAATCTCTTGTTTCCTTTTAAGTCCGATTGATAGTAATATCCATTGGCTTCACTACATTGGGGTTTAAAATAGATGGCCCCATTGACATAAATTAAGTGACGAAAATTTTTCTCAACACTTCTACGAAGTTTCTTATCTTCAACAAGGTCATTAATCTTTTTATCAAAAACCAATCCGTCTTCAACCATTGTTGATGCTGAAGGACGATCACTGAGAGGTCCTTCTTTATTGTATCCAAGAATAAGGTTTGCATTATCAAAGATCGCCTTCCAATCAAGAATTTCTTTCTTAACTCCTGTATAGCAACCAAGAAGAAGAACAGACTTTACAGACTCAGCTTGCTTAGGAAAATCTTTGAAAATATTATTGATATCACCCTTTTCAATGACTCTATTACCAAGATGATCATCAGAAGAAAAAGACCCTCCACTATTGTGACCAGATAAGAGAAGACTCTCAACGGTCTTTCCTTCTTTTTCCAATTTCTCTAATTCTTTTCGTAGAGAAACTTTGAGATCTTTTTCTACATTTTGACTGATGCGATTTAATTTAAGCTGAACTTTTTCATTTTTCTTTTTCCATTCTTCACATGTGTCATAACAGAATGTACTCATTCTTAAAGTATAGAGATAGTCGAGATTGGCCTTCCCTAGTTTTTCACTCCCCTCCGGTATCACTCGAAGACTCTCTCCCCTTTCACAGGCACCCTTTCTTGCTGCTAATATTTCTTTATGAGAAGCATTCACATCAATGAAAAGAACAACTTTATTGGGATCAACTGATTTATTACAGGCAAAAGAGGGAACGATAAAAAAGAGGGCCATAAATAAGAATAGATATCTCATTGCTCTCTCCCCGTTACCATAATTTTAAAGTCATGAATGACATGGTAATGGTCCTTCATAAAAGGATATTTTTTTACAAAGGTCTTTTGATCTTTTTTAACAGCATTGTAAAAGAAGATATCTTTGTCCACTTCATCCCAAGTTGTTGGAAGAAAACTATCGAGGCCAGATTGATAAAAAAGCTGGTCTCTTTTTTGCGTTGAGATAAATCTCTTTGATTTTCGAAATTGATGTTCTTTAAAATTTAATTTCTTACCATCGCCTAAGCTCGAAGCAGCTTCATCATTTAGTGGATGAACATGCAATTTATTTCCCATAGAGGGAAGGCGCTTTTCATTGGCCTTTCTAAGGCGAATGAGAAGATCCTCTTTAGGCATTTTGGCATAAAGGGATTCAATGGATAGAAGAATTAAAAATAATAAAAAAGGCTTCATAGAGTTCTCCAAGAAGCCTTTCGGTATTTTTTATGTAAATTCTAAGGTTTAGCTTATTAGCGGCATTTTATGCCAGGCTCAATTCTATAGCCCGTCAAATTCCATAAGCTTGAAGATCTTGTGACCTTTGGCCTCTAGTTTTTCAATTCCTTTGAGCTCAGGAAGATCAACAATAACGGCAAATTCGACAACTTCGGCCCCAAGCTTTTCAATAAGCTCAATAGCGCCAAAAGCCGTTCCTCCAGTTGCTAATAGATCATCCATGAGAAGAACCCTATCCCCTTTTTCAAGGGCATCTTTATGAATCTCTAGTACGTCTGTGCCATACTCAAGTTGATACTCGACACTAATCACTTCAGCTGGGAGCTTGCCTTTCTTTCTAACTGGAATAAAGCCCTTACCAAGCATGGTCGCCAGAGCTGCCCCAATGATAAAACCACGAGACTCAATACCTGCAATATAGTCAAATTCCATATTCTCATAGCGCTCTTTGAATAGACGCATCGTTTCTTTTAAACCTTCTCCGTCTTTTAAAAGCGTTGTAATGTCACGAAACATGATTCCTTCATGTGGAAAGTTAGGAACTGTTCTTACAAGGGATTTAATGTCCATTTTGAGCCTCTCAATTAGATGTGAAAGGAGGATTTTACTCTCTTTTTTACATAAGGTTAATAAAATTGCCCCAAAGGGCCTATAAAATATTTCAATTTTTCCCCCCTTTTTGCTATTGTGCCTACTGTCTATTTTCATTAAACAAAAAAAGGATAACGCAATGTCTAAAAAACATTCACTTGTAAGACCTAACCCATGGCATGGTGTAGAGCTTTACACTAGCGACAAAAAAGATGAAGTAACAGCTTATATTGAGATCGTACCAACAGATAGAGTTAAGTACGAACTTGATAAAGACAGCGGGTTCATGAAAGTTGACCGCCCTCAGAAATTTTCTAATATCATCCCATGTCTTTATGGTCTTCTACCGAAGACATATTCAAGCAAGAAATCTGCGGCCTATGCAATTTCAAAAACGGGAAGAGAAGATCTTTACGGTGATGAAGATCCAATCGATATTTGTGTTCTTACTGATGAGCCAATCACACACGGTGATATCCTAGTTGATTGTAAAATCATTGGTGGTTTCAGAATGCTAGACCATGGTGAAGTAGATGATAAAATCATCGCTGTTCTAAAAGATGATTCTACTTTTGGTGACATGAATGATGTTGCTGATTGCCCAGAGAAAATTCTTAATAAGGTTAAGCACTACTTCCTTACTTACAAAGAAATCCCTTTTGAAGGATACAAGCCTAAAGTAGAGATTACTCATCTCTACAATAAGCAAGAAGCACTTGAAATTATCGAATGTGGTATTCAAGACTACAACGAAGAAGTTGCTCCAAATCTACAATAATTAAAAATGGCCCTCGTAACTGAGGGCCTTTTTTTACCAGCTCGTCTGACCCATTTTTCTTATCTGGTCCATGACTTGAGCTCTGGTCACCGTGCCGACAAGAATTCCATCGTCGACAACGGGATAAGTTTGAAAATGATTTTTAATGAAGAGCTCTACGGTGTACATCAATGTATCAGTAGGCTTCAAAGTAATGAGACTCTTGGCCATATAATCCCCAACAATGCCAGGAGATTCATTGTAGTATTTCATATCAAGAACATATTTTAGGCAATCCTTACCTGAGAGATAACCAAGTATTTTTTGATCTTTATCAACCACTGGTACCCCTGAAACATTGTGTTCACAAATTAAATGTAAGGCCTCAACGACGTTCATATCGATAGGAACAGTCAAACTCGATGTCAGCATAAAGTCCTTTGCCGTCAAGTTCGTCTGTTGATCGATTGAGCTTTGAGTAGGCTCCAGTTTCGGTGTGTAATTAACCATGGTCTTGCCTCCTTTACTGCTATCATAAAGATCGAGTCACTAGAAATTATGGAGAACTATGAGGCCATATTCACGATTGGCTTCAAAAGTTAGTCATCGAGGCGAAAGCCCACCTTCATCGTCACTTGATAAAGAGGTTTACCATCTTCAAAATTTCCACGAATTTCTTGAATTTCGAACCAGCGAAGTTTATGAATCGATTGAGACGCCTTTTCATAGGCATTTTGTACAGCGGACTCAATTGACTCATGAGAAGCCCCGACTATTTCCACTTTTTTGTAAGTGTGATCAGGCATAGGTCATCCTTTGTAAGAGTTCATACTCTTATTTTACTCCTGAATAAGGATTGCCTAAAAATAAATGAAGGATATCAAAAATACTGGGCCATTAGTGGCGGCAAACTCAAGGAGAGATCAAAGTTTACCTAAGAAAAGCTACATGACATTTCCACCCTCAGGGAAGTAGTCCTCATCATCTTCATCGCGCTCTCTAATGTCTTCATTGAGTAAATTAGTGTAGCGCTCCTTAAGAAGCTTCTCTTGCAATTGTAAAATCGCTGCAATTTTCTTCTCATCGACGCCATCAGCGAGAAGGGCCTCTGCAATTTTTGTTTCAGTTTGTCTTTTGTATTTAATAAAATAGAGAACACGGCTTAAGCATTCTTCAATTTCATCAAGATTAAGTGGCTTTTCAAGAACATCAAAAGCACCATAACGAAGAAATTCGTAGAGATAGTCTTTTCCATAACCAGAGATAAAGACAAAGTGACAGCTCTTTCTAAACTCTCTTGAGATTTTTAAGAGACGACGGCCGTCCATATTAGGCATTTTAATATCAGAGATTACGAGATCGGGCTCTACGGCCATGATTAAATTGAGCGCCTCAAGACCATCTTTAGCCTCGAAGATTTCCGCACTTGGAAGAACCTCTTCAAGAATAGTTAAATATAAAGATCGTACATCATCTTCATCATCTACAAGTACAATGGTAATTTTATCATCTTCAATCATATAGCGCCCTCTCCAAAGAAATATGATTAATAAAGGATTACCACAAAATGAAAATAGGAATAAAGCCAAAGACAGTAATCTTTAGAAAAAAACAAGATTAAAAAACAAATATTATAGCCAGAAAATCAACTTTTCATGATATTCATCATCAATTCCTGCCTTTATAAATAACAAGCTACTGGCCACTCACATTTATAAATAAAATACTTCTACGAGCGCTCTCCAAAGAGAATTTCCAATTTGAGGGCAATTCCAAGAACCTTTTTGAATCCATTGTCCTTTGGATAGTTAATTGAAGGAATGAGATCATAGTAAATCCACTTCTTATAAATCAACTGACGATAATCTAGTTGCAATAAATAATTCTCTATTCGATAACCAATTTCTGAAGAAAAATTCGCTGATAATGAATAAGAAATCGAACGTCTTTTAGAAAGAGTGTGAAAAAGTTGTGGCCCATGGCTTGAGCGAGTGATGTCTGTTTTATCTGTCCAAGTTGCCGAATTAGAGAATCGAAATAAATAGTCCTCTGCCAACGGGATATCATAATCGACAATACCATCTAAAGAAAACATATCTTTAATAGAATAATTGGCAGAAGGGGCAACTCGAATAAAGCCCTTAGGCATAGTGAATTTTTTAGACATTCTATAATAGAGATAGGGATCAGGAGGTAAGCGAACCTTTATCCCTGCTCCGGCCTTAGACTCCCAACCTCGAAAGATATTTAAAGCATACCCTAGTCCAAGTCTAGGTGTACTTGTTTCACGATCCGAATCCGTTGGAAGGGTCGACTCGTTAACAGGTGTCAGCGTTTCAGTTTCAGCCTTTGAACGATAGAATTCAATATGCAGCTTTTTAGAGAGCTGAGGCAAACGAATTCTAAATCGATAGTTAACTTCTTTATAAAGATCGCTCCCCTCGCTTTTAGAAATAATAGAATAAACTCTTAAGCGTGAGCCATTATCGTGATCAAGTGTCTTTCTTTCACCGAAGAAATTATCGATGGAGTTTGTCAGGGTAAAAATTTGCCTTGAAGCAAACTCTTGCGTCGAATCAAGAGTATCAATTTTATACTCGTCAGCTGTAACTACAGTACTCGCAAAGAATAGAAGGATAAGAATCAATGAATACATAGAAATATAGTAAATTAAATTTATCAAAGAAGCTAGCGTACTCGAAAATAGAGAGATTGAATTCCAATAAGTCTACCTGAATCGAAAAGCTGGACAGAGACTTTAGAAATCCCCTTTTGAAGACCCTTCACGATCACTTTATCCCCACTCGTTCTAACTGAGATAATTTCTTTTGGATAATGATACTTTAATCGCAAATTTTCTAATCCATAAAATGGTAATTCAAAATGAAGTTCTTCATTTCGATTGAGTCGATAACGATTTAATTTCGATTTTTTGATTTGTTCAGGAATAAATTCAAATTCAGTATGACCAAGACAGCTCTTCTTCTTAGATAACTCAATTAGATCCATAAATTGCTTTTCACTTTTTATAGAGTTTAAGATGGCCAGAAATGAGAAATTCTTCGCCAAAAGCCCTGAGAGAATCGAGTTCCCTTTTAAGTGTTCTCCAATAACAAGATCAAAGCAATAATCATTTTGATAAGAGCGCACAAATTTTTTATCCGTATAGAAATGTTCACCAAAATGGGGCGTTCTATCAAAGAGTGATGTATACCAATCAGCAAGTGCTTCGTGAATGGCCTTCACATTAGCTTTTTTCATTATCTCGCTGGTACAAAGAAATGGATATTCCTGACAGATAAAAGCATGAAAGAGTTCATGGCGTATGACATCGAGAGATTGAAGACCAGCAAATATCGTACTTACTTGATCGCAAAATTGGATTGTCTTTTCTTTATAAGAATAGCCTGTTCTAAAACAATTATTTGTAACCATAATGTGAAGATCATTAAATGGAATATCAAAATAACGCTCCATTTGTTGAACTTCTTTTTTAACATTCCGTAGATCAGTTTCTTTAAAAGAAAGTCCTGGCTCAATCTCATAAGTAACCTGAGCGAGACTAACTGAAACAAAAAAGAAAGTGACAAGACCAAATAAAAGCTTAATAGAGTAAATCCTTAATTGAAATCTCTTCACGTTCTACATGAGAAATAGGAGCTGATTCTAATTCATAAGCTCCGTAATTCATTCTAAGTGAATAATCTCTATCAATTCTCATTCTAAGTCCCTCTTGAGCTTGATACCAATGAATCTTTTCAGATGAATCACCACAAGCAGAGAGTGAACTCGAATCATTGAGACCCCATCGCAATTCTACACAATGGTAGGGATCAAATGAAAGATCGTAAATTCCGTCAATTAATTTATCAAGGTTAAATTGATAGGGCCGACTCGTTGTCCCTACAACTTTGATCTGGCAAGCAGACGATCGCTCTCGGTAAACTCGCTCTAAATCCTTTTTTAAATTCTCACCATGATAGATAATTGATTCATCACCATTTGCATGGCCTTCCAAAATCTTGGAGATAAGATTGCGCCCCTCTCTAATCGAAGACTTCAATCGAGCATCTCTTGAAGGTGTTGAATAGGTCTCCCACTCACCTTCAGTACCATAAATATTTCTCGGAAGAGTTGCTGGGTGAGACTTTAAATGAATATTTGCACTAATGGCCTTCTCTACAGCAAGAGCGCGTTCTTTAAAGTCATAACAAATCTCGTCGAGAAGCTCTGTTAATTCAATTTCAGGGTAATACTTTAGGTTTCCAATAGAAAGCTTATGTCTTACATACTCGTAGAACGATAGATCTTTTTGCTCATATGTATAAACAGAGCTTTTTTGAAATTGCTCCAATGAGTAATCACCAAGTTCGCTATTGTCTTTAAAGTCCACGTTCCCATTCTCATAAGAAAAAGGACGCCAATTAGAAAATCCACCACCAATTTCAACAGGAGTTCTTTTAAATTTCTCACCATATGTAATCGCAGTTAAGCTATTATCTGGATGGGCATCAATCAAATGAATCTTCCCAGACTCAGTCACTTCATAAACAACAGCAATATGCCCATTCGGGTCGTACAGAACGGTTCCAGGGACAATCGCGTCTCTAGAAACTTCAACGGGATAAGTATCTCTAAAAAGACCTTCTCTTTGTGATTGACTTGCATTTGTTCTAAAAGAAGCAGTTGAAATATGGTTGACAATTGTTCTTAGAACTTCATTGATATTATCACCATTTTCGATAAGTCTTTTAGATGTAACAACGTTACCTAAATGATTATATCTAAGATCAGGAGTTTTGCTTCTTCCATCATTAAGCTTCTTTCTAAGTTTTTTAATTTGGTACTTAAGCTTTTTCTTTTTAAAGAAACCTGCACTGTACATCTCTATTTGCAGTTCTTTAATTTCATTTCTTATAAGTTCTTTTTCAGGCGTGTACCAAGTCGCAGGATGTAGAGCTGTTGGAAAAGCAAATGGAAGATCGTTCATCCATGCAAAGTAAGCTCGAAGAACATAAGGTAAATCGGCACAATCAGAAAAGATCGAAGAAAGGCCCACGGGATTTAACTGATAATACTTAGGATTTGCTTTAGAGCTTTTTAAGCACTGATCAGTAGTATGACAGTGTCCTTCTTTTTTAGCTTTACCTAGCTTAGCAATGAACTCTGAAAATGATCTCTCATCACTTTGAGTCCAAGTACTTTTTTTAATTTGCCATTGAATTGATTTCTTGTTGCCGGCCAAAGCAGAAGCGTTAAGGCCAAGCACTATCGTTACAACTAAGTATTTAATCATTCATCCCCCATTTAGAAGAAATATGCTTTAGATGGGAGTACGACGACAAGTAGACCTGTAAATTATATCTATTTTAAAGAGTCGATATTAAATCGTAAAAACAGATAAGAGATTGAAATCATGTTCAAAACAAAGACTATAAATTTTTCTTTTTTATGATCAATATCGAAAAGAAGGCTAAGATACCTGCTATGAAAAAAGCTGTTCTCATTTTTTTATTTCTCTTCCTTTCTTGCCAAAAAGAAGAACAAATGACGTTAGAAAATCAATTTATTTCTGGTGACCATGTTTTTGGAGCGCTTCAACAGAGAGATCAATTTATTCAACGTCCTAAGACTTCAGCCTGTCATAGAAATGATTACTACGAAAATTCATTTTTCTCTATCATCTTCAAAGAGCATATCAACAAGACAAAGCACAAGCTCCATATTCAATTAGCTCAGAAAATACTCGATCACATCTTAAAAGAGAATTCTGCTTATTTAGATAATTCGCCGTATCTTGAATCGAATAAAGGCCTCTGTGTAATCATCTACGATATTGATGAAATTAATGGTTTCGGTGTTCCAGGAACTATGGACGATGGAATCATCTATTTGACAAAGAAAACCATTGATCAAGCAAAGTCCATCGACGAGATAGCCTCAACTCTTGCTCATGAGATGGCCCATCTTACGATGAATCATCATCCAGAGAGACTTCCCTATCAACTTTTTAGTAATCATAGTTTCTATCTCTTTTATGAGCGCTACTTTGAGTTGGCCATGGAAATAAATACATTAACTAAAGAGCAACAGAAACTTCTATTTAAAGTCATGAATAAAAGTCGCAATGAAGTTTTGATCGATAAGATTGAATCCCTCATTCTTAATGACAAGAGGGCCTTTACATTGCCTTTGAATCGACTTTTTTCAAATATAGATATCTCTCTTTTAAAGAATGAATTTAGTGATTTTTACGAAGCATACAATCTTCTTGCTAAAGAAAATAATTCTCTCACTTTAAAAAAGCGTGTTCTTGAACATAAAATGAAAAAGTTAGCAAAGAAAGAGAAGCAATCAGAAATGCTTGTTGCCTGGAGAGAGCTTGAGGCCGATGAAGTTGGACTAGAATTCTATCTAAGAAGTGGGTTTGATCCTAACGAATATAGTAATAGAGATAAGGTCTTGGCCAAAGAACAGGCCGATGCCGGCATCCATTGTCATGGAAATGAGATGCCCGTTCTGGCAGGAACCCATCCGGCAAGCTGTTATCGCGTTTCAAATAACGATCGTGAAATGAAAATTCACCATAATGAATATCAAAAATTTATGAAGAGACAATTTCCTCATCTAGAAAATCTTTTCAAACAGATCAAAGATCAAAGTCTTAAAGGGAAATAGAGTTTTCAATATGACGATAAAGCTTCTTTAACTCTTCGTCGCTCAGGTTTAATCCAAAAAAAGACGTCACACAATCTTTGAACTCATCAAAAGTTGATAGCGTTGAGTTTTCCTCTTCTCCATCAACATAGCGACGGAGCCCAAAATTTACTAAAGAATAACGTTTTTCATCTGCAATTTTAGTCAGGACAAAATTGCGAACAAAGACAGCTTCTGGATAGTGATGTGAAAAGAAATGACCGACTAAACAATCGGCTTCGCTATAGCGTTCCAAATTAAAACTATAAAGGACATAACCATTTGGATAGTTTCTATCACTATAAGAAAAAGAAAACTCTCCATATTGATTTAAGTCAATATGAGCTTTCCTCGATCCAATTTCGAGGCTAAAACCATTTTCAATCAATAAGGGTTTGGTAAGACAATTCATGCCAAAACCAACATCAACAAGATAATCTCGCCCTTCAAAATGAACGATCGTTACACGGTGAGTTCTCGGAGCATCCATTTCAATTTTATTATTAAGAACTCTAGCTATTGAAATTTTTGCATTGAAGCCAAGTTCTATAAGCAATTCGCAAAAGAGCTTATTATGTTCAAAGCAATAGCCGCCGATTCTCTTCGTTACAATTTTCTTATAAAGAGAATCTCGATCAAGGGGTAAGAGTTCTCCTGACTTCAAAAGAACTTCAGCATTTGAAAAGCAAAAAAGTTCGAGATGTTTCTTTTGTAAGGCCTCTAAAAAAGCAAGAGATGGTCTCTCTTGCGATAATTCAATCTTCTTTAAATAGTCTTGGGCATTAAACATAATTTTCTCCTATTCCATTAAAATAGGACAAAAATAGAATCTTGCCCTTAACATATGTTAAGAATTTTTCTCAAATTCTAAAAAGGCCATTAATAAGTGATAAGCTGTTGTCGAAGGATGAACATCCGTTTGATCTTCTAGCTCACGTGAAAGGTGCTCTTTCCAAGATCCATTTTCATTGAGTCGGTTTTTCAAGAGAAAATCTAAATCCCTTTGGGCCATTTCTTTATAGGATATATTGCCAGTATTTTTATACATTGAAACATGGGCCTTAATGGCCTCTGTTTCAGGCCAAATTCTCTTTTTCTCGTTACTCACTTCGCCTAAACGATTTACTTCATTAAAATAACCACCAAACGCTTGGTCATAACCAAAGCGAACTCCAAACTCATAGGCCTTCTTAGCAGCTTGAATAACATCTGATCGATTTGATAATCTTGAAAACTCCATTAATAACCAGGCCCACTCAAAGCAGTGACCTGGTTCAATTTTATCGCCAAGTTTTTCATCGTAAGTAGACCAATCAGAGCTAAAGAACTCAACAACTCCACCTAATTTAGGCTCTTGCATGTATGTACAAAATAGAGTTACAAGCTCACTGGCCTTATCAAGATAAGTTTGGTCTCCTACAAATTCGTAGAGGGCCAAGTAACCTTCAAGCAGATGCATGTGAGGATTCTGTTCGCGAGGATTTGTTAAAGCAAGATTATTAGCATCTAAATACTCGTAGTAGCCTCTGTCACATTTAAACTTTTCATCAATATACGTTGATACTTTATTAATCCAAGAGAGAATCTCTAAATGTTCTTCCCCTTCTTCATTTTTAAAAACATCGTAAATATGGGCCATTGCAAAAAGAGCGAAGGCATGATCGTAGAGATTTCGGTTTGAAATAAGAGGTTTTAAATGAATATCAAGAGCGTGTAAGAAACCACCTTTATCACTATCCCAATAAGATTCAAAAGCAAATTGAAGTCCTCTTCTAGCAGCATCAGCATAAGAAGAGTCATTCGTTAATTGATAGGCCCTAGCAAAAACAAAGGACTGCCTAAATTGAACGAGCACTCTTTTTTTATTCTCTTCTCTGTAGGGAGTGAGATCTAATTTTAGACGTTCTTGGAATCCTCCAAGCTCATCTACGCCATGCTTTAGCCAAAACGGAAAAAAGGTATCTTTTAAAAATGTTTTCATAGATCCATTATATTTCACTTGCTCATATTAACAAGTTCTATGAAAAAAGATCACTTATATAAGTGAATAAGTTGCTGTTGCAGTCTGTCTAAAGAATCATTATTAACGACATCTGTCTCATAGAGATCAAGATCTGTTAAAGAGCTCATCTCCAGCAGCGGTCTAAGATCAATGCGAATCGATTGCTCAGCAAGATAAAGCTTTTTAAGATGAGAAAGACCTATCAATTCGCTCAAATCTTCTAATTGATTTCCACTTAGATCTAATTCTTGAAGTACATGATTTTTATTTTGTATATCTATACTCTCAATTTGATTGCCACTTAAATCCATGGCCGTAAGTGACTTTGAGCGAAAGAGGTTTTTTAGGGTGTCATTACCATGAAGGTTATTTTTAGAAAGAACAAGCCTTTCAAGAGAAGGCATTTTAGCCAGAGGACTTAAATCAATTCCTGAGAGATCTCTTTTAGTGATTCTCACATAATTAAAATCAACATCTTCAAGCGGCGCTAATGAACCCAATTTATAATAGCGAGTGAGATTGAAACTTTTTAATTGATTAAGAACTTCTAGAGTATATGAACAGCTTTGCAAGACCTTTTTTCGATCAAACGCAATGTCCTGATTATCGAGTACATATTCAATTAAACTTTTAACCGTTACCCATTCTGATTGATAGCTCTGAACATTTTCACACCACGCTTTGAAACCAACATGCTTCTCATTCACTTGATTTACATCTTTTTCGCTTGTTCCAAAATTTAGACCAGTTGATTTGGTTAGCCAGTTTTTTAAGTATCCAACATGGGTGTAGAGCGATTGGTTAAACTTACAATCAACTTTATAAGGAGCTTGCTCTAAAAAAGTTCTTCTCATACTTTTCGGTGTAAGAGAAACGTCAAAGCCGTTTGTTAGTCCAAGAAGATACCATTTCCCACGCACTTGAATATAGGCAGGACCACCTGAATCACCATGGCATGCTCCCTTTCCATCTTGTCCATCAAAGAGAATAAGGTGATGGTAAATATTAGTATTCAAAAAATAATCAAATGTTGTTTCTGCGGCACCTAGTACACCTGTACGGCTAGACCACTTATCAAGTGAAGACTCTCCAAATCCAGCTAAGTGAATCAAATCACTCTTTGAGAGTTGATAATCGGAATTGAAAAGAGTGATTGCCTTCTTTGCCTTGGGAGCTTTCCCCTTAAAGCGAACCCAAGCAGCATCAAAATTTGGAAATGAAATTTTACCATCATCACGTTGTCCATAGAATCCAACTTCAGTGAGAGGACGAAGAAGTGATTCGTTCAGATGATTTGTGTTTTCACCAAAGTAAACGTAGAGCTTTTTGATTTCTCTTTTAGAAAGACAGTGCTTGGCCGTTAATACAATTTGAGATGAGATGAGTGTTCCACTACAAAAGACAGTTTTAGTTTCATCCAAAAGTGCGACACTACTATAACTTGCAGGATGATCACTCGAAATTTCAATACTTCCTTCTTCATTAACAATAGCAAAGGAAGGATTAGAGAAAAGAAGGAAATTGAAAACTAGAATGAATAGGTATCGCATCAACTAATTCTATGAAATCTTTCACTTTAGGTCTTCGCCTGTGGATTTTTTACAGGTGACTGTCTATTTCTTTAACTTCGAAGCTTGAACCTGGACTCGAGAGAGTTTCACAAAGAATTCGAACCACACCACGCGGCCCTTCAATAGAGATTTCATAATGACTATAGTAATAATCAATATTCCCACCCATGATCTTCTGCCTTCCTCTTGGAATAAATTGGTGAAAATGGTCACATTCTTCTTTGTAATAGCCCAATTGCCAGAAAAAAGATTCGATTTCATCGGCATAATGCTGCATTGGAAGATCTCTATCTTTATTGCCTGAAGTAATCTCTAAAGACTCCCTTTTTAGACTTCTTGCCTTGTGTGTAAAAAACAAAAGTGAAAATCCTAAAGTAAAAACAGTAGAAATAACGAGCGCCGTCTTGAGTGAATACGTAAGAAGGAAAATAAGAAGGCCATTAATAAGCCAAATAAAGAGCAGAGAAATGATAAGCTTTCTATTAAAAGTCAAAACAACCACCAAACAAATACTATTTAAAATATTTAAACATTACTTCTGTCTCTAGTTTAATCCCTCGTAAAACGTGGGGCATCTCAAAAAATATTAAACTTTGTTACATAAAACATTGAGAAAATTCCCAAAGGCCTATATACCTTTAATGTCGTTTACTAATAAAAGGATAGGAATTTTCATGTTTGATCTTATTTCGAAATCGAAAGAAACGCTCAAAAATGACCTACTTTCAGGACTAACAGTTGCCCTAGCACTTGTTCCTGAAGCGGTTGCGTTTTCATTTGTGGCCGGTGTTGACCCGCTAATTGGTCTATACTCTGCCTTTATCATTGGTCTCGTCACAGCGCTGTGCGGTGGAAGACCTGGAATGATTTCTGGGGCAACAGGTGCCCTTGCTGTCGTTGTTGTTAGTCTTGTTGCCAATCACGGAGTTGAATATCTATTTAGTGCAGTAGTGCTTATGGGATTAATCCAAATTCTTGCAGGAGTCTTACGTCTTGGAAAATTTGTTCGCCTCATTCCCCACTCTGTTATGCTTGGTTTCGTAAATGGTCTGGCCATCATTATTTTTCTTGCGCAACTTTCACAATTTCAATTTAAAAATGCTGCGGGAAAAATGGAATGGTTAAACAGTTCAGACATGGGAATCATGCTTGCTCTTGTTGCTTTAACAATGGCCATTATTCACTTCCTTCCAAAGCTTACAAAAGCAATTCCATCTTCTTTAGCTGCGATTCTTGTTGTTACAGGTCTTGTCCATATCTTTGGACTTAACACTAGAACAGTTATAGACATGGCAAGTGTTGGAGGAGGACTTCCTCAATTTCATCTTCCAAGTGTTCCTTTTAATCTTGAAACACTAAAAATCATTCTTCCTTACTCTGTGATTCTAGCGGCCGTAGGACTTATTGAATCACTCATGACCCTACAACTTGTTGATGAAATTACAGAAACGAGAGGTAGAGCGAATAGAGAGTGTGTTGGTCAAGGTGTTGCCAATGTTATCACTGGTTTTTTCAGTGGTATGGGTGGTTGTGCAATGATTGGTCAAAGTATGATCAATGTAAAATCTGGTGGACGTGGAAGAGCTTCTGGTGCTAGTGCCGCTCTTTTTCTACTGTTCTTTATCGTTCTTGGCTCTGGCCTTATTGAAATGATCCCACTTGCAGCTCTTGTTGGTGTTATGTTCATGGTCGTTCTTGGAACTTTTGAATGGTCTAGTGTGCGCATTCTAGGGAAGATTCCAAAGTCTGATGCTTTTGTTATCGTTCTAGTATCTACAGTTACAATTTTCACGGATCTTGCCATCGCAGTATTCTGTGGAATCATTGTTTCAGCACTTGTTTTTGCTTGGAAAAAATCAGAAGTGATCAATTCAACGAACTATGTAGATGAACAAGGAAATAAGCACTATATTTTAAAAGGACCACTCTTTTTTGGTTCTGTTCAAAGTTTTACAGAACTCTTTAATCCAAAAGAGGACCCAAAAACAATCTACATCGATTTTTCAGATTCTAAAGTTTGTGACTATTCAAGTATCGAGGTCATTAATAAGATCGCAGAAAAATATCGCGCAAATGGTAAGGAAGTTTACATTAAAAATCTTCAGCCAGATTGCCAAAGCGTTATCGATAAGGCCGGAAAAGTCTTCAACGCAAAACACGCAACTTCATAAAAATAAAGGCCCTAAAAAGGGCCTTTTTTATATCTCGTATTGATATGTACAAGAAACCGTAATCTCAGGCATCAACTTATTATCTGTGCGAGGATCAACTCCGGTCAGTTTAGCCTTAAGTGATCCAGATTCTCCGTACTCACTGCTTTTAACTTTAATCGTTGAAGGTATGGCAGAAAAAGTAAAAAGCTTCTCACCTTTTTTACTCGTGACAAGAAAGTGGTAATTCTTCTCATTTAAGCTACCAAGAACATAAACTGAAGAGTTCTCTTCCATTTGATAAGTCGTTTGATTAACTAAACTATAATACTTAACTGCTTTTCCATCAATCATTAGATCAACTTCATGTTCTTCAAAATCTCCAGGAACAGAGGCAGATAGCTTCGTTCTACCAGAATCTGAGACGCAATTAAAAACGGCAGCAGAAGCTCCCGCAAATGAATTAATACTCAAACTTAAAAGTGTAAATAGAAATGTCGTTTTCATTTTTGTGACCTCGATTTTTGATATTTTTTGAGGTCATCTCATAACAACAAATTGAATGTCTATATATCCTGTAGAATAAACAGAGGTAATTTATCTAAATGTTGCGTCCATCTCTTTCATACGATCCTTAAAGTCATTAATTAGACTTCGACTGATCTTTAAAGGCCCATCGACATTCTCGAGAAAAACTTCATACTTTCGATCCCCAATGCGATTCACCTGAATAACTTCACTCAAATTAATTATCTCCCCTCTGTTGATTTTCATAAAGGATCTTTCAGACAATGAAGCACTCAGATTAGAAATCGTCTCATGCACTAAGCCTATGTCATTACGTAAAAAAACGAGAGTATAAGGCCCTTCCGCTCTAAACATAATAACCTCTGACAAATTCAATAATCGAGTCGTTTTGCCAAATTGAACTTCTAAACGACCTTCTTTTTCTAGTCCCATTTTTGAAATGGTCTGTAATAAACGGGAACTCTCAATAGGCTTCACAAGATAGTCCAGAACATTCGTATCAAAGGCTTCAAGTGCATAGTGATCAAACGCGGTGACAAAAATAATTTTTTGTTGTCCAAGTCCAATAGACTTTGCAACCTCTAGTCCACTCAGACCTGGCATTTGAATATCTAAAAAGATGAAATCGGGGTTGTGTTGAGATATTTTTAAAAGGGCCTCTTTTCCATTAGAAGCTTCATCAACAATTTCTAATGGATATTCACTAAGAAGTCTTCTTAATCGATTTCTTGCATGCCTTTCATCATCGACAATTAAAACACGCATCAAATGGCCTCCTCAATTTGAATTCGGCTTGTTACTAGAGTTCCAATCTCTCTCATCTCAAAATCAAATGTAGACTTCTCATTTAAAAGTAAAAGTCTCTTCTCACAGTTTTGCAGACTATTTTTATGCCCATCTTTTTGCTCAGTGCTTTTTACTTTAATACCTTGGCCGTCATCTTCAACTTCTATAATCAATGAAGAACCTTTCTTAAATATTCTAAGCCAAATTGTGCCCCCTTCGATTTTGTCACTTAAACCATGTTTTAGCGCGTTCTCAACGAGAGTTTGGATATAGAGGACAGGAATTTGGTAATGATTTAGATCAAGAGTATGATCTATTTCAAATCTTAAATTGAGCCTATGTTCAAATCGCATTTTTTCAATTTCTAAATAATCTCTACACAGAGATAATTCATCTTTCAAAGAATGCGTGTCCTTTTCAGTTGACTTCAAACTCGCACGATAGAGTTTTGAAAGTTTAATGATCATTTCTTCAGCAATTTCAGGTCTATCTAAAACGACTGAAGCTATTGAATTAAGAGCATTAAAGAGAAAGTGAGGATTCATTTGTGTCGTAAGAATCTTGAGCTTTGCTTTTAGATTTTCAATTTCAAGCGCCTGTAACTTTAGTTTTGTTTCTTTTTTAACTGCTTTTATCTCACTAACAAGATTAAAAACAAAAGTCGTTAAGAGGATCAGAGAAGTATAGAAAATCCCCCCATAAAACTGCTCTATTTGACCACTATAAGTGAAATCATCCAAGAAAATATCGATGAGACGATAACTGATATCAAGTCCTGGAACGACGAGAAGTATTCGAAAAAGAACGAGAAGGTAGTTCTTTTTTTCAATTTCTTTAAGTGAGAATTTCTGTCTTAAGAATGAGTGAGAAGTTAAAAGAATTTCACCCCCACATAGACATATTGTCGATGTTAAAAAGGCCACGGCAAGGGAGACGAGATAATTTCTATTAAAAATATCAGTTTCACCCAAAGCAAATTGAATCCAAAGGCAGACAATGGGACTTAAAACAAAAACAGTTAAGAGATAATCTTTTATAAAACGCTTCATCTAATCTAGTTTAGCGAAGTTTTTCATAGCCGTCCCCTCTTAATCGACCATTCATCTTATAAAATCGGCCATTCGTAAATTACCGTCTAGATTGTGTTTAAATAAAGAGTCACATTGTCTTTTATGAAAATAATAAGAACGAAAAAAATGACAATTATTTCTTATCTTTTGCTTGCCTTGATTCTCATTTTCTCTCACAAGGCCCATGCTCTTAGGCGCGGTGAAGTCTTTGACTACACGCCAAGCTATTTCCTCTATCCCATCCCCGGAAAAATCCCAGGTCTTGGTAGCGCCTTCGGTATTGGAGCAACTTATAATAATATTGCTGGCTCTGATGTTGATGTGACAGGAGCACACCTCAGTGGAGACTTTGATGTCACAATTCTAACGATGCTCAATCTACACTTATTGGAAGAAAGCCTCCTATTAGATGCAGGGATATTTAATTATGATGTTGCAAGTGTCACCTATGACAGAGGGTCAGGCACAACAAAGAATGATTACATTCTCCCTCATGTCGAGGGCAAGGGTTTTTATTCCCAATTAACTTTTCTTTCGATCGAAAGAATATTTGAACTCTACTATCGTATCAAAAAACAAGACTACAAAGTTCACTCTGTAAGAGACAAAGATGGGAATGCTTTTTCAAATATTGATAATTCAAAGAAGTCCTCTACTAACCATCAAGTCGGAGCTGTTCTCGATATTACAGATCATCGCTATGACCCAAGATTTGGTTTAAAACTTGAGTACCTTTTTACTAAACCAGAAAATAACGATTCAACACAGAGCTCATTCTATATTGAAGATATTAGTTTAAAGTTCTATCTTCCCATGGGAAAAAATAGTACTTGGGCATTTAACTACTTCCAATCCGATGCACATATCACGAATAAGGCCAGTGTGGATGAGAATCAGCTTAGAAGTGATATCGGGCTCAATTGCGAGAGTATTCCAGATTCTCTCTCTAGTGAAAAATCAACTTGCCTTGAAATAGAGAATCAAAGGATTCAAGAAAGGATTGCTTTTAATACATACGGAAGGGCCACTGCAATGGGCGGAAGCCAGCGTCTAAGATCATATGACAATGGACGATTTAGCGCTGGTCACACTCGTTTTCTAGGAAGTGAGTTTCGTTGGAATTTTAATACAGAAAAAAAACCCTTTGATATTCTTATTATGAAAGGTATTCGAACAGGGCTTCAATTAGCTTTCTTTGGAGGACTCGGAGCTTTTGCTGATAAAAAAGAAGATCTAAATTATAAGTATCACTCTCTTGGCGCGGGAGCGAGAATGGTCTTTCAAGGCGGAACTGTTTTTCGAGCAGACTTCGCAACAGGAACAGAGGGATCGCGAACAACTCTCTTTATCGATTACCCATGGAGTCTAAGTCCAATTGACAATAGCGGGCAGTAATTTTGCCCGCCCTCAACTACTTGTATTTAATTTCAAGCACTTACCCCTATATTTCTTTCTCACCTTCTTTTTAACCTTTTCCCATTTCTTTAATATTTCTCAAAAATTAATGTTAAAATCTAAAGAAACGAAAAGATATATATGACACGAATGACTCTTCTTCTTTTTACACTTATTTCCTACAACTCTTTTGCCAAGGGTAATATCACGCTTAATTATGGGAACAAGAAGTCCGAAAAGAATAAAATTGATCGCATTCTAATTAAAGATGAAGGAATTGAAGTCACATCTAAAAAAGGGCCAGAATGTTTTATCCCTTATAAAAAAGTGATTGAAACACCTCGAGTTCAAATTCCAAATTGTGAAACTTGCCAAAGAACAGACGAGCAAGTGAAACAAGAATTCATTGAGATGTTTCAAAATGCTAAAGAACCAGATATTTCCTGTGATGTAAAAGACAATGAAGTAGCAGGTTATGAATTTACTGGTCTCACGATGATCAATAATGAGTCCGCATTCGTTCGCAGAGGTGTTGTCTTTGACATGGCCTATTATGATAAAAATATTAAGACCAATTCAGAAAAAGAAGATGATAGTGCTCTAGGTGATGCACTCAATAGCATTGGAAAGACACTTTTTAACTTTCTCATTTACTAATTTTCGTTCATAATAATCCATATGAAATATTTATGGATAATCTTTATTTTCTCGCTTAACATTTCTTATGCAAATGAAAATCGCGTTCGCCTTTGTCTTGAGAATCTTCAACTCTACCCTTACTCAACAGGAAAAGAGCAAACAAATAAAAAAGAAGCTGGCGCCCTCGTTGATATAATTATTGAGGCCCACAAGAAGAAGGGAATCGAATTAGAGATAATTAGGAGACCGTGGAAGCGTTGTCTCATGGATACAAGAAGCGGGAAAGTCGATGCAACTGCAGCCGTTCTTTGGTCAGAAGAAAGAGATAAAATTTACGCTTTCCCAAAGAAGGCCAATAAACCTCACCCTGAGAATTATCTCTGGTCACCTGAATATGTCGTTATTACCAATAAAGCATCAAATGTCCGTTATAAAGATGGAAATCTTCTTAATCATAAATATGGTTTAAGTGCGCCAGAAGGTTATCTCATTACATCTAAGCTCATTTCTAAAGGAATTTCTCGCGGACATGAATTTGGACCTTCACGAGGGGTTTCACTCGTTGCAATCAATCGAATAGATGGCTATGTGATTGAAAGACAAATTGGTCGCTACTTCATTGCTAAAGAAAAATTAGAGGATAAACTCCTTATCAATAAAGACCCTTTCCACGTTGATAAATTCTACTTTGTCTTTTCTAAGTCTTTTCAACAAGAACACTCAGAGCTGGCCGAAGAGATCTGGGATAATATCGCTATGATCAGAAACGAGAAAGGTAAGAACTTGATTGATTATTATTTCAAAAAAGATGTATTAAGTAAGTATCTATAACATTTTTTTATAGTAAATATTACGACATTATTCTTTCGCTCCCCTAGCTCCTTTGATAGATTTTGATTCAATCAATCACAAGGAAGCAAAAATTCTATGAAGTTAATATTTCTACTTTTTCTATTCACCATTAATAGCTACTCTCAAATATTTCATCTAAATCACGATCTTCATGATAACTCTCATATGCCATTTATTACGCACACAGGTCCCGATAATTCATTTCAAAACGCTCTGGCCTTTAACATAGAATATGATCAGATAAAGCAACTTAGAAAAGAAATTGAAAAGCATATAGGAACGAAGCTCAATTTCCTAACAAGTTGGAACAAAGAAGGTGAAGCACACGTAACAACGATTACACCGCCAGAATATAGGAATATTCTATCTCCCTATTTATCAATGGCAAGAATCAATGAATTGGCACAGAACTTAGAGATTCAACGTTCGGATTTAAAAATCCTAGGTCTTGGTATGGGAGAAAAAGAGATAAATGGAAAAGTAGAGAAAACATTTTTTATCATTGTAGACTCAATGAACTTAAGAAAAATACGACACCAAATTTATCAAGAGTATCTCCTTCGTGGAGGTCCTGCTGAGCGCTTTGATCCAACATGGTTTTTTCCACACATTACAATTGGATACACTAAACGTGATCTCCATGAAAAAGACGGCATTATTAAAAACCTAAAACATAGCTTTTATTCTCAATTGATTCACAATTAAAAAAGGCCTTCATAGAGAAGGCCTCTTGAACTTAAAGATTAGAATTAACAAAATCCCAATTTAAAAGCTCCCAAAAAGCATCGAGATACTTAGGACGGGCATTTCTATAATCAACGTAATAGGCATGTTCCCATACATCTACAGTTAAGAGCGGTCTCAGTCCATCTGTCATAGGATTTTTAGCATCATCAGTATTAACAATCTCTAAGTTACCATTGTTAAGGACAAGCCATGTCCATCCAGAACCAAAATTTGTTGCAGCAGCGTTAGTAAACTCTTCTTTAAAACTTGAAAAAGATCCCCATTTTGCATTAATTAAATCTAGAACCTCTCCCTTAGCTTCTCCTCCACCATTTGGAGATAGACAATTCCAATAGAAAGTATGATTCCAAACTTGAGCGGCATTATTAAAAAGGCCACCACTTGATTTCATAATAATTTCTTCCAAACTCATACTTTCAAACTCACTACCTTCAATAGCGGCATTTAATTTTGTGACATAAGCTTGGTGGTGTTTACCATAGTGATACTCGAGCGTTTCTTTTGAGATATGAGGAGCAAGAGCATCCATTTCATATGGCAGTTTTGGTAATTCATGTTTCATTTTTTACTCCTTGTCGTTTTCACAGGAGCGATCTTAAAACCTCAAGTTAGGTTGAGGTCAAGAAAGAAACAAATGAACTCATTCAGGAAATTTATCAAATGACTCTATTTGATGTAATTGATCGTCCCAATTGGCCTTACTAGAAATAAATAAGTGAGCATTAGGCCTTATTTCAACAGGGCCATCTAAGCTTCCAGCAGGAACAACGAGCAACTGCTCTTCTTCTTGTATTGTAGCAACAGCACTTCCACAATTTTGACAAAAGCTTTTGGCGTGTCTTGAAGATGGGACTTGATATTTTCTTACACTTTCTTCACCTGATAACCATTTCAAGGCGGTATGCTTAGTAAAGAGATTTGCAGCGTGGGCCGAACCTGTATCCTTTTGACAGTACTTACAATGGCAAAGATAGAAACTAAGAAATTTTTCAGTCACTTCAAATTTAATATCACCACAAAGACATGATCCAAAATAGCTCATTATAGGCCCTCCTCTAGTGAGACTATTTTAACAAATTCTAGGAAAAAAACTATTTTATTTACTAAAAGAAAGAGTCTTTCATAATGAAAAAACAACTTTTGGCCCCTTTAAAAAAAACATTAGCTTTGCGGGCAATCTTTCTTTTAAATGCACTTTTTAAGAACTCCATTTTTAACAACTCTCTGGCCGTTGCCTTAGGAACATAGGGAGTATCGAGAAGAAAATCTAAGTGAATGGCAATCGCTTTATTGATTCTATTTTGATAAATATTATCGTAGGTCTCAATATTCTCAATGAGAAGAAGTGAGAGAAGTTCACTTAATGAACTTGTCTTCTTAATCGCTTTAACAATCAATTTTGTATGATCGTACTCAAAGTGAAATCCTAATTTATTTTTGATATAGATATAATTGGCAATACTAAAGCCTAGACTAAAATACTTTCTCACATGCTCATCAATGAAGTTTTCTCTTAATGCATGTGAATACGGATACATCTGTATCCCTTTTGACGCCTCATCATAGATTAAGCGGTAATCTTCAAGTGAACTTGCTAAACGCAATTTATCCAATATTTTCTCTAAGCTCTTTTGATTCTCGTCTAAAATTTGAAGACGTCTTTTCTTTGTTACCTCACGCAACTTTCTATAGAGGCGTTTTTCTCTTTCTGTAATTTTTCTTCGAACCATGGTCTTTCCAAGCATGGTCTTATCGTAAACAGGATGCCCAAGACTATCGTAACGAATAGCAATATCAATGAAACTATCGGGAGATAGAAGAATAATTGCATTTTCATTTTCGGCCAGATAATGACCAGAAGACCAATCGAGCAAAATCCATTTATTTCTCTTTGAACTATAAATAAGCTGTTCAAAGTGAAAATCTCCAATTTTTGTATATTGGGCACTTCTTTTTGCAAATTCAATAAGAGCTTCTTCGGCGCGAGGAAAGAGATTCTTATCAAGAGACTCTGGACGAGTTAGGAAAGTTTTTAAATCAAAGTCCACATCGACTAATTCAACAAGAGCGTAACTGGCTTCTTGATGAAAGTAAATTTCCACTAGAGGGATTCCATTTTCAACAAGTGGAGCATAGCCCTCAAGTGTGGCGTTTAAATATCTCTTAGCGGATTTAAAGGTGACCTGCTGACTTGGGGCAGGAAGTCTCATGGCCATTCTCTTATTTGTTTTTTGTTCAATAACTTCTAAAACAACTGTTGTCTTTCCTCGTCCAAGAACTTTTTCAAAAAGAAAGACTCTCCCTGCATCAGCAATGAGTCTATCTCCAGTGAGAAGTTCTTCTTTTTCAATGAGAGATAAATATGAAGAATCGAGATCGCCACTATTTTTAAAAAGATTATATTCAGCGGCAAAGCTTCCAATAGAGGCTAGAAAAAGTGTGAAAAATAACAATCGTTTATAAAGCTTGGCCATACTCTATCTAAAGCAAAATCGATGCCTAGCTAAGAACCTGATTTCTTAGCCTTAAAAGCTTTAATTTTCTTAAGAAATGACATCTGTCTAAAACCTACTCAAAATTAAATAAATAATTCGAAAAGTAGGCCCTCACTTTCATTATTACTATCTGAATTTTCTGACATACCAAGTTTCTTAAGGACATTGATAGAAGCATGATTTGTGCGATCTGTTTTTGCAATAACTCTTTTGAAGCTTGATTCTCTAGCAAAAGATAAAAGAGCCCGACAGGCCTCACTGGCAATTCCCATCCCCCAGTAAGACTGAGCAAGCATATAGCCTAATTCAGGATCGTCACATGTTGTTTTTTTAAGCATGATCCAGCCTACAACTTTAAATTCTACACAATATTCGATGGCCCAGACCTCGGGATCGTGGCACCAAGATTCGAGACGAATTTTAGTCGTATTTAGATCAAGAGGACTTCTAAGTCCTGTCGACTTAACAACTTGCTCGTTAGAAGTCATTTCAAAAAGGTCTTGAAGGTCTAAGAGATGAAAGCGACGAATAGAAAGTCTTTCGGTTTTCATTTTATCAAGAATCATTAGAAAAAAACTCTTTATGAATCATATCAAAGAAAATTCTCGTTGAACTGCGATAAATCGTGAAGTCATCAACGAGAAGACTATGCATAACCAGACCACAAATGTGCATATCAATGAGACGACTCGCCTGCTCAAGTCTCTTTTTAGATATTTTAAGATTAAACTTAGTACGATAGATCTCTATCCAATTAGCAATCGATTGATTTGACCATTCTTTAAGAAGGACTTCGTATTTTTCATCAGATACAATATGGCCATAGTAAAAAAGAACGGCACTATAGAGCTTCTTTTGCTCTTCAAAATCATCAAAAAGAAAATCGATTAGAACTCGGTGTAAGTGTTCGACACTTTTAAATTCAAGCTCACTAAATCCATTCGTCAACTCGTCAGTAATATGTCTTAAAATTTCGAAATAAATATCTTCTATTCCATGAAAATGGTGATAGATTCCACCTTTTGAGATTCCTGAAACTTCGACAAGTCGTGAGGTTGTTAGTGCCTTGGCCCCCTCTTCGGACAAAATCCCAAGAGCTGATTTAATGATGATTTCTTTTGTATCCATAGAATGGATGATACTATCCGACCATTCAGTCGGCAACCCTTATTTTAAAAGTTCTAAATACTTCTTTTGAATAGATTTCATCGTCGGATCACTCATAGATTTATTGCCATAGTGCTTAACTAGAGAATCAAGATAAGTGCGCTTCTTATTATCAAGGACAGAAAAGAGATTTTTTCCAACTGGATCGATGGCATTTCCATTTGTTCTTGAAACTAAAAGAACTTCATAATTCCACTTTCCTTCAAAGGTAAATGCCTCTCTTACTGAAAAGAATTTATTCTCAATCAGAAATGCTCTTAAATCAAAGATGTGATATTGAGCGCAGATTAAAAAGTCACAAGGAAGGGTATTTTTGTCAATGATCTCTTTTATAATCTGAATCCCGACATCACCACCAACACCACATATACATATGAGCTCCCCTTTCTCTTTAAGTTCAATATCTTGTGCTCTTTTGGCCTGAAAGGTTGCTCTACTTTGATCGAGGGCCGGTATCATTTCGGCCTTCCTTTTAAGTTTAGCGATAATCGATGGAACCTGATCAACGAAATGAACAGTATGTGCCTTGTTAGATTCTAAAAATGCGAGCCCCAATTTTCCATGATCACAACAAGTGTCCCAAATGGCACTATATTGCTTCTCAACAAGATTGAAGATATCAAGTAGCCTCTTATCTAGTTTAATTTTCATATCGCTTATAGACCTAAACCATCAACAAATTGAATAGCATTGATTTGCTTTTCAAAAACACCTGAATTATTGAGTCTTTGATACTCTTTTTCAAAGTTTTTTTGAAATTCTTTAAGATCTCTCTTTTTAGAAAAGCCAAAGTAACCTGCATTTTCTATGAGTGGTGGCAAAAGTTTTTTATACTTTTCTTGCACTTCGCTGGCTTCATAGAATCTGGATACGGCGCGTGGGTGTGCTATGACAAGATCGACTCTTTTAAGTTCTAACATGGTAAAGAGCTGTGAGATTGTTCCGACGTAGTTAATATTTAAATTATCTTTTTTAGAATCAAATCGATCGCCAAGGCTCCAACCTCTAATGGCACCAATTCTAAGGTGTTCAATTGATTTAACTTTTCCATTCCATTTTAACTTTGACTTCTTCAATGCATAAAACGAAACGGGATCTTTATAGAAAGAAAAGCTTGAATAATCTAAGAACTCAGAACGCTCAAGAGACTTATACGGGCCAATAATGACATCAGCATCACCATTTCTCATCATTTGCATGGCCCTTTTGGCCGGATAGAGAGAGATTTTGATATCAACTCCAAGCTTCTTTGCTACTTGATAAGCAATATCAGCGCCAAACCCATGAAATTGACCTTTCTTATTTTCTTCAAGAATCAAGGGAAAGCTAGAGCCGACAAAATGATAGGTTTTTGCCACACTAGAAAAACTAAGCCCCAAGAATGTAACGAAGAAAATAATGAGATTCAATGACGCCCCATTTCCTTTATGATTAAACGAACTCATTGATTATAACGAAAAGAAAAACATTGTAAAAACAAAGTTCATTGATGCGCACGATGATGTAAATATTTAATACCTTACCAATTCTGCTTATTGAGTTCCATCATGATTTCAACAAGGCCCTCATCAACTTCTTTTCCAACTTCTACGAAGCCTAGTCTTTTATAGACTTTTAAAGCTCGAGGATTAATTTCATAAACACCCAAGGTGATCTTCTCTAAGTTAAGTTTTAAAAAAGCATAGTCAATTGCAAGACGAAGAGCAGTAGAGCCGAAACCTAAGTCAAAAAATATCGGCAAAATAGCAATTCTAATATTGCCCATTCCACTTTTAATTTGATTTAAAACAACTTCGCCAACAAATTCACCTGTGGTCTCTTTTACAATGGCAAAGTCTTTTCTATTTTCTTTGTCTTTTAATGAACAAAGCCAAGTTAAAATTTCAGCTTTTGAAAACACTCTTGGTGTTGATCCTGGCTCAGTAGTCGAAGCAACGACAGGATCATTCACTAGTAATAAGTAATCTTCAATAAAAGATTCATTTAAATCTGTTAATCGTATTGTTTCTTGTTTATTCATTAACCAAGCATATTTCCCTTTTCCCAATGACTCAAGAGAAGTGCCTATTTTTTTGACACCTGCTTGAATAATTTACTAGATGGCCCACCATTTTTTTGAATCTAGGCTAAAAATAGATTTATGAAAAAAATAATTATAGCACCTCTATTAATTGCGGGCCTAATGCCTATTTATTCATCTCTTGCTAAAGAAGCAACTATTTTAAGAGTGTCTAAAACTCTTAATTCTAAAAATGTTCTTCACTACAAAGTTAATTACGATGAGAAAACTTGTGAAATCAATGGCAATGTTTATGCTGATTGGAAAATGGATGAAGAAGACGGTCGTTGGAAGTCACTAAAAAAATCTGCGGGCTTCATTGAAAAACCACTTCGCCCTCACAGTACAATTGTTTCAGGTAGCGAGCTAATCTTTGAAACAGAGTCAATGGAAGAGCTTGCTCAAAAGAGAATCATTGATCAAGAGCAAATTCTTGTTAAAACCACTCTCGATGAAAACGGAACATGCCGAATTTCAAATGAAATCTCGATTAAGGGCAAGACCTATCACGTTACAAGACTTCATTCAAAAGTAACATTTTTTGGAAGTGTTAAATGGGTTGAAATTAGTGGTGTTGATGAGTCTGGAAAACAAGTTAAAATGAGATTTAAATAATCTTAATCATTCTCTGAGAGAATGTTTTTCTATTAAGGCCATTGTATGGCCTTTTTTCTTCTATTTTTGAATATCCTAATTTAGACCAAAACCCTTCCACAGGATTTGATTCTAAGTAAGCGAGCATGATGTTATTCAGCTCTAGCTCATCTCGAATAAATAACTCGAGCTTTTCATAGCTCAAGCGACCTAGACCAAGCCCGTGCATATCTTCGGCAATTAATAAAAGACCAATAAATGCTGTCTCAGGATCTGGATAACCGTTGATGACATCAATTGCGCCAACAGGACTATCATCATTTAAAACAAGGAATACATATTTATCTTCATAGGAAATCCCTGGTGGAATTTCAATGAGAACAGTCTTCGCACTTTCTTTTGGCACATAATCAAGTCCATCGGCATAGAAGCTATACTTTAATGCTCGCTCTAAGACCGACTGTAAAATCGCCGTATCATCAAGTGTTAATCTTTTAAATGTTATCATGTCGATCTAAATAGAGTGTAGGAAGATCAGTGATGATCCCATCAAAGTCATAATTTTCATACTCATCCCATTGCTCATTTTCATTAAGAGTCCAAGGATAAATTTCAAAAGGTCTAAGCTTCTCACTTTGAAAAATCTTTTTAAACTTTTTATTATAAAGAGGATGAGTGAGCTGTGGCCAATTTGGTAAGAAAACATCAATTTCATTTTTTACAAGCCACTTATAAGTACTTTTCCAATTAGGCCACCAACAAGAATCTGAACATTCTCGTCCATAGAGTTTAACAAGAGGATAAAGAAGGATGTTGTACTCACCTTTAAAAAGAAGACCGTATCTAAAATCTTCATTCTTATTTTTAAGACCCTTCAGCTTCATTAAGAGATCACGGCTAAAGGTCGTTAAAAGTATATTAGATGTTATTCCATGTTTTCTAAGGTAGTGAACGATTAACTTGGCCATTTCCCCTTCTTCTAAATGAAAAGAAGAATGATTCATGCCTTTATACCTTTTGGATGTTTCAATTAATTTATCTAAAACTTTAATCTCAACATTGAGTTCAATATCATTTCTACCTGATAATTGATAAGCGCTTAAAATAGCATCAAGAGTTGGTATCGTGTAATTTTTTTTAACTTTTTGATTATAACAAACGACATTTTGAACTTCATTCAACGTCATTTGGGAGATAATAAGCTTCCTTCCCTTTTTTTGAAAACAGTTCTTATCATCTAGAACAGGATCATGTGATAAAACGGCAACTCTATCTCTTGTAAAATGAACATCAAATTCAATGGCATCAACATCAAGCTGTAAGGAATATAAAAATCCTTCAAGCGTATTTTCAGGATATTCTAATCCAGCAGTTTTATGACTTGTTACCTTCGCTAATGCGCTAAAGGTCAAGAGATAGATAATTAAGACAGTTTTCATGAAGTGAAATCTAGCACATTCCCCTAGAGGGAGTTGAACAATACTCATTTAATGTAAAGATTTCACTTGAGAGGTCTTGTTAATAGTTAGTATCTCAATCGATTTGAAATCTTCACTAAGCTCAGCATAATGGGTACTTCAATTAAGACACCTACAACTGTCACCAACGCCGCACCAGAGTTTAATCCAAAAAGCGCAATGGCCACAGCAACAGCAAGCTCAAAGAAATTACTAGCACCTATCATAGAACCTGGACTTAAAATGCAGTGTGGAAGATTCAACTTTTTTCCAATACCCCAAGTTATTAAGAAAATAATGTAGGTCTGGATCGTTAAAGGGATAGCGATCAAGAAAATATGAAAAGGATTTTCAGTTATTTTTTCTCCCTGAAAGGCAAAGAGAAGAATCAATGTTGTCAGCAAGGCGATGATTGAAACTGGCTTTAGCTTGGCCATAAATACTTCTTTAAACCAAATCTCCCCTTTTATGTGAATGAGAGTTTTATTGGCAAAAAGGCCCGCTAAAAGAGGGATGACAACAAAGATAACGACGGAAGAAATCAATGTATCAAAAGGGATCGTCACATTTGTTACACCAAGAAGAAATTTAACGATGGGAATGAAGGCAATTAAGAGAACAAGGTCGTTAATGGCAACTTGTACTAGTGTATATTCGGGATCACCCTCAGTGAGATAAGACCATACAAAAACCATGGCAGTACATGGAGCTGCTCCAAGAAGAATCGCACCAGCAATATATTCACCAGCAAGCTCTGGGTTTAAATAGGCCCCATAGAGTTTAGAAAAAAAGAGCCACGCAAAAAAGGCCATAGTAAAAGGCTTTATTAACCAGTTGATAACTAAAGTTAGGATGAGTCCTTTAGGGTTTTTACCGACTCCTTTAACTGAGCTAAAATCAATTTGGACCATCATTGGAAAGATCATAAGCCATACAAGAATTGCAACCGGAATATTTACCGTTGCAATATTCATCTCACTTAAAAACTCAATTGATTGACCAAGAACTTTACCAAGTACGATACCGACAACAATACATAAAGCGACCCATAGACTTAAATAGCGTTCAAAAAAGCCCATTTTCTTTTCTTCACTACTCATGATTATCATCCATATACTTTTCAATATTAGTAACAAATTCTTTAATTTCATCTCGAACTCTGCGATAGATCGTCAAGATTTCTTCTTCATTATCAATTGATTGACTAAGCTGAGGAGGATCATCAAAGCCTACGTGAATAATTTTTCCTCCAGGAAAATAAGGGCAATTCTCATGAGCATCGGAACAAACAGTAAATACATAGTCCATTTGAACTTCTGGCAATTCCTCTGTCGTATTTGAACAATGATGACTAATATCGACTCCGGCCTCATTCATAACCTCAATAGCACGCTTATTGAGATCATGTTTTTTTGTTCCTGCCGAAAAGAAATTATATTCACGACCTTTTAATGACTTTGCCCAACCTTCGGCCATTTGCGATCGACAAGAATTCCCTGTACAAAGAAAGAGAATATTTTTCTTCATAACTTCTCCTAACATTTAGAATCAAAACAATCACTCACCCTACAACAAGCCTTAATATCAGGGCCAGCGTCACAGGCGTGAATAATTTTTTCTAGTGATTTTTTCATTTTCTTCAATGACTCGATCTTTTCTTTGACCTCTAAAAGCTTTTTATTCGCCTTTTTAGATACATGAGCACAAGTTGCACTGGTATTTTGATCTAAAAGAAGAAGATCTTTGATTTCAGCTAGAGTGAAGCCAAGTTCTTGGGCCTTCTTAATGAAGCTGATTTTTGAAATATATTGATTTGGATAAACACGAAAGGCCCCAGCTTTTGTGGTCGGTCGTTTTAAAAGACCTTTTCTCTCGTAGAAACGAATGGTTTCGACATTTACATTTGAGGCATCGGCAAGCTTGCCAATTGTAAGTGGTTGAGTCATGCTCATAATATACACTCCGTACTATGGTACGGAGTCAATATACTAAAAAACCCTAATAAAGAATACTATCTTTCGTACTCAGAAATAATTGTCGTGGCTTCAACCGAAGACTCAAAAAACTTTGATTTCACAACGAGATAATCAGGATGTGAGAAAAAGTTGTTCATATTTTCTCGATCAGCAAAATAGATTGCAAAAACTCTATTAATAGGACGGGATTCTTCATTTTTCAATGTCTCTGAGACTTTAAAGTCGTAACGAAATCCACCACCATGATTTTCTAGAATAGGGGCCATTTCATTTCTATACTGTGCATAGACATCATCATTTTTAACTTGAAGTCCTACGATCATTTCATAACTCATTACTTTTTTCCTTTAAAATTTCACAGTATTTTGTAGCAAACGTATGAACATCCCCTGGCCATCGAGATGAGATGAAATGTTCATCGACAACACAAAAACCGCACAGAGACTCTTGAGTATCTCGAGTGATCGCCATAGGCCCTAATTCAAATTGACCCTTTGACTTGAGGCTCCTCTTAACTTCATCCTGCACATACTCTGGATATGTTCGATAATAATTGCCAAGCCAAAGCCCTGTCATGGCCCAGGCGATGAATTCTTGGTCTTTTCTTAGACTTGTTACTCGCTTATTAAAAAGAATACTTCTGCCATCCTCACGTTTTGATCTCGAAGCTAAGACAACCCCATGGCAAATAGCTCCAATGGGCTTTTTTTGAACATCAAACTCTGCTGTTAACGTTTGTAACTTATTAGACTCAAGATATTCAACCATGCCTTGAGCATGACCACCACCAAGAATGATTCCATCGAAATCACAGGATACAATATCATCCCATTTTTTAGGATTTAAAAACTCAGATGAACTCTCCATTTCAAGGTAGGCATTAATCCCATTTTCATCGGCCATAAGTATTTTCTTCCAAATACCTAAACCTTCACCTGTAAGCATACGCTTGTCTGCCATTGCTCTCTTTCCACTAGGTGTAGCAAATGTAACGTCATGGCCTTGAGTTTTAAGGATTTTCCATGAGACTGCAACTTCTGTTGGATCAAAGTCATTATGAGGAATTGGAATTAGAATTTTCATGATGATATTGTAAGGGAATCTATAAGATAAAAAAAGACCTACATGGTCTGTAGGTCTTATTATTACGAAATACTAATTTTGAGCTTGAAGAGTGCTTTTAACAATGTGCTTTAGAACTTCATGGCCGTAAACTTCTCCGCCGTAGCAAAGATCATTTGCTCTTTCCACATCTGCTACAATCTTTGCAATTTCTTCTAAATTTTCACTAGAATCAATATCCGATGCAAATTGCTTTAGTTTTTCAGTTCCATTTCCAAACCTAACTTCGACCAGAAGATCTTTTGCCTTGGTATCTGTGATTCTATCTAAGCATGTATTTACAAAATAACGATCACCATTACTTTTTTGTACGACTTCATATCCAGTTGCAAAAGAGGATACTGACGAAATAAGGGCCAATGCTACAACGATTTTCTTCATAATTTTCTCCTGAATTTAAAACATTCTTTAAATAATTTATGATGACATTATGACAGGAGAAGGAAATCAAGCGGGCCACTTTGAAAGAAATACTAAACACTGTCCAGTAACCTAACATTCCCAATAAAGACAACTCCTTAGATATGCTAAATGAATCACAGACATAGAGAGAATTAAGGTAATTTGCCTCTTTCAAAGTTACTTAACAAAAAAGATCATCTTAATATCAGTCTCGAGGCTAAATAAAGTCCTAACCCATAAGAAACGTGAGCATTAAATGATTTTAACCAAATAATGAACTTCGCGGGCATTTTACTCGCCCCAATCCCCATTCCAAAAGCAGGCTGCATTATAAAAAGTGGAGCAATAAGAGTGATAACTCCAATAGCGAGACAGTGAATAAGAGAAGGGTTTTGCTGCCAAAGAAGTAGCACCTTGGCAAAGATGATTCCTATGGCGTAATGAGTGAAAGTACCTAGAAATTGCTCATGCTTATAAGCTGAACTTTGAAAAATGCTTTCATGAAAGTATTTTAGATTTTTAAAGTGATAAACCCAACGACCTACAAATCGGTAATCTAGTCCAGAAATAGAGAAAATCTTTTTTAAAGTCAGTGCCCATAGGTCCATGAATAAAGTTGCCAAAATACCAATAAAAATGAATGCCATATTATTCTCCTTAAGAAATTGAAGCCTTACCTAAACGATGATACAACTTGAAGTTAACTTCAAGTCAAGTTAAAGAGGTCTCCTATGGATATAACAGAGCTTTCAAATCAAACTGGACTCGCATCTTCCAAAATACGTTATTACGAAAAGATGGGACTCATCAAATCAGCGGGAAGAAAAGGCCTAAAAAGAACCTTCAAAGAAGATGTCATCTATACTCTCGCTTTCATCCGTCTCTCTCAATCTTGCGGCCTAAGTCTAGAAGAGATCAACAAGGTACTAAAAAGAAATCAAAAGATTAACTTAGATAAAGAGACGATTGATAATAAGGTTAAAGAAATTGATTCTCAAATAAGTGAACTAAAGAGAATGAAAAAGACATTAAATCATTTAAAGAGTTGTCCCAAAAAGTATCACTTTGACTGTGATCAATTTAGGACGTTATTGATGAAGTAATCAGTTTCTTTTGACTAGGATTTTTGCTTACTTTTTCTCAAATACCCAAATTCAAAAAGGCCCATCCACCCGACTTCAGGATCAGTACATTGTCCTTGCTTTAGTTGTTCAAAGAAATCATCTACTGACTTTAAAACAACTTCAATATACTCAGTCTCATCCAAATTCAAGTCACTGGTTTTTTCGCATTCTGTAGCGAGAAAAGCATAGCGACGTATTGTCGAGTAAGCACACTCCAGAGGGGTTCCAAGCTCAATCCAATGATCACTTTCGTATCCCGTTTCTTCAAGTAGCTCTCTTTTCATGGCCTCAAGAGGTGTTTCTTCTTCATGTACACCTCCCCCAGGAAGTTCATCCAATATAGCATCAGGTCCGGGCCGAAATTGCTTTGTAAGGATAACTTTGTTGTTTTTATCTAAGGCCAAGACAGCAACAACGGTGCCCTCTTTTTTTAAAGAAAAAACACACTCTTTCCCAGAAGGCATTACATATGTAACATCCTCAATTGCTCTATATGGTGAATGCCTATAGAGCGATCGACTCTTTACTTTCCATTTTTCTATCATCATTGTTTCTACTTTTTAAAATAGTATTTCTTTTGGCCACCATCTAACATGAATTCTTTTTTATCATAGATTAACTCTAAGCTACCGATCCATGGAGGGCTCATCATGACAAAGACTTTTTTCTTTCCTGAGCTTCTCTTTTGAGCGAGAACAGTTTTAAATTCACCAAAATCAGCAATCATCTCACCTGATTTTGTATAGATATTCATCTCACCTAGGTTTTCACTTTTGTATTTTCCAAGAAATTTTTCTTTATTAGCAACTGTAGGACTTAGAGTTTCCTTTAACTTTTTAATTCCTTTTAAAGATTGTTTCTTAGAATAAGAAATTACTTCATCAACCTTATTATCCATTCCAAAGAACATCTCTAGCAATTTAAGCTTCACAGATGATCTAAATACATCTGCATCCCCTTGATTGATAAGTGTAACGACACCAATCCCTTTAGATGGAATAAAGAACATATCAGACGTAAATCCAAGAGTATTTCCTCCATGATGGATAATTTCAATTCCCTTATTATTTTCAACAAAAAGACCTAGTCCGTAAGAGAGATTTTCTGTTATTTTGACTCCTTTATGTCTTCTTAACATCAGAGCATCTTTAGAAATATAGTCAGGATACTGATCTCCGTTACTAAGTTCATATTGAAGGTACTTGATCATATCATCCACATTTGACCAAACAGAACCAGCAGGAGCAACTGAGTTAACAAATTCTTCAAGTTTCAATGAAACGAACTCTGATTTTAGATCTAAGTTCAATGAATGAGGAGATGCTGAGTTTTTTCTATAAGGCCTATTATTTAATACAACTGAACGCTTCATTTGAAGGGGATTAAAAACAAGACTTTTCATCGCCTGATTAAAGCCTTCTTTAAGACCTAATTTTTTATCATAGGCCTTTGCTGCGGCAAAGCCTCCAGCTGCCACTAAGTAGTTTGAGTACTGAAATGTTTCTCCAGGTTTAGTAGTAGGCGCCATACCTTGCATCTGCCTCATTCTTTGTTCAGCTGATACTCCTTCTATCTCGAAAATAAAATCAAAGTCTCTTCTAGGCATCCCCGTACAGGCACAGGCCGTATGTTTCATGAGCATCATTTCAGAATCTTCTTTATTCTTTAGACGCCAATCTGTCAGATGAAGAGAAACTCGATCTTCCCACGACATCTTCCCATCGGTAATCAACTTTGACATAAGCAGCGTTGATAGAGATTTTGTCGTTGAACCAATCATAAATAAAGTATCAGAATCTACTTTTGACCCATCCCTTACTTTTGTATATCCAAACCCCTTCTTGTAAACGATCTTACCGTCTTGAATGATTCCAATTGCAAATCCGGGTATATTTAAATCATTTTTAGTCTTAGTTAAAAAATCATCTAATTGAGCTTCTAGCTTATTATCAAACATTGTAGCTTTCTTATTAGAATAGTCATCATTTGGTAATGAGTTAGGCTTCCATGAATCAATAACAGTAAATAATTGGGGGCCTCTTTTACTAATAGTCGCCATACTGCTTTCAATTAAATTTAAATAAGCGATTCCATTCTTTTCTCTTAATAGAGAAATGATTATTTTGGATTGCTCTGCGGGTGTATCATAGACAATTTGAGTTACTTTATCCCAACCTTTTGAATTAGGAGGAGAAGACTCTGCTTTAATTTCATATGAAAAGTTAGGATCAATCGTTTTCCAAAGGGAAGATGATTCTTTAACAAAGTCAAAGTTAGAATTCAGTTTCTTTTTGTAAAAATAAACTTTTAAATCCCCTTCAGGAGATACGACCTTCGATGTGGTTTTTGTCCATCCTTTAGGAATTTCCAATTTCGTCGTTAAATTTTTACCATCTTTTACTAGCTGAGTTCCGCATGAACTCGTTATTAACGTAACGACAAGAATGACCAACATTTTCAAAATACTATCCATCTCAATCCCCTACCTCTTGCCAAAACAGGCAACAAAGCTCGATCTAATTTCACCCGAGCCGTTATTTTCATTTAAAAAACTTATTAAATCTTGGAGTTTATCCTGAGCAATCTTATGATTTTTATCGCTTAGCTGAACCTTATTGATGACTGCCGAAGTTTTATTGTCTCTCTCTAAGATTTCAAAAACTTCTTTTCCAAGCTCTTTAGCAATAAATTTATTTCTTATGATATTCTCTTCATCCTTTAACTCAGCAAATGAAAAGAACTTAGCTGATCTTAAATACTTTTTTTCTTCAATTCCATTAATGATTCTTGTCTCGCACACCTGAAGATAGCCAGCATTAAAAAGCTTTTTAATATGATTATGAACACTTCCTGGATTTAATTCGAGATGGTCTGATAATTCTTTAATTGACTTCGGCTCTACGCTACAAAGATCAATAATTTCTTGTCGAGTATCATTAAACATGAGCTTCATATCGGCCCAGTTTTTTACGATTAATTTTTCTTTTAACTTATATTTCTTCACAACGTTTAAATATAATTCAACATTTTAAACGTCAAGACAAACATCAATAAAAAAGGCCCACTATTTAAGTGGGCCTTACAAATTATAACGTAATATTTATAACTAGTTTAAATTAGTTACACTTCAAAACTGATGCCGATGAATACTTTGAACAAAGCTCAATCATTTTATCTAATGTCTTTCCATTATATTTCATTTTCAACAACAAAGCTGTAGCAATAGTATGTTCACGAGTATCAAGATCTAATCTACGTAGGTATGTTGAAACGAGATCAATTTGGTATTGTTTATCGCCTTTCACACGATCACATGGTTCAACTTTATCAGCGTAACAACTATAAATTTCTGATACAAGAGTCCCTAGTGTTTCAGTATCCATATCTTGAGGTCTATCAACTTCGAACTTTGCTTTTGAAACATGCTCTTCAAATGCTCTTGTAAGAGGTCCATCCTCAGAAGCATTTGCACTTCCCATTGAAATAAAAGAAGTCGTCATTAGTAGAAAAATTACTGCATACTTTTTCATTCAATACCTGCTCCTGTGTGAGTTTTTAAAAGTTATTAAATTAAGTACTCACTAAGAATAACTTCAATAATAACTATTTCGTTATTCGATGCAGACTTTACATAGGGGTGTTAGGGTTCTAACACTCACCTATATTTTCAACTACTTGCCATTAAAAACCTAGTATTTCGCATTCTGAAGCTTTAAAACATTTCCATCTAAATCTTCAAAAATAAGCATATGACCCCAAGACTCATCGACTTCTCCAAGTATTTTTGCGCCCGCATTTTCAAGGATCTTACGATCTGCAGAAACATCATCACTTGATAAAGTAAGTGTTCCGCCACAGTGGGCGCCATGAGAGTCTCTTGGAAATTGTGGAATAGATTCACCTTCTGTCCAATGCAGTCCAATCATCACACCTTTACAATCCATGCTCGTCCAATGTGATGACTCGTATGAGATATCCATGTTTAGAACCTCAGAATAAAACTTAACGGCCCTCTTCATATCTGTGACGTTATAATATATGTCATGAACACCTTGAATCATATTAGCTCTCCTCATTAAAGATGATAATGGAGTTAAATTTTAAAGGAAATTAAGAGAATAAAAAAGCCAGAACTACGTCTGGCTTTTTAAAGATAGACCTTGCAAGGAGGTCTATTTATTATCTTTATTTGCAAAAATTTAGAACTGAAGATTCCAGCGAGCATTAACGATTGAAGCATCTGCCTCTTCTTCAAAGTTCATTGAATCTTGGCTGATGTCTCTTTCAACACTTATAAAACTATAATCAATACCAAAAGCAGAATCTTTTGAAATAATATATCCAAGTCCAAAGGCAAAAACTAAAGAGGAATCATAATCATACTTTGTTTTTGTACCGTCATTAAGCGATTCATATTCACCAATGTTAACGATCCCTACTCCAGCATTTAAAAATAAGTTCTCAGTTGGCATCAACTGAGCCGTGACACCTAAGACTAGAGTGTTGTATGAATCCACTTTTGTGGTGGATTCATCAGATAATAATTTAGACTCAGATTCACCATTATGCTCGAAACTAACATTCCCAACTAATGAAAAATCCTTAAACTTCTTTCCAACTTCAAGCCCAATTCCAAAGTCAGTTCCACCTCTATAAGCATTTCCATCTTTAGTTGTTGAACCTTTTTCAGAGTCACCTGTTTTAGGAGAGACATTAAGACTGATATCAAGATTCACCTTATCTGTAGACTGCTCTTTTAGCCTGTACTTTAATTTCAAGTTAATATCCTGAAGGCCTTGATTTTCGATTATTTCCTTTTGTCCATTTTGAGTAGATGCCGGCCCATACTCAGTTTCACTCTCTTCTTTCAATGTATAGGGAACTTCAATCGCCCATGCAAATCGATCATTTATAGATGAACCAATTTGGAGTTCTGTTTCTAACATCTTTTTACTTTCAGAGGTTAAATTCTGATTTACATACTCAATATCTGAATCAGAATGAGTACTCGTGAAGGTGATTTCAGTAAACACTGTCCCAGACTCTGGTAAATACATTAAGTCATGAATCTCTCTCGTATTATTTGGAGTCATGTCTAGCGCATATGTAACTGATGAGATGAGTAAAATAAACCACGATAACAACTTCATTGATCTCCCTTAGCTATATAGTTAGCTCTTCTATATATGTGAGGAACTTTAGATTGGACAGTCAAGATTTCTTAACGGCTTTTTTTGTTGCGAGATATCTCAAATAGATGACTTTATCAGCAATCTCCTCGGGATGTTTATTCTTAAGAGCTAATTCAAGTGGAGAGAGCTTCGGTAAAATTGCAATATGCCACGCCATACTTACTCTAATTTGAGTGCCCCGACGTCGGCGATTATCGAACTTCATTGCTACAATATATGAGGTAGTCCAATTAAAAATGAGGTAACTAAGCCGAAACCACCTAAAACGAGATTGAACATCTGAGTTCCTCTTAAAATAGCATTTTTAGGCATAATGCTACGACTTTTAATGAGAGTCACACCACAGAGAAGTCCTAGGCCTAGCCAGTATGACATAATGTAAACTTCTTCCAACTGAAGCTTCGTTATAAGAAACTGACTTAGTGGTAAGCTCAGTAAAGCAATAAAAGTTAAAAGTTGATTACGTTTATTCATCCTATTCTCCTTCATCATTTAGTTATTTTAACATGAGTTGGGTTTGGTTAGGTAATAGGAAAAAAGAGATATAAAAACCCTTGCAAAAACAAGGGTTTTTAAGTGGTACCCGACGTGGGTGAATATCGATCAACGGTAGCTAATCTTCGTGTTTAAGTCCTATTCTCTTTCTCTTTTTTGTATTAGTCATGAGCTGCACCCGTCTTTGCTTCCACTCTATTGTATACGCTCTAGGACTTCCGCCTTCTCATAACTCGGCAATATTGCCAAGGGAACAGGAACCCTATACCCCAAAGAACTGTGTGGTCTAAAGTGGTTGTTCCTTTCGCCAGTTCTCTGTTAAAACTTGAGCTTCTTTCAACGAGTAAAAAATCTCTCCATTTAAAAACTCATCTCTCATTCTTCCATTGAAGGATTCACAATCCCCATTCTCCTATGGTGAACCTGGTTCAATGTACAAAGTCTTAACTTCAAGACTAGAAAGCCATTCTCTTAATTTCTTCGCTATGAACTCAGGACCGTTATCCGACCTTATAAAAGCAGGTTGTCCTCGCTTTAAAAATTCTTTTGCTAAAAACTCTAAAACATCAAAGGAGTTGATTCTTCTTTGAACGAGGCAGCCAATACATTCTCTCGTAATTTCATCTACTACGTTTAAAATCCTAAAGGCCCTACCGTCTTCAGTTCTGCACATGACGAAGTCGTAAGACCAAACATGATTTTTATAAAGGGGCCTATGTCTGATACAGGAGCCGTCGTTTAGCCATAAGCGACCTCGTTTTGGCTGTTTCTGAGGCACTTTTAGTCCTTCCTCCCGCCAGATTCGGTAAACCCTTTTATGATTTACATGATAGCCCTCTCGATTCACTAGAGCAGTGATTCTGCGGTAACCATACCGTCCATACTCACTGGCCAGCTCAATAACTCTAGCTCTCAATACTTCATTGAATTTACTTTCGTTTTTCTTATAGCGCTGAGTTGTTCTGTATTGGTCAAAAATCCTGCAAGCTCTTCTCTCTGAAAGCTCGTACTTTTTCATAGCATTTTTAATAACCAATCTTTTTCGCTCAGCGCTTACAATTTTCCCTTAGCAAAATCCTTTAGGACACTGAGATCAATCGCTTGCTCAGCGACGATCCTTTTCAAACGAGCGTTTTCTTTCTCAAGGTCTTTAAGCTTTTTCGCTTCTGACTTAGTCATGTTTCCGTATTTTTTACGCCATCGTCCAAAAGTTATTGGAGAGATTTCAAGGGCCTTGCAGACCTCTCCTTTGAATTTCCCCTCAGAAAAGAGAAGTTCTGCTTTCCTTAACTTTGCAATGATTTGCTCTTCGTTGTAGCGAATGTTTCTCATGATTTACCTCCATATTTGACAATTTTATCGTCATTATTTCTGGAAGCAAAATTGGGGGGCAGGTCATCATCATCCTACTCATTAAAACTAGTAGTATATAGACATATTAAATTTAAAAATCATTATTAAAATGTGTACTAAACGACAGGAGAATATTTTTGAAATCAATTATTACAGGACTTTTACTTATAGGATCAATCTCATCTTTTGCTAATATTCATCAGTCTTATAGCGAAATTTTATTCGATCTTAAGAAGAGCCCTGGTACAATTGTTACCTTAGTGAATGTTAAAAATGAAGGAAAAACAGCTGAAGAAATGTGCGATGAGGTTGATAGTGTTATATCAAAAATAAGAACTCATAAAGAAAGATCAAATACAAGCGTAATTCCTAACTTTGAAATTATATATAAAGAGTGTGCTCAAGATATGTCAACATTCGAGCTAAAAATTATCAACTACTAAGTTACTGAATAAAAGCGGTACATATCTACATTGAAATTATGAGCACCAACTAGGTGCTCTTTTTTTATGTTAATTTTTGATTGAAGATTAGTAATAAGTGGTGGACCGTAGCGTATTAAAGTATATGTTTTTTTCTTATTAATCCAACAAACTTTGTCTCACAAGTGATCCATAGTATTTTCCATAAATGTCAGAAGCATCATTGTATGAATAGTAGAACTCCATCTTTCCATTTACTAGCTTTCCATTTATAGATAAAAGTTTAATGTTTTCATTTTCAGAATCTTTTATCGTTAATGAAATAAAATCATTATTGTAAATTCCTACTTCCTGATATGAATCTTCATCCATTTGTAATAACAATATACCATCATCTAAAGTTAACTCTAGCCCTTCCGTTGAAGAACTTCCAGTTGGACATTTTCCAAAAGTACCCAAAATAAGCTTATCCTTTTTTTCGTCTACTTCAAAAGTAATATGTCCACTTTCACATTCCGTATTTAAATATTTAAATTTTGTTTTGATATGTCCTCTTCCGTACCATGATCCATTTAGGTTCTGTGAAAATGCATTTAGAGAAAAAAACATAAATAGAATTGCTATCTTTTTCATTCAACGTCCTTTTAATTAGATTATTAATATATAATGATAAAACAAAACCATAGGTGGATGGAAGATGGAATTAAAAAAAATAATGTTGGACCTTACTTTCCACATATCGAACTTTTATATTGTAATTTTAACAACTTAAGAAGACTCCAACTCTACTCAGTTTTAAATACTTCACTTATAAGTTCTTTGTTAGTAGTCTTGACCTGCTCCCCAAATCTTGTACCACCTCGATGTATACACATCACCAAAAATATACTTATAAAAGTTATTGGAGAGATTTCAAGGGCCTTGCAGACCTCTCCTTTGAATTTCCCCTCAGAAAAGAGAAGTTCTGCTTTCCTTAACTTTGCAATGATTTGCTCTTCGTTGTAGCGAATGTTTCTCATGATTTACCTCCATATTTGACAATTTTATCGTCATTATTTCTGGAAGCAAAATTGGGGGGCAGGTCACGAAGCTCTTTATACTTGAGAATAATTTATACCTGGATATTTATCAGACATACTTCTCTTTTATCGTGCGAGTGTTACGGGATCAACTTTGTATTTAGCACCAATCTCGATCATTGAACATTTGTTGTGAAAGAATTCATCTAAAATGAGGGCCATTGAGCTTTGCTGAAAGTTCTTCTTACTCTTTTCATACACTTATCCTTTGTTGGAAAAGTGTCTACTTAAAATGGGGGTTACAAACATTTTCTTGATAATGGAATTTAAAGCTCAATGCAAAAACGCCCCGTCTGTCGACGGGGATTTTTTATGGAATCAGGAACGCCATTTTTATCGAGAATATTATTTTTTCTTTTTATAGCTATTTCATGTGCAATCACTCTGGACACGAAACTTCTAGCTTACGTAGTTGCTCTATATTTTTATTATATTCTTTTAACTTTTCTTGAACATTGTCATTTCCAAGAGTATTGGCCATCTCTTGAAGAACGTCTTTCTTTAAGCCAACTCTAGTATGACAAAAAGCACGTCCCCAAGGTAGAGCACTATCTAGTTCTTTCATATGGCAGTCTAGTACTTTTCCAACCTCAACACGTGAAACAAAACCGTTCGCATGAGCATTTTCAAAAACTTCATCAAGACTTCCACATTCTGCAAAAGATGATACTGAGGTTAATAGTGCAACTCCTAATAAAACTTTCTTCATAAATTCTCTCTTAGTAAAAAAGGTTAATAATATATGCTTTATTAAGAGCAATATTAGTGCCAACCAAGCCCCTCTTAGAAATTATGTAATTACAAACACTTAAGAGGTTTGATCTATGTTGTAGGATATCTTAAATCTGTATAAACAATAAACATGTATATTTTTTTGACAAATTTTTTATACGGAATAATCGTTCTAGCTGCTTTTAAATTGATTGTGCGCAGGGTGAATTTTCTGTGATCGTCTTCGAAGTTGTTCAGCGTCAAATGCCTTCGTGGCGATACCGAAACTAGAACTTTTGAAATTTCACAATAAAGCTCATCAAAATTCAGTTTCATTTTACTGTCAGATTAAATCTACAAGTGATTTTTGTCCTCACTGTGGTCTTGAGACCTCAAAAATTCATGATACACGAGAAGTTCAAATTCTTGATGCTCCTCATATGGGAAGAACAATAGTTCAAAATTTTTTAAACGCGAACAGGAGAAGAAAAAATGGAAAAAGTAGCAGCAATCTTTACGCCCCCCTATGTCGAATACTCTTTGTCGAAACGAGGATAGGAGGTTGCCGAAAGGGTTATTTACCAAACAGATTGGATAGAAGAGAATTTGTTACAGATTATCGAGTCTCATAGTTAGGAAATAATCTCCTTTAGAGATAGTTTATACCACTCCACTCGAATTAGTCGTCAACGATTGATTGAGTTGCGACACTTAATTTTAAACAGAAGGAAGTCACATGCCCGATAAAAAGCTTACTAACTTTTTACTGTTACCGAAACTAGAACTTTTAAAATTTCACAATAAAGCTCATCAAAACTCGGTTTCATTTTACTGACAGACTAAGTCTAAGAGTGATTTTTGCCCTCACTGTGGTCTTGAAACGTCAAAAGTTCACGATACGCGAGAGGTTACAATTCTTGATGCTCCTCACATGGGAAGAACAAAAATTCTTCGTATTAAGAAAAAGAGATTTCGATGTGTCGGCCTAGGCTGTAAAAAAGTTTTCACTGAAAAAGTTGATGGCATAGAGAAAAGAGCACGAGTTACTCAAAGAATGAATCGTGAAGTTCTCTACACCGCGAATCGTTTTACAATTTAAAAGGTGTTCAAAGGCATACAAAACTTGGAAATAAAACAATCTATGAAAAGCACTATCGCCAACTTGAACTTGAGTGGAGAAAAAGAAAAAACGATGTTTGGCCCACAACTGTAGGACTCGATGAACACTCATGGTTGCGAAATAAAAAAGGTGGTTACAGAGAGTTTGCAACGATTGTTGTTGATTATAATAATAAGCGTGTCAGGGAGCTTGTTCCTGGAAGAATCGTTGGACAACTTTGTGAATCTCTTGCTTATATACCAGGTCGTGACGTGTAAAAAATGTTGTTCAAGACCTATCAAAACCATACAAAAGTTTTGCTAAAGACTTCTTTCCAAACGCTAAATTAATAGCAGATAAGTTTCATGTCGTTCGTTTACTAAACCCTGCAATTAACAAATACAGAAAACAAATAACTGGTGATAAAAGAAAGAACCCAATAAGAAAACTACTTTTGAAAAGTTCAATTAAGCTTGATTATGACACGCGAAGAGTAATTGAGAAGTGGCTTATCGATCACCCTGAATTAGAAGCTGTTTACTATGCAAAAGAAGCCCTGATGAAATTGTATCGCTGTAAGGGCCGTAAAAAAGCAAAGAGAAGCTTAATTAAATTATTAGATATCTTGGCCTATACGAAGGTAAAAGAGCTTAAAAGCCTCAGAAAAACGCTGATGAGTTGGAAAGATGAGATCTTGAATTATTTTGAGAATCGTATTACAAATGCGAGAACTGAAGGATATAACAATGTTTGTAACTGAAGCCGAAGGGTTCAGAGCAGAAGCGGGCTTACGGACATAGGAACTTTAATAAATGAACTCACTGAGTTCATGATTGAAAGTGTTGAATGTCTGTTGTTGAAGTCTTGAGCGCGGTGCGTTCCACCGTTAAGGGAGTAGAACCGTAGAACCCCATATTTTATTGGTGAGGTTGCTCTAACGAGCAAAGGCCTGCAATCCTTTTAGTTTTGTGGCTTTCAATGTTTGGAGTTTTGACAAAAAAAAAGCCAGATCTAGGATCTGGCTTTTTTAAAGATGGTGCCCCGAGGCGGATTCGAACCACCGACACAAGGATTTTCAGTCCTTTGCTCTACCGACTGAGCTATCAGGGCATATATTCGTGATTGGGTGAATATGAAAATAAAGGAGGGCGGGCGATTCGTCAAACTATTTCTTCGCCTTTTTTTAACTTTTTTAGTAAGTTATGCGTTATGACTGTAAAACTTATCAAGACACAATTAAATTACTTTGACCAAAAGATTAATGCCCTCGCCTTCCTGCCTGATCCAAGTGTGGAAATCAAAAAAGGAATGGCCGTGTTCACTCATGGTTACACGTCGCACAAGGCAAGTATTCTCAACTGGCCTACTCGCCTCGTCGAAGAAGGGATGCCGGCGCTAATCTTTGATCTTCCTGGACACTATCTTGGTGGATTCAGTGAAGTTGATAGTTTTGATACTTTTAAAACAGAAACACCAAAACTATTTCTTCAAGGCCTTGAGGTTTTAAAGCAGCTCTTTATTGAAAACTTCCCTCTCAATGAACATTTTCTTGATGACCCTGAGATGAGCTATATTTTTGGCGGGCACTCTCTTGGTGCCATGATGAGTTTATATGCCATTGACCTTGAGCAGGCCAAGGCCATAAAAGCCAGCTCAATTTGTGTAGGACTTGGACTTCCTCCAGAAGGAGTCACTCATATTTTTGATACGCCATTCTACAAATCAACGCTCGTTATTCGCGGTCAACTTGTAAGCCCAAATCTCGATCCTAAGAAGGTCTTTCCTTGGATTAAGGAAGCAAAAGAGAAGATGACAATCTCTGGTCACAAGGTTCACTTTATTACAGGAAAAGACGATCTCGTTGTTGGAGAAGATGGAACGGAGAGAATGGCAAAAATTCTTTCAGATCATGGCAATGAAGTTAGCGTGGAAAAACCAACAAAGCTACCTCATCACCAACCGGAATTAGCGGCCGGACAAGTGAAAAAATATTTAAAGAAACAAGGTATTCTATAAGACAATAAAAGGGGCCTAGTCCCCTTTTTCTTTTTTCCAAAAGCGCAGGTTTTTAAGCATCCCAACCCTTCCCGTTCGATCGATGGGAGTCCCTCTTAGAGATTTTTGATACTGGCGGTTTGAACTCTCTTCTAAAGAACTCATGAGAGTGTCTAATTTAGGTTTTAAAAAGCGCTCAATCAAACTTTGGTTCATCTCACTATGAAATTCTTTTTTTACTTTCTCACTGACCGTATGAAGCTTTCTAAAGTAGCGCTTATTCCATGGGCAAACATCTTGGCAGATATCACAGCCATAAATTTCACCGCTGGCCTTCTCCATTCCAATAGGTGCAGGGCCCGTGTCTTTGAATAATTCAATTGTATAAGTTGAAATACATTTTTCTGTAATAAGGGAGCGGCTTGCTAGTTCGATGGCATCGGTTGGGCAAGCATCAATACAACGAGTGCACTGGCCACAGTGATCAGTTTCAAGAGGACGAGTTTCAAAGTGCTCAGTAATATCCTTATTAATTAAAAGAGAGCCGATCATCACAAAGCTTCCCTCTTTTTTATTAATCATCATGGAGTTTTTTCCAAACCATCCAAGTCCCGATCTCAAAGCGAGGTCTCTCTCTAGAACTGGTTGAATATCAAGTGAGAGCTCCACTTCTAAAGAAGCGTCGAGGGCCAAAAGTTCGTCTTTGATTTTTAGCAAGCGATCTTTGACTTCATAGTGATAGTCATAGCCGCCAAACCCATGCACATAGCCCGCAATTTTTAGACCGTTGCTCTCTTCACTTTTATAAAAATCATTGAGAAGCTTCTTCGCCTCGGCGTAAGAAAAAAGAAAGACCACGGCCGATTTAAATTTTGGGAAATAGTGGCGAAGGTCTTGTCTTTTTTGCTGTCTATCGCCTTCAAGATAGCCAAGTGGGCCATGCTTTCCAGCACGAACCCACTCGTTATAATAGTCTAATGTTTTTGGAATTGGATCGCTCGTTACACCAAAGTCGGCAATCCCATACTCTTTGAGATGATCGATATTGAGGATGGATGTAAGAGCATTTTTATTCATGCAAGAGTCTTACTCGAATTTTGGAATGATTTCAATGGCCCCTGTAGGACAGACGCGAATACATTCCATATCCATCGTACATTTCGATACATTCTCTTTAACAAGCTTTACTTCTTTTGTTTTCTCATCAGCTTCCCAAATGTCGTGTGGACAGATTGAGACGCAATTTTGGCAAATGGCGCAGACATCGAGATCGTGAAGAATTCTCTTTTTCTCATCACTACCTTCCTCAAGTCCTTCAGATGATCCAGGAACTTTATCCCCATCTTTAATCACTTCAACTTGAACAGAGTTTGAAAGTCCATTTCTAAAATACTTTCCATCCCCTCTTGTAATGACAACTTTATCTCCATTAAAGAGCTTGATTCGCCCTTTAATATATTTAAGGACATCAAGTTGCTTCTCATCATCTTCCATGGCATCGTCTTCAATAATAAGTGGGTAAACTCCCCAATAAAGACAGAGACGACGTCCCGTTTTATAAGAGTTTGTCACACCAGCAACTGGTGTGAATGGTCTGTGCATAGAAATTTTCAGACAAGAATTACCACCTTCAGTGAGAGCGATAATTCTCTTTGCTTCTACTTTTTCAGCAATCATCGAAGCGGCAACCATCAGAGATGAGTTCACACTTTTAAGATTTAAGTGACGAAGAAAAGGTCTCTCTTTTGGAGTTTTCTCCGCTTCAATAATAATGTCGGCCATCATTTTTACCGTCTCTACAGGATAGAGTCCTGAAGCTGTTTCACCAGAGAGCATAACGGCATCGGTTCCATCCCAAATAGCGTTAGCAACATCAGAGGCCTCTGCACGAGTTGGTGTTGGCGAGTCTGTCATACTCTCAAGCATTTGAGTGGCCGTAATAACAGGAATCTTTGCTTCGTTACACTTCGTGATAATTAATTTTTGTAACGATGGAACTAAATGGTTTCCGACTTCAACACCCATATCTCCACGAGCCACCATAATGGCATCTGTTACCTTAATGATTTCATCGAGATTATCAATGGCCTGTGGCTTTTCGATTTTTGAAATAATTGGAATATTTACTTTTAACGAATGAAGAAGTGTTTTTACTTGCTGAACATCTTCTTGTCTTCTAACAAAAGAAAGGGCAACAAAGTCGATGTCGTGCTTAAGAGCAAACATGAGATCTTCTCTATCTTTTTCTGTGAATGCAGGCGCTGAAACATCACAATCAGGAAGGTTAATTCCTTTATTTGATTTTAACTCCCCACCTACGAGTACTTCGATTTTATATACATCGCGATCACGTTCAATGGCCTTAGCAACGAGCTTTCCATCGTCAAAAAGAATTCTTGCACCATCGTGACAATCGTCAACGAGCTTGTCATAAATTGTTGGGATGTAGCAATCTTTATACTCTGGATAATCTTCTTTGTGCTTTGTCTGACCAATAACCCATATCTGACCGTTTTCGAGCTTTAAGTTCTCAGGTAATTTATCTGTTCTAATCTTTGGACCTTGAAGGTCTGCAAGAATAGCAACTTCTCTATTGATTTCTCTTGAGGCCTTTCGAATATTGGCAATGAGCTCAGCATGATTTTCATGTGTTCCGTGTGACATATTAACACGACAAACATTTAAACCTGATAAGATAAGCTCTTTGATTTTTTCGACAGTATTAGATGACGGCCCAAGGGTCGCAACGATTTTTGCTTTACGCATAAATATCCTCCATAGATTCAACTAAAAGGATATCATTAAACGATCAAGCTTTGTAGCGAGAAAGCCTAGGCCTTTTGAAAATTTGACTTATATTCGTTATTTCTTTCATCAAGAACTTGAGCATGAGCTTCTTTAAGCTCATCGATTCTCGATTCGAATTGACTTTTCATCGTCGCCTTTTCAATTTCATTCAATTGATAAAGCTTGTCATAATTTGCTTGAGACTCTTTGAGCTTCATGTCCATTTTGGATTTCATCTCATCTCTTTCACGATTGAGAAGTGTCTCATATTTTTCAACAAGTTGTGTAACTTGCTTCTCAGCATAATCTTTTGCATCACTTAGTCTTTTTTCATAGAGATGCTTCATTTCAATCTTCTCTTTTTCAAATTCACGAACTTTAGAATCAAGAGCATTTCTTCCGTCCATTCTCTCTTGTTCTCTTTGTTGCTCTGCAAGAGTTTTAAGACGATCAATTTCTTCATGTGCTTTCTTACGAAGAACAGTGAGCTTCTTTTCATATTGCTCTACGATCTGTGAATTCTTATTTTGTAATTGCTCATTTCTTTCCATGAGGCTTTCTTCTTTGAGTGAAAGTTCTCTCTTTCCCTCTTCTCGAAGCTGACTCATTTCAAGAGCATGATTTCTCTTTGTCGTTTCGATAAATTCAGAAGACTCTTTTGAATGCTGTGCTTGTAGCTTATTGAAAGCTTCACTATTTTTTTCATTAATTTCATTAACGACGTTTCCAAAATACTCTCTTTCACGTCCAAGAGTTTTTTTGAATTGATTACGAGAGCGAATGGTTTGTTCCTCGTTTTCAGCACGCGTTTTCAAAATCTCTTTCTTATAATCGTTGATGGCCTTTTCACTTTTCTCATTGGCCTCACTTAAAGTTGTCACTTTAAACTCACCAAATTCTTTTTTAAGATCCGCAACTTGCTTTCCATGCTTTTCAGATTGAGCACGGCTCGACTCTTGAAAGGCCTCGGCCATTCTTTCTTTATCAACTTGAGTTTTAAAGCTATTCTCATCCATCGTATCGTAGATATTTTTAATACGATCTTCATAGCCATCACGCATGTTATTGATTTGGTGGTTAAAATGATCTTCTTTTCCACCACCACTAACTTTTGCCGTCATCTCTTTTCTTTGTTGATTGAGCTGCTTAGCATGCGCCTTTTCAAGACGCTCAAAATTAGCGGCATTCTCTCTTACTTCAGAGCGACGTAATTTTTTATTTCTCTCTCCGACATTTTCAGTTAATCGCTGAAAATTCTTTTGAAGAGCTTGGTTTTCGTTATTTTTTAATCTTCTAATATTATCTGTTTGTCTCGATTGGTACTCTTTTAATTGTGCCATTTCGCTTTCTTGAGACTCTCGAAGATTTTGAATATCTTTTTGATGCTGATTATTAACCTTTGTTTGTCTCACAGAACCATCTTTAACGAGTTCTCTAATCTCTGAATTAGCATTACTAATGAGCCTTCTCTTTTCAGCGGCCTGCTCACCTTGAAACTGAGAAAATTTACGATCTGTTTCGCGATCGAGAGTTTTAAAGCTATCGTTATATCCAGACTCAAGACGATTAAGACGGTCGTCATAATTTTCTCTCGCTGAATCCATTTTAACGTTATAGAACTTCTCTTTTTCCTTACTCGTCTTAGAGTAATTATCTCTAAGCTCGCTAAGCCTTGAATCAAAGTTTTCTTTAATTGTTTGACGATCTTTCTCAAAATCATCTCTTTGAGTCATCAGACCTTCTCTAAAGGCCTTCGCTCTTTGATTAATCGCCTCTTTTGTTTGCTTAGAATAAAGACGGTTATTTTCCTCGTTTTGCTCTTCTAAACGAGTTTTCGATTCTTCGTAATTATTTAATTGTTTCTTTCTTTGAGTCTCGTGAGTTTTCTCGAGATCTTTTAGATCTTTTTTATAGGAATCACGCAGTTTTTCTGCTGTTTCAGCATAGTTCTTCTTTGTTTGCGCTAATCTTTGAGAGTAATCTGATATATCCATAATAGTCCTCATTCCTTCCTAGAATGACTTATATATTCTACCATGTTACCAGAAACTAAAAAGGCCTGGAAGTAATTTTCCAGGCCCTTTCATATAAAAAGAAAATTCAATTACATAGAAAGTTCTTGATCAATTTCCTCGGAAAAAACTTCCAGTGGTTGAGCACCACTAATCATCTTTCCATTGATAAAGAATGTAGGAGTTGATTGAACACCGGCCTTTTGCCCTTCGGCCTTATCGGCCTCTACTTTTGATAGAAATTTATTACTTGATAAACAAGCTTCGAATTTTTTCATATCAAGACCAAGAGTCTTTGCTTTAGCAACGAGTCCTTCATTTGTGAGGTTTTGTTGATCAGCAAACATCATATCGTGAAGCTTCCAAAATTTTTCTGGTGATTGCTCATTTGCACAAAGACCAGCAACAGCGGCCGTCTTGGCATTCTTATGAAAAGGAAGTGGAAAGTTTTTAAAAGCAATTTTTACTTTATTCCCATATTTCTTTTTAATCTCATCCATTACCTTTGCACCCTTTTGACAGAATGGGCACTGGAAATCAGAGAATTCAACAATCGTAACTTTAGCATCGGCCTTTCCAACAAATGGAGCGTCTCCAACTTTCACATCAAATACTGGTCTCGTTGGCTTATTAAGATAAATTTCAACAGGCATATTGGCCGTCTTCTTATTGAACCAATCTTCAATGGCCGTTTTCTCTTTTTCGGCCATAAGAAATTTTGTGATTCTTCCCGTCATTTCCGGATTGATATATTGATCAGGAATTTGTCTTTGCTTAATGAAGGCCTTAATTTCTTCTTCACTAACTTTAACAGTTCCAGCAATGTGCTTTTTTAGGTATTCATCGTTTGTCATACCTTTTTTATTAGGGTCTTTTTGCATCATTTGATCAATGAGCCATCCCTTAAGCTTAGCCATTTTAAGGTCGTAAACTTTCTTTTCTGCTTCATAGATTTCGTTTTCAGCACCTTTAAGTACTTCTTCCATCGTAATATTTTTTCCATCAAATTTAGCAACAACACCTTTTGATGGAGCAGGTTTAAAAATAAAGTTTGGCCCTGACTTAACTTCCTTAGTGCAAGAAAGAAAAACAAGTCCAGCAAGAGCTGTTAAACCAAATAGACTCGTCATTTTTGACTTTTTCATTGAAAAGTTCTCCTTTAGATAAATTCTAGGTCTTCAAAATGATAACTCAAAAAAATTAATAATGCGATAATTCTGATATAAACTGCCTATAAACATCATTCGATTGATTGAGTTCTTGATGAGTTCCCTCTGCTATCAATAGACCTTGATCCATAACAAGAATTCTATTGGATTCAATAATCGTCTCAATTCTATGAGCAACAATGAAAGTTAAAGAGTTCTCTTGAATGAGAAGGACAACTTTTCTAAGAGCAAGTTCTAGATCACCATCGAGTCCTGAAGAAACCTCATCGAAAAGAACAATTGGTTTTTTTAAGTAACATGAACGAATTGCAGCGATTAGTTGCTTTTGACCCATTGAAAGATCTTTTGGTCTTATGACAGTTTCTGGTCCAATTCCCCAGTGAGAAATGTAGGGAATCGATTCTTTGATCCAATCCCAAAACTTAGTAAATTCCTCACTCGGACTGCCTTCTCTCATAGAGATATTGAAGAAAACGCTCTCTGTAAAAATATGAGAGTCTTGAGAGACGATTCCAACCTGTTCTCTATATCGAGTAACATCGTCTATCGAATCGCCAGGAAATTTGATTTCAACTCCCGACTGGCAACTCAACAGAAGGTTGGCCTGTCCAGGAATGATATTGGCAGCAAGAATATTTAAAAGCGTTGATTTACCAGAACCAGAGAGACCTACGATTCCAATCAACTCTCCACGAGAGGCCTTAAAGTGAATATCCTTTAGGGCAAATGGCGTTGAATCTTTTGAGCGAAGTGGATATTGATAGCGATCGATATCGACACTGAAAGAACAAAGATTAGCTTTCTCTCCATTAGATTCGAGTGGAGATGAGTGGCCATCATCTAGGTCATTTAAAAATTCACTCATTCGCATCATTCCTGAGGCCGCTCTCTGAACATTGGCAATCTTTGAAGCAATATCTTTAACAGGCCCAATGGAGCGTTGAATGAGATCGACAATAGCAAAGACAATTGCCGCTTCCGCTATCTTTGAGTAAGGAAAAATGAAAACAACTAAGGCCAAAAGCATTGGATAGAGAGACTCTGCTACAGAGTAGTAAGAAGCATCCCAAATATTTGCTTTTAACTGCTTAAAAAGAAAGTCATCAAAAACTCTCTCCCCTTTTTTACTGGCATAGTTTTCGTGGCGAGTGAAATAAGACTCTTGTAAACCACCAACAAGGTTGGCCACTGTTTTAGATAGATTCCCGCGAGCTTGTCTAACACTAAGAAAAACTGATCGCATGTACTTACTTCCATAGATTAAAATCACAGAGGCAACGACTTCGGAAATAGCAAGGAAACTTCCACTATAGAGGTTTAAACTAATAAAACTAACAAGACATGAAAGAACAAAGAATAAATCAATGAAGATTCCAAACGTTCCCGATGTGATGAGTTCACGCAGAGATTCTGTATCGTTCATAATTCTTGCAAGCACTTCCCCTTGAGGATAACGTTCGGCCTGCGTTTTATCTTCAGTTTGAATATCGTAATTTAAAAGCCACTTCTGGTAACACTTAGTACGCGTTTCCTGAACAAGCTCTCTAACATACTTATTAACAAATAATTGATAAAGAGATCGGTTCAAGTACACACCGATAAAAAGAAATAAAAGAAGTTCAATCGAATTATAATATTCGCTTGTATCTCCATAGGTACGTGAAAGCTCGGCCATGAGTCTTGGCACCAAGGCCCCAAGGGCCGACGAACCTAACAGACAAACGAGAATGACACTAAAGTATTTCTTTCCTCCTTCGAAGAAGAAAAACTCAGACCATCTGATTTTCGAAATATTCAAGGACTTTTCCTGCATAATTTTTTTCCGTTAATTGATTAACATTTACTCTTTCAATAATTCCTTCATCTTTCTCTAAGTAGACAACTTCATCGCTCATGCGAACAGTTGAAAGACGATGGCTTGAAAGAAGAATCGTTTTATCTTTCATAAACTCCATTTGACGAAGTTTAGTGACAATTTGTTTTTCTAAGATGAGATCAACTGATGAAAATGGATCATCCCATAGAATCGTCTCGGCACCACTCATAAGAGAGCGAATAAGACAGAGTCTCTTCTGTTGCCCACCGGAAAGTCTCTTTCCATTTTCTCCAACTTCCATTGAAAGAAGTGAGTCGCGATCATTAGCAAGATAGTCTAGACCAAAGAGTTTTAATAACTCATAAGCTTCATCAATTTTATCAACCGTTGGTTCTTGACCTAAAAAGATATTGGCCAAAAGAGAGTCATTATAAAGATAGGGAGCTTGAGCAACATAGCTCATATTCTCTTTTCTCTTAGCAAGAACAGTTGCAACGCGATTCATGAGTTCACTTTTTCCACAACCGGTCTTTCCAATAAGAACACTCCACTGACCTTTCTTAAGATCCATTTCAATTTCTTTTTCCCAAAAAGGAATGAGAAAATTTGGACGGCTCTCATTTAAAGTAACAAGTGTATTCTCCATCTGTGCTTCAGTATCAATTGTCTTAACAAGCTCTCTAATTCTTGCCCATGCACCATGACTTCTCGTAAAGACAACGCCAATCCACGAGAGAAACATCAGAGGCTCTAGAAAGAGAAAAACAAAACCTGAAAAGAGAACAAGAGATGAAGCACCAAGGTCTTGCACTTTAATGATATGAGCTCCCCATAAAAGAGAGATCCCGACCCCAAGAGGAACAAAAGGCATGGCAAAAGAAATTCTCGCTCCGGCCTTATAGAAATTGATTAACTCTCTAAAAGAGTGGGCCTTAAATAATTCAATAAAGGCCTTTTCTGCGTGATAGTTTTTAATGGTCTTCTTACCAACATAAGATTCCATAATAAAGTTTTGTACTTCACCTTGAAGATCTTGCGTCTTTCTATAGTAGTGACGGTTTTTAGAAACGATATAAGTAAAAAGTAAAAAGGCCAAAAGTAGTGGCAATAGCGCAATGACAAGGTTCTCATTAAAGCTCATGACCTTTGGAATGAGAACGGACATGGCAACAACAATATTTCCAACCTGTAAAAGAGCAAATCCAATCATCGCGCGAATTTCTTCCATATCACTTCCAAGAACTTGAAAGAGTTGACCAGAAGAATACTCTCGGTACCTAGCAGGAAGGGCTCTTTCTAGACGTGAAAGTAATTCAACACGTAAATTCTTTTGCATAACGCGAGCCGGATAGAAAAACAGAAGTCTAGATGATGTTCTAAAAACTATAATTCCTAAGGCCAAGAAAAAGAATTTCTTCGTATCAATTGAGTCAGCTCCCGTTTGAACAATGTCGGCCAATTCCTTAGCGTAAAATGGAAGCTTTGATTGAATATAGTGAGTGAAGAATAAGCAAATAATGGCACCAAAGTAATAGTGGCCAAATTCTACAAACTGACGCCCTAAAAGGCGCATAAGTGATGAGTCTAATCGTTTTTTCATAGAGAAGATTCTACTCTTCTTAGGAGCTTAAGGCCACGAAGGGATATCATTTAGGCCCAGCGAGTTATAGAAAGGGAAAAAATGCAGTTGACGAGAGATTAAGATATCTATTATATTTACTTTCACCTATTTAGTGGACGCATAGCTCAGTGGGAGAGCACTGTCCTGACTCGACAGGGGTCGCAAGTTCAATCCTTGCTGCGTCCACCATTATCTAACTAAATAACTTCCTTATAAATCAATACCAAAACCTAAAAGAATTTCGTTGGCTCCTTCGTCACTCGACACTGAATTATAATTAAAAATCAAACGGTCTACATATCCAAGAAGCGGTTTGGTAAAATAATATCCGGCGCCAAGCGAGAAAACGGATGGCGAAGCAGAAATTGTACTCGACCACTTTTGCATACCATAACCTGCTTCTAAGTAGAGATGATCTAAGCGGAAAATGAAAAAGGCCGACATATCTATAACATTGAATCTTTCTTTTTCCGTCGCGCTTAACTCAATTTCAAATTGATGAAGACCGAAACGCCCTCGAAGTCCAATTTGTTCACTAAACCAGTAAAAAGGTGTCCAAGCTCCATCCATTGAAGAAAGACTTGTAACGCCATCATAAATTTGAATATAAGAAGCAGTGAAGTTTAGAAAATCAAAGTTCGATTTTTCGTTCTTACTCTCTTTTTCTTTTGAAGCTTTTTTTACTTGTTCCGCCTCTTTAAAAATATCTTTCGCTGGTTCTTCCTGCGATCCCATAAGAGAATTTAGATCAACTTGAACTTCATCTTCCGAGATTGTCTCTTCTTTTTTTACAAAGTTTTCTTCAGCAAATTTTTCTAGAGAAGTCGTCTTTTCCTTTCCATCATCAAGATAGAAAACATTTTCTTTTCTCTTTTCTTTCTCGCTTTCTTCGACAACTATTTTTTGAACGCGAAGTTCCTGTGGACCAAAAGTCCCCTTCTGTTCATCCTTTGTTTTAGAAAAGTCGATGCGCTCTAAATTGCCAAGAAATGTAGAACTCTTATTGGCAGAAACCAGAGTTTTAACTTTTGAACTTCCCACCGGTAGGGACATCATTTTGGCCAAAAGTCTTCTCATATCAAAACTCTTAGCATTCTTACTCATAGGATATTCACATATAAAATCGGCCGCACATTTAAGAAGCTCTTTTGTCACTTTTCGACATTCCCATGTCCTTTTGATCTGAGCATATTGAGCATCTGGACATACTTTTTTGGAGCGCAGGAGCTTTATTTCATTTCGCACTTGGAAATATTCGACCTCATCTTTCTTTGCTTCAAATGCAAGGCTAAACTCTCTAGCATAAGAAGAACACGTAAAAAGGCACAATATTAATGTTAATTTAATTTTATTCATAAATTCTCCTTCTAATAGAATAAAGGAGAAGCTTAATCTTTTAAAGAAAGGTAAAAGACGACACCTACAACCAAGGAATATGGAATGAAAAGAAATCTCTCAATTATTGCTCTTATGGCCCTACTCGCCTCTTGCGCTCTACCAATGGATGAACTGACAAGTAACGGTGAAGAAGTAAAGGTTGTCATGACTAAGCCTAAAGACTGTAAACCCGTTGGAAAATTTGAAGGAAGAAATGAAGAAGGAAGTATGGAACTTGCAACAGTTCACGCTAGAAATCTTGCAGGGGAAAGAGATGCTGATACGATGTATATCAACGATAATCTCTCTCAAGGCTCGCTTCGTAGAGTGCTAGCTACCGGATACATCTGTAATTAAATCAGATAGTTACATCATCTTGTAAATAATTCAATAAATATACTCTAATTTAGAGTTCATGTTACAAATTGCCCTTCTAATGAGGGAGGGCATTTTGAAAATTAATCACATCATTCTCTTAGCAACACTTTCTATCAGTGGCGTTGCTCATGCAGATCTTTTGAGCACTCTTGTCCAAAGATATATGACAAAAGTCTTTAGTAACGGTCACGCCAAGGGACTGCCGGCCGATATAGAACAAAGGCCCGAGGCCATTGCCTACCGTGAAGCTTTCATCAAAGAAATGGGAATTCAAGAAGTCGTCGATGAACTAGGCCTTACTCAATTTGAAGGAAGTAATATCGGACTCGCTCTCGTTAAAAAGGGAAACGAAAACGAAGGGGCCTTTCGAACAATTCTAGCAAAGAAAAATTATGCTCTTAAAAAGAGCTGGAAAAATGGAAAGTACTTCATTAAGGCACTCGAAGAGTACACAAGTGCTAAGGGCTGTATTCCAAAAATAACTTCAGTTTCACACGGATGGCGCTCAGGCGGCAGAAAAGGTGAAGGCCATGGACTTTCAGGACAAAAAGGATTTAACGGTATCTATGTTAATCAATCAGTCGCTCCTGAGAAGATTGCAAAAATTGGAACAAGAACACTTGAAAAGGATATGAAAGAGGCCATGAGAAAAGGGACGATCCGCTTTTGTGATCTCTGCATCGCTCAGTTTTATGCCTGCAATGTTTCAACTTTCTTTGCCAAATCTTTTGCAAAAATCACAGGCTGCCAAACAGTTGTGGCCACCGGTCAAAACTCTCCCTACTTTCAAAGCTCACAAACCCAAGAAGAGATCGATTTAATCGACAAAGGGGCACATTATTGGAAGAGTGAATCAGGGGCCTGGGAAGAGAGACAGACAGATGTGATGAAAGAGAAAGGTCAGCTCAAAGGAACATGGTATAGGGCCACTCCACTGGAAGATAGCATGGTTGAAGAGAACCTTGGTAAGACATATCTTTCAATCTAATTTTTATATAGCGAAAATAACATCAATCTATTTTAATTCTTTTAATCTCCCTGTTATAAACACTAAAAAATGACAGGGAGATCACAATGAAAATCTTAATCACACTTTTAGCTCTAGCACCACTCGCCTCTATGGCAAACACATGCCTTAACGAACTTGAATATAAATCACTCTATCAAATCGAAGAAAGCAAAGAATTTGTTATCGAAACAGAGGGCTGGGTAACAGATCTAACTGATGAGATTTTTGCTCCATTTGAAGAGGAAGGTTTTGAAAGAAGTGACTGCCAGAAGGCCATTTATATGAGTGAGTTTAGAGGACCGAGCCAAACAGATTATAGGGCCTACTACACTTATGAGGATTCATGTGATGGTGGAAACTCTCATGGTTATGTCTTAGACGTGAAAACAAATAAGATTATAGCCGATATTGGTGATTCTGAAATTATCTGCAAATAAAAAAGGGCCCAATTAAGGGCCCTTTCTTTTTTCTTTTTTAGTGAGTTGCTGCACCTAGAGTTGGTAAAATCTCTAGGAAGAACATGGCAACAAGAGTTGGACCAATCGCTCCTGCAAGAAGATAAAGTGGGTTAATCCCATCTTCACCAAATGAGTCTTTTAGGATACCAAAACCTGCAGGGTTTGGCGCGTTAGCAATAACAGTTAGACCACCACCGGCAACAGCACCAGCAACAAGACTGTATTTCGCTGTATCAGTCAGCTCAACAAGTGAACCAAGATATGTAAGAGCAGCGTTATCAGTGATAGCTGTAAGAGCTGTAGCTCCAAAGAATAGTGGAAGGTCTGGAAGTTTTCCAAGAATTGGTTGTAGCCACCAAGCTTGTTGAGCTCCAAGAGTTACAAGACCACCAAGGAAGAAACCAACAAGAAGTGATTCTTTTAGTTTTAACTCATCTTGGTATTCTGTTGTAATGGCCGCAAAACCTAGGAAGAATAGGAAAAGACCTAGGAAGAAAACCATGTGGTGAGCTGTAATAACAACCATAAGCATGAAAAGACAGTGAACAGCAATCATCCACCAAGTTGGCTCAAGCCAGTTCTCGTGCTTTTGCTTAATCTCAAGCTTACCAGTCAGTTCACTTTTAAACATAAAAGCAACAGTAAGAGTTGAAACGAGAATTGCAATTACAGACTTATATCCAAATGCTGTAAACATGTGAGTCATATCCCAGTGCCACTTCGAAGCAACCATAAGAACTGGAGGTGCTGCAAAGTGAGTAAGCGTTCCACCAATAGAAACGTTTACAAAGAGAAGCCCGATTGTGATGTACTTAAATTTCTTCGACATCTCTCCAGAGAAGAAATAGTCGAGAAGAATCATTGCTGTAACCGTCATTGCTGCTGGCTCAGTAATGAATGATCCAAGAATTGGACCTATAACTAATGAAGTAATATAGAAGGCCATCTTCCCTGGAAGGGGAACAACCTTAGCGATAATAGTAATAATTTTCTCAGCAAAAACGATAACTGGTCTCGTTCCCGCAATACACATAATAACAAAAACGAACGCTGGCTCAGTGTAGTTAAGTGACTCGAGGTACTTAACAGCACCACCAATCACCTTATGTGTTGATTCATCAACAACCATAAGACCTTGTGTTGCCCCTAGGTAACAAATGAAAAGACCTGCCCATATACCAAAGACAGCTTCAACTTCACCTAGAAAGTGGAAAAGATTTTCTTTAATAGACCCTACTGGATACTTGTGGGCCAAATGTTGAAATTTTGATACTAGAAACGTGTGGATGATAGCGATTGCAAAAAGAATCGTTCCCACAAGCTGAGTATCCGTCGGATTAAAGCTCATGCTTACCTCTTTTGACTGATTAAGTTAATAAAATATATGACACTAATCGTAATAATTTTAATTAATTTTAACCTATTGAGGGCCCATAACCAACTGAAATATTTGCCTAAAGGAAACTTCAAGAAAAAAAAAGGCCTCGAGAAGAGGCCTAGAAATCAAAACTTTGATCAGTAAGACTAGCCGTCGTTACCAATTGAAGCAACTGGACAAGCATCCATCTGCTCTTCACACAGCTCTTTTTCTTCATCTGTTTCTGGTTGCTTTAAAACGTAAGCGTTACCATCTTCATCTTCAGCAAAGAAATCTGGTGCACCTGTATAACAAACGTTACAGGCAATACATCCCTCTCCATTATCGTCATCAGGGTCAGTACAGTACCAAGCTCCAGCAACGTTTTTTGGGTGTTTCATGTCCTTATTGGCCATAAAAATTCTCCTTTTAAACTTCTCTTTATCAGTAAATTTCTTTTCGTCTTTTTCGCAATATCTATTTATACCATGAGATACCATTTGTTAATTGATGACCATCATATTTTCAACGTTATTTCGAAGTATTACTCAACGAGTCAATTATATTCACTTCATTAGACAAAATGCGGCCCATTTGCGACAATCGACCGTCTAATTTTAAGCCAAAAAACCTTAAGAAAAAGGAACGAAGTGATGGATCAGCAAATTCTATCAAGTGCCAAGGCATGGGCCTCTAATTCATATTTTGACGAAGAGTCGAGAAATGAAATTCAAACACTCATTGATAATAACGATGAAAAAGAACTCACAGAGAGATTTTATAAAAACTTAGAGTTTGGTACCGGTGGTATGCGATCGATTCGCGGAGCTGGGCTTAATCGCATCAATCACTACACTGTTAGAAAAGCTTCCCAAGCTCTTTGTAACGAAGTGATCCGTGTTGGAAAAGAAAAGAATAAAGATGTTCTTAAAATCGCCATCTCTTACGACTCGAGAATCTGGTCAAGAGAATTAGCAGAAGAAGCAGCTTGCGTTTTTGCTGGTAACGGCGTTCACGCTTATATTTATGAAAGACTCAATCCAGTTGCCCTTCTCTCTTTTAGTGTTCGTCACCACGATGCCGACGCTGGAGTTATGGTAACAGCTTCTCACAACCCACCTGAGTATAACGGATTTAAAGTTTATTGGTCTGATGGAGCTCAAGTAACTCCACCTAACGATAAAAATATTATCAATAACTACAACTCTATTGAGGATTTCTCGACAATCAAGTTCCTTCCATTAGAGGAAGCTCAAAAAGCTGGACTGATCCACTGGGTTGGAACAGATGTTGAAGATAAGTACTACGAAGCAATTCTCTCTAAAGTTGTGAACCCACAGCTTTGTAAAGAAAAAGGTAACGATCTTAAAATCGTCTACACACCAATTCATGGAACAGGACTGATTCCTTGTACGCGCGCTCTTAAAGATATGGGAATGGAAAACGTTCTCGTAGTAGAAGAACAAGCACAACCAGATGGAACTTTCCCTACTGTAAGCTCGCCAAATCCAGAAAACCCAAGTGCACTAAAAATGGCCGTTGATCTTATGAATCAAGAAAACGGTGATATTGTTATGGGTTCAGATCCTGATACTGATAGACTTGGAGTTGCTCTTAAACACAATGGCGAAGTGGTCTACATCAATGGAAACCAAATTGGTATTCTCATGCTCCACTATGTGATCAGTACTTTAAAAGCAAATGGTCAACTTCCGACAAATCCATATTTTGTTAAAACAATTGTTACTACTCCACTTCAAGAAAAGATTGCATCTCACTTTGGAGTCGAAACAGAAAATACACTTACAGGTTTTAAATGGATCTGTGGACTAATGAATAAGATTGAAACTGAGCAACCAGAGAGAAACTTTATCTTTGGAACTGAGGAATCATTTGGATACCTTCCTAACGAATTTGTGAGAGATAAAGACGGAGTTCACTCAGTAACTCTTATGGCCGAAATCGCTCTTCACTACAAAACTCAAGGACTCAATCTTGTCGAGGCCCTCGATAAAATCTATGAAGAATTCGGATTCTCTAATGAGACTCTCCTTAATCTTGTTTACCAAGGTAAAGAAGGAGCCGAGAAGATTGGTCGCATCATGGAGCTATTTCGCTCAATGAATACAGGGACTTTTGCTGGACTTGAAGTTGATTATCTCGAAGACTATCAAGCACAAAAAGCAGTAAGTTTTACAAGCGACAAGACATGGAAGCTTGACCTCCCTCAGAGTAATGTTTTAGGCTTCAACTTTGAGAATGGTGATAAAATCTACCTAAGACCTTCAGGAACAGAACCTAAAATCAAATTTTATATTATGATCCAAGAAAATGAAGGTTCTCTAGAAGAGAAGAAGAAAAAGGCCATGGCCAAGACTGATGAAATCTTGAATTTCATCAAAGAACAAGCCGACAAAGCCTAAAGGAATTATAGTGACAGAAAAATCAAAAGATCTCGCAGTCGTTCTTGTCAGTGGAGGGATGGACTCTCTAGTGACTGCTGCCATTGCTAATGAAAAACATGAAAAGCTAGCTTTTCTCCATTTGAACTATGGTCAAAAAACAGAAGAACGGGAACTTCAGTGCTTCAATGAAATCGCTGAATTTTACAATGTTCCAGTTTCTAGACGTAAAGTTATTGATGTTAGTTTTTTAAGTCAAATTGGTGGTTCTTCCCTAACGGACTCTTCAATTGAAGTTAAAGAATACCAAGGTGATAGCAATGAAATCCCTGATAGCTACGTCCCTTTTAGAAATACCCATATCATCGCCATGGCCGTGAGTTGGTCAGAGGTCGTTGGTGCTAAGAAAATCTATATTGGTGCCGTTGAAGAAGATTCTTCAGGTTATCCAGACTGTCGTAAAGAATATTATGCGGCCTACAACAATCTCATTGCCGTTGGAACAAAAGATGGCGACATTTCCATTTCAACTCCTGTCATTGATATGAAAAAGCATGAGATCGTTCTCAAGGCTAAAGAACTTGGAGCACCACTTGTCTCTTCATTTTCTTGCTACGCCCGTGGCGATAAGGCCTGTGGAGTATGCGATTCATGTGCTCTTAGACTTCGCGGCTTCCAAAAGGCCGGATTCGAAGATCCAATTGAGTATGTTGTTCGCCCAAATTACAGTTCATAAAAAACAAGGCCCCTTAAATAAAGGGGCCTTTCTAAATATTTTTTACTTCTCAAATATTCCTATTTACATTTCTTCATAACTATCTGATTATATTATAAATCTTCATTTTTTATTCAAAAGGAATATTTCTTTGAAAACGACCCTTCTCTACGTAGACGACGACGATCTCAAGATTGACGACTTTCTAAGTTTTCTTTCTAATGACTTCGACATCACAACACAAACCAACCCTCTAGAGGCCCTTGCTCTGATCAACCAGGGAAATGTCTACGATGCTATTATCTTGGATATCATGATGCCAGAGATGACAGGCCTAGAGCTCGCGAAGAAAATAGAAGAAAATATCCACTACAACTCTTGCCCTATTATTTTCCGATCGGGCTACAATGATCCCGATATCGCAAAAGAGGCCTTAACCAGTTCTTCAAGAGAATTTTTAAGCTCGGGAATCCCTCTTCATGAATACTCTCTAAGAATAAAGAACAAAATTGAAGACAATTTAAAACTCATTCCACTCATTGAAAAGGGTGATTTACTTCTCAATCAAAATCAACAGAGACTTCGCATTAAAGGTGACGATGTCTCAATTAGCCAAACTGAATTTAAAATACTAAGATTTTTAATAGAAAAATCTGGAGAGATTATTCCTAGAGACGACGTCATCAAACAAGTTTGGGGAGATGATTTCTATGTCACTAGTAATAACTTTAATACTCATGTCTCCAACCTTAGAAAGAAGCTCGACCCTTCGACTTATACGATCTTAACCTATAAGGGCAAGGGAATTTGCTTCTGTAAAAAAGGAATGGAAAGGTAATACATTTTATGAAATTGATTCTTTTAAGCACTTTGGTACTCTTTCTCAATCACACTCACGCTAAAGACTACATCATCAAAGTAAACGACAAAGAATCTCTTGCTCATCAAAATGAACTATCGATCAAAAAACATCTTGGAAGAGATTATTATCTCGTTGAAACTAACGAACAATCACTAGAGTCTTTAAGAGCAAGAAAGTCTTCTTGGCTCCTCTCCTATGAAGAAGATCAAGAGACTGAACTCTACACTACCGATCCCCTCTACTCCCTTCAATGGGGTCATCAGAACCTAGGAAATAATGAGCCACGAAGAAATGGAGGAACAATACCCATTCAAGGTGTTGCTGGTGCTGATTCAAATAGTGAAAAAGCATGGAAGATCACAAAGGGAAGTAAAAAAATAATCGTTGCTGTTATAGATACAGGTGTTGATTATAAGCACGAAGATCTCAAAGATAATATCTGGGTAAACACGCAAGAGCTTAATGGAAAAAAAGGTGTCGATGACGATAATAATGGATATGTCGACGATATTTACGGATACAATTTTTCCAAAAATACTTCCGATCCTATGGATGACAATAAACACGGCACACACGTTGCAGGAATCATCGGAGCTTCTCACAATAATGTAGGAATTAAAGGAGTCATGGCCGATGTTCAAATCATGTCGGTAAAGTACATGGATAAAAAAGGAAGAGGAACATTATCTAAGGCCATTGAGGCGATACTCTATGCCATTGATAACGGAGCAAAGGTTCTCAATAATTCATGGGGAGCAAGAAAGCACTCTCAAGCACTTGAAGAAATCATTCAAAGCTCACTTAATGATGGCGTGCTTTTTGTCGCCGCTGCCGGAAATAGCTATTCAAATAATGATGAGTATCCTAAATGGCCAGCAAATTACAAAAGCCCAAATCTGATTAGCGTAGCCGCTTATAACCCAGAAGATCGCCTAGCTGGATTTTCTTGCTATGGTAGTGAATCGGTTCATCTTGCAGCTCCTGGAAGAAATATCTACTCAACAGCTCCTAAAGATAAATACATTGTTCTCTCGGGAACAAGTATGGCCGCTCCCTTTGTAAGTGGAGCACTAGGGTTGGCACTTAGTTTAGAGAAAAATCTGACTGCAACTGAAATACAGGAACTTATCATCTCTAGCTCAGTAAAAGTTGATCATTTGAAAGAAAGAGTCAAATCTGGTGGGCGCTTGGACATTTACGAATTTTTAAAGAGTATTACAATTTTTTAAAGGTTAAGATAAACAAATATTTCACCACTTACGCCTTAATCATCAGTTATTTAAAGGCCTCGTTTTTTATACTCCTTTGATCCTCATCAAAGTTCGATAAAATATTAATCATAGCAATGACTAATAATAATCAAAGGAGGAATGATGGCACGTTTTGAGAAACCTCTTACAATCTGCGCCTGGAGCAAGAAAGTTAAGATTGATGACAATTGGCTTAGTCTCGAAGAATTTCTTTATGAAGTTTTACACATCGACTTCTCACACGGCATAAGTCCAGAGATGGCAGAGAAAGTTCAAAGAGAAACTAAGGAAGCCTTGAAAGCTTCTGCTGATTCACCTTAAGGGCCTGACGTGTACTTTCAATTAAGTCCATATCTCCAAGTAGAATGCGAAGATCGAGTGACCTTAGAAAGTACTTCTCTGCCTCGTTATGAAGATGCTGATCAAATTTACATTTACCAAGGTGTTGGTAAGCAAAACTTAGATAATAACGAACACCTTCATCAGTGCTCTTTGAGCAGATATCTAACGCCTTTGTAAAAAGTTTTTCCGCTTTACCAAATTTTCCCATCCAATGATATACACTTCCAAGACGAAGAGTTGAAACCACAAGAGAGAGAAGAACTCTATTATCTTTAAAGATTTGATAAGCTTCTTTTAAGCTCTTTTCCGACTCTTCTAACTGCCAAGTAATTCGCTGATAAGTTCCGGCCAAAGACAGAAGAGACGCGCGATCGATTTGATGACTTTGCTCTTTCGCCTTTTCTAAAATAAAGAGAATCCCCTTATTCATCTCCCCTATATCATCCGCTTCTTCTCTGAGGTTTTCGAGCATACTATAATTCATATTGTAGGGAATATCAGATATCTTCATCATGGTGATTGAATCTCTTTCAATAAATCTTCAAAATTAGAAACACCATAGTAGGACATTTTAATTTCAAGCTCTCGCGCGATCTCTTTTAAAAGAGAAGGTCCTTGAAAAATAAAGGCCGAATAAATTTGAAGTGCACGCCCCCCGTTTTTCCAGTACTCCCACATTTGATCAAAATGAGAAAAGCCACCTATACCAATGAACTCGACTTCTGGTGTTTCTTTTAAATGATCCAAGCATAGGGAACGAACGTGATGGGCCTTTTCATAAAGTAGCTTTCCTGAGACGCCACCAATTCCCCTCTCAGGCATAATCGTTGTATTTGTGGCCATCAGTCCTTCGAGTTTATATTTCTTTACAACTTCAATAATAGAAGGAAGATCTTCAGTATTAATATCTGGAGCAATTTTTAAATATAAGGGACAGTCTTGTTCTTTTCTTAGATCTTCTAATGCCTTAAAAATTTCTTCAAGTTCACTGGCCTTTTGTAAATCGCGAAGTCCTGGAGTGTTGGGCGAAGAAACATTGACGACTAAATAATCAGCAAGCCCAGCAAATTTTCGATAAAGCTTTTGATAATCTCGTGGTGCTTCTTTGTCTGGAGTTAGCTTATTCTTGCCAAGATTAATTCCTAATGGTCTTTTATTACGATTTGCTCCCATCACATTATCAAATAGGACATCGGCCCCTTCATTATTAAAGCCCATACAATTTCGAAGAGACTCCTCTTCAATATAGCGAAAAAGCCTTGGCCTTTCATTTCCAGCTTGAGCAAGTGGTGTTACCGTCCCAACTTCAACTGCACCGAAAAATATACGAGAGAAAAAATCAATGGCCTCTCCATTTTTATCTAGGCCCGCAGCAAGACCCACAGGAAATTTCCAGCGATTGCGACCGACTTGAAGTTCAAACTTAGAAACCTCACTATCTAGTTCGCCCTGAACAAAAGAAAGCAAATGAGGATAATGGGCCAAGAGATTAAGAGAGAGAGTATGCGCCTTTTCTGCATCCATAGAAAAGGCCATTTTTTTGAAAAGTTGGTAGGCAAAGTTCATAGATATCCTTAATAGAGCTGAACGAAGTCTCCTTCATGAACAGATCCTCCCGAGTGTAAAATGGCCACAGAACCATCTTTTCCAACATAATCGATAATTTCAATGGTTCCTTTTACTTCACCTTTTGAAACACCAATTAAAGCACCAGTCTCAGGATCATAAATCTCCTGCCCTTCAGTAATCACTTTTAAAATATCACCAATATTAATTCCTGACTCACGTCCGGCATTAAGATAGATTTTATTCCCCATAATCTTTGCTACACGCCCGACCCAATCAAGCTTCGCCGAAATATCGAGAACCTTCGGGATCGCTCTTCTAACAGCGACTTTAACTGCATAACGCAAGAGATCTCTACGGTACTGAAGTTTTGATTCTCTATCGGATACAAAAAAGCGAAATGAACTATCATCGGCATAACCGTTAAGTGTATCTGTATAGATTTCTTTATTTCCGTTAACATCAAAGATTCTGATTTCAACTTTACTTTCAGTATAGGACTTCGTCTCACGAACGAGTCCGATCTCATCTGTCTTCTCACGAATTCGCGCTTCAATAACACGACCAAAGATAACGAAATTTAACCCTTGAACTTTTGCCTTACGAGAAAGTTGAACAAGTTTAACCCCGCCTCCAGCATAAATTTCTTTTGAATTACCAAAAATCTTTTTGGCCATTGGATCAATGATGAACTCACCTGTACGAGATAATTCTCTTAAAAGCTCGTTTGTAGCAGTAATACCTAAGTCCTTACCGCCATAAGGAGATTCATTAAAAAATGTTAAAAGAGCGACACGTTTTTTCACTCCATTGAAATATTGCCTAGGATTTTGTCTTGGTCTTTTACCGTGATCAGTTCTTTGAATCACTTGATTAGCACAAGAACTCCACACAAATAAACCGAGTATTAGAATCAGATTTCTACATCTACCTTGCAACATGAACTCTATCCTTGAGATACATTATTAATTATTGCTGAGTTTTTTTGCCTTGAGACAAATCCCTCATTACTAGTATAAAAGGATTTTGCTCATCTTCAAAACCTAGGACACGAGTTTCCTGTTCAATAGATTTATTTTTGAGTCCTTTCAATAGATCAAAGAGAACTTGATTCTCCCCTCGGTACTCCACTTGAAGAATTGTTTCATTGGCACCAATCGAGAGAACATCTGTCGACAATCTAAGTGTGACACCCTTAGTTTGAAGATACTTACTAAAACTCTCAACTTCTCCTACTGAACGAAATCCTCTAAGCTTGAGTTGTACTCTCTTTTTTTCATTGAGCATTTCGGCCAGAGATTTCTTGATATCTTTAAAGCGATTCATCGGTAAACGATAAACAAGACTTGCAGAGTTTGAACTCAACTCGTGCTCATCAGAAAATGAGAAGCTCGCTTTTTCAGTAATAAAGTCATAATAATTGACAATTTTCTTAGAGTTTAGATCTTGAAGAATAAAGTCCCCATCAAAGATAAGGTTACGCTTCATCACAAGTTCATCGTCCCCTGTCTTTTTGATATCAACTCTGATTTTTAACCAGAGAGATTGTTTTAGCTCATCATCCATATTCATAATGGCCATGGTTGTATTCTCTTGGAGTACACCCTTGTCTTTATCAAAATAGGCAGTCGCTTCAACAGGAATCTTGAGGTAATTTACAAGCTTTTCTTTCATTGACTCATCAGCGACAATAACATCTTTAACAACGCCATTTAATGATTGTAGAAGCCAATTTCTCCAATACTGATGAATAACATTCGTAAAATCTTTTTCAAGCTTAACACCGAGATCAGTCCAGCTCATATCTTGTAATTTGAAATCAACTGTTACAAAGAGGTTGTTAAAACTTCTAAAGTCTTCAGTTCTAGTGAAATCATAATAGAGTTCAGTCAAGAGCTTCTTATTCACCTTGGCAGAAACATTCATATAACGAGATTGGGCCATTTGAGTCGAGCGAGTCATCTTTCTTACCGAATAAGATGAGATCACTCTTTCAATGCGACCAAAGCGCGATTTTAAATTCAGTTTTTTAACTCTTAGAGCATCTTCAAAGTCTTTTCTAACTTTAGTCGAAACTTCTTTATCCTCTTCAATTCCAAACTTCTCTTTCAAGTTATTTTGAACTAACTGAAATTCCGCTTCAAATTTTTCATTGTAGCGAGTCCAAAAGTTTTGAGAATCAAGTCCAAGCTTTTTCATTTCTTTTGTAATGACATCAGTAAAAGCTTGATAGAGCAATTGCTTCTTAACAAACGTCAGAGAGTCATCCTCGTGAGAGTAAAATCTCCCCTCTCCATCTGTATATTGTCCAGCTGAAAAACTAGAAATACTTACAGTCATCATTACTAGTGTTAAAATCCATTTTACCATTTTATGCATCCCTACAAAAATTTATTGAATTGTATTTATATCTTCTAAGCGCCCATCAACGATGAATTTCACTCCATTCTCATTGAGAACCTCGTTTACCTTTGCCGCCAATTTTGGCGTAGGATTGACGAGATAATCTTCACCAAGAGGAAGTCGCGCTCGACCATTCTCATGTTCAAAGATAATGTGCATTGGCACACTACCACGATAACTTAGAAGAACTCTTTTTAAGCTCTCAAGTTTGTATTCATTGAACTTATCAATATTAACATTAATTCGTACTGAAGTAACCCTTGTCTCGGCCTGGTCTTTGAGCTTTTGAATTTTTGTTGGAAAAATCTTTCTCGGATCTTCCGATAAATTCACCTGACCAGTAATGAGTAACGGTTCATCAGTAGCGAGCAATTCTTCGAATTCAAGAAATGTTCTTGGGAATACAATACATTCAATCTTTCCTGAAAGGTCTTCCAATGTCGCAAAACACATACGGTCACCTTTTTTGGTCATGATGTTCTTTCGTTCAACAATCATTCCACCAAGAACAATATCGCGCTTCCCATCTCCAGTTAAACCTTGAACTTCAGCAATTGGCATCGATGCCATTTGTAAAAGAATATCAGAATAGCGATCAAGCGGATGTCCTGAAACGTAAACTCCAATGAGCTCAGCTTCATGGAGAAGCTTTTCTCTATCGTCAAAGTCTTCAACAGGATTTATATCCAAAAGCTCTTTTGTCGACTGCTTCGCTTCTTCGGCCATTGCTCCAATATCAAATAGGCTCGTTTGCCCCAACTCTTTTTCTTTTTGTCTCTTTTGAGCATAACTAACGACCATCTCCATATTTTCGAGCATCGTCTTACGGTTAAACTCTTTCTCGCAGTCATCGAATCCACCAACTTTGATAAGACACTCGACAACACGTTTAGAAACAAGCTTTAAATTCACTCGTTCACAAAAATCAATGAAACCAATATAAGGTCCATTTTCTGTTCTCTCGCGAACAATCTCTTCAACGGCATTTTCACCAACGTTCTTGATCGCCCCCATACCAAAGCGAAGATTATCTTCGACAACATTAAAGTGCCAAAGGGACTCATTCACATCAGGAGGAAGAACTTCAACATCATAGTTCTTTGCATCGTTAATATACGTCGTTACCTTTTCAGCGTTTGAAAGCTCCGTTGAAAGAAGTCCTGCAAAGAAACACGCTGGATAGTAATATTTCAAAAATGCTGTTTGATAAGAAATATAAGAATAGGCAACAGCGTGTGATTTGTTAAAACCATACTCCGCAAATTTCGCCATCAGATCATAGAGGTGCTCGGCGATCTTAAGGTCATAGCCTCTTTCTTCGGCACCAGTTAAGAAGATCTGCTTGTGCTTTTCCATTTCCTTGAGCTTCTTCTTACCCATGGCACGTCTAAGCATATCCGCTTGACCAAGAGAGTAACCAGCAATGATCCTTGCAATGTTCATTACCTGCTCTTGATAAACAATAATTCCGTACGTATCTTTTAGAATTGGTCTAAGATCTTCAAAAGGATAAGCTTCCTCTTTACGCCCGTGCTTAATCTCAACGAACTCATCGTGCATTCCCGATCCCATCGGTCCAGGACGGTAAAGCGCGTTGATGGCGGTAATATCATCGATTGAATCAGGCATAATTCTCTTACAAAGATCGATCATACCAGAAGATTCAAGCTGGAAGACACCAGTGGTATTTCCATCACCAATAAATTTAAAAACATTTTGATCTTCATAATCAATGGCCTCGATATCAAAGCCTTTAACGTGATCTCTTTTAATAAAATCACAAGCAAGATCAATTACGGTAAGTGTTTTAAGACCGAGAAAGTCAAATTTAACAAGACCGATTTGCTCACCAAAGTCTTTATCAAATTGAATAACCTTCTCACCCTTACCACCTTTAAAAAGTGGACAGTACTCAACGAGAGGAAGGTTGGTAATAACAACCCCAGCAGCGTGAATACCAGCGTGGCGATAAAGCCCTTCTAGTCTTTTAGATATTGTGAAAATTTGACGAATCTTTGGATCCGTTTCAATAAGCTCTTGAAGTTTAGGCTCCATATCAATGGCCTTTTCAAGAGAGATTCCAATCTCATCAGGAATAAGCTTAGAGACCATATTGGCTTCAGCAAAAGAGAGATCAAATACTCTGGCGACATCTTTTACAACGGCCTTGGCCTGAAGCTTACCAAAAGTAATGATCTGACCAACTTTATCTTCACCATATTTTTGCGTTACATACTCAATAACTCTTTGACGTCCAGCCTGACAGAAATCGACGTCAAAGTCTGGCATCGAAATACGTTCTGGGTTAATGAAACGCTCAAAGAGAAGGTTGTATGGAAGAGGATCGATGTTGGTAATAAGCATGGCATAGGCAACGAGAGAACCCGCCCCAGATCCACGACCAGGACCAACAGGAATTCCATTATCTTTTGACCATTGAATGAAATCGGCAACGATCAGAAAATATCCAGGGAATCCCATATCAATAATCATATCAACTTCATATTTAAGTCGATCATAATACTTAGGTCTTAATTCTGATTCCCAATTATCTTGTTGAATTAATTTCGTAAAATGCGGACCTTTAAATCTCTCTTCAAGTCCTTCTGATGTGATTCGACGAAAGTAATCATTCATCGGCTCCCCTGTATCAATAGGATAGTCAGGAAGGTGATAAATCTGTTTTCCATCATCATCAGTCCACTTGAGCTCAACATTACATTTGTCAGCGATTTCAAGTGTATGATCACAGGCCTCTGGAATATAAGAGAAGGCACTTCTCATCTCCTCTGGAGACTTGTAGTAGAATTCCTGAGAAGTCATACGCATACGATTTTCATCGGCATATGTCTTTCCCGTTTGAACACACAGAAGAACTTCTTGTGCCTTCGCATCTTCAGGTGTCATATAGTGACAGTCATTCGTTGCAACAACTTTTAACTGATTTTCCTTGGCGTACTCGATGACTTTTTCATTAACAATCTTCTGCTCAGGAAGACCATTTTCTTGAATCTCTAGATAGAAGTCGTCTTTTCCAAATACATCGACAAGTTTCTCAATGGCCTTCACGGCCCTGTCATCTTGACCAGTGAAGAAATTGTATCCAACCTCGCCTTTTAAACAAGCTGTCGTACAAATAAGACCTTCAGAGTGTTCTCTTAAAAGTTCAATATCAGCTCTTGGCTTATAGTAGAACCCTTCCATATAAGCTTTTGATAAAAGTTTACAAAGGTTCTTAAAACCTGTGTTGTCTTTAGCCAGAAGAATTAAATGGTGAATTTGTCTTGATGCTTCTTCTTCATCTTGAGAACTCGCTGTCTTAGTTCTCTTGGCCGCACGACGATCATGGCGTGAACCAGGAGTGAAATAAATTTCAGAACCCAAGATTGGTTTAATGCCCGCATCTTTACAGCGACAATAAAAGTCGATCGCCCCAAACATATTTCCGTGATCGGTCTGAGCAATTGCAGGAACCCCAAGCTCTTGTGCTCTTGGAATTAAGTCCTTTAATCGAATAGCTCCATCAAGGAGAGAATATTGGGTGTGAAGATGAAGGTGAACAAAACTGTCTGGGTGTGTTTCTTGAAAAGATTTTGGAGTTTCCTCACTCATAGATAAATGCCTCAAAACTTGTGTGTCTGTCAGATTTGATTCTACCGTTTTCAGGGTCTTTTGTCAGTTGATGACGCGACACAAATACACATTTTAAGCATTTCTAACTATCTGAAATAAGGATATTAATACTTAAATATTGAGATACCTCTTAAAGTGATCAATGACATTGCTAGGAAGCGTCAATATATTGGAAATCTTTCCTCCAAAGCGACCACCAAGTCCACCCCACTGATTTTCATTAATGAGCTTTGCATCTTTTTGATCTGATAAATTGGAAAAGAGCACTTGCCCTTCAAAGACAACGATTTCTGTCTCTCCTAAAAGAGGATTCACTTTCAAAAAGTAATCAGTCCCACGCACTCCAATTGAGGCCTGCTTAGAAAAGATCACTCCCTTATTTTGCTTCTTTCTAAGATAACTCTTCCAGCGACAAATCCCTTTTGTAATTTCATATTTCTTTTGAACTTCCTTAGAAGTTAAGGCCAGATTCATTTCACTACTTGGTCCTAGAACAATGTGATTACCCCACTCTTTAATTTCAAGTTTTATAAAACTTGCCTTCTTAGTTTCTAAAACCCCCTTACCCTGAAGTGTATCACCTAATTTTAAAACCTTTCCATTATAGGAAGCACTTCCTTTAAGCTTTATTATCTTAGCTGTAGGGAGAGCGAGAATAGAAAATGAGAGAAAAAAGAAAAGAGAAAATACAATAGATTTCACAAAGGCTCCTAAAAAGAAATTTCAGCTATTTTCTCACTAGATCGCCTTTGATGCAAAAGAGGCAAAGCTTAATTATGTTTATATTAAGCTTTGCCTTATTATCTCAGAGATTTACTTCTGTAATGAGTCAAGCAATGGTCCAGAGATTTGAACAATCGCAGGTTTTGGCATGCTTTTTCCACCGTGGGGCCAGTGACTTGTTAGAGAATCTAATGATTTAGATTTCTCTCCAGGGTGCTGAACACTCAAGAAGATTGTCTTTCCGTCCGGTGAAAGTGTTAAGCCTGTAAGTTCAGCATCAGTTGGTGCCGAGGCCATTTGAAAAGCAACTCCAGCATTTGGGCCAGAGAGTGGAAAATAGAAAAGCCCATTATTTTTAAATTTCTTATACGGACCTTTATGCATCATTGAGCCTGACATGTCTGTCGTCATCCACAGATTCCCGGCCTTATCAAAGAGAAGATTGTCCGGGCATGAAAATCCACTATCAACTCCACCAACGGCAAAGTCACTTGATTTGAATTCTAATGATAAAGGGTCTTGGTTCTTTTCTTGGATTTTTAAAATCTTTCCGTGAAAGTTATTTTTTGGGTCTTCTAATTTATCACTATTGTAATTATTTGTTAAACAAACGAAGACATCATTATTTTTAGGATTAACTTCAACATCTTCAGGACGATCACATGGTGTTGCCCCTAAAAGCTTCGCCGCTTCACGAGCAAAAATAAGCACATCAGTTTGATCTTTAAAATTCTCTTGTAAAACTTTTTGCTTATTATAATCAAGAGAGAGCCACTGCCCTTTTTCAAGATTGGCAACAAAAAGCTCTCCTTCATCTAAAGAACCAGGCTTATTTGAAATGAATTTATAGATATGTTCATTCGCCTTATCATCACCAGAATAAACAACACAGCGCCCATCTTTAGCAACGACAGTTGTTGCACATTCATGTGAAAAACGTCCAAGACTTGTAAGTTTTTTTGACTCCCCAGTCTTAGGATTAACTTCGACAACCCAACCATAGTGCTCAGGAGGCATTTGATAAAATTCTTCCCAGCCATATTGGCCCTTAGAGAATCTCCCTTTTGAATCTCTTTCTCCGTAGAAATTTTGATAATTTTCTTCACAGGAAAGAACTGTTCCCCACGGAGTCGTTCCACCTGCACAACCTGCAAATGTTCCAATTGCTTTTTCGTGCCCAGCAATTTTTCGAGGGGCCACAAGAGGAATTTCACTTGTTGCCGTTAGTCTTCTATTGTAATTAGAGTTTTCAACAAGAGACCATTCATTGCGATCATTCTTTTTAATATGAATAATAGAACCACCTACTTCATAGCGTTCCTTATCAACTTGTTCCTTTGTTCTCTTGGAGCCTCTTTGCCAACCACTGACAAACATTGGATGGATATACTCGTGATTTACCCACATTAATAATTCATTTGAATTTAAAGGAAAAACAGCTGTGTAATCATTATTAAAACCGAATGTATCAGAGGAATTTAACTTCGCTCCCCATTCAACAAGTAACTTGTAATCAAGTCCCTTAGCGAGAACAAGATCATCTAAATCACTAGGCTTAATTCCCATGAGTGATTCTTGATTTTTACACCCACTCAAAACAAGAGGAGAGCTCACTGTCAAAGCTCCAAGAGTTCCACCTAAAAATGCCACAAACTCACGACGAGAAAACTTACCATCTTTCATATAAAAACCTTTTTTATTAATTGATATGCAATAGCATAATCAAAGATCGGTATTTATATAAGAGAAAGAAATGTTTTTAGAAAAAAATATTTGAATCCTAACGTTCAGATGTAAAACCTACTTAATTTTAGAGCATTCAAAGATAGAACTCACTGTTTTTCATTTAATTAATCATGGAGTAATCCAACTTTTAATTACTTAGAATGAGTAATTAATTCACACCAAGCTTTTCAAGCTATCTCATTTTTTAAAACCCGCCACAATCGACAATATTTTAATTACCTAACAATTCACCAAAAAGGGGAACGCATGAAATACCTTCTTCCACTCTTTCTCATAATGAGTTTCTATTCTTCGGCCAGAGATTTTTGGCCAAATAAGAAGGTCTCAATTTCAAATAAAATTATCACGCAAGAAGGTCTTGACGCCGCTGAGTTTAATGAAATGTACTCGAGAACAACTTCTGATCTTAGAAAAGAGTATGTACAAGAGGCCATTCAACTAATGATGGCCGGAGCTCTTGGACCGGAAGCGTTGAAAATGATCACAACATTTGATGATCGCGTTTACGATAGAAGACAAGTTTCAAAAAAAGGAATGGGGAACACTTTAGCAGGACATTTTCGTTCAGCGCTTGCAAGGATTAATGAAGAATATGAATTCGAGGGTGGAAACCCAAAAGTTAGAATGAGTTCAAGAACTGAAGATTATGATGCAAGTATTGTATGGGGCGCAAGTTCACATGCTCAAATCTATGCAATCTTAACAGTTAAAAATAAAAGAACAGGAATGACAAAGAGTTACTCGGCATACTCTCACGTTTCAAGAGTTGGAGTTATCGGAAAGCAACTTGCTCTTCAAGTTTTTCACTCGGCCCATGCAACTCAATTCCCAACGACTCTTGAAGTTGGTTATCGAAAAATGAAAGTATCAGGAATTAGAACCTATACATCTAGAGGTTATACTCAATACAAAACGCTCATCGACCAGGTATCTAATTACTGTCGTTCTAAAGGTGCAAGACTTCCATCAGTTAATGAACTGACGTCTCTCTTTTCAAGAGGGCTTTATCACGGAGGACTTAGTATGGGTCAGAAAACGGAGTGGGCAGCGATGAATCATGGAATGAGGGCCTATGTTAATTCACAGTACCCTCAAGGTAACACAGGTTCTCTAACAGATAGCCCTTTTAACAGAACAATTACTTACTTTTGCGTTAAAGAATAATCAACTTGAAATAAATCCAGAATATGGCATCATTTTATAGTAATCATAAAAAGGATTCTATGAATGATGCCTTCTTTTAAAGTCACAATTTTAGCACTCTCACTTTCTGTATTTTCAACTGCTAGTTTTGCCCAAAACAAAGAAGAACTAAGACTTCAACAATTAATTTTTGATACACAAACTCTTATTCCAACGATTCAAGAAATCGATGGAAGTTTTAATAAAAAGATACAAACGATTCCCTATGAGTACTTTCAAGTTGCAGAGAATCTAAGAGAGATGGATAAGATAGCTCGCAATGACTTCTCTAAGAGAGAGGCTGTCCTCGCTTTTGAAAAGAGATGCTCTCTCAACAAGAAAGTTATTACCATCATAAAGGCCCTTTGCCTCACACACTACCTTCAAAACATTCCGAAAGAAAAAAGAAAGGCCGAATCAAAAGAGTATTCGGCCGAAATAATAAATTTAACAAGATTGATTATTGAAGAGAGTTAAGCAGCCTTTCTCCCCTCTTTCTTTTCGTGATAGTACTCAGCATAATTATTGTCTATTCCCATAATGTGAGAAAGTAGCCAGTTTTGAATAAAGGCAACAATCTTTTCGGCATCAAATTTACCTGTTTCAAGTTGCGCTCTATGCTCTTTTAACTGAGAAACGAGATTTCTGTGAACCTTTGCATGTGCTTCATATTGAGGATAATTGATTGATCTCATAAACTGCTCTTCTTCATCAAAATGAAAGACAGCATATTGCATGAGTTCATCAAATGATTTTTTCATGTGAGCAAAGTTTTTAGAATTAATTGCGTTAATGAGAACATTGATTAACTTCACAATCTTTTGGTGCTCATCATCTATTTTATCGATATTGAGTCCATAGTCGTTTGACCATGGGAAATTTGGTAATTTCTTATCAACGGCTCTATTTCCACCAAAAACAAATTGATTCAAGTTTTTAATATTTTTTTCTAAAGACAAATTCTCTTTTTCCACAAGTTCAGAAACTTTCTCTGTCTGAGAAGCTAGAAGAGCACTTTGATCGATACTCTTTTCTAACTCCCTAATTGAGAGACTAATCTCACCAATCCCTTCAGTTTGATGAGTTGAGTAATCGGCGATTTCATTAATCATCGAACTGACACTTTCAATATTTTGATTGATCGTTTGAAATTGAGTCAGGCACTCATCTACTTTCTCTTCACCGACAGATATATTTTGCGAAGAAACCTCAATGAGCTTATTCACTTTTCTCGTTGTTTCTTCAACGATTTTTTTAACTTCATCAATACTTTCATTGAGCATATCAGAAATCTCATTTGCCGCACTTCCACTCATCGATGCTAGGTTTCCAACTTCCTCCGCAACAACAGCAAATCCCTTTCCATGTTCACCTGCTCTTGCCGCTTCTACAGAAGCATTAAAGGCCAAGAGTTTCGTTTGAAAGACAATATCATTAATCACTGTTGTTTTCTCTGAAATCTGAGAAATGATCGTCGTGATGGTCGAAAAGCGCTTTTCATTCTCTTTCATTTCATCAGTAATCGTTCCATTACCTTTTTTAATCTCATTAAAAGATCTTTTTAAATCCTCTCCAATTTCAAGACCATGTGTGCTCATTTGCACAGATTCTTTAGAGAAATCACTTGATTCGATTGCCCTTTTTGAATTGGACTCAACTGTTTTTCTAATTTCTCCAACTTGAAAGATAACATTATCTAAGTTTTCTCTCTGCTCTTTACTTCCTTCAATAAGATATTGACCAGTTTCAGAGATTTGCTCAGAAGAGCTTCTAAGAGATTGCAGTTGATTTCTCATATGAGCTGAAATATTTGTCAGAGGTTTTAGAACAATTTTCTTAGAGATCATCACAATTGACCCGGCCATAAGTAGAACGATGGCCCCTACTACTGCGAGAAATTTAAAAATCAAATTATTTACATATTCATTAACGTCATTAATGTAAATCCCTGTCCCTAAAACCCAATTCCACTCAGGATAAGATTTTACAAAGGATAGCTTTGGAACATGTTTTTTAGGATCTTTCTTATCATTCCAAAAGTACTGATAAAAACCCTCTCCATCTTTTTTAGCGATTTTGACAATTTCTTGAAAAAGAAAACTCCCTTTTTTATCTTTAAAGTCGGCCATATTTTTACCAATTAAAGATTTTTTTGGGTGGGACACAAGAACGTGATCAAAATCGTTAATCCAAACGTAATCGTCCTTGTCTTTTCCATAGAAATGCTGACCAATTTCAGCGGATGAACGAAGTTTGGCTTCCTCTATTGAAATTTTATTGTCTTTAACGAGCATTTGATTGTTTTGAATTGTTGCCATTGAGAGGTCGATGACATTTTTCAAAGAGGCTTTTCTCTCAGCAATAATCGAATTATACATGTGGGATTTCACTAAAAAGAGAAAAACGAGAACGATCGAGACCATTGGAACAAGTGTCACAATTTGTAATTTCAGACCAATACTAAGGCTCTTTTTCATTTACTCCCCTTTATCTTAGCTAAACCCTTGGATTTTCATGTATATTTCCTCAACTGATCGGAATTTTGCCTAGAATTCTTAAACAATTTTAGGGTGCTCAAGATTTGAGCAGAACTAAAATTATTACACTGTGAAATTGTAAGGATTGGAAAATTGAACAATAATGCGCTTATGGTCATAAAGAGAAAAGTCCCTAAAAATAAAGGACAATTGGAATTCGATTTCAAAAGAGAGCAAGAGCCGGATAGAAACTTTCATCTGGGAGGACGCTCATTTTATTTTTTCGACTTTGATGACAATGTGGCCTTTCTATCGACTCCTGTCGTGATTTTTCATAAAAAAACTGGTGAAGAAAAAATCCTAACAAGTGGTGAATTCGGGCAACAATCCGCGCTCATTGGCAAAGAGGGACCTTATGCCGATTACACCGTTGATCTGTGTGATGCTCATGGCTCTTTTCGCTATTGTCGCGATCAGGAAATCAGTATTGTTGATAGAGTTAAAGGAAAGAAGCAAAGATTTATTTTAGATATTGAAGAAGCACTTAAACTACATGACTTCAACTGGAAGGCCCCTTCTTGGAGCTGTTTCTATCACGCGACTTTTAATAAGCGTCCGATGTCTGTTATTACAGCTAGAGGCCATCATCCTGAGACGATTAAGAATGGAATCGATGTCATGGTGAGAAAAGGTCATTTACCTCATAGACCAAACTACTTAAGTATCTACCCAGTTAGTAATCCGCAAACGAGGGCCGATCTCGGAGATCCAGATCTTACAACTTCTATTGCCGAGCTAAAGAGAAAAGCTATTTTTGAGTCGGTTGAAAAGGCGATTGAAACTTACGGATACTCTAACCACCACCGTTTTGGGATGAGTGATGATGACCCTAAGAACGTCGAACTCGTTACTGAAGCGATGAAAGAGCTGAAAAGAAAATACACAGAAATGAGCTTCTTTGTTATACAAACCTATGAAGATTCATTTGAAAAGCGTGAAGTATTAGAACATCGAACAGATGACGTTATAAAAAAAGACCTACACGGAATTGATCAATTACCACTTTTTAGTTAATAGGAACTCATATGAAAAAAATTATTCTTCCCTTAGTGCTATTTATGCAAATGACAGCTGTTCAAGCTTGGACCTACAAGTGTGACAAAGTCATTCTCAATTCAATGGATGCGCGCATTCAAGTTAAAACCGCCAATATCTTAGCAGAAGTAAGCTTAGACGGAGTGATGCTTGAAGGGACATACACAGCAAATGGAGATGATTACGAACTCATCTTTAATCGTTTCTACGATCTTGATGTCGAAAAAGATTTTTTTGGAAATTATAGCGTCGAAAAGAATCACAGAGGTAATGTCTTCGCTTGTGGAGAGCCAGGTAACCCATGTGTTGAGACAGAAGAGGTAACTTTTAGTGAAAAGTCACTCGTTTTAAAATACTCTGAAACATTTAGAATGAGATACCTGACTTCAAATGAGTTAACTCAATTTAATTTTCATCTCGCTTGTAAACTAGCAAATTAGATAGGAGTAGCTTCTGCTACTCCCACTCTATTGTTCCAGGTGGCTTACTCGTAATATCATAAACAACTCTCGTCACACCCTTCACTTCATTTGTTATTCTATTTGAAACTTTCGATAAGAATTCATAAGGCATATCCGACCAAGTAGCCGTCATACCATCGCTTGAATTTACTAAGCGCACACAAATAACTTCTTCATAGGCCCTTGAATCACCCTTAACACCAACTGTTTTTACAGGAAGTAACACAGTAAAGGCTTGCCATGTGGCCATGTAAAGATTTTGATTATGGAGCTCTTCAAAAAGAATTTGATCTGACTCTTGCACTTTCTTAATTGATTCAGGTTTCAATTCCCCAAGAACTCTAATTCCAATTCCTGGACCAGGAAATGGGTGGCGATGAACCCACTCTGGATTAAGCCCTAGCTCTTTTCCAAGTGCCCTTACCTCATCTTTAAAGAGATATCTTAAAGGCTCTAAAAGCTTAAGTTTCATTCTCTCAGGAAGCCCCCCAACATTATGATGGGACTTAATCGTTACCGACTTTCCATCTTTTTCATGGGGAGAAATAGACTCAATTACATCAGGATAAAGTGTTCCTTGAAGGAGGTATTCAAACTTGATTCCATGATTACTTTCAAACTCATGAACTTTTTGTTCAAAAACTTCAATAAATGTACGACCAATACACTTTCTCTTATCTTCCGGATCACTAAGTCCAACAAGTTTTGGAAGAAACGTTGGAGTCGCATCAATCACCTCAATGTTGAGACCAGTTTCTTTTTTCAAAACTTCGATATGAGCATGATCTTGCGGGCGTAAAAGTCCGTGATCGACAAAGAAACAATAGAGGTTATCCCCAATCAATCTATGCGCAATTGCGGCTGCAACAAGAGAGTCAACACCACCAGAGAAAGCGCAAAGCACCTTTGCCTGACCAATCTTTCCAACAAGTTCATCAGCTTCTTTAAGCATTTCTGTAGCATCCCAATCTTTTTCGAGTTTCGCGATCCCTTCAAAGAAATGGTTGAGAATATCCTTCCCATGCTCAGAGTGCTCTACTTCTGGGTGAAATTGTAATCCAAAGATTGGGCGGTCTTTATGCTCAATGGCCGCGACCAATTTATTATGAGACTCCATAACAAGATTAAATTCTTTTGGAAGTTTAGAAACATGATCAGAGTGAGACATCCAAACATTCACATTGCTCGGGCAATGAGCAATACTGTAATCTCCAACAAAATGGAGATTAGCATGTCCATACTCTCCAATTGTCCCCTTTTCAACAGTTCCACCAAAGTACTTTCCAATCAGTTGCATTCCATAACAGATTCCAAAGATAGGAAGATCTTCGTTAAAAATAAAACTGTAATCTGTTTCATCTTCAAATACTGACTGAGGACCACCTGATAATACCAGTGCCTTTGGTCTTAAATTCTTTTCAAAAAGTTCACGACACTTCTCAACAGTTATAATTTCACTTGAATAGCCAAGTTCACGACTTTTTCTCGTAATTAACTGTGTGTACTGTGAACCAAAATCTACAATCCAAATTTGTCTATCGCTCATCTTATTCTCTTTTAGTTTAATTGATAATTAGGTGCTTCTTTCGTCACAACGACATCGTGTGGATGCGACTCTTTTAAAGATGCAGATGTTATTTTAATAAACTCAGCTCGCTCTTGAAGAAGATCAATTGTAGGAGCTCCGACATAGCCCATACCAGCTCTTAGTCCACCAACCATTTGATAAACATTTGAAGCGAGAGAACCTTTATAAGGAACTTGCCCTTCAATCCCCTCTGGTACAAGTTTCTTATCTTCAACTGAGGCTTGTCCATAACGATCCTTAGATCCTAGGGCCATAGCACCAAGAGAACCCATCCCACGATAGATTTTATATGAACGTCCTTGATAGATAACCATCTCACCAGGAGTTTCATCACATCCGGCAAAGAGAGAGCCAATCATGACACAACTTGCTCCTCCAGCGATCGCCTTAACGATATCCCCAGAGTATTTAATCCCACCATCAGCGATGAAAGGAATGTCATGTTTTTTACAAACTTCAGCACATTCCATAACAGCACTTAATTGGGGAACACCAATTCCTGCGACAATTCTTGTCGTACAAATCGAACCTGGTCCAATACCAACTTTTACAGCATCGGCACCAGCTTTAATTAAGTCTTCACAAGCTTTTGCTGTTGCTATATTTCCGGCGACAATATCAACCTTGTCACCGACTAAGTCCCTTACTCTTTTTACCATGTCGATTACACCTTTTGAGTGTCCATGGGCCGTATCAATAACAATGGCATCAACACCGGCCTTAAAAAGAAGCTCAGCTCTATGAAATTCCTTATCTCCAACACCTATAGCAGCAGCACAACGAAGACGCCCTAGAGAGTCTTTATTAGAGTTAGGAAAATCAATATTTTTTAGAATGTCTTTGATCGTAATAAGACCTTGAAGCTCATTCTTTTCATTAATGATTGGAAGCTTTTCGATACGATGCTTATGCAGGACATCCTTTGCTTCATCCAGATCAATATCAGACTTAGCTGTAATTAATCGATCTGCAGATGTCATAATATCTTTCACCTTCTGAGAAAGATCTGTTTCAAAGCGCATATCGCGGCTTGTACAAATCCCAACAAGCTTTCCATCTTTACCAACAACAGGAACACCAGTGATGTTATGTTCTTTAGTAATCTTTACGACTTCATGCAAACTATCTTCAGGTGCGACAGTAATTGGATCCGTAACCATCCCTGCTTCATATTTCTTTACCTTTCTGACTTCATCAGCTTGGTGTTCTGGTGAAAGATTTTTATGAATAACACCAATCCCACCTTCTTGGGCCATAACAATCGCAACAGGTGCTTCTGTAACAGTATCCATAGCAGCAGAAACAATTGGGATATTCACATGGATATTTTTTGTGAAGCGAGACTTTAAATTTGCACTTGCAGGAAGTATTTCAGAGTACCCTGGGCGCAAAAGAACATCATCGTAAGTTAGTGCGTGATCTTCTAAAATTTTAGGCATAACAAACCCCATTTGTTTATTTAAGTATTTAAAAATAATAGACTGTTTTATTATAACTGGGACTTCAATTGAAAGGCAGATTGTAAAATGTGCCAGTCAAAAAAGGCCCACAATTCAGTGGGCCTCTTTCGAAATTTATATTCAATCAATTTTAGTAGGATTCTTTGTAATCTTGATCGTAATTCTTGAGCTCTTTAATAAGGCTATTGATTTCTTTAGAATGTCTCATTTGCTTTTTATACTCTTCTACCAGTGACTTCTCAAATAAATCACCTTTAATCTGAACAGGACTTACTGAAGCAGGTCCTCGCATCATCATTTTTTTCTTTGGCATCTCTTTTACCGAAGCAGGTGCTCTTGCAGAAGATTGATCAGAAGTGGCAGAAAATATTCTCACAGCAACACCCGACTTTGTCTTGTAGTCAGGTTTGAACACTTTGTGTTTAGTTACTTTCTTAGGCTTTGACTGAGCTTCTTTTTTGAGTTTTTCAATCAAAAGATCTTTGTACATTGTATTCTTTGGAGACTTAACATAAATCATTGTACCAGGCTCTGTTGCCATTTCATTGGCAGAAGCAGGTGTTCTTTTTGAATCAACTTGCTCTTTCATTGAAGGAGATGAACCTTTCATTTCTTTTTTAACGATTTGTCTTCTTCCTCTTTTTTCAAACTCTTTATCAACTCCATCAAAAAGCGTTAGAACCTTTCTATAAGTTGCTTCTCCAATTGGTGTCGGATTTCTTGGTGCCCCATTCTCATAGTTCTCAGAGATAAAAGAGAACTTTCCAGCATCGACACTTAATTTAAGATAAGAGTGGATTGAATTGGCAAACTCAACATCTTCTTTTAATGCCATAACTTGTGTTTTACCACTTGCTTGATCAAAAGAAATAATGAAGTCACTACTGTCATAGCGAGTGTGGGCATTTACAGTTGAAACCATAAAATCTTCATTACGCTTTGAATACGAGCGAACCCAAAGGTATCCACCTTTTAATTCTAATGCCCTATTCATAACAATAAGATAACCAGATCCAGATAAATGAAAGTCGTGATCATAATTATCACGAAACGAAAGTTGTGATCCAACTTCTGTGAATATTTCATCAAACTCAAAAAGAGCATCACCTTCGCGAAGCTCAATCATCGTTGATTTACCATCGATGTTTCTCGTAACAAAGGCCTTTCCCATCAAATTAACGACAAGTCCCTTCTCTGTCGCTGCGACAGCAGAAAAACTTATCAAGAGGGAGAGAAGACTAATTACTCTTATATTTTTGAACAATCTTTTCATAGTGCGGACTCAATATTTGCCATTCTGGCGTGTTTCTATACTTCTTTCTGAATTCTTCCACAGTGCCAAAGAAATTCTTTTCATCACCTAATTTTAAATAAGTTAACCCAATCCATAACTTAGCACCAAGATAGTACTGGCTCGTTGGATAGTTTTTAACAAGTGTTTGAAGGTGCTTCAACGTCCACTCGTAATGCTTTCCTGATTCATAAGAGGCTACACCTGCTTGAAAAAGAAAGTGGTCATCTTTAGATTTTGAACTTGGATATTTAATTGCAAATGTATTATAGAACTGAGCAGATTTCTCAAAGTTCTTCATGTTAAATTCTTTATCAGCAACGGCGAGAATCTCTTCAGGCTTCCACTTGTAAATATCAAATTTAACCATGTCATTTGAATCAACCATTTTTACACTAGCTAATCCTCTTCCTGGCCTCTCTTCAGTGATTCCCTTTTTTAAGCTCTGAATCTGACCTTCAAGATAGTAATTCTTGCTCTCCAAGGTTTTCACTTTAGACTTTAATCTTGCCGTCTCAATTTTAAGTTGCTCATTTTCTTTTAGAAGAGCATAACTCTTATCCTCGAGTCGATTGTAATAAGCTGCTCTTTGTTCCATAAAGTCTACGGCTCCACACGATGTGAAGAGAGCTGCGATCATAGTCATTAAAAATAAATTCATCATACTTTTCATGGACACGTTCCTTAATCCATTGACACCCATTTCAATAAACTGTTCGGATTTTTGACAAAATCATTTAGTAAAAAGTGAGTGATAGGAAAAAAGGACCTACTTCATCCATAGAATCGGATATTTAGGTGTATTTATTTCTTATTCTTAGAGCGAAGACCGAGGTTATTAGGGCAAAAAAGACAACCGTCCCCCTCTTTACAGCAATTGCTTAAACCCATCTTTGAGTCTTGGAAGTTTCTGATGATGGCATCTGAGTTTTGGAAACCTGAGTTTAAAAGAAGAGATTTCGCTGAATCAAATTGATCGACCGAAACAAGGTCATAACTTTTAAGCAATACTTCAATGCTCTCAAATGAAAGGGATTCAATTTGTGAATGAAGTGAATGAGAATCCATACCTAGTGCACGAATATTGGATGACTTTATAGTGGATTGATAAGTAAGAATCAATACCTTACGTACATGATCAAGCTCTTCTTTAGAGAATTTTGAAATATCAACAGACTCAATGGCCTTATACTCATGAATTGAAAAGTCCACAAACGAGTAAAGACGATAAATTTCATTGGCATAAAATGTTTGAACATCTTCATCAGAGAGATTATCCAACTTAAATGTCTTTCTAACGTACTCTAATTCTTTTTCACTGAAGGACCTCTTTGACTTGCTTCTGTTTATATAGGTATCAAGGTATGTTTCCTCTTGTGCTTTTAAAAGATCAAATAATTCATAGAGTTTTGAAAGTTGAACTTCATCTCCACTAATTAAACTCCCTAATGACTTAGCATTTTCAGGCAGCGTCTTTTCAAGAGACTTTGAAAGAACACGAATATATTTAAAACAACTCGATTCAACGGCCCAAGATTGCAGTGAAAGTGTCATCAAAAGAATGGTTAAAAAGTACCTAAGTCTCATGAACTAATTGTTACACGAAACGAAAGTTTGACGAGCGAAACATCGTTAAAATGAAATAGTTACATCAAATGTATTTATTGAAGTCACCTTATAAAAATCAAGGACTTGTCTTTACCCAAGACGAAAAGATCTCACAGAGCGTGTCTATCCCAGTAACCAGCGGCGCAGGTCCAGGCTGTAAAAAAACAGCAGGATCAAGTTCAAAGATATTCCCCCTCTTAACGGCCTCTAACTCACTATAGCCCTCTCTGTTAGCGATAGACTCCTTATCAACTTTTTTGCCACACCAGCAGGCTAAAATAATATCAGGATTTGCATCGATAACGAATTGGTCTTCAATAAAACGCTCTTTGGCCAATGAACCCATCGACTGATCCTTAGTGATAGAGTCTCCACCACAAAGTTCAACAAGTTCATGAAACCAGCGAATTGCACATATTCGAGGTTCATCCCACTCTTCAATATAAACTTTTGGTCTTTTAGTGAGCGACTTTGCAAATGCTCTCGCCTTCTCTATTTTAAGCTCGATTTGCTCAAGATAAAGCTCCCCTTCCTCCTGCTTTCCAACCATATTTGCAATCAGACGAATATAAGAGAGAATCTCCTCAATCGAGCGATGATTAGCGATAAAAACATTGAGGCCAGCACCAATGAGATCTCTTGCAAAATCTTTTTGAATGTCAGAAAAACCAAGTACTAAATCAGGATTGAGATCTCGCACTTTTTTTACATTTCCACCTGTAAAAGCACAAACGACAGGCAATTTCTTTGCCTCTGCAGGTCTTTCAACGTAAGCAGAAACACCAACCACACGATCCCCCTCCCCAAGGGCAAAAAGAACCTCGACAGCTTCTTCAGTAAGACAAACAATTCTTCTTGGAAAATGCAAATTTCCTCCCAAATAACACTATTGTGTCTGCTAAAAGAAAGTTAACAAAGCAAACATGTCAATTCTTAGTCAAATAATTTCCTTCAAGATGATTATCTCACATAACTTTGCTAACATAAAAAGGTATTTCATTAGCGAAGAGGACAGATGTTCATGAGAAGTTTAAGCACTATTTTATTCACCCTACTTTTAAGTTTTTCGACCCTCGCAACAGGCGGGGCTTATCAACCAGAAGAAGAGGTACCAAAAACGCCTGTTGAATTTGGAGTTCAAACGGCTCAGATAAATGGTGAATTCTACTTATCGCTCAATTATAAAAACTTTCCACACTGGCATACATACTGGAAAAACCCTGGAGATGCAGGACTTCCAATTAGCTCTGACATCTCTGTCGATGGGAAAGAAATTAAACTAGAACAATTAGAATGGCCGGTGCCAAAAAGATACATCGAAAAAGGAGATATTCTTGCTTTTGGTTACGATGGTTTTTATAGTCTATTTTATAAACTTCCAAAAGAAGCACTCAACGGAAGTGCTAAAATCCACTCAACTTGGCTCGTCTGTAAGCATATCTGTATTCCAGGACAAGCTACGATCGAAGGGAATTTTGCTAATAATATTTTTGAAACAACAGATACAAAGAATCTTACTGCTGAAGGGCAAGTTTTAGAAAGTCGCTTTAATCAACTCCCAAAGTTAAAAGAATTTCCAGCTGAAATCGATCTCATTCTAGCTAAAGACTCAAACCCAAATGTTCCCTCATTAATACTCTTCTACAATCTTTCAGATGTAAGCGCAGATCAATTGATGAGTAATATGAATTTACTAACGCCTTATCCAATTTCACCATTTAGCTTTAAAAGAGAAGAACTATTTAAAGATAAAAAGAATAATGTTTATGCAAAATATAAAATAGAATGGGATGGTGAATACGTTGAACCTGTAATTCCCTACCCATCAAATGGAAAATTAGATCGTCCCTACAAACTCAAATTTCTCTACGCTGATCCTAAAACAAAGGAAGTAAGCATCGTTGAGAAGACCTTCACGACAGTTAGTTTAGATCAAGCAGAAAAAACAGAATCATTCTTTAGTCTTGTTCAAAGAATCAACAATCAAGTATCAACTGATAAAAAGATTGAAGTTGAGCAATCAGATAAAGTCATCACTTCCGATACTTCTGAATCAGGAGGTAATACTTTTCTCTACTATCTCTTACTTGCTTTTATTGGCGGTCTAATTCTAAATTTCATGCCATGTGTACTACCTGTAATCTCTCTTAAGCTCTTTGGTCTTATTCGCCATAGTGATGAGAGTCGAGCTTCAATTTTTAAGCATAACCTCTTCTACTCTCTTGGAGTCCTTGCAACATTCCTCGCTCTCGCAGCCGTTGTCGTTGCAGTAAAGGCAGCAGGAGCAAATATTGGCTGGGGCTTCCAACTTCAATCTCCACCGTTTGTGGCCATTATGGTTATTGTTATTTTCGTTATGGCCCTAAACCTCTTTGGACTTTTTGAAGTGAGAACTCCGGGAGGATCGAAACTAGGTAACGTAGAAATTAGAAATACATATTCAGGAGACTTTTTAAGCGGAATTCTAGCAACAATTCTCTCGACTCCATGTAGTGCTCCATTTTTAGGTACAGCACTAACTTTTGCTTTTACTTCAAGCACAACAGCAATTGTTCTCGTTTTTCTAAGTATCGGTCTTGGACTTTCATTTCCATTTCTTCTAACAGGGATTTTCCCAAAACTTATCGCCTTCCTACCTAGACCAGGTCACTGGATGGAACACCTTAAGAAGTTTCTCGCTCTCACTCTTATTCTTACTGTTATTTGGCTATTGGATGTCTATGGGGCCCTTACAACCTCATCAATCCCACTTTTAAAGCTAAATACAACTCTCGTTCTTATCTTCTTTAGCATCTATATGCTTAAGCATATTACAAAGAGAAAACTTTTTGTTCTGCCTTTTGCAATCGTAACAATTGCTCTGGCGGCCAATGTTCTCCTAACAAAAGAAACTCCTGTAATAGATCAATCGGTTAATCAAATTGTTCTCGATAAGAGACAAGGAGGTCTTGATTGGGAAGAATGGAGTGAAGCAAAAATGAACTCTTCTAAAGAGCAAAAACAACTTACTTTCGTCGACTTTACAGCAAAATGGTGCTTCACTTGTAAAGTTAATGAGAAACTTGTCATTGATACTGCAAGCTTTCATGAACTAGTGAAAAAGAAAAATGTGAAACTTCTTCTTGCTGATTGGACAAGAAGAGATGAAAAAATTGGATCGTGGTTAAAGAAAAATGGAATGGTTGGAGTTCCCGCCTATTTCGTAATCAACTCAAAGGGAGAACTCATCAATCTCGGTGAAACACTTTCTATCAAAGAGCTTGAAAAGACTTTAAACTAATCTAATTCAAATTTTGATGGTGATTTCATAATGCGCTTAATGACTTCCATTGGGCGCTTTTCTTCATAAAGCACCTCATACAATCCATTAAATATCTGTGCGCGAATTTCATACTTTTCAGATAAAAAGTGAGCGGCCTTCGTGGTCTTAAATCCCTCAACAACCGTACGTTGAGATTCAATAATCTCTTGCGGTGCTCGCCCCTTAGCAATTTCAATACCAAATTGTTTATTTCGAGAAAGGCCACCCGTTGTCGTAAGAATAAGATCACCCATTCCACTAAGTCCATAAAACGTCTCAGGACGTGCATTAAAAACTTTCCCATAGCGAAGCATTTCTACAATTCCACGCGTAATCAGAGCAGCACGAGTGTTATGGTTAAAACCAAGACCCTCAATAATACCACCTGCAATAGCAATGACATTTTTTAAAGCACCGCCTAACAAAACACCTTTAACATCATAGCTCTGAAGAGCTTTAAAATAAGGAGTCTCCATCATATGAGAAACTTGCGTTAGAACTTTTTTTGAGCGACCAGCAAGAGTAACGAGTGTGATTTGCTCTTGCATGATTTCTTTTGCAAAACTCGGCCCAGATAGAAAACAAAATAATTCTTTATAATTATTGAAGAGGTCAAAGAAAAGGTCGTCCGGTAGCTCTAATGAAATAGGATCAATACCTTTAGAAAGTGAGACAACTGGAATATCTCTTTCAAGATATTTTTCGAATCGATCAAAGTTCTCTTTGAAAAAAGGGCCAATTGCAGAAGTTGGTAGACCTGAGACAATCAATTCCAGATCATCCATCTTATGAGCATCAACTTCATCCCATGTAAGTGCAGCATCCACATTTGCAGCTAATTGCAGCCCAGGTAGGTAAACATCGTTAATACAATTTTCTTTAATCGACTCATAAACATCAGTCGATCTGACTTTTAAAATTACTTTATCAAAATTATTAGCGAGAATAGAAGCAATACTTGTACCAAAGGCACCTGCTCCTACGACTAGCGCAACCTTGTGCTTTTTCATAATCAATCCTTTGAAAATGATTAAAGAGAAATAATTCCAGGAACTGTTGAGACACTTTCATAAAGTAGAATGACCTCTTCGCTAGAGTTCATCATTTTTTTAAATGTCATACTTACATATTTTCCTGTACGTGAGGGTCTTTCCATAAAATTATCGTGATCAACCGTCTCTTTAAAAAGTTCAATATGTTCTTCTTTGACAACAAATTTAAACGTATAGTGCGAGGGCCAAGTATATTCGGCATCAAGCAAATCTTTTAATTTTTGTGTATCGGCCATGGTATTCACCTATTTTTTTGTTTATCTGATTATATTACTTTATTTTACCTGAAAATTGAATGATTCTAGGGTTTTCTACAGACTAAAAAAAATCACTTAAGTTCTTGAGATTTCATAAAATTATTCCGAAAAGTTTAAAAAAATAAATATATCTTTCTGAGGTGATCGTGAATCTTTCTATAGAGACAGCAAAAACTATTTTAGATAATGCTCCCCTTCCCGTTATTTGCTGGAATGGAGACAACGAACTAACTTACTTCAATTCCAATGCAAAAGAGTTCTTTGAATTGTCTGAAAATCACCTTGGTGACGATATCGAATTACTTTTTAATGGTTATAAAACGAATATCTTTGAAAAGATTATCTCTAACGAAGTGATCACTCTACAACTCAGAGGCGTCCAAAGACACTTCAAGTTTTATACTTATAAAACAAGTGAAAACTTAACAGTGGCCCAAGCCGTTGATGCGAGTCAGTCATCTTATGAAGTTCAGGCCTTTGATGAGCAAAGATGTCAGGCCATACATGAACATAAAATGGACATGATTTCACAACTTGCAGCAGGACTATCCCACGAAGTAAATAACCCTCTTGGAATTATCAGCCTCTCGGCGAGTATTCTTGAAGAGAGAATCGATTCACTCTCTGATGTCCTTGGAGAAGATAGTGAAAAAGTCCTCAATTACATTGAAAATATTGACTGTGCAATTGATAGAACAAGAGAAATCATTCAAAAACTTCTTATTTTTAGTAGAAAGCAAAAAGAAGACCGTATTGAAGAATTTAATGTCGAAACTTTTATTCGCAATAGTTTAGTTTTTTGTAAGATCAATATAAAAAACAAAGGAATCAAGATCGAAGAAGACTTTGATCGAGACATTAATATAAAGACAATGAATTCAACGCTTATGCAGTGCTTTGTCTATCTTCTCTATAATGCTGTTGAAGCATTTCATGAACAAGAAATTGAAAATCCAAAGATTGTTATTTCGGCAAAAAAAGAGAATAAAGACCTCATCCTTTCTATAAGTAATAACGGAATGCCTTTAATTGAAAGTGATCAAGAAAAGATGTTCTCCCCTTTCTATTCGACAAAAGGTCCTGGTCACCTAGGAATTGGTCTTACTCAATGTCGAACACTACTCAAAACCTTGAAAGGTGATATTCAATTTAATCGTCATGACAATATATCGACTTTTGAAATTAGAATACCTTCAGAATTAAGTTAACGATATTTTCTTATAATTTTATCGAGAGTACCATCAGCCTTCATAGCGCGAAGATGTTTATCAATATCTTTGATTAAGTGTTTGAAACGGGATTTCTTTTGAATATGAAAATGAAAATCAATTTCATCAAGAATGATCGGTAAACTCTCCACTGACCAGTCCTTGCCTTTGGCCTTCATCTGGTAGTCCACGAGATAATTTGACTCGATAAAGACATCCGCTCTATTTAAAGTTAAAATTTTAAAAACTTGTTCCATATTTGTTACCCACATAACATCCATATTATGTAGTCGAGTTTTGGCCCAACCACTTCCAAGATAGAAGACAATTCGATAATCTTTTAAGTCTGAAATTGAGCGCACTTGCTTGGCTATTTTTTTCTTATCTGGGTTTTTCATTCCAGTGAAAACTTGCATCTTACTCGTTACTACCGGAATACGATTGACCAGAGAATAAGATTTTCTCTCTTTACTAGGCATTGTAATGAAACCATCAGCTCTTGCTGTTTCAACAAGTTTCTGGGCCCTTGCCCAAGGGTAACCGCGATGATCTATTTCAATTTTCATTCTACTTTTGAAAACTTCATCGGCCACATCGACAAAGATCCCCTTCATCTTTCCCTCTTCCTTCCATGATAAAGGAGGATAATTGTAATAGTAATTCATTACAAATTGATCTTTTGACAAGGAATCAAAAGAAAAAAAGACAGAAAAAAAGATGAAGATAAGTTGATACATATATCGTGTAAAAAATTTGCCCTAAAAGTTTAGGGCAGAATAATTATTTAAATGAAATCGGTTGCCCGTCAAAGTCGAGAACTTCTGGATAAATTCCTTGAGCGTATCGAAGTACATCGATAACTTCACGAACACACCCAAGTCCTGCAGGAGTTGTGCTTACATAATCAACTCTCTTTTGAACTTCTATGCTAGCTTCTTTTGTTGTTGCAGCAAATCCACATCTCATAAGAAGAGGAAGATCAAAAAATTCATCTCCCATATAGAGAATTTCTTCATCTTTAAAGCCAAGATCGAGAACACTTTTATAGGCCTCTCTCTTATCTTCATTTCCAAGAAATGCGAAATCAAGATTTAGATTTTCTTCAAATCTTTTTTCAACACCTAGAGATTTACCTCCTGAGATGACTCCTACTTTCAAACCTGCTCTCATAAGAAGTTTTAAACCATATCCATCATGAGTATGAAACATTCGGTTAAAACCATTTGGACCTTCATCGAACCAAATTTGGCCATTAGTTAAAACTCCGTCTATATCAAATGCACAGCACTTAATCTTTTTGAGTTTCTCTTCAAACTTCTTTGCAACATCTAAAAGTTCATCTCTTTCAAGCATTAAACAACCTCGTAAATCTTTAATAGAGTTTCAACGATACCTTTAATCTTTTTAAGATCAAGACTTGTTGAAGCATCACTTTTGGCCTGATCAGGATTTGGATGACATTCCATAAAAACACCATCTGCACCTGCAGCAATAGCGGCCTTCGCAAGAACAACAATTTGTTCACGCTTTCCACCAGTTGTCTTGCCCAGACCTCCTGGACGTTGAACACAGTGTGTAGCATCGTGAATAGCTCTAACACCAAAGCTCTTCATAATTTGAAAACTCGCCATATCAACAACGAGATTATTATATCCAAATGAAGTCCCTCTTTCGGTGAGAAGGATTCTTTCTTTTGGAACAATAGAAGAGGCTTTATCAACGATATTTCCCGTCTCTTCAGGAGAGAGGAATTGCCCTTTTTTAATTTTCAATTGACGACCGAATTTTTGACAAGCCTCAGCACCAGCGACAATCATATCTGTTTGGCGACAAAGAAACGCTGGAATCTGTAGTGTATCGACAACACTAGCAACAGCATCAGCTTGATCAGGGCTGTGAAAATCTGTAATTGTTGGCAATCCAAATTCAGAATTTACTTTTTCTAAAATGCGAAGCCCCTCTTCGATACCTGGTCCACGGTAAGAAGAAATTGATGAGCGGTTAGCTTTATCAAAGCTTCCTTTAAAAGAAAGATTAATCTTATCCTCGAATTCTTCTAAATCTTTTTTAAGTGTTTCAGCAATTGTCATCGCGAGTTGTTCGCTTTCTAAAACACATGATCCAATAAAAAGGTCTAATTTATTTTTTTCCATGATTATCCGCCTGTTCTACAAAAGTTTTAAAGAGTGGATGTGGTGAGTACGGTCTAGATTTAAATTCTGGATGGTACTGACAAGCAATAAAGTAAGGATGATCCTTAATTTCAATTACTTCTACAAGGCCGAGTTCTTTATTTGTTCCTGATATGATCATACCAGCTTTATCTACTTTATCGACATAAAAGTTATTCACTTCAAGTCTATGTCTGTGTCTTTCTGAGATGTCATCTTCACCATAAACTTGACGAGCAAGACTTCCCTCTAAAAGAGTACAATCATAAGCACCAAGTCTCATTGATCCACCTTTAGAGCCCTCTTTCGACTGGCCTTCCATATAGTGAATGACAGGATCTCCACCTGATTCAAATTCTTCAGATGTCGCTCTTTCTAGACCGACAACATTTCTACAAAACTCAATCATCGCAAGCTGCATTCCAAGACAAATTCCAAAGAATGGAACTTTATTTTCTCTTGCGTATTGAATGGCCCTAATTTTTCCTTCAGTTCCTCTTTGACCAAATCCGCCTGGAACGAGGATACCTTGAACAGAGCCTAGAATATCATCTACTTTATTCTCGTCTTCTAAATCTTCAGCATCAATATAAACCGGTTCAAGTTGAAGCTGGTTAGCTAAAGCACCATGTTTTAGTGCCTCATCAAGGGATTTATATGATTCAACAAGTTCAGTATACTTTCCAACAATTCCAATACGCACTTTTCTAAGTGGGTTTTCAAAATTGTAGACAACTTTCTCAAGGTCTTTAACTTTTGGCGTTGCTGCCCAAATTCCAAGAAGCTCTGTAACTCTTTGATCAAGTCCTTGATTATGAAAATTTAGTGGAACTTTATAAATAGAATCAAGATCTACTGACTGAAAAACATTGTCTTTTGGAACGTTACAAAAAAGAGAAATTTTATCAATAATTGATTGGTCAATTCCACGATCAGAACGACAAATAATAACATTTGGAAAAAGCCCCTGGGAACGCAATTCCTTTACAGAGTGCTGCGCCGGTTTTGACTTCAACTCTCCAGCGGCATCGAGATAAGGAATGAGAACAAGATGGACGAAGAGTACGTTTTCATGTCCAACATCGTGAGCAAACTGACGAATTGATTCAACAAATGGAAGGGATTCAATATCACCTACCGTTCCACCAATTTCACCAATCAAAAGATCAGCGTTCTCAGCTGCCACGTGAATTCTTCTTTTAATTTCATCTGTAACATGTGGAACAACTTGAACAGTTTTTCCAAGGTACTCACCTTCTCTTTCTTTTTCAATAACACGAAGATAAACTTGACCTGTTGTGAAGTTACTCTCTTTTGAAAGAGTTAATGATGTAAAACGCTCATAGTGACCAAGGTCAAGATCCGTTTCGGCTCCATCATCAGTAACAAAAACTTCCCCGTGTTGAGTCGGGCTCATCGTCCCTGGGTCAACGTTAATATAAGGGTCCATTTTAAGCATATTAATCTTAATCCCTCTTCTTTCTAAAAGAGCAGCAATACTGGCAGCAGCTAACCCTTTACCAAGTGATGAGGAAACCCCTCCAGTAATAAAAATGTACTTTTTGTTACTTTTCTTGCTCACGCAAAACTCCTTCAAGTCTCTCAATATCTTCTGGCGTATCAACACCTAATAATGTCATATCTGTTTCAATGGCCCCTATGTTCATTCCAAGCTCGAGAGCTCTCAACTGTTCAAGCTTCTCTAGCATCTCAAAGCGAGAGGGAGCAGCTTGGCAAAATTGCTTTAAACATTCTGGACGGTAAGAATAAACTCCCACATGCAAGAACCAGTGAGTTTTTCCATTTGTTGAATCTCTATCAAATGGGATTTGGGCCCTAGAAAAATAGAGACACTTACCTATTTCAGGAGTGTAGATTACCTTTACTTTATTCGGATCGAGAAAATCTCCATCTAAACCGTTCTCTTTTTTTACAACAGTTGTAACTTCATAAGAACTTTCAAGATGGAATTTAGATAGATCTTCAATCAAGGAACTTTTTAGGAGTGGCTCGTCTCCTTGAACATTGATAATAAGATCAAAAGACTGATCTGCATAAAAACGCTCATAGGCTAAACTGATTCTTTCAGAACCACTGACGACATCATCATCTACTCTAACAACGACTCCACCAAATTCCTTAACATGTTCTTCAATTCGATCATCATCTGTTACGACGGCCGTTACAAAATCAATATCCGAAGCCTGTGCTTTTGCACAATTTTCATAAACTCTTTGGATCATGGATTTTTTAGAGATGAGTGCCAAGGGTTTCCCTGGAAACCGAGAAGAAGCAAAACGAGCAGGAATAAGAGTAAGAACTCTCTTCTTTTCCAAAATAAAACTCCCTTTTCACGAAGGGCATAATTTAACACTTCTTACACCTTGGTGCAAAGGTCTGTTAAAATATACATGATGAAAAAAATAATTATTTTTTCCGCTATTTATCTTGCCCCGATTATAATCTCTTTTGCCGGAGATTATAAGCGATCTGTTATTACCGATCCTTCGATTACGCGTCGTTGCAACTCACTAAGAGACAAGAGAATCGAGAAAATTAATTTAAAACAGCGCTATCAATCCCTACTTGCCAGAAATCGCAAGCTTCAAGGCATCACTCCAGACAATAAAAAAAGTGTAAAAAAGAAATTGATCAACACGGAGCGACATATACAAAATGAGCTCGAACTAGCGACTCTCAAGATCAGTCGGCTAGAAGAAGGCATTGTGCGTCAAGGGTGTCCAGGAATTTCTTTATAAAAAACCTCTAAATTCCGCTCATTTTGCCATGATGCAACTTTTCATCGCCCCACTCGCCCGATAAAATTTTCTTAAATAAAAATTGAGAAACGCACAACACACACTATGAAAATGAAAACAACAACGACTCTGTTATTAAGTGGGCTCTTTTTAATAAGTCCAAAAATCATTCACGCCCAATCAACTGAGAGCAATCTTTCAAAAGAAGAACTCTATGTTCAAGAGCAGCTGAAAGAGAAATCTCTTGATGGTCCATCAAGCATTAAGTCTCTTGGTCTCCAAGCGGCCATTGAGCAGGGGCTTAGAAAGAATCACCTTCAAAAAGTTCGCGACTATCAACTTAGTCTACTCGATCTTAATTTCGAAGATGATAAAGAAAGTTTTTGGATGCCAAAGCTCTCTCTAAATCTTACGACTGAAGAACAAAGAATAACAACACTTACAAGTGGTAACAGTCAAACAGGCGAAACCAGTAAAGCAACAGTTGGAACCCTCTCTCTTGGATTTGATGACTATACGCTTTTTAATTGGGGTAAAGACTATCTCGCCTACCTTAATACAAAGAACACATTTTTTAGAGAGAAAGAAAAACTCAACGAGCAAAAGCGCGACTTAAAACATAGTATTATCATCTCATATTTCAATCTCTATCAACTCTTTCAAATTCAAGATGCCGCGAAAGACCAGCTCAGACACGCTTCTTTCATTTACCGTTTAAATAAAGAAAAGGCCTCTGTAAAAAAGATTAATGTTCAACAATACTACCAAGCAAGATCAGAGTATCTTATTGCTCAAAGGGCCTATCACGAAGCTAAGGCAAATACACAAATTGCAGCTGAACAATTAGCGGAGCTACTTGGTGATGATGTTGGAACAGAATATGTATTAGAAGATGAAGTCAATTACGAAAAGCTTCGCCTTTCTTATAACGAATCACTTAGCCTTGCTAAAAAACACAACCCAGCAGTTCTCGATGCTAAAACATCAATTGAAAACTCAATTCGAAGTGAAGAGATTACAAGAAGAGAAGATCTTCCCCTTCCTAAAATCTCAGTAAAACTTGGAGCTTACAATCATGTTTTTGGCAACGGCCAAGCTAGCACGACATTTTCAACAGGGACAAATAATAATGATGTTGAAGTCGTCGCAAGTATCAATGCCAGTTGGGCACTGACAGGAAAAGATGGTCTTCTCAATCGTAGAAAAAGAGAATTAGCTGAAGTTAATAAAATTTTAGCCTATAAGCAAAAAGATGCTTACACAAGAAGTGCTCATTCTTCGATAAAACAAAGCTATAAAAAGATTCAAAAATTCCAAAACCTTATCGCAATCCTAGAGGCCAATATTCCTACTCTACAAAAGAGTTTCGATGCGGCTCTAGAGAATTACCTCAATAAGAGAACCTCTTATAATGATTACCACCTCGCTCTTGAAGAACTTATTGAAGCGAGAAAGGAATTAGAAATTAATAAATTCCTCCATACCCAAGAAAAAATTCTTCTCGCCAAAGCAATTGGACTTGAAGACTTTCCTGGTCAAAATTTTGAAAAATTAGCTAAGCCGGTGAAGAGGTAAAATATGAAAAATGTAATCGTCCTACTCTTTTTACTCGTGATTACCTTTTCTATGGCCAAAGGCCAAGAAGTTAATGAAGAGGTTCTCGATAGCGAACTTGTCCTTAAGTCTATTAACGACCAAACAGGACTCACTTTCGAGCACTCAACAAGCGATGACAATTGGGTATTAAGTGGTGCCTACAATATCAATGGAGACCTTTTCAATGCAGTAGAACTCTCTGGTTTTGAAGCAAGTCTAGCTAAGAAGATGAATAGATATTATTTAGATTTCTATGCTGGTCAATTGACAACAAAAATTGAAGAAATTGGCTCAATTAATGAATCTGCATTTAGTGATCAAACTATCGACTTTGAAAACGATACAGTTTCGATCACACAATTTGGAGTTGGGCTTAAGTTGAGATCAACTCTCATTCAAGACTTTATCAACTCACCTAGTTACTTTGATACGATTTCAAGTCACCTTGTTTATGCCACAACAAGTGTTGGTGATGCCAGTTTTTCAGGCTATGGACTAAAAGCAAGTTATGGTATCTATAAGAGGATGACTCAGAGTTTTCAAATGGGACTTAAAGCTGATTACCATCTCAATGTCTTTAAAAGAGATCTTGAAGAAGGGCAAACAATCAGTGATAGCTTCGTGGCCACATGGGTGACTCTAGGAATTGAAGCTTCAATCTACTTTTAAAGGAATTCATATGATCCCTCGCTACGAGAAAAAAGAGATCTCTCAAATTTGGACAGAAGAGAATAAATTTAAAAAATTTCTTCAAGTTGAAATTGAACTCTTAAAAGCTCTCGAAAGCGAAAAGATGATTCCAAATAAAACTTCAGATGCTTTTGACCATGTGACAATTAATCTTTCTCGTATTCACGAGATAGAAAAGACGACAAGACATGACGTCATTGCTTTTTGCAGCTCTATAACTGAGCAAGTAGACCCCAATGTTTCAAAATACTTTCACTATGGAGTCACATCTAGTGACATCATAGATACGGCGCTAAGCCTTCAAGTAAGAGAATCACTCGATCTTATTTTACTTAGCTTTGAGAAACTTCTTAAGACCCTTAAAGAAAAAGCAAACCAACACGCTAATACTTTAACAATTGGTAGAAGCCACGGAATGTATGCTGAACCAATGAGTTTTTCACAAAAACTTATGGGCCACTACTTTGAATTTGAAAGAAGATACCAAGATCTCAAAGACTTTTATCATAAGGAACTAACGGCTCAATTTAGTGGTGCCGTTGGAAACTATACGATCTTAACAAAGGACGTTGAAAAGAAAGCGGCCCATGCTCTTGGACTTAAAGTTGAAGATTGTTCAACACAAGTTATTCCAAGAGATCGTCTAGCAAAACTTATTTCTATCACCGCTCTTTATGGTGCCGCCCTTGAAAGACTTTGTATAGAGATTCGTCATCTTCATAGAAGTGATGTTGGAGAAATTCATGAGGGCTTTTCTAAAGGACAAAAAGGCTCATCAACAATGCCTCATAAGAAAAATCCGATTAGCGGTGAAAACCTATCAGGAATAGCGCGTATTCTACGCTCACATATTCACATTGCTCTTGAAAATACCCTTCTTTGGCATGAACGAGATATTTCTCACAGCTCTGCAGAAAGAATGTACCTACCAGATGCGATGGGACTTGTTCTCTACTCTCTTGAGAGACTTGACTCGACAATTGAAAACCTTGTTGTTCACACAGATAGAATGGAAGAGAGAGTAAAAGAGAATTTTACTTATCTATCAAGTTTCTACCTTCATAAAATTATAGATCAAACGGATCTTAGTCGTGAAGAAATCTACCCGATTGTACAAAAGGCAAGCTTTGGAGCGAAAGGGGCAGAAGATTTTCACAAGATGATCAAAGAGGCGATCCCTTCACTCGAGTTGAAACTTCCAACATTTGAAGAGATCAAAAAGATTTTTCTAGCTAATCATTAAAGTAAATCTTCTCCTAGATCAGACTTCTTTAAAAACTCGACGATATTCTTTACTCGTTGCGAATCCTTCTTAGGTAGAACGACTACTGACTTTTCATTAGAAACTACAATGAGATCATCAACATTAATTAGAGAAACAAAGCGATCAGGCGTAAAAACGATATTTCCTTTCGCATTTTCAAAGTAATGTCCCTTGGACTGAACAATTGTATTTTCATCTTGATCTTCAATTACTGATTCAAGAGCATCCCATGAGCCAAGATCATTCCAATCAAACTCAGCAGGACAAACACTTACCTTCTCAGACTTTTCCATAACCGCATAATCAATTGAGTCCTCTGGAATAGAATTATAAATTTCAGACAACTTTTGATCATCATTTAGATTTTCAAGCAGTGGATTGAAGAACTTTGAAATCTCAGGAGAATGTAACTCAAGCTCTTCTTTAAAAACAGAAATTGGAGCGACAAACATTCCCGCATTCCAGTAAAAATTTCCTGAGCTTAAGTAAGCCTTAGCAGTTTCAAAATCAGGTTTCTCTTTAAATTGCTCTACACGATAACCATTTTCAACTTGCTCACCACGCTGAATATAGCCAAAACCAGTATGCGGAAAATGAGGAACGATTCCAATCGTAACAATTTCTTTTCTAAGTTTTGCAATTTCCATCGCCTTAGTAATTGTCGACTGAAAACCAGTTGTATTTAAAATAACATGATCAGAGGGAACAACGACAATAAGATCATCATCAGATGCGCCATCTTTTATAAGCCTTGCCAAAGATAATAAAATACAAGGAGCTGTATTTCTTCCAGCAGGTTCAAAAATAATATTTTCTTTAGGAGAGAGATCTAAACTTGCTGCTTCAACAAGCTTTTCTTGTTCTTTAACTGTTACAATATAGCGATCATCAAAACCAACGAGATTATCAAATCGAGTGAGTGTCTGAGCGAGAAGCGGACGATCACCAGTTAAAGTTAAATATTGTTTTGGTTTTTGCTTTGTTGATTCTGGCCAAAAACGAGTGCCTTTACCACCGGCCATTACTAAACAATAAGCTTTTTTAGACATAAAAAATCTCCTAACGTAGGAGAATATTTTAGCATTGAAATTATTTAATGAAAACGCCTATTCAAAAGGCATAAAGTGATAGTCAGAACCTTGAAAGAATGACTTATTTTTTAATACAAATTCTTTAGCTTCAGAAACACTATCAAATACTCCAACGCTAACTCTGTAATAAACACCGCGTCCTGGGATGTCGACGTCATAGATAATTGGATCATAACCTCTAACAGTGACTGTACGCGCAAACTCTTCTGTTTTTAGCTTTGATTTATCGGCCATCAACTGAATCGTGTACTTCCCACTCCATTCACTCTTTTTAACATACTCTTTTTCGACAACATCTTCTTTCGCTGCTTCTGCCTTTGGAGCAGAAGCGACTGTTTCCATTTTCTCATCAGCTGTCTTCATTGAAGTTGGTTCGTTGAAAGATTGATCTTCCATTTTAAACTCTTCTTCAATTTTCTTTTTGATCTGTTCTCTGTATTTGTCTGTTTCTTCAGTTTTCGGTTGAGCTTTTTCTTCAACCATTTTCTCGACAAGTTCTTCATCTTGCGATTTAAACTCAATTGGTTTCTCAACCTTTTTCATTTCTTGCATCATTTGTGAGTTAATTCCGCTATCATTCATAGCGAACTCGCCTCCTACCTTTACTCCCAATAGAAACGAGACAAATGATGTAACGATCATAATGAAAAAGATCGTGAACACTTCTTTTTTTGCAAATACATATACTTTCGTTTTATCTTCCATAAGTCCATTTTAGTGGGCCTTAAAAAAACTGCAATTTATCTAATTACAGGAAGTTATTACCTACTAGGTTAATCTCCACACTAAAAGGGTCAACTTTCATGCTTCAAAAATGATTAACTTCCCCATATCGCAGCACTTCTCTTCATTTATGAATTGGCCACACTTTTGCTTTAGAACACACCTGTGACTTTCACGACTGGGAGAAAATATGAAAAGGAAAATTTTAAAAGACCAAAAAGGACAAGGCGTTCTCGAATACATCATCATCTCAAGCCTTGTTGGAATCTTCTGTTTAGCCGCCATTGGAAAGTATGGAGAAGTTTTAAAGAAGAGAGTGAACAATATGACGAATAAAGTTTCTCAAAGAGTCAGACTGTAATGATTCAGTTTTTCTTTTCTACAACTATGTTTTTAAGTTCATTTCTACTCATGCTCAAGCTTGTCATTTTTATGAATCACAAAAGTGATGAGCAATATAGAGACTGGAAGGTTTATGCAAAAAAGCAAGTCACTCTACTTGATCACAAAAAGTAATTCCAACCAATCAGGCCAAATAGCTCCGCTTTTGGCCTTATTCCTTACTCTCTTTTTTGCGGTCATCATACATTTCATTTATTCAAATTTCAGAAACCATGAATCAATGAATCAGCAAATGAAAGCTCTTTTATGCTTCAAGAAGTCCTATATAAGCTCATCTTCTCTTTTGAAGAGTATGGCCAATTATAACAAAGTTATTGCGGCAAGCTTTATTTCAAAGAATACACCTGGACCTTGGGTTCAAGCGGCTACAGCGACCTATGAAGCGACGAAAAAGGCACAACAACTCCACTACTCTTTTTCATTAATGAAATTTCTCTCTTTAAAGTCCACTTGTAGCTATCTCAATATCGCTCAAATAGTTAAAAGCTTTCCCTACAAAGGCCAAACTTCTGGCCTTCTCTTAATAAGAAACTTCAATGGAACAGCTAAAATAACGAGGAAAAAATGGGAAATAAAAAAGCATATTCTTCCAATCAATGGCAAAAACCCAGAGATCATAAAACTAAATGCAATTTTTCACCTCAAGAACAACTATACATCGCCAAAAACAAAGCTCGTCTGGAAAGAGGTTTCTCTACCATCGAAATTGCCATTACCCTTACGATCCTACTAGCTCTCTTGGCCCTTACTTATAACTACTTTAACTTCTCTCAAGCAGAATTAGTAAACAAACAAAAGGACTTCAAAAGTGAATGGACAAAAATTAAATGAAAGCATTCTCTTTCCAAAAGAGATTGAATCGAAAGTGAAGAAAAAACTCATTTACAAATTTAGCGCCGCTTTAATTCTTTCGAATATACTCGTGCTTCTGTTAAGTACACCCTCATCTCAAATATCGGATGAAAAAAAGATTGAGTTGGCCGAATCGAGCCTAAGACTTAAGCTAGAGCTCCTTGTCCCTTTGAACTTAGATAACACTACTGAAGTATCACTCTATGATCAACGCAATCATCTCCTCGCTAAGAAAGCTTATATAATTAAAAGAATGGCACAAAAGGAAATTCTTCTCGATGAAAGGGAGGAGCTATTCGAGGTTTCGGTCTTCGACAGAGATCTTAAAAAAATACTCTCAACGAAGAATATAAAAATTAAAGCGACACCCCCTAACTACATTCCTAAAAAGCTAACTGTTAACACCTTCAAGCGAGGACCTTATGAAATTACATTTTAAATTTGTTGCACTCTTTCTCTTATTCTTTCTGAATTTCTCTTCTAATGCTCAAGAAGTTCTACTAACTATTGCAAATAACGAGTCACCACAGATTCAACAAACTCTAGAAAAAATTATGGCAACGCACATGCCAAAGAAAAGCTATCGCGTGACAAAGGAGTATTCAAACTGCAATGAAGCAGCAACGCAAACCAAAGTCTTCCACCTCTGTCTTGAAAAAGGAAATATCTTTGTCCTAAACAACCTGGAAGAGATTCGAGTGAAGTATTCACTCTTCTGGAAAGAAGGAGTCTTTGCACATGAATAAGCTAAAACGAAAAAAGGGCCTTGAAAAACAAGGCCCCTTTAGAAATATGAACAATTACTTTAAAAATTATTCTTTGTCTGGGTGGATTGCAAACTTAGGTGTTGTACCTTTATTTCTGTTTGCTGCTTTTCTTTTAGCACCCATTTTCTTTTTTCTAGCACTTCTCTTATTTCTTGTAATTCTAGTAAGTGAAACCATCTTTATGCTCCTATATCTACAATCTAAAACTTTAACTTCAATATTAAGATGTAAGGTCATATTTCTACCGATTTTTGGGCCATCTGTCAAAGCCTTCCTACAATTTACACTACTTTATGGTCTTTTTTCCACGGCAACATATGCAAGTACTGAAAATTCCATTACAAGCTATAAAAAAATAATATTGAGCACAGGCGAACATAGGCAACTCAAGCTCTCTAAAATCAATAAATACACCTTATCTAACAAGGATGTTCTCACGTTCAACCCAAATTCAGCGCTCATTAAAGGCAAGAAAAAGGGCTATAGCGAGCTCATTGTCTGGTATAAAAATCATAAATCAACATTTCAGGTCTATGTTTACTCTAAGACTAAATCATTAGAACTAAGCAATCATATAAGAGCGCTTGAAAAAATTGGATTAAAAGCAGAGTTCTTTGGAGATAAGATACTCGTTAAGGGAGTGATTGAAGAGCTCGAGCAGCTTCGACTTTTAAAAAGCTTGCTTAGAAAAAAGAGACTTATATTCTTAAGTGACGTTCGCTTAGAAAGAGAATTAGCAAAGAGTCTTATTGCTGATGTTTACACTCACTTTTTTCAAAACTACGGGCCAGAAGTTCACTGCGACATTCTTGGAATAGACGTCGATTGTTACTACTTGGAATCTTATAGTCTCAATAAGAAAACAAAGACCGTATTAGAACAGAGATTTGCTATTAATCTTCTAAAAAAGAGAAATCTTCCAAAGAACTATCAACTCAAACTAAAGTTACTTCAAATTCAAACGACAAATTCTAATGAAAGAAATTTCGGTTTATCACAACTTAACTTCCCCCTTAAAGATATCTTTTATGGAAATGATAAAGCGATTGTTGAAAATAATCGCTTTATCCTTGAAAAGAAAGACATCAAAATTAAAACACTGGCAACACCACAGACTCTTATTCGACTAGGAAAAAAAGCAAAACTCCAACTAGGAAGTGAAATCCCTTACACTACTCATAATTTACAGCAATCAAATACTCAGTGGAATTTTGCCGGATTAAAACTGAAAATCGGATTAGATAAAGAACAAGGAAAATTTTCTTTAAAAGTAGAGAGTGAATTAACAACACCGGGTAAAACAGGAGATATCCTTGGAAACAAGCAGGAAAGTCACTTCTTTATCAATTTAAAAGAGCCACTTATTATCTTTGATGTCGGTATGGAAATACAAGGCGAAAAGAAAACAGGTATTCCTATTCTATCCTCAATCCCTCTAATCGGAATTCCTTTTAGAGGGAAAGCTAAAGAAAAAGTTTATAAAAAAATTATCGCAATCGCACAGATTGAGCAGGTAAAGTAATGAATCAAATAGAAATTAAAATCGAAAAAACGTTCAAAGATGACTTTTATCAATTAGCTCAAAAACAGCAGTTTGAAACATTTGATAACTTAATGACTAGATTAGAAATGAAAACGGGCCTTAAAAAAAATACGATTTCAAATATTAGTGATCTCAAAAAATGGTTTGATAACATTCTCTCTCTGAAAGAAGTTGAAACCATACTTGAGAGAAATGATTTTGAAGAGTTCATCATTCACTCTCCTCAAAAAGCGAGCTTATCTTTGCAAGGAAACAAACAAGAGTGTCCTCTTAATGGATTTGATGATAAAGACCTTCAAACTGCACTAGAATACCTGGCCCATAAAAATGGGCAATTTTGGAATTATACAAACCCATTCGTTAGTTTCAAATGTTCAATTTCCAAAATTGACTTACGTTGTACACTTATTCACAAGTCAACTTGCCCCAGTGGTCATTCTAAGGCCTTCTTTAGAAGACAGTCATCAATGATTCATCCCTTGGATTCTTTTTGTGAAAATAATTCGAAAGAGATTATGTGTGAGCTCATTAAGAATAAAAGAAATATTATTATTTCAGGTTCAACAGGCTCTGGAAAAACATCATTTATTAAGTCACTTCTTTATGAATCAAGTGAACCGGATGAGCATATTATTATCTTAGAAGATACTGATGAAATTGAAAGAAAGACAGAGACATGGACAAAATTACTTTCAGTAAACCAAAAAGGAAAGACCTTAAAGGACTTTTGCCATTATGCTCTAAGAATGAGTCCAGACAGAATGGTTCTTGGGGAAATTAGATCAAGTGAAGTTATCCCGTTTGTGTTATCGATGAACAATGGCCATAAAGGTCTACTCTCCACCGTTCACGCTAATAGTGCAAATGACACACTCTCTAGGCTCTCACTCCTTTTTAGTCTCTATAATGACTCATCAGGTAGTATTGATCATCAAACGATAAATCAATTAATGGCACAAAGTATTGACTATGTTGTTCATCTAAAAAACAAAAAGGTACACGAGATATCAAAAGTTATTTCATGGCATGGACAGCGACCTACATTTGAACATCTCTATAAAAAGGCGATTAGCAATACTCTAGAAGATAATCATGGCAAATCTTCAAGGCCCTTTCAAATTGGTTTTTAGGAACAAGAAGTGAAACCTTCTTTTGAGTTTGCTCGAATGTTTCAAGAGAAATACCTGATTCTTTGAGCAGATCGTAAGGGTTGAAGTTTTCATTCAAAAGAGAGTTTCCAATAAATGAAATCTTCATATAATTTCTATTTTCGATGACTTTCTCATCAAAGGCGAGACCAACAATTTTTCGTCCCTCTCCCACTGAACCACTTATTCGAGTCCCCGTACAATCAGGTTCATATGTAGACTTCACATAAACATCGATAGACGATCTCATGGCCGGTTCTAATGTTTTAGGAAAGAGAACCTTCGCACCGGCCATGGCCATAGCAGAAGCTTCTTCATAACTCATCTCGCTAATAAACTGAGCATCTTCAATCAGTCTAGGATCACAAGTTGCAATACCAGGAACATCGGTCCAAATATAAACGCGATTTGCCCCAATAGCCTCTGCAAAGAGAACCGCTGAAAAGTCGGAGCCTTCTCGACCAAGTGTCGTTGTCTCTCCCTTTTGGCTTTGGCCAATAAAGCCTTGTGTGATGTAGAAACTTTTAAATGAATCATCTGATAGAATTTCTTGGTAGGCAGCTTCTTTAATATCATTAACAAGCGGTAGAGCTTTTTTGAAGTCTCCATTTGTTATGATAACTTTTCGTGCATCAATAAACTTTACATCTCGATCTTTTAAAAGCTCTTTTGCATAAAAATAGACTAAATGACTAGATAGCCTCTCCCCAAATGAATAGAGAGCGTCCATATTATGATCGTAGAGATAAGATTTCGAGGCGATCTGCTCACCTAGTTTTAAAATCTCTTTTTCAAGACCCAGGAAAACCATTTCCATAGACTCATTAATATTCAGCTGAACCGCGATCTCTTTATGACGATCGAGAATCGATTTTAAATATATTTTAGAGGCCTCAAAATTTGAAAGAAAGAAATCAGCGAGTTTTTCAAGTTGGTTTGTCGTATCGTATGTGGCCGAGACGACCATCATCTTGGCCCCTTCAGTGTCTTGAATGATCTGCAGACAACGCTCAATTGCTTGTGCGTCTCTGACAGAGCTTCCACCAAATTTACATACGATACGATTTGCCAATTCTTAATCTCTTGTTAATTTCTTATATTGGTGTCTCTTAGGATTAACAGCGGCATCACCTAGGCGACGTCTCTTGTCCTCTTCGTAATCAGAGAATGATCCTTCAAACCAGACGACTTCACCCTCTCCTTCGAATGCGAGAATATGAGTTGCAACACGGTCGAGGAAGAAACGGTCGTGGGAGATGATAACGGCACATCCGGCATAATCAACAACAGCTTTTTCCAAGGCCTGTAGTGTATTTACATCGAGGTCGTTTGTTGGCTCATCCAGAAGCAGAACGTTTCCACCTTCTTTGAGAACTTTTGCAAGGTGAACTCTGTTTCTCTCACCACCAGATAGTTCGCTAACAAGTTTTTTCTGATCTTCTCCAGAGAAGTTAAATCTTGCGATATAGGCCCTAGAGTTTAATTGGAAGCCATCCATATCAATGAATTCTAAATTATCTGAAATTGTTTCATAGATTGTTTTCGTTGGATCAAGATCACGCCCCTGATCAACGTAGGCAAGCTTTACTGTTTCACCAAGCTCTAATGTTCCAGATGTTGGTTTTTCATCACCTGCAATCATTTTGAAAAGAGTTGTCTTACCTGCACCGTTGGCACCGATAATCCCAACAATTCCCCCTGCAGGTAGCTTGAAATTGAGGTTTTCATATAGAAGCTTATCATCGAAGGCCTTAGAAACACCTTGGGCCTCGATAACTTTATTCCCAAGTCTTGGACCTGGTGGAATGAAAAGCTCATTCGTTTCATTTCTTTTTTCACGAGAGTCTTTAGCTCTTTCTTCATAGTTTTTAATACGTGCCTTAGACTTAGCTTGACGGGCCTTAGGATTTGAGCGGATCCACTCAAGTTCCTCTTTAAGGGCCTTTTGTTTTTTCGACTCACTTTTTTCTTCCTGTGCAAGTCTCGTTGCTTTTTGCTCTAGCCAACCAGTATAGTTACCTTCAAAAGGAATACCTTTTCCACGGTCAAGTTCAAGGATCCAACCAGCAACGTTATCAAGGAAATAACGGTCGTGGGTTACAGCAATAACTGTCCCTTTATATTTTTGCAGGTGTCTTTCCAGCCACCATACAGTTTCAGCATCAAGGTGGTTAGTAGGCTCATCTAAAAGAAGAATATCTGGCTCACTCAGAAGAAGACGACATAGGGCCACCCTTCTTTTCTCCCCTCCAGAAAGTACTCCACATTTTTGATCAGAAGCAGGACAACGAAGAGCATCCATAGCGAGATCGAGTCTTGAATCGAGATCCCATGCATTTGTAGCATCTAGTTTATCCTGAAGCTTTGCTTGCTTATCAAGAAGAGCATTCATTTCATCATCGCTCATTGGCTCAGAGAATTTCATCGAGATGTCTTCAAATTCTTTAAGGGCATCAACGATCTCTTGGCACCCTTCTTCAACGATTTCTCTTACTGTTTTTTCAGGATCTAGTTTCGGCTCTTGCTCGAGGTAACCAATAGTATAGTTTTTGGCCATATGAGTTTCACCAAGGTGATTGTCATCAAGGCCTGCCATAATTTTTAAAAGAGTCGACTTACCTGCTCCGTTTAAACCGAGAACACCGATCTTCGCTCCATAGAAATAAGAAAGGCTAATATCTTTTAAAACGTGCTTGTTCTTATATACTTTTCCAACACGGTTCATTGAATAAATGATTTGCTTGTCGTTTGTCTGACTCATGGTCTTTTTTCCTCTGGTTCCAAATATCTTTAAATACTAGAGGATAAAGTATTATAGAGACTGCTAGTTTTCAACATGAAAGCATTCAGATCATTGCGTCAAACCAGAAAAAAAACTAAGAACCATAACCAAGTAAGGAGCAAGCGCGAATATTGCCAAAAAGATAAACTTTATCCCTTTTATTTTCTTAGAAAATTTTATGGTTTCATTAAGGTGTACGTCCCACAAGTCTTCGATCAACTCTTTCATCGCTTGATCAATATCTAGGCCATGGTCTTTCCATTTGGAAACGAGATCGATGAGTCGATGGCGCAAATACTCTAAAGCGCTATCTTTTGTAGGTGTCATTAAAATGAGTTTTATTTTAGAGCTTCCAAGTGTTAGCTCTACATCCAGGCCACAACGAACGTAGAGATAGAAAAGATGTACTCTCTCTAGCCACATAGAAAAGAGTTCTTCCTTCCTAAAAAAGAGCCAAAAAAAGAGAATACAGTAGAAGAGCATTCCAATGGACTGAAAAAGGAAAATTCCAAAAGCTGGAATACTGAGATGTTCCGGTAGAATTCGCGTTGCAACATAAGCAAATGACTGAATGAGAAAGATAGACAGAAGCACTTGAACAAGTCCCGAATAAAGCTCACCCTGCGCTTTAAGTTTCGCTTTTTTCTCCTTCTTTAGACTTACTTTTAAATAACGCAAGCTCTCTGTGATATCGGCGCCAAAACTGGTGGCCGCCAAAATAAGGGACTCATATAAATTAGTATAAAAACTATACCTAATAGTCTGCTCTCGGACCCTTATGCTGCCCATTTGCCACTGAAATTGTGCCTGCGTTAAATGCTTTTCAAAGACAGTGCTCATCTTTTTGAAAAGTAGAAAGTCTATTAATTTCGATGAGATAGAAATCTCTTTCAATATAATAAACCCAATAAAAATCACAGATGGTACTAACAAAACAAAACTCATCCACCCCTCCCTTTCACTTTCTCTAGGCAAAAGTTAGGCCAATGGATTCTTGACGAAGTGAGCAAATTTGAGGATTATGGGCCACTATGGATATCAGAGACAACGCATCGCAACAAATCAATCGATTACTAGATAATTTTCTTTTAAAAGAAGATCCTAAGGCCTACCGAGAACTTCTCGAATCAAGGCTAGAGGAACTGAAAGTTCTCTGTGATGAAATCAATCCCTACATTCCCCTAAGCCAAGAGCATAAAGAGAAGCTGAGCGCGCTCAATATCGTCTCGCTCGATGATCCTTTTGCTTTAACAAATCAACTTCTGGTTTTAACCGAAGATACACTCGAAGAATTAGAGAAAATTAAACAACAGGACAAATAATGAAAGGAAAGAAAATCCTTCCAGAAATACTACAAAGGCCTTATCCAAGAGTCCCACTTCACCCTATGACGATCAAGTACATGAAGAAAGGACATCCATGGGTTACTCTCGATAAATTCTCAGCTCAATTTCCTTCAAAAAGAACCTTCTTAGTCGGGACAAACGGAAAGAGCGTTGAGAATTCTATTTTAATTCACGATCCAGAACATAAGACCGTCAAGGCACGTGTTTGGTCACAAAAGGAACCTTTTGTAGAAGGTGTAAAACACTTCCCACAAGATCTCAATGAAAGAGTTAAAGATGCTTTCTTAAAGAGAGAACAATTAAAAATAGAAAGGGAAAGAGACAACTTCTATCTGATTTTTGGTGAATCTGATTATATTCCAGGTGTTCACGTTCAAAAGTTTAAGCAGACAATTCTCGTTCAATATTATGCGAACTATTGGGAAAAGCTTCAGAATTTCTTACTGAGATCAATTGAGCTCGCATTAAAAGAATTCTACCCAGGGGAAAAGTTCTCTTTAGTTATTCAGCAGAGAAATTCAGATAAAAAGGCCAATTCTAAAAAGGCCAAGTTTAGTGAAATCAACTGCGCTCCTATTAAAACTGAAGTCATTCAAGAATATGGTGTTCGTTACCAAATCTATTTTGATCAAAGCTATGACTTTGGGATCTATACAGATATGGCGGCCATTAGAAAAAGAGTTGCTCCTTACTTAAAAGGAAAGAATAAACTTCTTAATCTTTACTCATACACTGGAGCTTACTCTCTCTTTGCCCTCTCTCAAGGTGTAGGGAAAACGGTTAGTGTCGATCTTTCTGGTAAGTATCTTTCTTGGCTCGATAAAAATATTGAACTCAATGAAGATTTTAAAAATAGAAATACAAATATTGAATCATCAACTGAAGATGCACTTTCAAAATTTAAGCAATCAGATGAAAAATTTGATTTTATCGTCTGTGATCCCCCTAGTGCTTCAAGCGATGGTAAAAAAGTAACAAAGGCCTTCAATGCCTATAGCTCACTTCTCCCAAAGCTCGTAGATATTACAGAAAAAGATGGAAACATTCTTATCTTTTTAAACACGCATAGTATTACATGGAAGAAGTTTGAAACAAAGATTCAAGAGATTTTGAAAACAAGATTAAAAAATAAAAAAGTTACGATTGAGAAAAAGTTTAATCTTATCGATGACTGCCCACGCTTAAGTGGTTTTATTGAAGGCGATTATTTAAAAGGCCTTCTTTTAAAGGTTCATTAAGGAGAACATTGAATGAGTACATATTCAGCTCTTTTAATTCCCGTCATTCTTGGAACTGTCGGAATTTTACAAGCAGGTTTAAATAGAACAATGTCTAATGAAGTTGGACTTACCCATGCAGCACTTCTTGGGAATGCCATTACATTGATTTGTAGCTGCCTTCTTCTTTTTTATATCAAAATAAACTCAGACAAACTTCCAAGTATGTTTGAATTAAAAGCAAGTATCTCTGCTTTTAAATGGTGGTATATCATTCCTGGTATTTTCGGTTTCATGTTCGTTATTGGACTGCCTTGGGGAATTTATAAAATCGGCGCAGTAAAAGTAACTGTAGGACTCATTGCTGCTCAGATGATAGCGGGTGTTCTTTGGGATATATTTGTAGAAAAAATTCCAGTTAATACTATGAAAGTTATGGGAATGCTAAGTGCAGGGCTTTCCGTTGTCTTCATTACTTTTTCTAAGTAATAAAATTAATTATTAAAATATTCGTTGATTAGCTCAAAACAATTAGATCTTGCATTTTTTTGTTTTTGAGCTAACTCGACAAATCTTCTCATGATAGAAGTTCCAATTTCGTCAGGCATCAGCTCCGGGTGAAATTGTATTGTCATCCCTAGATTATTTCTAAATTCTAGCGCCTCGACAATAGGCCAATTATCATAACTAACTCCACTTATACGATAGAAGTCATCATTTTCAAGAACATCGACCTCTTGGTGATGAAGAGAGTTTACTTTAATTTCTTTTTTATCAAATAGGCGAGAAAGTTCTGAGTTCTCTTTTATTTCTATAAGGTGCTCGCCTTTTAAATGGATGTGATCAGCATTTTTTTCGATTTGAATATCTTGAGTAAGTTTTTTTCCATTGGCCACTGCACACATCTGATGACCACGACATATGCCAAAACTCATTCCGCGCTTTGCTTGAATAAAGCTTCTGACAAACTTCAATTCACTAAGATCTCTTTTTCGAACGAGGCCCTTTGAAAAAGTATTATTCTCGCCATAAAGATAAGGATCAATATCGGCTCCACCTAACACAAGTGTTGCATCAAATTGTTCGATAATTTTTCTTCGATACTCTTTTGCACTAGCTCCATTCAAATGAACATCATGAACGACAGGGAGCGTATAAACCTCTGCCCCATAATCACTGAGAATGTTATCAACATTAACGATTCGTCTTCCGATAGGATTATTGAAAAGTTCGCGTATTTCATTGATTACGACGATAAAGCGTGGCTTCCAATTTCTCCTCTCTAAAGTTTCGATCTGTCCTTTTTCAAATTGAATTTCACCATCGACTTTGTATTGAGATAAATCTCTTTGTTGGCGTAGAGTTTTTAAATGAGGACTCTTATTTAGTGCGTTTAAATAATTTGATACGGCATCATTATAACTTTGCCCATCTTCTCTATAGAGAATAATTTTAGGGCCATCAGAAAATTGCTTCCAAACAAAGAGTTCAGATGCACTCGCACTGAGAGTGAAAATAAATATAAGAAAGAGAGAATAAAATTTCATCATAGTACTATAAGCAAGTTTAATGCCATGTGATTTTGCCTAATCACTGGTTCAATGAGACTTCGAATGTTTATTTCATTGAGGGGTGTTTAAAAACTAAACACTTTTTCTCACAACTCACTGTCACAGATTGTTGACAGCTTTATAACGAGTTTCTAAAAGTCCAAGTTTCTAAATACCTATTTTTTCTCATCTTTAAAGAGTAATTCCAAGTTCATGTCAAAATAACTAAGTAAATCACTCAGAAATACCGAATATAAAAGAGAAGTAAGGATGAGTTTATGATTTTTAAGATTTTGCGACAGTTTCCCATTACATCGGTGGTGCTCTCCGCAACTCTTGTCCTGCCTTTTTTAATTAGACCTAAACTTCCTGAAGTTTCTGAAAACGATATTTACATTGAAGAAAATCAAGAGCGAGTGATCGCTGCCGAAGAAAATGAAAAATACTGGGAAGGCCCAAATAACTCGAGAAGGCCAAGCTCACTAGAACAAGCATCTAGTGAAAAGAACACCCCTCAAAGAAACTCTCGCTCTAACAGAGAAAACCAATCCCAATATAACGATAACATCGATAATGATGGAACAAATAAAACGACTTATATTCCAAGAAATACATATCGCTCTTCTAGCAGCACGAACTCATCATCAAGTTCTCCTTCATCTTCCAATAATTACAACAGCTCTAATAACGAGGTTCCTAGTAGCTCAAATTCAAACTCTTCCAGTGCCATTGAAAATGCAAACTCAAACGCAAAAGAGAATGCTAATGAAACAGCTGTTGCAACGGGTGGTTCAAAAGATTCGAACGAGGCTTCTGATTCTGATATTGACGATGAAGTTAGTGACTCTAATTCGAGCTCAACTTCTGATTCAAATGCAAACCTAGCTCCTTCAATTAGTATTAATAAAGCTTCAGGTGTCTATGCGATAGGACCTAATATTATTATATCAGGAACAAATACATCAGAGATTCGCTATTGCTTAAGTGAAAACGCTGCTTGTTGCGATCCACAAAATGGAAACGAGTACAGTGAATCCATCAAGCTTTCTAATCAATCGAGTTACTGTCTTCAGGCCGTTGGTTACAATTCAACGGGTGGACAAACAGAGATCTTAAAATATGAATACACTGTTGATTCAACTGTTCCAGATGTTCAAGTGACAGGAACAATACAAATGCAAACAACTGAAGCGATGAATACGAAACTCTCTTCACTAGACTTTGGAAAGAGTTCACACTCTCTTAGTTTTTACCGTGCTCCCGCTTCAACAAATGACTGTGAAGATGTCATCGACAATGCACAAGATCTTGGTATTCATCTGGATATGTCGCAAATGGCCGGTGTCTATTCTCTCGATGTTCTTAGAAACTCTCTTCAATATGGAGATAATTTCATCTCGTCTGTTGCTAAGAACTCTACTCCTCTTGATGGACCTCTAATCTCTTGCCCAACGACAAATATTATCTTAAAAGACTTCGATTATTTTCAACCATCATCAAGCTCAAGTGGTCAGGTGTCAGTTTCAAATGGAATCATGGAATTTCAAGGACACTTCAATAGCTTTGGTCACTTTGGAAACGGTACTTCAGGAGAAGGTATCAATAACCAGGCGGGACAACAATTAGAAGTAGGCCTTCTCAACATTCTCAACTAGCCCAAAATTAGTGGCTATTCTAAAAGTTAACTCAATAGATAATAATTTTAATATTTATGTGATTTAAATCACTTAGTGAATAATTAATAAATACTCTTAACTATCCGATAAAATAGTAGTTGTTGATTTTATTTAAAAATCATAACAACCTAAGTAACCGGAGTTACAGGATTGTTTAAGAAGTTTTTATTTCTATTCACCTTCTCTCTTTTAAGCTTCTCTAATTTTGCAGAAGAAATTTCATATTCTGGACGATTGGTAGAGCCAACAACGGGAACTCCACTAACGGGACCAGTTTCTCTTTCAATTAAAATCTATACAGAATTTCCAGCTTCAACATTTAACCTTCGCTGTTCTCAAAATTCACCAAGTACTAATTTATCAAATGGTGTTTTCAATATTCAGATTAGCTACTCTTCTCGATGTGATTCAAATACTAAAGACCTCTCAACGATCATCGAAGAGGCCACAAGTAATAATCAGAAGCTTTATATTGAAGTTGAAGATACAACGAATTCCAAAGTATACGAAAAGCAACTTATCAACTTTGCGCCAATGGCCCTCTATGCAAAGAAAGCCTCTAGCGTCGCACTTGCTGATAAAAGTTTAGATGTTGTTAAGCTCACATCTTCTTGTGGAAATGGACAAGTTTTGAAATCAGATGGTGCAGGAGGTTTTAGTTGTGCCAATGATGAAACAGGTCTAAGCTCGGCCATTACAAATGTTTCTAGTGGAGAGGCAACGAATGTTACGATTACATCGAATGATGCAACAATTGATGTCCTCTACGACAACACGACAATAGGTCTCAATTCAAATCAACTTGAAGTTAAAGACGCGGCCATTACAAATGCCAAGCTTGCAGACAATTCCATTTCATCAGCTAAAATTCAAGATAATAGTGTTACTACGAGTAAGATACCAAGTAATGCCATTGCAACAGCTCATATACAAAATGGAGCCATTACTGATGTCAAAATTACAAGTATCTCTTCTTCAAAATTATCTGGAACTATACCTGATGCCAATCTTCCGGCCATTACATCGACACATATTCAGGATGGAACAATTACTGGAGCAGATATAGCGAGTGCAACAATTGACTTGAATCAACTTGATCCTACGAGCTGTAGTACAGATCAAATTGTTAAGTACGATCTCATTCTCAATCAGTTTATTTGTGCTGATGCTTCCAGTCTTTCAACAAATGCTTGGACTGAAAATTCGGGAGATATTTATCGCACAACAGGAAAAGTTGGAATTGGAACAAGTTCACCAACAAAGGCCCTGCATGTCGTAGCAAGTGATACTGAACAAATTCATGTTGAAAATACTTCGGCCGATGGTTCTGCTCAAATTGCCTTCATTAACGATGCCGACTCTTGGCAAATGGGAGTGCGAGGAGATGTGAGCGATAGCTTTATTTTAAGAGAAACAGGAGCAGGAGATCGCCTAACAATTCTTGCTGGTGGAAATATTGGTATTGGAACAAACACTCCTACTGAGAAACTAGAGGTTAATGGAAAAGTAAAAGGTAGTGAATTATGTATTGGAACGGTTTGTCGCTCAAGCTGGCCTAGTGATACTTCGGGGACAGTGACGAATATAGCAGGGGCAGCAAATGGAGCCATTGATGTTTCTAATGGTACAACAAGTGCAGAAGTTGCAACGCGTGTTGATGGACTTACCTTAGAAGTTAATGGGTCAAATAATTTACAAGTAAAAGATAGTGGAATATCAAATGCCAAAATTGCAACAGGAATTGATGCTTCAAAAGTTACGACAGGCTCTCTTCCCGACTCTGTTCTAAGTACGAATGTTTCAAAGCTAGGATCGACAATCGAATCAGCAGAAATTACTGATGGAACAATTGCGGATTCAGATATTAGCGCAACAGCATCTATTGCTTGGACTAAAGTTGATAAAACGGGAGCAGCTGCAGGTGATATTGGTGCCGTAGCAGATACGACAACTGTCACGGCAGGAACTGGATTAACAGGAGGAGGATCACTTTCAAGTGATATTACTCTCAATGCTGATCTAGCTGCGATTAACTATTGGACGAAGGCGTCTACAGCACTAGGATACACTGCAGGAAATATTGGAATTGGAACAAGCGCTCCTACAAAAGATCTCCATATTCAAAGAACCGGTGCTTCAAACGATGCTGTTGGTATAAATATTGAAAACACGGCAACGAATGGCGGGAATTACTATCTTCTTTCAACATCAGACGGTCACTCTCTTGGAGCAGGAAGTTTTTCAATTTATGATGGAGCAGTAACAAAGTCTCGATTTACCGTGAGATCAAATGGGCATATTGGTGTTGGAACAAATTCTCCAATGTCTCTTCTCTCTCTGGCAGGGAGTGATGACAAAGACAACGGTCCTATTTTAACTCTCTCAGGCTCATCAATTAATCAAACAGAAGGTGGAAGAATTCGCTTCACAGAAGGAAATGGAACATACCAAGGATCATTTATTCACTATGATGCCTCTTCAACGAATCTTCTTCATATCGGTGTTCATGAGACAAATGACTCAATTGCTACTAGTGATTCAAACGTAATTACGATTCGAAGAAATAATGGAAATGTTGGTATTAAAAATGAAGCACCTACAACAGCTCTTGATGTATCAGGAACAGTAAAGGCCACGTCATTTTCTGGTGATGGGTCCGCACTAACAAATGTCAGTTCCTCAAACTCTTCTAATACGACAGATGTCGTTTTAAGTGCCGATAGTGATAGTAATAGTTCTGGTTCAATACTTCTTCAAACAAGTGGATCAACCAAAGCGACATTAACAAACACGGGAAGTCTAGGACTTGGGTTAACTTCCCCTGCAAGTAAATTTCATATCAAACAAAGTAGTGATGCTGCTCACGAAGGATTTCGCATTACAAACAACGCAAACACAGCTAGCTTTGGAATCTATGTTGATGCTTCCGATAATACTCACCTTGGAGCTCCGACAGGGAGTCCTGATGCGATTGTTTTAGATAATGACAACGGTAATATTGGTTTTGGAACATCAGCTCCAGTCGTTGATTTACACATAAAAGAAACAACAAATAGCCAGGCAACTCTTCGTCTCGAATCAAATAGAGATGCTTCTGGAGCATCCACTGCTGTCATAGACTTTATGGCCCCGCTCTCTCCTGCTCCAGTCGATGCAAAGAACTTTCAATTGATGAACGTCAATGGAGCCTCAGGGAACCGTTTAACTGTTGGATCAAATTCAGATGCCATGAACTCATTCTCCCCACTTTTTAATATCCTTCATAGTGGATATGTCGGTATTGGAACAACGGCACCAAAAGAGAAGTTTCAAGTAAACGGTTCTTCACTATTTAATACTTCCACAAATACAAATCCTCTAAAAGTTACGAGATTGGATAGTAACTCAAATGAATATCTCTCTGTGGGTATTGGTGATACAACAACAGATTTTCATTATTATAATGACGAGGCCTTTGGTCAGATACGATTTAGCGTAACCAATTCAGATACTGAATCCAATGCAGGAGCAAATGCCAACTCAATCACGGCGTTTACAATTAGAGGTGCTTCAGAAGGTGCAAGCATTGGAGTTGGGACAGGCACTCCAGCTGGAACGGCACATTTTACAAGAGGCGCCGGAGTAAATGGAGATGCTATCGTTGTCATTGAGTCGGATACTGACAATAATACATCTTATGAAAACTCAAATCCAATACTAAGACTTCTCCAAGATTCTGGAATTTCGGGTGTAGATATTGCCATGAATGGTAATGACACAAGTGTTTATGATGGTGCCATTTCAAATGCTTTCTACATTCAACATATTCAAGAGGACACAGGAACATTTCAATTCGTCAACAAACTTTCAACTGAAACAAATCCAAGTGCAAAAGTAACCATTACAAATACGGGTCGTGTTGGTATTGGAACAACAACACCGAGTGAACAACTAGAAGTTGCCAATAACGTTAAAGCGACTTCTTATTTAACAACATCTGATAGAAGACTTAAAAAAGAAATTTATACGATAGATTCTGCTCTTGAAAAAATATTACAACTTCGTGGAGTCTCATTTGTATGGAAAAGAAACGATCTGAAAACTTATGGTTTCATTGCTCAAGAAGTTGAAGAGATATTCCCAGAGCTTGTTGTTACAGATAAAATCACAGGACTCAAGGCGGTTAAATACGCAAACCTTGTAGCTCCTCTAGTTGAATCAGTAAAAGAGTTAAATATAAATCAAATTGAAAATGAAAGAAGAATAGCAAGTTTAGAAGAAGAGAATACCATTCTTAAAAAGAAAATAGAGAATCAGTCACTTTTAATTTCAACTATGATCGAGAGACTAGAAAGACTAGAAAAATTAAAAAAGGATCAGTAATTGATTAACTCAATCATCATCCTACTTACTCTTTTTATCTCTTCAAATGTGTTCTCAATGAACTCTAAGACTGAGGGCTATGAAATTCAAGCAAACTCTATTCGCTATATCGATACACCCAGTGGTTACTTTCTTATCACTAATACTTCGAACAATAATATTTATATTCCAACTCAAACTACGAGTTCCTGGAATAGCTTTCAAGCATCCCCTCCAAGTGGAATTAGTGTGCAAGCGCAAAGCGCACTGAAAGACTGTCATGCCTATTATCAAGCAGGTCTTCGAGCAGATGGCATTTATCAAATCGATCCCGACGGCCCTGGCCAACAAGCGGCCTTTAATGCAAGTTGTGATTTTAGAAGTGATGGTGGATGGACTCTTCTTTTTAGACAGACGCGCCCCACTCTTTTTACAATCAATGATGCCTATTACAAAAATGTATCAAGTCCGACTTCTAGTGATTATTCTATTTTAAATAAGCTTGAACTCTTTAGAGATCAAGGACATTTTACCTTCAGCCTAGTTCTCGATGGAATTAGTGGTAATCAAATTTGGGCCCAATCCTCAAACCCAACCTTAGATCAGGCAGTTAGTGGATATTTCCCAATAGATATCACCTATTCCGGTCAATACTGGGGTGGTCTCGAGAGAAACTGTGCCATTAACTGTACGAGTTCATTCATGGATGGAAGTGTAAATCATTCAAACTGGTTCTATGCAATAGCTAGCTTTGTTGATTATTCTTCGGGTGTTATTCCTGGTGTTCACGATGGAACAACTGATACAAATACAACAAAGAGCGAATTATGGATAAGGCCCTACTACCCAAAATCATGCTCACAAATTAAAGCCCATTCATCATCTAACTCTGGTCTCTATCTTATCGATCATGATGGTCCAGGTGGAGATGCCCCCTACGATGCTTACTGCGATATGAGTACAAATGGTGGAGGCTGGACACTTTTCTATGCCAATAGTGCTGATGCCGCTCTACCTGTTAAACAGTCCTTTGATTGGTATGTGAGCAATACACCTGGAATTGATTTTACAAGCTATGATCACAGCAATATCAATCTAACAGGAATGCTCAATATAGATAACTTTCCAGAGGCCACAGAGATGATGGCCAAAGACCTAGCAAATTGGAGTGCTAATGAATTTAGTGCACTCTCTTTTGAAAGTCATTCCACTTTGAATTCTCTTATCCAAGGAAATCTTGTACCAGGGACAGAGACATGTACAGATCTCCCCAATTCAGAACAATTTATCTTCCGAAATAGCCAAGGACTCTCTTATAAGTTTAATCAGCTAAGAAGTTCTGGTTCAAATATTGGCTGGGGAAATTGTATTGGAACAAGTCTTGATCAAACTTCTACATCTGATGTAGAAAATTATCCACGCGATTGGATTTATAATCGAGTTTCTAATACTGATACTTCAAGAGTTAGAGGTGTGGGTGGTTTTAATGGAGGTCTCTCTAGTGTAAAGGCAAGATATTATATTAGAGGAAAATCCCTTGCAAAAAGTTGTGAAGATTTAAAATCAATCTCGCCAGAATTAGCAGATGGGAAATATAAAGTTTATCCAGATGGAAAAAATGAAATAGAAGTTTACTGTGACTTTTCAAATTCACTTAAAGTTGGACTTCTCTCTCATCTTCTTTTTGAAGAGAATACAAATTTTCCAGGACAACTCGTCGATAACGGTCCATACCGAATCAATGCCACAATCTCAGGAGCAAGCTTTTCAACGGGTCCCTTTGGTTTAGAAAATAAAGCTCTCTTTTTTGAAGCCTCAACAACTTATGACAAAGTCTATTCCCTTTCTAATTACAAAGACAAACAAACATTCACGTTGGCCATTTGGATAAAGCCAAACTCGTTAAATGGATTTAGAACAGTTATTGGTTCAGGCTACGGAAATAATATCGATGCAGGGATTATTTTAAATAATAACAATATTTGCTTCCATGAATATAGTACTGGTGCTGTTGATACAAATCGTTGTACAACAACTGATCCTATCGTTGTAGATCAATGGCAACATGTGGCCGTCACGTATGACAATGGGGCCATTAGTATATATCACAATGGTGTCTTAGCATACTCTACAACTTATTCTATCACCAATTATAATCGAAACCTCTTTATTGGCGGAACTTCCAGTAATGCCTATAGTGGTGGACGTTTTTTTAGTGGCGATCTCTCACGATCATTTGTTTTTGAAAGGGCACTTTCTGCTAGTGAGATTGTAAAACTAAAAGATGTTGAACGTTTTTCAATTCCCTATGTTGCTAGTTGTGATGTGTTAGCAAGACAAGGAGTTACTAAAAATGATTTTTATACGATCTGGCCTCTTTGGGATAGCTCTTCAGTTCCTATGAGAGTCTATTGTAAATTTGATGAAACTTACGATTCAGGAAGAGGTTTAGCAAGAATTGTTCATCAAGATACTTCAGGAGGCTACTTCACCAATGCCACTGATGCTCTTAATAAAAATGAACTTTGGCCAGAAGCTAAACTCTATTCAATCCTAGATAAGCTTCCACTATTTAACCAATACGGTCCTTATCATTTACAGATCCGATGGCCAGATAATGGCAAAAGAAATATTTGGACACAAACGAGCCTACCAACAGATGACGTTGATGTAGCTGGCTACAATGGACTCTATCTCGATGCAACGAGCAATGACTGGGGAGGACTTGAGCTTGGAAATGGATCTCACGGGCCAGGAAATGGAGCAAGCTCTCTTTTAGATGGCGCCGTCAATACAGGAGGCTGGTACTTTGCTGTGGCATCCTATGCTGCCTGGGGAACGGGAACAATTGGAATTCCGGCCAGTTCAGATACGCATGGAACAGGTAACGGGGCACCTATAGTAGAGCTCTATACGAGAGTTTCTAAGAACTTTACAAGTTGTAAAGAGATCCTCGATTTTGGATATTCTAAGGGAGATGGTTACTACATCATTAAACCAGATGGTCCCTCTAGTTCGAATTCAACTCTTACCTACTGTGATATGACAACTGATGGAGGAGGTTGGACACTTCTAGCCAGAACTCACCCAGCTGAATCGAGTGAATACGTCTGTACGGTTGGCGCTGGTGCCTATACTAATCAAACGGATTGTACGACCAATAGTGGTCAATGGATTCCCGACCGGGCCCTCTATAACTATGGTTGGTATTCTTCAACGGGAACTGTTCTTGATACGACAGCGCCCTATTCTCTTGGAGTCATGAATACAGAAATTTCTTTTAGTGAACTTATGATTGGTCAGCAAACGGCAACAACCAATGTTCCAGGATATCATATTATTAAGAGAACGATTTCTAAAAAGAATGTCAGTGATTATCAAACCACTCTTCTTAGTGATGTTCCAGGATCATGGATTCAAAGGCCCTCATGGTCCTATTCCACTGTTCCTTTAATGCAAAGGCATATGGGGTTTACAAATTCAACGGAGGGTTATTTCACTAGAGATTGCTGTAGTCCTAATAAGCTCTATGCCATTAATTGGTCAGGACTTAGAACAACTTATTGTGGAGAGGCCAATGATAGATCAGGCCCATATTGTAGTGGAACTACGATTGGCGATGACTCTAATCAAGTACTCATGTTTGTCCGATGATCTTTATAGATAAGCCACTTAATCTCGGCATAAATTCGAATGTTTAAAACCTTAAACCTCTTAAGTAGCCCTCTATAATTAAATAGTTAGAAAAATATCATTATTTTTTCTAACTTACCGATAAAATACATATTGTTGGACTTTTCAAATATTCCCATATATTTGAGTTTGGAGTTAGTTTGATCAAAAAAATAAGTGCTTTCATTATGGCCCTTAGTTTTTGCTTCACTAGTTTTGGTGAAGAGATCTCCTATTCTGGTCGATTGGTGAATCCAACGACAGGTACTCCAATAAGTGGACCCGTTTCTCTTTCGATAAAATTGTATACAGAATTTCCAACATCGACTTTCAATCTAAGATGTACTCAATCGACAACGAATACTAATTTATCAAATGGTGTCTTTACAGTACAACTAGATTATTCATCTCGATGTGACTCCAATACAAAAGATCTTTCAACAGTTATCGAAGAAGCCGTTACAAATAATCAAAAAATTTATATCGAAGTTGAAGATACAACAAATGTTAAAACTTATGCTCGACAACAAATCAACTTCGCCCCTATGGCCCTTTATGCAAAAAAAGCTACAAGTATTTCTGTTCCTGATAACAGTATAGATGTTATTAAATTAACTTCATCATGTGCTAATGGCCAAGTCATCAAATCAAATGGCTCAGGAGGCTTCACTTGTGCAAATGATGATACAGGTCTCAGCTCTGCCATTACCAACGTCTCAAGCGGAGAAGCGACAAATGTAACGATCTCTTCAAATGATGCAACCATTGATGTTCTCTATGACAACACAACAATAGGACTTAGTTCAAATCAACTTGAAGTAAAAGACAATGCAATCGCTACTGCAAAGATTCAAGACAATGCAATCACGACTGCTAAAATTCAAGACAATGCCATTAATGGACAAAAGATTAATTCTAATCAAATAGCAACGGCACATATTCAAGATGGCGCCATTACTGATATAAAAATCACAGGAATCTCGGCCTCAAAACTCTCTGGAATTGTTCCCGATGCAAATTTACCAGATATCACATCAACTCACATTTTAGATGGAACAATTACCGGTTCCGATATTGCCAGTGCAACAATTGCTCTAACACAACTCAATCCTACAGGTTGTAATTCAGATCAAATTGTAAAATTCGATCTCATTCTTAATCAATTCATTTGCGCTGATGTCTCTGCCCTTTCGACAAATGCTTGGACAGAGAATTCCGGTGATATTTATCGATCAAGTGGAAATGTTGGTATCGGTACAACAACTCCAGGAACAACACTAGAAGTTGAAAGTTCTAATTTTCCTGGATTCAGATTGATTCAACCAACAAGTGATGGAATATCGGCCATGGCCAATCAATCGGGTTCAAATATCACTTATCTCACAACATATTCTGACTCTTATTCTGGTGGCTCTATTTTAAATGTTGGCGCTAATGGTAGTGCTCTTACGGCAGCCTCAGGGGACTTGGCCATCGTTTCAAATTCCACAGGAAAGATTATCTTTGGAGATTCAGCCTCTAACTTTGGTTCACAACAGACAAATATGGTTATTGATGGATCAAACGGAAATGTAGGGATCGGAGTTACGGCTCCTACAGAAAGATTAGAAGTTAGCGGTAAAATCAAAGGAACCGAACTTTGTATCGGTACAACATGTCGCTCTTCTTGGCCTTCAAGCTCGGGAGGAACAGTCACAAGTGTTGCCGGAGCAGCAAGTGGTGCCATTGATGTGGCCAATGGCTCTACAACAGCTGAGCTAACGACAAGAGTTGATAATACAACGATAGAAATTAATGGTTCTAATAATCTTCAAGTTAAAGATAGTGGAATTACTAATGCAAAAATAGCCACAGGAGTTGATGCTTCTAAAGTTAGTACAGGGACACTGCCCGATTCAGTCTTAAGCACGAATGTTTCAAAACTTGGTTCAACAATTGAATCAGGAGAAATTACAGATGGAACAATCGCCGATTCAGATATTAGCTCAACGGCTGCCATTGCCTGGACGAAAGTCGATAAAACAGGAGCTGTTGCAGGAGATGTTGGAGCAGTTTCTTCGACGACATCTGTTATCGCTGGCACAGGGCTAACTGGTGGCGGAGCTCTTTCTGGTGATGTCACTGTCAATGCTGATATCGCGGGAATTAACTACTGGACTCAATCTGGTAGTGATCTTAGCTATACAGGGGGAAATGTTTCTGTTTCAAATCTTTCGATCTCCCCAGGAAGTCTAACCACATACAATAATCTTACCTCTAGGTTTGAGGGTGGCCCAGCTTTAACTGGAGCGCTCGTCATTACAACAAATATGGATGATACTGATACAGGTATTTGGATTAATGATTTAGAAATTACTCTTTATAATTATTCAGACTCACCAAACCTTGAGCAACTCAATTTAGCTTTTTATAAGTATTATAATGGCGGAACATCAACGTCTTCATTTGTCAGCCATGGCTATACTCGATCAGGGAATATCAATCCGATGGTTAGACTTGGGCTCAATGGCTCAGGAAAAGTCGTTATCATCATTGGAGATGTCTCTTCTTCTTGGTCTTACCCTCAAATCAAAGTAAAAAGTGTCGTTTCAAATTTTACGACAATATCTAAGTTCACTGGTTGGACAAGTTCTCTTGTAACAGACATAAGTAGTTACACAGGAATTACAACAACCAATAACAAACAAATTGTCTCAAAAGTTGAACAATCATCAAGTGATGATAACTATCTAACGGGTAATCTTGCCATTGGTAAGACAACACCTACAACTGCCCTAGATGTTTCAGGAACAGTCACAGCAACTGCTTTAAATGTTTCTGGCAGCATAAGTGCAGCAAGTTTCTCCGGAGATGGTTCAGCACTAACAAATATCTCAGGTGCCGTAACTGAAGATATTAGCCTTAATGGTGACTCCGGACGATCTTTATTAGTAAATAGAAATACCGTCGCCGATACTTCGGGTAGAAGTTTATCAGTTGCGGCAGGAGGGGCTACGACAGGAGCAACCGATAAAAATGGTGGAAACCTCGTTTTAAAATCCGGTGTCTCAACAGGAACTGGCAGCAGTAGTATTCTTTTTCAAACCGCACCTTCTGGTTCAAGTGGAACGAGTGATAATGCTTTATCAACAGCAATGATCATTAATGGTTCTGGAAATGTAGGAATTGGAACCTCTACTCCTAATTCACTTTTATCTTTGACAGGTGTTGATCAAACGGTTTCCCTAGCAGCTTCTAGAAATTTTCCAGCTATGCTCGAAATTAGTTCAACAGATCCATCTGCTGGAGCAGAATCAAATATCTTATTTACTTCGACTTATTCGGGCACATCAAAAGTAGCTAATGCTTCAATAGCTTCTATTCAAGAGACATCCGGAAGTAATGCAGACTATGGAAAATCATCGCTGGTTTTTAGAACGAGTGGTCCAATCATTGCCGATCTTAACAAAGAACGAATGAGAATTAATGGCAATGGAATGGTTGGAATCGGAGAAAGTAACCCGACAACCCTTCTCTCTCTTGCAGGAACTGATGATAAATTTATAAGCTTAGACAGAACGGCCAATGCCAATGTCGACGACATCCTAACAATGGGAGTTGCCTACTCCGCAGGCGGTGGTGCTGACGATTACTTTTACACAGGTTTTTCAGCTCATCAATTTGTATTAAGACCATCTGGAAATGTTGGTATTGGTGTAACAAACCCAAGTGCAAAACTCCATGTCAATGGAACTTTCATCGCCGACAATATGGGTCTCTCCCTTCCTCCAAGTAACACATTTGATGATAAAACTTTGCCGGCCGGACTCTATATGTCCAACACAAGTTCGACAGGAAGCCCGACTCCCGGAAATAGTGGAGCAGTGCTTAATATGCAAAGTGGTGTCGCTTCAGGTGCTGTTGCTCAATTGCATATTCGCTCAAACAATACAGAAATTCCTGAGGCCTATATCCGTCACAGTGATAACACTGGAGATTTCAAGCCATGGTACAAATTGGTCACAGAAAATGACTCAGGAAATGTGGGAATTGGCACGAATACTCCATCCTCCGTACTTAATGTAAAAGGTCCTTCTGATACTCCAAGTTCTTTTGGGATTGCAAATTTTGATACGATTACAGGAACGAATGATGTTGGAGTAAAGATAGGAGCAGTGGCCGGGGCAGGAACAGCTGGATATGGCTTCATTCAAGCTAAACATGTTGGTTCAACAAATGATGGAAACCTCATTTTAAATTCGGCCGGAGGTAATGTCGGAATTGGAACAACCTCTCCTATCGGTGGACTTCATATACAAAAGGCCCGTTGGACAGAAGGTGGAGTGTCAGGACCACAAATTACAGTGCAAGGTTCGAGAGCGGCCATTGGGTTATACGATGATAATGAAACAGGAGAAAATGTCTTTGCCATTCAAAATGGTGAAGGAAACTTTCATATATACTCAACGGCCTATACAAGTGATGACCTAGGTTTTGATGAAAAAGTTTCTAGAATGATGATTCAAAAAACAACAGGTAATGTTGCCATTGGAACAACAGGAAGTCCTGTCGATAAACTAACAGTTTACGGTGATGGAGAAAGTCTAAGACTTCAAGCTGCCACCGCAAATATTGCTGATTCTTCTTCTATCATTTTCGCCGAGAATGCTACTGTTGACCATTTTAAAATTGGCTATAGTGGTAGTGATAGTGAGTCAGGTAGTGGTGCACTAACTTTTAGCACTCCTGAAAGTTCAACTATCTTAAAAATGAATCGCTTGGGGAAAGTTGGAGTTGGAGTAAATCCTAGTGGAGCAAAGCTTCACATTAATAACAGTACGACATTTGACCCCGCTTCTAATAGCAACGCTGCTCTTCTTCTTGATGGCTCATCAGGTGGAGGTATTGTGTTTAAAGATTCAGGATACGGTGGTATTTGGATGTCTGGTTCTGGTACGACAATGAACTTTAAAACAAATGGGGCAAGTTCAGGATTTGGATCAACAGAGGGATCGCTTGTACTCAATGATTCAGGAAATCTTGGAGTCGGAACAGCTCTTCCAGAAGCGCGACTACAGGTTTCAGGTGGAGGACTTTGTGTTGGAAACAATGCAACTTGTAACACTGATAATAATACTGAAGGTGTCATCTATGCTGTAAGCTCAAGTGTAACAGCTGCTGACTACGCGGAATACTTTCACAGTGAGGGAGAACTCTCTCCAGGAGATCTTGTAGGATTAAATCCAGAAAATGGACTCGCTCGACTTTATAAGACCGGAGATAAATTGTTAGGAATTGTTTCTACCAAACCTGGAATTGTAGGAAATAGATTACTCGCTAATCAAAAAGATACTGTTCTTGTCGCTTTGATGGGTCAAGTCCCCGTAAACGCCGATCAAGTTCTTGAAGAAAAAAGAATTGTAAAAACTCTTGATGGAAAAGTGATTGGTCACCGCCTTGCTAGCGGAGATATTTATTTAAATATCAGTTCAAGAGACGAGCAGCAAAGTCGTGAGATTGCTTCATTGAAAGATGAAAATGAGCAGCTAAAATCACAGCTTATCGAAGTTCAGAGTGTGGTTTGTGAAATAAAACCAGACGCCTCTTTTTGCCAATAAACCCCTGCCCTATTTTTTAGTCGAAATCAGAATCCCTCAATATTTAGTTAGAAAATCATTTCAAATAGTTAAGCTATTACAAGGGTATTTCTCTAACTATTCGATAAGATGGACAATATAAGAATTTGTTAACTTTTCTCAAAGATATCAAATGTTTTTTAAAAAGAGTCTCTTCTATTGCCTATTTATCTTAAGCTTTTGCTCGCTTGCAGAAACCATCTCCTATTCTGGAAGACTCGTCCAACCGTCCACAGGTATACCATTAACAGGACCAGTCGATCTTTCAATAAAGATCTATCAGGAGACAACTCCAGGCAATCCAGTCGTTCAATGCGATAAAGCAATTAACGGAGTCACTCTAAATAATGGTGTCTTTAATCTCAACTTAAATTACGCAAGCTCTTGTGACTCGAATACGAGAGATCTCTCGGAGATTATCGAGTCGGCCATGGCCAGTAATCAAGCAATTTACATCGAAGTCACAGATGCGACAAATGCGAAGATCTATCCTATGCAAGTCATTAACTTCGCTCCCATGGCCCTCTATGCAAAAAGAGCTGCAAGTGTAGCGCTTGCCGATAAAAGTTTAGACGTTGCAAAACTCACATCGACTTGTACAAACAATCAAGTAATCAAATCAGATGGCGCCGGTGGATTTATATGTGCCAATGATGAAACGGGACTTACGAGTGCGATCGAAAATGTATCGAGTGGAGAGGCCATCAATGTGTCGATTTCTTCCAATGATGCTACAATTAATGTTCTCTATGACAATACAACAATAGGACTTAACTCTAACCAACTTGAAGTTAAAGATGCTTCGATTGGCACGACGAAATTATCAGACAATGCAGTCTCTACTTTAAAGATACAAGATAATAGTGTTACTTCCACTAAAATACCTGCAAATACAATTAGTGCCACTCATATTCAAGACGGAGTAATCAGCGATGTCAAAATCTCAAGTGTCTCTGCTACTAAAATCAGTGGGGTTATTGCCGATGTAAATCTTCCGGCCATAACGACGACTCACATTCAAGATGGAACCATAACAAATGACGATCTAGCAGATTCGACAATTGCTCTGACAAAGCTTGATCCAAGTTCTTGTAGCTCAGATCAAGTCGTAAAATTTGATCTTATTCTCAATCAATTTATCTGTGCCGACTCATCATCTCTTTCAACAAATGCTTGGACAGAAAATGGTGGAGACATCTATAGAAGTAGCGGGAACGTTGGAATTGGAACGAACTCTCCAGGGGCCCTATTACATGTTGCTAATGGTTCAGCGAAATCTTCAGTGAGTATCGATGGGCTCAATGGTGGAACATTAAACTTTCTCCACTCCGGTGCCCAACGAGCATCTATTGATTATACCAATTCCACAGGCATGATGACTCTTGAAACGCTTTACAGTGGAATTATTTTTAAAACAGGTTCAGGTGGTAGTTCGATTGAAGTCATGCGCATGAGTGGAAATGGAAATATTGCTATTGGAAAAACAACTGGAACTGAAAAGCTAGATGTAAATGGGAATATTAAAGGAACTCAACTTTGTATTGGTTCAGATTGCCGTTCATCATGGCCAAGTAGTAATGCAGGAACAGTGACAAGTGTTACAGGCGCTTCAACCGGAGCAATTGATGTAGCAAATACGAGTACAACACCCGAGATATCTGTTCGCACAGATGGAGCATCCCTTGAAGTAAACGGATCAAATAACCTACAAGTTAAAGACAGTGGAATCACAAATTCAAAAATTGCAACGGGACTTGATGCAAGTAAAGTTTCAACAGGAACTCTTCCCGATGCTGTTTTAAGTTCAACTGTCACTAAGCTTGGTCAAACAATCGAAAGCGCTGAAATTACCGATGGAACTATTGCTGATGCAGACATTAGTTCAACGGCCTCGATTACTTGGACAAAAATTGATAAGTCAGGAGCGAGTGCTTCAGACATTGGAGCAGTTTCGACATCTCGTCTTGTCAATACAGGAACGGGACTATTAGGAGGAGGAGCTCTTTCTAGTGATCTCACACTCAGTGCCGATGTCGATGCCATTAACTTTTGGACTAAAACGACGAATGATCTCTCTTATAGCACTGGAAATGTCATGGTTGGATCGAGCACTCCGACTGATAAGTTAGAAATTGAAACGGGAAATATTAGATTTAGAAATATTGGTGATGCGGCCTCTAGAGGACTCATTTTTTCTGAAAATGATACGGTCTACCATTCGATGTCATTGGTCTATGATGGAAGACTTTCAGGAGTAAATAATAAGATGCACATTATGGGTGATGAGGGAACTCTTGATGAAGATGAACTTGTTACAATTACTCGCGATGGTAGAGTTGGTATTGGGACAACCTCACCTAGTCTTTCACTAGATGTTCAAGGACCAGCTAGCTTTTCTGGTTTCTATACAAACTCTCAAATTACCTATGCAAATTATGACTATACGGATTTAAGCTATCTCCTACTCGCTAAAACATCGAGTAATGATAAAGTCTACGGGCGAATCTATGGACATAGAGGAAGTGATTCAGCGATTCCTAGGCCATACTATGTCGATGTCATCATCGATACTTCTTCGGCCTATACTGATGTTGGAGAAATTTCTAAAATTTATCGTGTTGATCAAAAGGTCTCTCTTGCACAAATCACTTATAAGGGCGAGAACTGGTGGGCCTTAAAGTTTGATACTGGAAGTGATTTTCACGCTAATAACATTGGTTTTCAAGGTTACAAACTTAATACAGACGCTGAGGCCTTCACTTTTATTGATCAGGACAACGCTGATTTAACTGCGGAAGTTAGTGTAAAAGAATACACTCGCCTAGCGGGAACTCTTTATTCAACAAAGAGTAACAATATTGGAATCGGAACAATTGCACCGACTGAAAAACTTGAAGTTTCGGGAAATATCAAAGCGACTTCATTTATTGGAGATGGCTCTTCATTGACAGGAATCAATGCTTCTAGTTCAAGCAATACAACTGATGCTATTATTAATGCTGATAGTGATGGCAACTCTAGTGGTGCCGTCCTCTTTCAAACGGGTGGTTCGACAAAAGCGACTTTAACAAATAATGGCTCATTTGGACTTGGGACTTCTACCCCAGAAAGTCTATTCAACTTAGTCGGTGGCAATCTTCAACTAGGGCAAACAACTGATTCCTACTACTCGACTTTAAGTAGCAATATTTTAACTTTCAATAGAAATGGAGTGAGCTATATTGATAATGCTGATGCCAACGGTGAGATCGCCATTAGAACTGGAGGGACAGGAAATATAGATTTTCTCGTCAGTTCCACTGGTAAAGTTGGTATTGGTACAAGCACTCCAAGCGGTAACCTTCACGTTAAATCAACTGATACAATTGGCCTTAGTACTGACCCGAATGCAGCAAAAGAAAAAGCGGCCATTCATATCGAAGGGAATACTTCTGATCATAGAATTTTAATGGACGGAAATGAGATTATTCACTACGATAATAATTTTCTCATTGGTTCTTACAACTCTAAATCAACCACAAATGGTTCCATCGAATTTAAAACGGGAAATACCGCCAATACATTCAACACGAAAATGAACATCAAGGCCGATGGAACAATTGGAATGGGTGTGACAGATCAAATCTATCCTCTCGTTGTAAAAAATGATTCCGTATCAAATGCAGGTATCGCCCTTGAAGCTTCTACTAGTACTAACCTCCTTGCCTTTTTTCACGAGGGAGCGGGTAACGACGGGGAAATATTTATTCGCGATGAAACCAATACCAATAAAGTAAAATTGGACTCTAATGGAGTTAGCTACTTTAATGGAGGAAATCTTGGTATTGGAGTTTCGGCTCCAGATCAAAAACTAGACGTCGCGGGAAATATTGAAGTGAGTGATAACAATTCATTTGGTCGCGCTATTGCCAGCACGACAGATCGATACGCTTTTACACCTTACAGTGCGAATGTAAACACTTTGACGGGACTAGGCCCTAGTGCTCCATTTGGAAATGGAATGTTAATAGAGTCTGATGCCTTAATAGGTTTTGTAGAAAGTGATGCCAATTCTCTTGTTGGGTATATGAATCTCAATGACAAGAACTTCATATGGGATGGTAATATTGGGCTTGGAACGACTACCCCTCAGGCCAAGCTCACAGTTACAAGTAGTAGTAAGGACTACTTTGTTAATATGCCTCTTGGTGGCCAAACAAGCACTGAGGATGCTGGAGGCTATAATTACATCCTTCTTCATAGGGCCTATGAAGGAACGGCGTTAAATGAGCACTATGTAAATGGAAAAATCCACTTTGTTAGGGGGGGAACAGCTGCATGGAATAGGAAGTTTACTGTTGAAGTTAATTCATCATGTTCTTATACAAAATGCAGAGGTTCTTATGTCGCCCATAACGAAGATACTCTTCTCGTTTATGTAACCTATAATGGCATCAAGTACATGGCCTTAAGGATTTTGAGCAACTCAAGACTTTATTCGGGAACGTTTACTGGTTTTATGAAAAATACTTCGTCTGGATCAGCAGAGAGTCTTACACTTGTTTACGACGACGATGTTACAAGTGTTGAATCTTTTGGACTTGATGGTACAACTGAAATAGAAGATGCAATTTCGACTGCTCGTATTTATGCAAAACGAGGTGTAAAAAATTCTAATCACGGAAAGCTTGTGGCCAATTATGATGGTACAACAAGAACAGTTGATATCCCGTGGACAGGTGATGATGTTCTCCAACTAGTGGGCTATACAAAAAACTGGTCTGCACAAGGACCAGACTTGAGAGATACTAGTGGATGTGGTTCAGGTGACAACCCCTCTCACCGCTTTGTTGACACATCAAATGAATGGAATGGAGCTTATACGGTCCATTTTTCTAAAAGAGTCTCCGATAGTGCACCCCTAATAAGACTTGAGTGGAACGGTTGGAATACAACACTCTACAATGCTGCAAATACTTCAGTTGCAACAGGGCTTGGACAAGTCAGTGCAACTCTTTACTGGACAGGCTCACATTGGGAAATCCAACACATGATGGGAAGAGTCGGAAATACAAATTTCAACTGCTACTAAATAATCACCCTTTCATTCCTATTCATTATCCTTGATAATAGCTCCATGGACACACTTAAAGAGCTAAAAACAATTTATGAGTTACAAGAGATAAAAGATGACATCATTGAAACTGAGGTCTTAAGTCACGTTGAGTATAAAGGAAAGAAGTTTCCACTCATCTCCTTTTCAATCGGATCAAAAGACCCTAAAGCACCAACTCTAGGACTTTTTGGTGGCGTTCACGGCCTTGAGCGAATTGGTACTCACGTCGTTCTTAGTTATTTAAGTAGCATTATGACTCAGCTAAAGTGGGATGAAGAACTAAGAGAGAGTTTTAAAAATTATCGCCTTGTTTCTATTCCCCTCATTAACCCTGCTGGGATGGCCTATTTTAAAAGAGCAAATCCAAGAGGCGTTGATCTTATGAGAAATGCTCCGACGAAAGCGAATATAGAAAATGCAATGCCCCTACTTTCAGGTCAAAGCTATAGTAAAAAGATCCCCTGGTTTAGAGGCGATCCCAATGAAATGGAAATTGAATCCCGCTCAGTTGTCGAATTTGTAGAGAGAAAACTCTTTCAATCACAAATGTCACTATCTGTGGACTTCCACTCTGGCTTTGGGTTAAAAGATAGACTTTGGTACCCTTATGGTTACACGAAGTCGGCCTCTATTCGACAACCAGAAATTGATAAACTAACAAACCTTTTTAATGAGACGATTCCCCACCACGTCTATAAAATAGAACCTCAATGTGCTTCCTATGCTATTCAGGGAGATCTTTGGGATTATCTACTTGATGAACATATTTCAAGAGGCCAAGGGGTCTACCTTCCATGGACGCTAGAGATGGGTTCTTGGAGTTGGGTAAAAAAGAATCCTCTTCAAATTTTTTCAGCAGAAGGACTCTTTAATCCTATTAAAGACCATCGCTACCAAAGAACAATGAGAAGACATTTTCTTCTTATAGACTTTCTCTCTAAAGCAGTTCGAAATCATAAAAATTGGATTGGCCATGAAAGCGCAACAATATAATTGGTTACTCCTTCGAGGACTAGCAACAGAGCAAGCGCAATGGAGTCGTTTTAAAACAATGATTGAAGGCGAAGCGGAAGAAAAAGACGTTCTCTGCCTCGATATTCCTGGAGCAGGAGATCACTTCCAAGAGAAGTCCCCTCTTTCTATTGATCACTATGTCTATTTTTTAAGAGAGAAATTCTTAGCAAAGAAAAAGCAAGGCCCCTATGCACTTGTTGCCATTAGCATGGGTGCAATGATTGGAATGAGATGGAAAGAACTCTTTCCAAAAGACTTTGAGAAGTCGATCTTTCTCAATACTAGTTCTAAAGATATTGCTCCATTTTATAAAAGAGCAAAACCAAGTGGGATTAAATTCTTTTTAAATGTCGCAACTAAAACAACAATGCACGAACGAGTAAAAACAATTCTTAATTTCACGACAAATCTCTTAGATGAAAAGAAGAAAGAAGAACTCACAAATCAATTGAGTGAAACATATACAAAAAGACCTATTAGCAAAGAGAATCAACTAAGACAGCTTCTTAGCGCCTCTCTTTTTAAGGCACCAAAACGCATTGATGGTGACCTTCTCTTTTTAGTAGGTAAAAAAGATAGACTTGTCGACTACCATTGCTCTGTTAAGCTTTCTCAACGATTCCAAGCTAAAGTCTTCATACATGAAGAAGCTGGACACGACCTTCCTCTCGATGATCCCGAATGGATTCTCGAAAAAATTCATCAATGGTAATTTATCTTAATGAAGGGATTCTCTGCTCAACAAAAATATAATCATTCGCTATATTGCGAGCATGAAGAAGCTCATTTTTATCTTCACATTTATTTCATTAGAGATTCACGCTGAGAGCATTTGCCGCGTTGGAACTTTTAGTAGCCCTCCCGCCCTTGCAGATGCAAAGAGCGTTCATGGAGCACCGGCCAATGCGATTATTAAGGAAGCTCTCTTCTTAGAGGGATTTAAAACACAATGGATTGACTACAATCATTACCAGGCCGACAGTGATCTCTTAAATAATAAAATGGATCTGGCCTTTGGTGCACTTTTAGAACTTCCTTCAAGAACGAGAAGAAAATTAAGCTTCATTCCTCTTCTTAGTTATCGCTACTCGATGATCTCTCTTCATAAAAAGAAAAAAGAGAAGAAGCAAATCATTGGAATGCTGCCTTACCACAAACTTGTCGTTAAGAAGTATACTCAAGAAGGACAATCTATCATTCACGGCACAAGAGAGAAGCTTCTCACAAAACTCATAAGCGGTGAAATTGATTCTATGCTCGATATCTACACCAATTTCCTCTTTGAAATTAAAACTCTGAAATACCCTAAAGATAAATTCGACTATCTTTCAGGTAACGACGACATTAACTTTGGAGGGGTCATATCAGCTAAAAACTCTCCATGTTTTCAAGCCTTTAAGAGAGGTCTTCACAAATTGACCCTCAAATATTCTCTTTCAACCTTCTCTTCGAACAATTGGCCAAAATGGTTGCCTTCGATCTTTCTTTCTAAAGATGAAATTATAAGACACAGCTTAAATTAATCCCTTTTATTCATTTTCGAATGCTTTATTGAGTAAGAAATCTTAACTAACAAAATCACCAAGTATAAAGAAAAATTAATTATAATGAGAAATATGAAGATCATCATTCTTTTAACTTTTTTCCTATCTTCGCAGACATACGCTTGCCGTGTGGCCACCTTTGATATGCCTCCTTGGGTAAAAGCGCAAAAGACCAATACTCCAGCATATATGAATGACATTGTGGCCATGGCCTTTGAAGAGATGGGTCAGAAAGTAGAATGGATTACTCATCAATATAATCTTGGCCCAGAAACTCTATTTAAGAAAAAGGCAGATCTTTTTATTGGTGCAGTTCTAGATTTTGATTCCAACACGAGAAGAAAACTTTCATTCACTCCCTTTGTTCGTTTTAACTATGTTTTAATTGAACAGAAAAATCACCCCAATGCCTCTCATCAATTATCTTCTGATGTCAGTGTGGGAATTATGAAAAACTACAAATCAGCTCGCATGAACCTAGAGAAATTCGGTGTCAATATTATTGAAGCACAAAGGCATGAGCTCTTAAACTTATTAAATAAAAAGAAGATCAATTACATTATTGATGTCCATGCAACTTATCTTTACTTTCTAGGAGAAAAGCTTCGAATCGAAAATAAATTTAATTATATAAAAGATGACCAAGATACCAACTTTGGTGGTGTTGTTGGACTTAGAAAGTCTCAGTGCCAAGAAACATTTAGAAAGGGACTAAGTAAACTCTTTCAGAAAAAGAAAGGCCTTAAAAACTCAGTTTCTCTCTATCCAAAATGGATGCCTGAGATTTTTCTCTCAGACAAAGATATTATCATCAATCAAATTAACTAAAAAAAAAGGCTCCTTATAGGAGCCTTTTTCATTAAGAATTATTTTACGATACGATCACGCCAAGCTCTAATATCTGGAGCAAGGTAGTCATACTTCATGTCAGAAAGTGTGTATTGTGCAAATTCGTAATCTGTCGTGTGAGTTAGACACTCAGTAGGACAAACCGTTGTACAAAGACCACAGTAACAACATAGAGCTGTATCGATTGTGTACTGTTGTAGATCAAGTCTAATTGGCGTTCCGTTAGAAGCCTTAAGGGCCGGAGCTTCTTTTGGTCTCTTTGTCGCTGTAATATAAATACAGTCAACTGGACAAGCAACAGCACATTGATAACAAGAAATACAGTTTTCAGCATCGTTGAAAAGTCTTGAACGAGAGTTCGCTGGAAGCTCTTCACGTACTTCTGGGTATTCAATTGTTACAGGCTTAACCCCATAAACATAACGGAAAGTAATGGCCATTCCCTTGAGAACAGTTGAAACACCATCCCAAATATTTTTAAACCACTTTCCTACCGTCAGAGTTTCTTGCTCTCTATTTACAGTAAGGACACTTACTTCGTTATTTGCGCTCATCGGTCAACCTCTCCAAGAACGATATCGATACTACCAATTGATGCTACGAAGTCAGCAATAAGCTGTCCTGGAGCCATATCTGGAAGCATAGATACGTGTGTAAAACATGATGACTTAACTTTAAGTCTGTATGGAGTCTTTCCACCATCTGAAATAAGGTGGTATCCAAGCTCTCCACGTGGACATTCAGTTCTCATATAAATTTCACCAGCAGGTACCTTGATAATTTTAGGTACTTTCCCCATAACAGGACCTTCTTCGATCCCTTCTAGAGCTTGTCTGATGATCTTAATTGATTCGTAAATTTCTAGAACACGTACGTGGTAACGATCCCAACAATCTCCTAGAGTTCCCATCTCACCTTTACCAGTGATAACGTCGAAATCAAATTGATCATAGATTCCGTATGGTCTCTCTTTTCTTAGATCCCACTCAACTCCCGAACCACGTAGAACTGGTCCAGTAGCTCCGTAATCGAAGGCCATTTCTTTAGAGATTACACCAACGTTTGCCGTTCTAGCACGGAAGATTTTATTCATACCAACAAGATTGTGGTACTTCTTCATATTTTCTTCCATCTCATCAACAAATTTATCAATTCTTCTTAGGTGATCATCTGATAGATCATTCCAAACACCACCAATCCAAACATAGTTATAAAGAAGACGAGCACCAGAAACTTCTTCGAAGATTCTTAGAATTGTCTCTCTATCTTGGAAAGCATAGAGGAATGGAGAGAAAGCACCAAGGTCAATTGCGTACGTTCCAAAGAACATCAAGTGTGATGCGACTCTTTGAAGTTCTGCAATAATGATTCTTACGTACTCTGCTCTTTTAGGAACTTCTGTTCCCAGCATCTTTTCAACAGCGAGGGCATAACCCCACTCCATTGACATAGAAGCAAGATAATCAAGTCTATCTGTAAAAGGAATAACACCGCGGTAATCTAAATTTTCCGAGTGCTTCTCCATACATCTGTGGAGATATCCTAGGTGTGGTTTCGCATGGGCAACAACCTCAGAGTCTGTCTTAATTTCGACACGAAGAACCCCGTGAGTTGCAGGGTGCTGAGGACCCATGTTCAACGTCAGTAGATCAGTATGTAGCTTTTCTTGTTCTTTATTGTGATCCATGATGAACGCTATCCTTTATTCGCCTTTACTCTCAGCAAGGCTTGCCATTTTTTTATTCAGTTGATCTTCAAGGTCAGATGACACATTCCCACTCCAAGAACCAGATACTAGCTTTGGATTTTCCATTTCAAGCTTAAGCTTAGTCATGAAGTCAAAGTCATCTTGGTTAATTTTGTGTGCAGGGTTTACCTCAAGTCCTTGCCATTCTTTTTGAACAACATAGTCTTTTCTTAGAGGGTAACCTTCCCAGTCATCAGGACAAAGAATTCTTTCAAGCTCAGGGTGTCCAACAAAGTCTACACCAAGCATATCGTAACACTCTCTCTCTTGATAATTAGCCGCTTTCCAAACATCAACAACTGAATCAAGTTTTGGAAGAGCTTCACCATCTTTTGAAAGCTTAACTTTTAGAATTAACTCTAGGTTTTTTGTGAATGAAGCAAGAATGTAAGAAACTTCTAGTCTATCTTCATAATCACAACCAGTGATTGCTTGAAGAACATTGAAGTTAAACTCATCACTATCTCTTAGAGCAAAACAAACTTTCTTAATTTCAGAAGCTTCTACAGTAATTGAAGAATCACCGATTTCAGCTTCATTGAAAGTTGCTTTAGCTGCAGCAATTTCTTTATTTAAAAATTCAATAATTTGATTATGCATTCTTCACCCACTTGTCTCTAAGAAGTCTTTCATTTGCGACTTTCTTTTGAAGAGTCATTAGACCTTCAATAAGGGCTTCTGGTCTTGGAGGACAACCTGGAACATAAACGTCAACAGGAACGATCTCATCAACACCTTTAAGTACGTGATAACCGTGTTGCCAGTAAGGCCCACCCTTGTTCGCACATGAACCCATTGAGATAACATATTTCGGCTCGGCCATTTGCTCATAGAGAGTCTGGATTCTTGGAGCCATTTTTAAAGTAACAGTACCCGCTACGATCATAAGATCGGCACGTCTTGGAGTGGCCATGAATGCCCCACACCCGAAACGCTCGAGGTCGTACTTAGCAGCACCAGTTGCCATCATCTCAATAGCACAACAAGCGAGACCAAATGTCATTGGCCATAGTGAATTCTTTCTTCCCCAGTTGAGGAAGTCATCAACCTTCATTAAAACAACGCCATCTTGCATTAGCGCAATCCTTTAAGTTTTAGAGTTAAATCATGATGTTATTATGCCTTATTTTTACCTTTCTGGCGATTCATAGTCAATGAAAGCCGAGAAAAAAGTACTGGATAAGTCACCTATTTCACAGGTGCCACTGCGTTATAGGCCAACGCATCGTAGATAAACTTATTTAGAAGAAATGTGAGAACAACGCTTTAGATAGCTCATTTCGAGTTTTTCAACAGCGCGTAAAGAGCTTGGAGAACGCTTCTTTGACGCAGGCGCTCTGCCTAAAGTTTGTCTGGCATAGGCCATTCTCTTGCGGTCATTTTCGCAAGCTTTGCCCATTATTGTGTAGTATTCTTTCACTGCGGCAAGAGGATATGGCAAACTATAGGCCGAAGAGACAAAGACAACTTGCTTAGGACTCACAAAGCTAAACTCTTTTTCATTAATTTCGAGTTCTTTTAAAACCTTTGAAAATTCTTCGTGAAAAGCCCCTACTTTATAAAATTCATTGATCGCCATCTTTCTAGAATATTTATTCTTCTCTTTAACAAGCTCACAATTATTCTTTTTGCCAAGACGACTTCTAAAGACTTCATCATAGACACGACATTCAATAAGGTAGGCATCCACCTCTCCACCGCGCCCTTCAATAGTTGAAGTGACAAAGTTTTTCATATCAAAGTGACCGACATAAGGATTGAAAGGACTTCGAAAAGCAAAGTGAGCAAGCTCATGGGCCAGGTCAAGAGTGGCATCGAGAACGCTCAAGTCCCTATTTAGAAAGACCTTCGTTCGAGATTCATAGGCAACGTGTTCAGGTGTTGATGGATTGAACTTTCGAATGAGTGTCGTATCAGTTAATGAACCACCACTTGGAATAATCACATCAGTTAGTGTCATCCCCTGTTCAGCTGCGACACTTCTTGCTCTTGTAATAAGCTTCACTCCCGTATCAGAGCTTTTGATCATTTTTAAAAGTTCTAAAATGGCCTCATTTTCACTGGCCGCAAGAAATCTCCACTTCATCTTTTGATAATTGATATTCTCAGTATAAATTGTTTGAATCTCACGCTTGTACATTTCATGTGCAAGTGATGTTAGCGATAAAGAGAATAATGTCATTGATATAAGTAGAATCTTCATTGCTAGACTTCTCGGCACGATATCCGAGGTGAATTAGTCTTTTATATCTGACAATACGCGTCTGGAATACTCTTCCTTGAAGCGAAGTGACTTGCAGTTAAGTGGCGAAAATTTTATAAAGTAAGGGCGAAAACATGTTTAACCTAAACCCAATTCGGATAACCGTCTCGCTTATAGACGGCAAAAGGAGAAAAAAAATGGAACATAAATTACCAGAACTCCCATGGGCAAAAGACGCACTTGCTCCACTAATCTCAGCAGAAACAATTGAATTCCACTACGGAAAGCACCACAATGCTTACGTAACAAAGCTAAACGCAGGAATCCAAGGAACTGAATTTGAAAATATGACACTTGAAGAAATCATCATGAAAGCTAAGGGTGGTCTTTTCAACAATGCAGCTCAAGTTTGGAACCACACTTTCTACTGGAACTGTCTTGCACCAAACGCTGGTGGAGAAGCAACAGGAACTGTAGCTGAAGCAATCAACGCGAAATGGGGATCTTTTGATAAATTTAAAGAAGAATTCACAAACAGCGCTGCTACAAACTTCGCTTCAGGTTGGACATGGCTAGTTAAGAACTCTGCAGGAGAGCTTGAAATCGTTAACACTGACGATGCTCAAACTCCAATGACAGACGGAAAAACAGCTCTTCTTACAATCGACGTATGGGAACATGCCTACTACGTTGATTACAGAAATGCTCGTCCAAGCTACATTGACGCTTTCTGGAAGCTAGTTAATTGGGAATTTGTTAACTCAAATATGTAATTCCAATAAGGGGCCTTTTCGGGCCCCTTTTTTTTGCTCTTCACTAAACTTTTCTTCTCCATTAACCGATAAGACTAATAAGGTTTAACAACTGGTTTCAATCAGTTAAGGAATAATAATGAAGAAAATGACGACGACTCTGCTCTTTGGAGCCCTTTGTATTTCAAGTTTTGCAAAAAGTGAAAAACCAAAAGATCCCGCTGCTTCGATCTACTTACAAAAGCAATCGAACCATATGCAAAAGATGCTTGGAAAACTAAGACAGGCCGAAGGACTACTCGATCAAAATAAAATTGTTCTCAACAATAAAGAACAAGAAATTTTTAAGCTCCAGTCTATGAATGACCAACTGGTTGCAGAGATGAACTTATCTAATATAGAAGTTCAAAAGAAAGAGCTAGAAATAACTAAACTTTCACAGAGATTTGAAGAAGTAAAAAATAACTACGTTGCTCTTTCTACTGGAACAAAAACCCAGTCAAGAATGCCAGCGAGTGTGAAACAGAAGTCTTTCCACCTGACGATCAGCTCAGACTTTTTTACAAATGATGGAATGACAATTCAGCCATCGAAGAAAAAAGAATTAAAAGAATTGATATCAAAATATATTAATGAAAATTACATTTCTTCAACGGCATCAACGATATCAATTATCGGTCACAGTAGCCCCCTTTACAAAGGACACTTCATTGCAACAGAAGAAGCCACAGACGAACTCATAGAAAAAGAAATGGAAATGAGTTTCAAAAGAGCTCACGCCGTATCTAAATTGATGCTAGGAACGAATTTCAACTCAACAGATTTTAATAAAGATTTGAAATCTAAAATGAGAGTTTCAGGAAATTCTTTTTTGAGCCCAATTCGTCAAACGAGAGCACCGGCGAGTGTCGACTCATGTGAGACAATTGATTGTAAAGGCTCACAAAGAGTCGAAATACATTTCAATTAATTATGGACTAAGGCGTTTGATTTGCCATGAAGAATCATTCGCCTTAGAAAACTCAAAGCGATCATTCAATCGAAACTCTCCATAAACAAAGAATTCAATTGTTGAAACTTCAATCAAATATCCTCCCCAGTTTTCTGGGTAGTCAATAACATCTTGATCGGCGAATCTTTCTAAGCATTCGTTATATTTTTTTACCAATTCATCACGATCTGAAACGACAGAAGACTGGCGTGAAATGGCACTGGCGGCTTGACTCTCTTTTGCTCTAGAGTGGAAATAAATCTTAGAATCTTCCTGTTTCATTTTTGTAGCAATTCCTCGTAAGCTCACCTGTCTTTCACTTTTATGCCAATAAAAAGAGAGAGCAACATGAGGATTCTCACTAATATCTTGCCCTTTTCGACTTTCATAATTTGTAACAAATGAGAAGTACTTCACACCATCTTGTTCTTTAATTCCTTTAAAAAGAACTGTACGAACAGTTGGGACCCCGTCTTTTGTCGATGTCGCAAGGGCCATCGCATGCGGGTTTTCCTCGAGAGTTAAGGCCTTTTGAAACCAGGTTTCAAATGTTTGATAAGGGTCACTTGTAATTTCATATTTTTCTAAATTATCCATGACTTAAAAATAATATGCTTTAAAAGACCTTAGCAAGGGAAAAAAAGGAGATCTGTATCAGATAGAAGGGTGATAAAAAAGGCCCTTAAAAAAGGGCCATTTTATTTAGTGTAATTGAATTTTTGGACCTTTTACTCTCATATCGTAAGAGCGATCATTAATCGCACTATGGATTTGAAGAAGTTCATTATAAATGTCACTAAAAGGTCTCTCTCCAAATTTAATCTCAAGAGGCTCAACATCCGTTGCCATGAGTTTAAATTCAAAATAAACAGAATCATTTAAGTCTTTATCTTCCAAAAGAGAAGCAAGGAAACCAACTCCCATCTGACGAAAAATGGTTTGGTCATTAAGATCAAGAATCTTTTCGATTTTCTCTTTTCCTTTAAGGCCTTTATCTGAAATTATAGCATGAATTTTCTTTGCGAGACGCTTGGCCTCCATTTTATTAATTCTTACTAAATTTCTAAATCGTCTCCACACCTGAGTAAGGACTCCACCAATTTTCCCTGCGTATAGTCTCTTTCTCTCTTTTAGATAAGCAAGCATTCGCGCTTCGACTTGAGCGTAAGTGAGGTTTTCAATTTTCTCAAAGGCATCACCTTTGAAGATAACTTGAAAAAAGATTCTTGCATTTCTTTTTCTATTGAATTCTTTCCACTGATCCCAGTCGATATTCTTATAAAGAGTTGTCGGAAGATTATCAATGAGGATCTGATGAACCTTCGCCTGCTCTTCCCCACTGAAGTTCTTATCTTTTCTCCAGTAGTTGAAACCGAAGTCTGTATAATGATCTCCAAGATCTTGATCATCAACAGGAACCAGTCCAAATAGTTGTGATTCAGTTTCTTCTTTATATTTAAATGGCCACGTTCTTAACTTTGATTGCTTGTATCTTGTGTAAACAGGATAGTAGTATCGTCTTCTTTCACCTGTTTCATCTTCATAGGTAATTGTACTTTTTTTGAATGAATTATTCTTTTTAAAGCTTGCGAGAATAAGTCCCAATTTTAGATTCGACTTTTTAATCTTATAATCATTAAGACCTTTGAAAAGACGATCGACTCTTCTGTGATCTTCTCCAAGATCTGCCAAGGCAAGTTTGTCAGCACCTTCAAACGTCGAAACCATCGTTTTTTCTAAACTTCCACTGTTGAAATTGTCTGCGAAAATAGAAAGGTCTTTAAATTTATAAGTCGAGCTTAAAATTTTATCATAGGCCTCTCTTGCATCTTGGTCATTTAAATCAAAAATATAGTCGAGAATGAATTGGTGTCTTACCCCTTTTGAAGTATTGGATTCAAATAGATTTAAATCAAGAATCCTTTCAATGGCCTTATCGACAACGCGAACTCCTGCGATCTCAAAATCAACACCCGCTTTACCTGTAATTCCACCTTCGCGTCCTCTATCAGCAATAAGCTTCATACGAACTCTATTATTGGCCATTCTAAAAATATTAACGATGAACTGTCCACTCACCAGGTAGTAGATCTTACCTTCAACAGGTACGTCTGTAGGGCCTAGATTTGTTTTTGCTCCTACGACCACACTTAATGTAGCAGGTAAACTTACGAAGTCACCGACTTCTAATTTACGGGCCATTTTTGCAGTAAGCGGTAACTGAGCGAGAGTATAAGGAAGGGCCTTTAAGGCTTCTTTTTGTGATTTAAATTGTCTGACAAATTTAACGTGAGCTTCGCGGTTCATATTAAAATAAACAGGAGAGCTCGACTCGATAATATCGCCAACATTAATATTTGTTTTTAAAGACCAGTCATCGATTCTTGAATAGAACTGAGCTTCATAAGAAGGCTCGACTTCATAGCGGTAGCGATTAGAAAGAGAAATCCCTTCAAAGAGGTCAATATCCAAAAAGTCTAATTTAAACTTAACATCTAAGTCAGCGACTTCTTGCTTTAGTCTTGTTACAACTTTTGACTTCTCAAGTGAATCCGTAATTCCAGCTTGAGTATTAAAAGCTGTCGCACTAAAGACAACTAGGAATATTAACTTCAACATTACTCTCATAACCCTTCCCTCAATTCTTAACTTTTCTGGCCTTCTTATACTGTAATTATTGAAACTTAGGGGGATTTTCTCTGACAAAATAGCGCTAAAAGTGTCAACGACCAATATTTAAGGACTTATCTAGATCTTTTATCGAAGCTCACTGCACAAAAACAAGAACTTTTTACAAACTAATTATTAGTTAATAAATCATTGTGAACATCACTGATTTCAACTTGAAGTTTCGGATCATAGTAACGAACCGGCTCTTCATCGAGACCGATGAGTTCTTTGAGTTTTCTAATTGAAACGAGATTGCGATCTTGAAAACGCCAAAGAGCAAAGAGTTGAATAACAAAGCGCTCGGGTAGCTCAAAAGAGACCACCTCTTCATTGTCGGCAATAATGCGATCTTCCTGGGCTAGAGCGAGTACACACCTTCCCCTCAAGCACAATCGCCAAAGGTAGTTAATGTGATCACTTTCTATAAACTCTTTTGGCTGTACTTCATTTCGAAGAAGATAGTTTTGAAGGTGCTTATTAAATCTTGATGCCGAAGCATTCCTCGCCATGGGAATTGATCTCAATAGATCTCTTGGATCTCGAAAGAGATTATAGAGTTCTTTAGAGACAAAAAAGCGAAGTGAATACTCTCCAATTTTTTTTGAATTAATTCCCTCTCTTTGGAGATCTTCAAAAGAGATGGCCCAATCAATAAGACCGCTATGCAAGTTATTCATAAGAAGATCAGCATCTTTAAAGCTCTTCGTATTTACAGTTCCAAAGGGCGTAAAGAGATCCCAATATTGAGAAGTAAACTCAGTGACGATATCATCGGCCAGAGATTCTTCAATCCCAACGGTCACAGGATATCCTCCAACCTCTTTATCAGAAAGAGAGTCCATCAAGCGCGTTCCCGTTTCAAACATCCTCTTGGAGTAAGTAAAAATCCTTCTCCCTTCGGCCGTTAGAATCATAAGTCTAGACTTCCTAACAAAGAGCTTTGCCCCAATAGATTTTTCAAGTTTTTTAATCTGCTCACTAATTGTTGAAGGGGCCAAGTCCATGGCGATCGATGCATCTTTTAAAGAGCTGGCCTTGGCCACTTGATAGAAACAATGAAGATGGTTCCAATTTAGATTGAGCATGAAAACTCCTTAAAGATTGCCCTTGAAAATTCGGTAATACCGAAAAAACGAGAATAAGTCTCGAAAAAATAAAACTAAGTTAGTATGATTGAACGACCTAAACAAGGATGGTTGAAATGACAATGAATAATCAAGCATTTACAGCGATAAGACGTAAGAATGCCAAGGGTTCAAACCTTGAAAATAACGATCGCTTAAAATTAATCAGTGCGTCGAACCTCCCTTCGGCCAACGTGGAATCTTCCTCTTTGAATAATTTGAATATTGAAAATTCTAATTTAACGAAAGCAAATTTTAATAAATGCAACATCAAGGGTGCGACTTTTACTCATTCAAATTTTGAGAAAACAAGTTTTACTTGGTCTAACCTTTCTAGAAATAAATTTATTAAGAACAACTTTCAAAAAGCTGACCTTCAATTTTCAAATATGCGCTCAAGCCATATCAAAGAAAGTAACTTAAAAGGTGCAAACTTAAGTTGGTCAAAACTTGATAAGGCCGTCTTTGAAAAATGTGATCTTAGAAAAGCCAACTTTTCAGGATGTGATCTTTCAAAAGTTCGCTTTGTAGAATGTAATTTGAAGGGTGCGATTATTGATATTAATACCAAACTGCCTTTTGGACATGAGACGGCCAAAAAGCTTGGTATCCAAAATATAGGACTCCACTAAATTAATTTTTAGGAAGCTTAATAACGAAGCAAGTATTGGAGGAGCTCTCATCAAGATAAAGATCTCCTCCATGAGCTTTCATAATTTTCTTTGATAAACTTAGACCCAGCCCAGTTCCTTTACCCATTTCTTTTGTTGTAAAACAAGTTTCAAAAATCTTTTCACTATTTTCTTTTGAAATTCCTGCACCGCTATCGATAACTTTAATTAAAAGTTCATCACGGCTATCTTCAATTTCAATACGAATCCACTTGCGCTCTAATTGCTCAACGGCATCTTTTGCGTTTATCACAAGATTTAAAAGAACTTGGCACAGCTGAACGTGACGGGCCAAAATATGTTGGTCTTCATCGTAGGGAGCTATTTGAAGTGTTACTCCACTTCTTTTGAGCTTGGCCTTAGTAAAAGAGATTGTATCGTCTATAATTGATCTTAGAAGAACGAGCTTCTTTGATTCAAGCTCATCATTACGTGCAATTCTTTTAAGGCCCATGATAATCTTATCTATTCTTTCAACTGCCCACGAAGCCTTTTCAATATCGCTCTTATAAGGCTCTGGAATTTTCCTTAAAGAGCGCTTTAAGTAACCATCAACAATAGAAAGTGGGTTTGAAATCTCGTGCCCAATTCCAGCAGTCATCTCCCCTAGAGAAGCAAGCTTAGCTCTAGAAACAGCATTCTCTTGCTCTTTAGCAAGTTCAATTTGGGTCTTTCTAAGTTCGGTATTATCAATTCCAATAAGGACAATCCCCTTACCATTATTGAAGAGATTGAGAGTAAGAATATAATTTCTCTGACCTTGAGAAGGTGTATTTACGAGCATTTCTACTTGATAGTAGTTTTCAATTTCACCATCAAATAATTTCTGACAAAGTACCTCTAGATCGAGATCACTTTGAATTTCTTGAAAACCAATTTTCTTTCCGACAAATTGATCTGGTTCAAGATCATAGAGTTCTGCCAATCGCGAGTTAACCCCTAAGTAGCGATAGTCTTTTCCAATCCAAGAAACGAGTCCAGGAATCCCATCGAGAATCGCTTGAATATAACTATTTTTTTCTTCGAGTTCGCGGGAGATAAGTAATTCTTTAGAGATATCTTTTACAAAGGCCTGAAGAATCCAAGACTCTTCGACTTCAAAAGCATTCAGTGTTACTTCAGCTTCAAAGAGAACACCGTTAATCTTCTGGTGAGTCCAGTTAAAATGGTTATGTCCCTCTTTGACCGCCTTTTCAATCATCTCTTTTGCTTTCACTTCTGATCTTGAACCATCTGGTTGAAATTCTGGAGAGAGATCACTAGGACCGTAATTAGAAAAATCAGACTTAGAATCAAGACCAAATAATTCGACTGTCGCTTGGTTACATTCAAAAAAGCCATCCTCATCCAAAAGCATAATAGGACTTTTAGTATTATCAAAAAGAGAGCGATAAAATTTAACGCCTTCTTTTAATTTTGGATGTTTTTGCGATTGGTCTGGTTTATTCATATTCATCTATTGTCACTTATCCTCTTACGCCTTTAAAGTGTGAACATTTTGCCACCAAATTTATTTAGCGCTCGCTTTACTAACGGCTAGAAAAGGGATGTCGTAGCGATATTGATCGACCCATCTTTCACTAAGACAAGCATGGCCACCTTTTCCCCAACCACTACCCCAGCTATTGGCCGTAAGGTAGCAAAAGCGTCCTTCTTTGCTTTCTAAGCTTTTAGGCAATTTCATATATCCGACTAAAACGATTGCATGCCCCTTGGCATGTGAATCATTTGCAAGCTTTGTTTGATTTGTACTAAAGACATACCCATCATTGTTATAGAAACTATCCGAGAGCTTAAACCCACTAACGACAGGGTGATCATCCTTTAGGGCCTTTAGAATAGAATCATGATTTCTAACTTCATAAAAAGAATCCAGCTTCGCAACTCCCCTCTGGCAACCAGTTGCTAGAGGAATCTGCGTATCATTTGAACTCTTTTGTGTTTTAACATAAGGGCAACTTTTTCTAAGAGGAATATCATAGTCACCAGAAGACTTTGATCTCATAAAACCATTATAAACCCAAGAGCCACCTCTTTGGCATGGACTTGTTTGGCACTGTGGCTTACTTGAAAAATAAAAGTATTGTTCTGATAAAGAGAGGTTTTTATTTTGTTTCGCTAAAACAATTTCAATGGCCCTAACCCCAGCAAATGAAGCACAAGTAGGCCTTTGGCCTTGATCTTTAATATCCAGATCGAGACTCCCCTTTACAACGTGGTAGTCCTTGAAATTTTCAACTTTAATCTTTGTTTTTTTGACTTGTTTAACTTTAATGGTCTTTGTTTTTGGTACAGGAATTTCTTCTAGCGACTGCTTATACTGAGGGATCTCTTTTTGGTATCTCTTTTTATCAACTTTCCAATTATTTAAAATTTTCTTCTTCTCTTCTTCCCAACTCTTAATTTGAGCTTTCTTCTTTTCTTGCCAATTTTGTTGCTCATCAATTTTTGAATCCATCCAATTTGAGCTTTTAGCAAGGCCCTTCTTTTGAGCTTGTTCTTTATTCGCTTTAATCTTTTGACGATTTATTTCTTTAAGTAATTCAACTCTCTCTTTTCCACTTAAAGGACGATCTGTTGGGAGTCCAAGTTTTTTCTGTGCCTGTATCCTAATTTGATCTAATTGAATTTCAACTTTATTTTTAGCAACGACTTTATCCACATACTCAACTTCTTCAACAATCTTCAATTCATTAGAGATATTAAAATCTCGAGCAATAGATTTTTGGATTTCACTTAGTATTAAATTCGATTTATTAGAAAGTCCGTATGAACTAAATGATAAAGAGAATAAGAGAATGAGTGTACTTTTCATTTTGATACCTTGAATAATGAATTAGCATTATTTTAAGGCCCAATGAAAGTACACTCAACTTAATTTACAAAGATTTATTTAGGATTCCAGCGAGGCGAATACCCGCTTGTAAGAGTCTCTTATTAAGGTCGTTAATATTAACAAAATTATAAGTGTACTCTTTGTATTTACCGTATTTCTTTTTATTTTTTACGATTTCATAAACTTGTTCACGAAGTGACATTGATTCTTTAACCCAAACTTGAATCCCATCTTTTTGCCAAGATTTGATATCTTTTTTTGAAGCATGATTAATGAAGCTTGTATATTCTGTGAAACTAAGTTTTTGCATTTCAATGAGATCTTCATCCCAAACTTTATGAAGGTTAGAATCTTCTCCAAACCACTCAACTTCAACACTATTTCCACCACGGTCATGTGCATGTCCAACGTGTAGAGGCTGGTGAATATCACCAACGAGGTGAACGAGAAATTTCAAAGCTTCATTTCTCTCTTTCTTACTCGCTTTCTTATTCGCTAAAGTTTTCGTAAATTTTTCAATAGCTGAAACGACATCACCCTTTTTATTTTTATCGATACTTTTATAAGTTTTTCCATCGGGAATACTTACATAGTGCCAAGGATTAGCATGTCTCCAATTAGGATCTGATTTAATGAAGTCGGCCCATACGGCAACTTGCGCGAGAGTCTCGGTTCCTAGAATTTTTCTGACTTCCTTTTGTGCTTTAGCACTTAGGTGTTTTGAGGCAATTTCTCCAACAATTCTGTGACCATTCGGTCCCCAAGCAAATGACTGCATAGAAAAGGCTACGGCCAGTGTTGTAACTAATAACTTCATGATTTTAATTCCCCTTCTCTTTTAGAGTTATCTAATTTAGCTAGTGGTAAAGTAACAATAAATTGAGTGTTCTGGCCATTTGGATTGTAGCTAATACTTCCACCATAGCTTTTGATAATTTGAGAAGAAAGACTTAAACCAATTCCCGTCCCTTTTGTATCTTTAGTTGTATAGAAGAGTTCAAAAAGGTGCTTACGCACATTTTCAGGAATCCCCTCTCCACTATCAGTGACAAAAATCTTAATCTTTCTCGACTCTAATACCCACTCAACGCGAACCCACTTCTTTTCAATCTCACTAATTGCATCGATAGAATTATTGATGAGATTAGTGAGAACCTGGATCAGCTGTACAGGCTTACCATAGAGAAGGGCCTTTGGCCTGTCATGAATTAATTCGAAATCGAAGTCATTTGTTAGGGATTTGTTAAGAACAATCTCATGGAGCTCTTCAAGAGTGTCGTAGACGCTGTAGAGTTTATCTTCTTGATGCTCTGTGTTTCTGGAAAGTGTCTTGACTCCTTTTATAATCGAGTCGACACGATGGGCCTGTTCATCAATCGATTTAATGGCCTTATCGATCTCTTCGTCCCCCACTTTTTGAATAATTCTTTTAAGGGATTTTAGTCGCCATAAAATGATCGTCAAAGGATTGTTAATCTCATGAGCAACAGAAGCAGCAAACTCACCAAGACTCGCCATTCTCGAACTTGAAATCATTTGTAAGCGGTTTCTCTCTAATCGAACTTCAAGTTGTGTTCTTCTCCAAAGAGCAAAGGAGATATAAATGAGCAGCATTAGAAGGACAACACAAAGAATGATAAAAGTTCTCTTTGTTACTTGGTTCTGATTTCTAAGACCATCAAAGTCAACAGCGCGACTTTCCCAGTACTCCGACTCTTGAAAAGCAAGAACACTCGTAATGCGAACAATCTTATTTTCGAGCTTCGCCAATTCAACAGCGACCTCTTTTCGAGACAAGCTCTTCTCTTCTAATCCATCGAGTATCTCTAAAAAAGAATTGGCCAATAAAGAGTACTCATTAAGAAGAGACTCTGATTCATTGAGGTCTCGAACAATTTGGCCAGAATTTGTTCTTTGAGCTTCTCTTAAAAGAACTGAAAAAAGGCCCTTCCCTGACATAAGGCGAATATAGGCGCCTTCTAAATCTTCAAAGTCCTCGGTTCTCTTATAATCACTGAGATGCTTTAATGTTGCGTTGTTAGCAGAGATAGCTTGAAAGTAGCCCCTTGATAAAAGGCGGTAAGAGTAAACTTTCAACTGAGCTTTCTCTAGTCGGCTGACACCTTCATCATATGATATGTAGACGATCATAGCGATGATCGTAAAGATCAATCCAATGACTGAAGTTCCTTTTAAATACCGTTTTAACCATTCCTTATTCATATTTATTTAAAAATAAAATCCCTTACCATCCAAACCCAATCAACACCCTCTTTAGCAAGTTCAGCTGCAGAAATCGCTTTATTTGATGGTTTTACTATACGAACAGGTCCCATTTTATCAGCTGAAAAAAAGTGTCCAGACTCCTCAAAGGCAATAAAGATATTCGACTTCTCACAGCTCGATCTTTCAAATTCTCTCGTGTAATCATTGATGGCAACGATGACGAGTTTCTTTGCCTTCTTTATTGAGAATTGATCGAAAACATTACAAAGACTGAAAGCTGAAAAAGTTACTAATTTATCTTCTTGATAAGGATCGAAGACATTAATTTTTTGATGAGTAAATGTTTTGAGATAATCAACTTTGAAGTTAGATTTTACTGAGCTTTTTACAAGCCCTTTCATATAAATCTTTTGGCGTGGAAGTTTCGAACTCGAAAATGAATTCACACACCAGAAAGCCAGAGAAAAAAGAATAATGATTTTTTTCATAAAACAACTCGAAGCTAAGCAGATTAATCTCTATATTTTGCCTATGCAAAAGACATTAATCAACTAATACTTCGAATAATTTCTGTTTAGTTCGATCGTTCGACGAGTACCACATCTAAATCAGTACAGCTTGTTTTAACGACAACTTCATAAGTTAGTACTAATTTATTGAAACGATTGAATGGTTCCCAAACAACAATTTGAGCTTCATAGAAACCATCGCCCAAATATTCGATATCGATTGTTTTATCGCCTCTTTGATCAACGATCGTACCATAGGCCTTGGCAGAGTCTTCAACTGCAGCACTCACCTGATCATGACAAGCGAATGATGAAATATTTAAAAGAAGTGTAAATAAAGTAATAACAGAAAAAAGTTTCATAAAAATCCCCATGGCATCGTATTGCGCTACTTCTTTAGCATAAAGATATTAAAACCGGCCCTACTCATCGAGTCATACCTGTCAAAAATATCTCCATCAACTGATTATTTAAAGAATTCTTAAGAAAAAGCTCGAACCCCTGTTAATAAAAGGTCAAAAGAACCGATAGAGTCCCTATGAGAGCAAAAACACTAGGAATTATAGGACTTATCTTATCAACATGCCTATCAATAAAGGCCTTCGCTTACAATGATACTCCCAATTATTGGCGCTGCTATAACCGGCAAGGTGGCCAGTGGATTTTTGGACGGGCCCCACAGATTTGTGATGGCCATGAGTTTATCGATATGGAATTTGTCGAGCGCGACTATGCTGAATTGATTTTTTCAGATGCAATCGATCACCAAGAAGAAAGACGCCGCTACATGAGTGAGATGTACGCACTCATCGTTCAAACATCTGAATACTTTATTCGCTCTAAAAAAAGTGAGGTAAGTGAAGAAGAGGTAGAACAATTTATTCACGCCTCTTTGGCCATCGCTCATCAAGAGAGTTACTGGAGTCACTACCGACAGGCCCAAAGTGGTCACACTCAATTTATGAGAGGAGACTACGGTCATGGACATGGGATTATGCAAGTCGATGATCGCTGGCACTTTGAAGCAGTCACATCAGGTAAGGCGACCAATATCGTTCTCAATATGATCTACTCGCTTGAAGAATATTATCACGCTTGGAAAAGTGCACCTTCTAAAAGTTGTGTCCGTTCACAAACCGACTGGGTAGCAAGAGCAAGGTCGGCCTATAGTGCCTATAATGGTGGCCCTTCTAAAATTTGTCGCTGGACAAATTCAGGAGATCGCTGGGCGAGAAATGACCGCGGATACTACGACAAGTATCGAAACAAAGACTGGGAAAAGTATGTTGATGATTTTAATACCCTAGCAAAAGTTGATATAGCTTGCTTGGCAGAGGGTGGTGAAAATTGTCGAATGGAACCAACAGCGCCAGTTGCAGTGGTTGAAAAACGATTTTACAAAATGGAAGATGCTAGCGTCTGCGTATTTAAAGATGATCAACTTCACTGTATCGATTCAACAGAAGATCGAATCTGTCTCGCTCAAGAAGTTTATGAAACAACGAGTATATCTGAAAAGCTTTATCAAAGCACTCGCATTGATATGGATCAATATGAAAAGAAAACATATGACCGTCATCAATCATGCTCCAAAGTTCCAGGACTCTACTCTATAGGCGATACCATCGATCTTGGAAAAAATATTAATGTCAGAGAAACACCAGGCGGAAAACTTCTTACGACATCAAAAAAGGATATAAACTATCAGGTCTTAGATTTCATTATTCAAGAAGCTCCAGAATACAAACGTTACTACAAAGTGATCCACTCTAATAAAGAGGGTTATATCTACGCAGGAAATAAAGATGATTCTCTTCAATGGGCAAAGAAAACAACAAAGGCACCAAATGAGAGGATCATTGTGGCCCTTGAAAGTGAAATTAAAACAAAAAAGGAAACGGTCTTACTAGATGAACTTTTAAGACCTATTCGAAACCTGCAAAAAGAAGAAATTCTCATAGTGAAGGCCTATCGCCTTCAAGGCCAAGAAAATAGCTTCTTTTTCAAAGTTCAGACTGATTCCGATTCAGGTTATATTTATGTTGGTTCAACAAGACCGACAACGAACCTAGATGAGTTTGTCGAAAACTATGTTGAAGAGAATTCAACAACCGAGACAGGCAAAGAGGAAAAGCCTGAAAAAATTGAAAAGAAATATGGAAAGCTTAAGTCATCTACTTGGTATCGATCAATGAAAAGTTGCGCTTCCAGTCGCTGTTCCCATATTCGCTATATTCGTGGACCTAGGCTTGGAGGGAAGAGCTTTGAGATCATCTACAAAGAAAATAGTTGGTACTTAATTAAGTCAAATGGCAAACGTGGATTCATTAAAGAAAAGGATGTTCAGTTTCTATGAAAAAGAAAAAACTCATTATATCAGCAACTGGTTTTACTTTTCTTCTCGTAGGTTCTTTTTATTCGTTTAAAGAGCAACTTAATTATGGTGCTCATCAAAGAGCAAATTACATGAGAAGCCCTGCAAGTATTGATCATGTGGAAATTTCACTAATAGAGAAAAAACGCGAAGACGTTGCAAAGATCTCCCTAAGGCTTGAAATGCTTGAGCAATGTTACAACGAACAAGTTTGTGGTTTTGATCAATCTGATTCAAGAAGCTATGCTTTAGCCGTTGGTTCTGCTATTTCAAAAGAGTTAAATGAAATCTATGATAAAATTCAAGAGGGAGAACTCGTTGACTCTCGTTACGAAGATTTAGCAAATCATTATCTGAAAATTCCCGATGGTCACGTCAAAGAAGAGGCCTTAAATATTCTCTCGACTCAACCTCCTTCGCAAAAGAGCTTTGAAACAATTGTCGACTATGCCCTTCTCTATCATGATGATGCTCTTATAGAGCAGTCAATGACTGAGCTTTTAAAGTATAAAGAAACGCATGAAAATGAAATTATGAATAGTTTTTCTAAGGTCTTGAGCACAAGTTCTCCCATGGTAAGAGAAAAGCTTGGCAGTCACATTTTCCCTTTCCTTAATGAGAGAACGTATGATCAATTCATTACATTCTCAACTCGTCTACCGAAGGGTTCAAAGACTCAGATTGCTCTAAAGGCCGCAATCAGAAAGTATCGATACACCAATCGATTATAATTTAAAACCTGGATATAACTTCTTTGCTTCGTACTCAATGTCTTCACGTTGAGACGAAGTAATATTTAATCGTTCCATAGCACTTAGAACAATTTTAAAAATCGATTCATCTTTGTTCCCTGCGCGTATTAACTTCACTCCTTCCTCGATTCTCTTTCCATCTGTTAAATTGAATGAGTTAATCTGAAACTCTAAAGCATCGTATAAATCAATGTCTGTCTCATCTGTTTTATTGATAGAGATCGCTTGATAAGCTTCATCTGGTCTTCCGGCCATGAGATAACTCTTCACTAAACTCTCAAAGATCTGTGCCTTTCCATTACTTAGTTGGGCCGATTTATTTAAAATATTAATCGCCTCATCAATTTTCTCTTCACCAACAAAGAAGCGTCCACAGATGGCCAAACCAGCAGAGAGATAATTTTGAATGTGAGAGTTCGCATACTTTACTTCAGAAAAGATTTTACTGTAGTTCATTATATCTTCATAACGAGAGTTAATAATACTTAGTCTCGTATAATCTGGAATATGATCAGGATTAAGAGGATGATGCTTCAAAATATCACAAGCAATATTGTATTGTTCACTAAATCTCTTAGTCTCTCCGTAGAGAAGAAAGAGTTCTCGAAGAGCTGGATAATGACTCTCCATAATAGAAAGAACTTCTATGAGAAGGTTTTCGGCCTTTTGAAAATTTCTGTCTTCACGATAAATCTTTCCAAGTAAACTCTTAGCGAGAAGCGGACTTTTTGTTAAGTTAATTGATTCTTCCAACAAGCTTAAGGCCTGGTCTCGATCTTTTTGACTAAGACATGCTCGTGCCTTCTCTACAGTTTGATGATAAGGAGAGGGCCTAATCTTTACTTTAATCGATTTAATAATTGTCTCTTCTAAAGACTTAATGGTGAAAGGTGTCACTAGAACAGCATCAACATCTAAGTCTAAGGCCATACAACCTGAAGATGGAGAATTGTCATCTGTGACAACAAAGAAGCAAGCTTCCATTCGGTTAGGATGATATTGAATATGATCTTCTAAAAGCTCAAGTCCATCTCTTTTTCCAAGAGTAATATTTGTTATAACAATATTAGGTCGCGTCTGTTCGATGTGAGATTTTGCCTCTTGAAACGATTCACAGATATGAACTTTTTGTCCATTCATACCAAATTGAACCAGTAGCTTCTTAAGAGAAGTTCTATTCATGCTATCAGGCGTAACAATAAGGGCCGTCTTCTTAGAAAAGAATTTCTCGCAATATTCTTTAATTTTCTTTTCTTGCGCACTCAACTTACTGCTCATAGCTCTTCCTCTTCAGCATCATCTAGCTCAACATCATAATCAGGAGATATGGGAGAGGAAATCGAAGTAACTTTATTTTGAATATTCTTATAGAGTGCAATAAAGCGGCGCCATTTACTCTCTTCAAACTCTAAAAAACTAAATTCGGCCATCATAGAATCTTCATCAACTTCAGTTCTTACAACTTTCGCGAAAATACTAAAGACACCTTGGAAAGTATTCTTGGCCATCTTTAATTCAATTGTTTTCTTAGGAACTTTAGAATCAAAAATATAGATAACAAATTTCTGTCCTTCTCTAGCACTATTGAGTGGTAGTGAAAGACAAATTTTATTTTTATCCAATTCTCCAGGGTGGATACATTGATACTCTTCAATGAAAAGCCCTGAAGTTTCATTTTTTAAAACAAAGGTATGCTTGAGAGTTTTAAAGTCCTCATGGCATAGGTATTCACTTAGATCTTTTTCCATTCAACAATCCTCTACTCTCTATTATAGATTGCAATCAAAGTGGCCTAAATACTTGAAAGTTAAAATTAATTCTTAAGATTTTTCCGGCCATAAGTCATCGAAATTACTAACAATTTAAATATGAAGCGAATCAATTAAATTCGAACAAGGAAATAAACTCCCCGTTTGGAAATTGAGTGCCTATAAAAAGCCTAATCTCGATCATAAAAACGCGATTTTATCAATTTGACGATCTTTGAAGAAAGGCCTTAAAAGAACAAAGTAAGGCCAAAAAAAGGAATAAAATATGTTAATTCAATACAGCACGAATCTAGATCTCCTAGAAAAATTGAATATCGAAGGCTTCTTTGTTGGATGGCCAAGTCCACCATCGAGCACTGTTTTTAGAAAGCTCTTAGAAGGAAGTTACAAAGCTGTTTTGGCCTTTGAAGATCATAAACTTGTAGGATTTGTAAACTCTATTTCAGATGGTGTTTTATCGGCCTACATTCCCCTACTAGAAGTACTTCCAACTCATCATAATAAGGGAATAGGAAAAGAGCTAATCAAGAGAATTCAAAAAGAATTAGAGCACCTTTACATGGTCGACTTACTCTGTGACCAAGAGCTTATTAGTTACTATGAAAAGCTCGGTATGATGAAAGCTCAAGGAGCCTGTATGAGAAACTATGACAGGCAATCAGGTAATTAATTCATAAAGTTATATTAAACACTGCGCGAAAAACTTTTATCCTATAAACAATGGTTACTGATGAAACAACACCAGGATGAAAAAAATGAAAATAACTCTTTTAGTACTTACTTTAATTTGTTCAACTAGTTTTGCTAATCAAAAGTCGAATAGTCCTATTCAACCAAAAATGAATGTAGAATCAGGATTTCTTTTAAAAGATATTTCTTCAACAAGTCTTTTAAAGAAGCTTGGACTTGAATCAAGTGATAAGATCACTCACATCAATGGTAAGAAAATTAAGACTCTTTCTGAATTAATGAGCGAAGCCCCTAACATCAAGAGTCTAACGATTATCCGCAATGGAAAAGCTAAGACTCTTAACTACAATTTCGAAAAATAAAATGGCGGGCGTCAGCGCCAAGCGAGCGACGAATATTCGAATCCCGGTAACTCTCGTAGAAAACCTAAAATGACTAAAATAAATCCAAAGAAGTGGCGGGGCGTGAGGGACAAATTTGCGGTAATTTGCATCGCAAATTAATGCAAAGTTTGTGAGGAGTCCGCGCCGAAGCGTCAGCGCCAAGCGAGCGACGAATATTCGAATCCCGGTAACTCTCGTAGAAAACCTAAAATGACTAAAATAAATCCAAAGAAGTGGCGGGGCGTGAGGGATTCGAACCCCCGACCAAGAGGTTCGAAGCCTCCTACTCTATCCAGCTGAGCTAACGCCCCCGAGAAATTCCATTATAGCTGGCCCCCAACCAAATGAAAAGCATGTAAAGTTTTGAAATAGCGTCTCTTTACAGGCCATTTTTACAGATTTTACTTTCCCAGAATTAAGTTTTCGACTATACAATGAGACACAGGAGTTATTTATGAGTATCAGTGTTTTCGATCTTTATTCGGTGGGAATTGGGCCTTCAAGCTCACATACAGTTGGACCAATGCGAGCTGCCAGAGAGTTCATTTTAACTCTCAAAGAGAAAGATCTTTTGGGAAAAACTGAAAAACTCAATCTAGAGCTCTACGGATCTCTTGCTCTTACGGGTAAGGGACACGGAACAGATAAGGCGCTCATTCTTGGAATTGAAGGTCATAAACCTGAATCTGTTGATCCCGATCACATCGATGAAATTTTAGAGAGTGCTTATCGCGATTTGAAAATTGAACTTTTAAAAGGCGATGATCAAGCGAAGATTGTTTCATTTGATCCAAGAGAGGATATCAAATTTCATCGATCAGAAACTCTTCCCTACCATAGTAATGGAATGTGCTTTCAGGCCATCGATGAGTCTGGAAATGAGCTCTTTAAAAAGACTCTCTACTCCATTGGTGGAGGATTTATTGTTGAAGAGGAAGTTGTTAAAAGTGATGATCACTTTCATGGGCCTAGAACTTTAAAAGTTCCTCATCCCTACTCTACAGCAGAAGAACTTCTTGAGCTTGGGCAGACTCTCAATATGACCATCGCCCAAATTGTTCTGGCCAATGAACTTGTTTGGCGAAGTGAAGAAGAAATTAAAAAAGGACTACTCGATATTTGGCATGTGATGCAAAAATGTGTTCAGCGAGGGTGCACTCAAGAGGGAACTCTTCCAGGTGGACTCAAGGTAAGAAGAAGGGCCCATTCAATTTTCAAAGGTCTTTTAGAAAAGCCAGAGGCCTCTCTAACTGATCCTCTTACCATTATGGATTGGGTTAATCTCTATGCTATTGCCGTTAATGAAGAAAATGCTGCTGGTGGACGAGTTGTTACAGCTCCAACAAATGGTGCAGCTGGAATCATTCCGGCCGTGCTTCATTACTATGATCGCTTTTGTCCAAAAAGTAATGATGATGGAATTGTAGACTTCTTATTAACTGCAGGGGCAATTGGAATTCTCTATAAAACGAACGCTTCAATCTCAGGAGCTGAAGTTGGCTGTCAGGGCGAAGTTGGTGTTGCTTGTTCTATGGCGGCCGGTGGACTTACTCAGGCCATGGGTGGTTCAAATGAGCAAATTGAAAATGCAGCAGAAATAGCAATGGAGCACAACCTTGGGTTAACATGTGATCCAATTGGTGGACTCGTTCAGATTCCTTGTATTGAAAGAAATGCCATGGGTTCAATTAAAGCGATCAATGCTTCAAGAATGGCCTTACGCGGAGATGGTAAGCACTATGTCTCTCTTGATAAAGTCATGAAGACAATGAAAGATACAGGGGCTGACATGGAAACCAAATATAAGGAGACAAGCCGCGGAGGGCTTGCCGTCAATGTTCCAGAATGTTAAGCAACAGCTTCGCAGTCAAACATAGGGATCTCTAAGACAAAAGTTGTCTTCTTAGCATGCTTATCTAAAAAGACTTTTCCATTTAAATTCTTTGCCAGATTAGAACAGAGGCTTAAACCAACTCCTGTTCCTTTCCCCTTACCTTTTGTCGTCACAAATGGCTCCATAATCTTATCTTGGATTTCAACAGGAACACCCTTTCCCGTATCTTCGACGAGAATCTGAACGTTAGGGCCATTTTCTTGCAAGGATAAATTGATGTGACGTTCAGGACACTTCTCAAGAGCATCACAGGCATTGCTTATTAAGTTAATGAGAATCTGTGACATCTCTACTGGTTTCGTATAGATATCTGAATCTTTTAGTTTATTGACGATGCGAACAGAAACTCCATTTTTTTGAAGCTTCACAAGACTCATTTCAACACTATCTTTAACGACTTTAAAAAGGCTCACCTTTTCAAGGCCCTCAGAGAAATCAACGTGAGAGAGGTCGCGAATATTTTTAGAAATAATACCAATTCTTTTTAAGGCCTCTTCCATGCGAAAGAGACTGTCTTGAATTTTTGTTTTATCAAGATACTTACTTTCAAGTTCTTTGCTAATCTGCTCAATATGAAGGCCAGCGACAGTTAATGGATTATTAATCTCATGAACAATCCCTGTCGACATTTCACCAACAAGAGCAAGTTGTGAAGAGAGTTTGGAAATTTGTTTTTCCTTTTCAACTTTATCTTCCAAAAGTTTTCTCTCAGTTACATCAAAGCGAATGGCCATATAGTGTGTGATTTTACCATTTGTTTTATAAGGAATAATTGTCGTATCAACCCAGTAAAGTTCACCGCTTTTCTTTCTATTGCAAACTTCACCTTTCCAAATTTTTCCACTACCAATTGTGGCCCACATATCTTTAAAAAATTCTTTTGGATGAAGTCCCGAATTAACAAGCTGGTGCGTACTTCCAATGACTTCTTTTTCACTGTAACCAGAGATCTCATAGAATTTATCATTAGCGTAGTTAATGATTCCTTTTCGATCCGTGGAAGCAACAATAGCGACTTTATCGAGCATGACCTTATATTGCTTTTTAATATCACGAGCAACAGCAACCTCAGCACTTTGTTCTTTAAATTCTGTGATATCAATGAGAACACCGTGAAGACTCTTCACCTGATTTCTTCTATCTCTTTCAACGATAACTTTATCTTTTACCCAGATAAGCTCTCTATTCTTTTTATAAATTCGATACTCAAATTCGATGAAGTCCATTTTATTAGCAAGGGCAAATTCATATTCTTCAGTTACTCTATCTATATCTTCTTCATAAATGAGATGTTGAAATCCCATTTGTCCATGTTCAAACTCATTCTTATCGTAACCAATACTTGAGATGTTTTTCGAGATCTGAACAATTGGCCATCCTTTATTCGGAGAACAAACATAATAAAATGTTGGACTCTCCTGTTTAAGCTTATCGATATATTCAAGTAGCTTACTCATAAAAATATATTCCCCGTTACATAATTTCCGTCATGTTTTTTTTCGGATAAAACAGGGTAATTCTAAACGCATCTTGGACTTTTTCTGGGCGAAATGTGAATTTTTATTCACATTTCGTTTACAAATGTAAGGATTTTTATTTAAAGAATGAAAAAGGCCAATAAAATTGGCCTTTTATAAGTTAATTCATAAGACGTTTTTTAGACGAATAATTTTCCATCCACATGACGGCGATGAAGCCAAGGATGATTAGAGTGAAGGCAACAACCGTTTCGCCATCAATTGTTGACGGTAGAATATTAGCATCGCGAATCACTTTAACTTTTCCGCGAATCACTTTTGATTCAACAATCACTTTCCAAGGCCACACTTTCTTCATCGACCCAATGAGGATTCCTGTTAGAAAGGCCATTGTAAGATTATGGTAATGCTTCATAAACCAGTTGAGGATTTTAGAAAATCCAAGAAGTCCAGTTACAGTTCCACAAAGAAAGACTCCAATCGTTGCAAGATTCGAGACGAGAAATGGATTTTTAATGGCACCCGTAATGAATTCATACTTTCCTAAAATAAGAAGGAGAAAAGACCCACTTAGACCAGGAAGAATCATGGCCGTAATTCCAATGACACCACAAAGATAGATAAACCACCAATCGTTTGGAGTATCAACAGGGATAAGAGAGACCATCATCCAAGCAAAAACAGCTCCAATCACAATCATCCCCATATTCTTAGCAGAAAATGGAGCATCAAGTTGTTTCCAAATAACGAGGATAGAAGCAGCTATTAAACCAAAGAAGCTTCCCCATGTTGGAATTGGATGTTCATTTAAAAGAAAGTGCATTAAGCGGGCCAGTCCAAGAATGGCCACAGCAATACCAAGTCCAAGAGGAATGATAAATCTTAAATGAAGTCTTTCAAAAGCACTCTTTAAACGCAATGACAGAAGGTCTTTGAAAAAGTCTTTATTAATTGAAGCAATCGCCTCTAATAAACCTTCATAAATACCTGTGATAAAAGCAATCGTTCCACCAGAAACACCTGGTATAAGATCAGCTGTTCCCATGGCAAGACCTTTTGTAAAGAGAGTTGTCATCTCTTTAGTTCCAACAGGTCCCGGTCCAGCATTCCAAACATCTTTCCAAGTCTTTTTACTCACCTGCATCCTCCTCTTTTGCAAAAGGAGTTAACTCCCACTCAACTTTGTGACGACACTTAGGACATGAAAGGTGCTTCCCATCACGCTTTGTTTCTTTTTCACACATAATCGCGCTTCCACAAGATGGACAATCGTAAATATATGGCTTCGTCCAAACAGCGGTTTCACAATCTGGATAGTTCGTACATCCATAAAAGATTTTACCGTAACGTGATTTCTTTTCTGCAAACTTTCCTTTTTTACAATTTGGACATGTCACATCAATTGTATAAGGAAGAGTTGTTTCACATTTTGGATAATCTTCACAACGAACGAAACGTCCATATTTTCCCTTCTTCTCTTCAAGTTTCTTTCCACATGTTGGACATGGGTCTCTAAACCATTTTTTAGGAAGAAGGTGAATGTTACCTTCAAGATCTTTTTTGAAGTCATGTGTCGAAGTACAGTCTGGGTAATTAGAACAAGCTAGAAACTGCCCGTTTCTTCCCCACTTAATAAGGTATTCCCCATCAGTACATTTATGACATTTAATTCCAGTTGGGATTTCTTGTTTTTTGAGGTTTTTCATTTCCTCTTTTGCTTTTTCAAGCGTAACTTCAAACCCCTTCCAAAATTCAGATAATACTTTTTTCCACTTAATTTCGCCGTCTTCAATCTTATCCAAGAGTTTTTCAATATTGGCCGTAAATCCAATATCCATGACATCTGGGAATGATTCGATAAGCATACGACAAACAACCATTCCAAGCTCAGTAGGCATGAAACGATTTTCAATCTTTTCAACATATCCGCGGTCTTGGATGTTTGAAATAATTGAAGCATAAGTTGATGGACGTCCAATTCCCTCTTCCTCGAGTGTCTTAACAAGAGAAGCTTCATTGAAGCGAGGAGGCGGAGAAGTCCAGTGCTCTAGCTCAGCAGGATCTTTAATTGGCTTAATCTTCTCACCTTCACTAATATCCGGTAGAAGACCTGACTTTACATCATTTGATTGTTCCTCATCATCGCCTCCACGTCTTGATCTCTTTTCAGCAGCAGCTTCAAGATAAACGTGACGGAAACCAGGGAATTTAATGATCGATCCATTGGCCCTAAAATAGTGGCCTTCACAAATAAAGCTTACAGTCGTTTGATCGATGACAGCTTGACTCATTTGCGAAGAAATAAATTTATTCCAGATAAGTTCATAGAGCTTTTGCTCATCAGGAGAAAGGTCTCCACGAACTTCATCAGGAGTGAATTCTAAACTAGTTGGTCTGATGGCCTCGTGGGCATCTTGAACCTTTCCATCATTCTTTTTCTTTTTAGAATAATTAATCTCTTCACTAGCAAGATATTCTTTTCCATACTTATCAGTGATAAAAGAGCGAAGCTCTTGCATCGCCTCAGGAGCGGTACGAACAGAGTCCGTTCTCATATAAGTGATAAGACCTTGTTGACCATGATTTGTAAGCGCAATCCCTTCATATAGTTTTTGCGCAATCATCATTGTCTTTTTAGCAGTATATCCTAACTTATTTGCAGCTTCCTGCTGAAGCTTAGATGTCGTAAAAGGAGGCGTTGGGTTTTGTTTTCTTTCACGCTTCTTAACTTCAGTAACTTCAAAATCTTTTCCCTTAACATCATTAACAATCTGTTGAGTGAATTCAATATCTGTTAGATCAGTTTTCTTCTTGGCCTCTTCTCCATAATACTTAATTTCAAATTTAGTATTACTTTTTTCCATTTCTCCGTGGATAGAGAACCACTGCTCAGGAACGAAGGCCTTTACCTCATCCTCACGCTCAACGATAACTCTAAGAGCAACCGACTGAACACGACCAGCAGAAATACCTCTTTGTACTTTATCCCAAAGAATTGGAGAAATCTTATAACCCACAAGTCTATCGAGTACTCTTCTCGTCTTTTGAGAATCGTACATACTACGATTCAACTCAGTAGGAGTTGCAATGGCAGCTTGAACAGCATTCTTTGTTACAGCGTTAAAAACGACACGGTGAATATTCTTTTTTCTCACACCAATTTCTTCAGCTAAGTGAAAAGCAATGGCCTCTCCTTCACGGTCGGGGTCAGGTGCCAGGAAAATTTCAGTAGCGTCTTTAGCAAGCTCTTGAATTCTTTCAATCTTAGATTTCTTCCCAGTGATAGGAACGAGATCAATTTCAAAGTTATCTTTGATATCAACACCAAGCTTTGACTTAGGAAGGTCCTTAATATGCCCATTTGAAGCGACGACCTGATAGCCTTTACCGAGGTACTTTTTAATTGTCTTCGCCTTTGAAGGAGACTCCACAACAACTAAGTTATATTCACCAAGACTTCTTTTAGACACTTTTTTAGCGGTCTTCTTAGTGGACTTTTCTTCTGCTGTTTTAGTCGTTTTCTTCTTCGCCGTCTTTTTTGAGACTTTTTTCTTAGCAGTCTTCTTCTTCGCAGTTTTCTTCTTAGCCGTTTTCTTCGCTGTTTTTTCTTCAGCTGCGCTCATATAAATCCTTTTTACTTAAAAAAATAAAGGCTCCAAAGGAGCCTTTACTTGCTAAGCACTACCTTATATATAGATTTGTTTCTTTATTCTTCAGTATTCAATAACTCGTCTATTTCTTCAAGATCAAATTCAGTAAGACCGTAAGGGTTTTCCTTTTCATTGAGGTCTTGATCAAGATACTTGCGTCCAATCTCTTTTTCAATATCATTTACTGATTCAAACGCGTTAGCATCCTGTTTTTTCTGATTGTTCTCAATCGTATCGAGGTCTTGTTGCTCAAGGAACTTGTCTTCATCGACCTTTGCTTCATTCAGAGATTTCTCAGCATCGATGATTTCACCTTCTAATCTCTCGAGTTCCTTAAGATCCTTCTCATGCTCTTTAATAACTGATTTTTCGCGCTCTTGACGCTCAAGCTCCTGTAGCTCGTCTTCAGTTAATTGAATCTTATCGACGCGATCAAGAAGATCATCACCAAGATTATTCAGGTTAAGTTCAACGTCAAGCTCTTCAAGAGACCTTGCTTCCATGTTCTCAACTTGACCTGCGAAGCCCTTCCCCTTGAGTTTTGCTTCGCGCAATGCTTGCTCTTCTGTCTTGGCCAGAGCAAGTGAACCCATAGGAATTTCAACGCGGCTATTGGTAACGAGTGCGGTAGCGAAGTTATCTGTAAGTGTAATTACTGTCAACTCACCTATTTTATATGTTGGGTCTGGTGTAATTCTTTTATCCGTTCCCTTATCTACAAACGAGTAAATTTCAAACACATTACCCATTTCAACACCATCTGCTCTACCACGATCAATGTAGACAACATCACCAAAAGAAATTCCATCGGCCGTTTGACGATAGCTGTCAATAATCGCCGCTTCAATCGAGCGTCTATTAAAAGTCTGTAAAATCTTATCGATCTTAGGCGTAAAAATAGTGACTCGCGCACCGCGCTGAACAAGACCAGTGAGATTTGTTACCAAACACTCCCACTTATTATTCTGTTTTCTAACAGCTTTTATTTGCGCTGCAATATTATACTTGTAACCTGTTCTATCGGAGATCGGATGAGAGCTCTTTCCTTCAGGCGTATAAATAGAAAATCTATCACCTGGCTTTACTTTGACACCCTTATCAAATTCGACAAAAACCTTCTCATGGCTTTTAACAAAAATTGATTCATCTTTTTTATCTGTCAGCGTACCAAGATCCTGAACAACGTTTGTCGTTAAAAAAGAGTTTAAAAAGAAACCTTCTTTAACTTCATATTCAATTTTTGAGGCCCTATCAAAACCAGAAGCATCATATTCATCCCCCGGCTCCTGAATCAAGATTTCAGGCACAGGTGGTTCATACTTTCTATACTCATCACGAATAGCAAATTCACCAAGCTCACGAAGATCGTCAAAAGTCTCTTCGGAAGCAAATTGAAAGAAGACACCTTGATCAATGAGCTTTTGTCTCTCTTCTAACCAACCAGGCTTTGATTCGTCACCAAAGCGATCGAGGTTAAATCCTCTCGTAGATTTTTTTGAAATATTTTTTTCCGCTGGAGCATTTTCAAACTCTCCAAAAGAAACATTTGGAAATTCATCACTCGTTCCCGAATTGAAAACGAGGACCATACCTGGCTCGATCTCGTGTGGGTTAGTAATATGTGGGTTCATGGCCCAAATTTTAGAATAATAAAACCCTGATCCAAAGAGACTCTCAGAAATTTTCCAAAGATAATCACCCTCTTGGACAACATATTTTTCTTCTTTAGATTGATTACTAATTTCTTCCCATTCAGTGTCTGGAATTTTAGTTTCTAAGAATTTAGAAATTTCAAGAAGCTTCTTCTCTTCTTGACCAACATCAAAGATAAGAGGTGCTCTAGGAGATTGCCCCTTCTCTTTTTCACCTTCATTAACAATGGCCGAGTTTTCTTTATCAAAAACAAAATCAACATCGTCATTGATATAGATTGCGTTATCTTTTTTTATTTCTTCATTCTTTTCTTTTTTCTCATTAAAAACATTTTCGCCAACATCATTTTTGAGCGATTCAAGATCATCCACTTCTTCGATTTCAGAAATGTCCAGATCAGGAGTCCCCTGCTCCAGCAATTCGAGATCTTTAGCATCAAGCAGCTCAAGATCACTACTCCCCTGAGAAAAACTCAATTGAGAACTTACCAGAGAACAAAAAATGAGAGGTAAAAACCATTTCTTATTGGCCAATCCTAACTCCAAGTTTCAATTCTAAGCTTCAAAGAAGTCATGAAGAATTGAGTAATATCTATCTCTTTTCTTAGAGAGTTTTAATTTTTCACAGCAAACAATGAGCCTACCGAGCGACTTAATAACAACGCCACTATAGGCATGACTTCCGATGATCTCTTCAAAAAGCTGCATCGAAAGATCATATTCCTTTTGCATAAAAAGCATTTCTGCCAAATAGTACTTCGCTCTTACTTTTATTTGAATGACCGGAGATTTTTCTAAGTCTTTTAAAAGACCAAGGGCCTGATCAAAGCGATTTGAGTTCACAAGGTTAATCGCTTTTTTAAGTCTTAAAATTTGATTTTCAATAGCATTTTCACTCATCATCGGCTGATTTGCTAAGAGTGACTCATTAACATCACTACTTGCTTTTGCCTTTACAGAGAAAGCATCAACGGTTTCGACAAGTTCACTAGGAGGTTGAACTTTGCTCAATTCATTAACTAAATTTGATGGATCTTTTCCATTGAATGGGCTCTCGACAGATTTCTTCTTCTCCATCTCAGCATCTTTAACTTGGTTTAAAAGTGTTTCATATTTTCCAAGTAGCTGATCATATTGAGTTTTAGGAACCATCTGAGCAGTCTGATTCATTTTCTCGTCATGCTTATCAAAGAGAGCTTGCCTCTGCTCTAACCACGCACAAGAAGTTAACATCGATAATGACAATACGGTACAAATACTCTTTAGACCAAGTATTCGCTTCAAGTTCAGTGAATTCCTTTTCACTTTTTGTCCTCCATGACATAAACTCAAAAGCGGAAACTTTTGATATATATTACTTATTTTAGTAGAGATCGAATCTAAGTCAATGATAATTGGCTTGCCGGCTCTCGAGGGATCTATGATAGAACAAAAAATCTTTCATTATATTATTCGCGTACCTAAAGAAGAATCTGCCTTCACTTACTTTCAACTAGAGGCCAATGAAAACCTATGTTTCTACTCAACTTTAGAGTCCTCTGTTAAAGAGGGGTTTCGCGATATTATGATCAAGGGTACACTAGAGATGAAAGAAGAAGTCACGAGAATCATCGGTAAGCTCAAAGAACAATACCCGATTGAAATTCTTGTCGATGAAATTATAGAGTAAGATGATGAGAAAAATTTGCCTGTTTATTTCTATTAATCTTCTGGCCTCTTGTGCTATGACTCCAACAGTTCCTGATGGTGAAAAAATATTTGTTCACAAGAATCACCCAATTGGTGGAGAAGTTATTTACTCCATCGATGGTACAGATAAAGAAAAGCGCTACCGTCGAAAGAAAACTCTCGAGCGCATATCAAAAATTTGTAGCCCAAATCTTTATTACATTGAAGAAGAAAATGTTTGTTCGACAGAAAAGGGTGGAGAGAAAATTAAACTCTTTGGAAAGAACGTTCGCCAAATTCGCTTTAAATGCAAAGTTCAATAAGATAAGTACTCCCCTTTTGGGGGAGCACTCAATTCATTATTTTACATTTACTTTAAATAGAACAGGAAAGTGATCAGAGTATCCAGCATCACCAGTGTTTTTAGCACTATGATTGTAACGACGTGGAACACCTCTTACTTTAGAACCATTTAAATACTTCTTACGACTTCTGTACTCATAAGTATCAGTTAAGAAGTTAGGTGCATAAATAGAATAAGAATCGTTTTTAACACTCATTCCTTTTTTATCTTTAAAATTCTTAGATAGGAAAATTCTATCGAGGATATTCCAACTCATTTCAGGAGCAAAGAAATGTGTTCCAGGAGGCATTGAGTTCTTCTCATCCCAAGAGATACTTCTATCACTTCTATAAGACTCATGTAGATCAAACATTGTCTCATCTTTCAAAAGAACATCTTTAAATGGATGTGGATGATCTTTGTCATTCGTATTGAAATCTCCAAGGGCCATGATGTAGTGATTCTTATTCTTTTTTAGTAGCTCATCAATTCTCTTTTTAAGAGCTGTCGCCACACGAATTCTATTGATCGTTGGATTTGCTAAACTCGGCCAGTGGTTAACGAAAACAGTAAGCGGATATTTTTTCTTATAAAGGAACTCTACTTCTAAAATATTTCTTGTAGGCCATTTCTTAAACTCTTCAGTTTCAATTTTGATTTCTTTTTTAGATATTAATTTGAAACCCTTCTCTTCTTTATAAAGGAGAGCGAGATCAATTCCCCTATTATCTGGACCATTTGATACGACAAAGCTCTTATACTTTAAAGAGTCAGCAAGGGCCTTAACTGCATTTTCGTTCTCAACTTCAACAAGGGCCAAAAGATCTGGAGTCTTTCCTCTTTCTTTAACAATCGCATCAGTGATTTGACCAATTTTGATATCAAATTTTTCTTTCGTCCAATCTCCATCAAGACATTCATTACGTCTTCTTCTACTTTTAACTTTCTTACACTCTTTAGTCTTGCCTTCCGTGTCTTTTGGAAGATAGGCCCAGTCGAGTTTCCCTTCATCGTGTTTTGTATCAAAGAGGTTTTCAACGTTATAAGACATAACTTCTAATGTTCTTGCGTGAGAGCAAGAGAACAAAAGAAAAATAAAACATAGAGGAGCAAATTTTTTCACTTCATTAATCCTTATTACTCGAGGTTTTCTTTAATCCAATTAATAACATCATCATGGTGCGACTTTGTTTTAACTTTATCCATAACAAGTTTAAGACGACCATCTTTACCAATGATAAAAGTCGTTCTTAAAATTCCCATATATTCACGACCCATAAATTTCTTAAGGCCCCATGATCCATACTTCTCTGCAATTTTGTGTTCTGGATCAGATAGGAGATCAAAGTTGAGTCCATCTCTTTCGATAAACTTAACAAGTCGCTTCTCTTCATCTGGGCTGACACCAAGAACAACTGTATCGAGTTTAGCAAATTCTTTTTTTGTATCTCTAATCCCACAAGCTTGTACTGTACACCCTGGTGTCATCGCTTTTGGATAAAAATAGAGAACAACATTTTTCTCACCTTTAAAATCTTTAAGTGAAACTTTCTCACCGTCTTGGTTTTTCAAAGTAAATGCCGGCGCCATATTGCCAACTTTTGGAAAACTCATAGGAAACTCCTTTTCATTACCAATGATTTCTCTTTTCTCTTAACTTAATAAAAATATCTTTCTCACTGCACTCAAGGGCACTAAGATTTTTCTTTATCTCACTATTACTTAAACGAAAGAAAGTATTAATCTCCCTCTCCTCTCCAATCGTTGTCACGACAAATTGACCGTCTGGAAAATCCTGAACTTCTTCAAGTTTCTTTTTGGCCATCTCATTTCCAGGCTCTCTATCGAGAGTAAACAACAAATTATTCTTTAAATAATCGTGCCCAGGATAAACGAGAACATGGTCATCAAGCGTAAAGATATGATCGCGAAATGTTTCGTAGAGAACACTTGGATCTCCGCCATTGTGACAATTTCCCACTCCAGCATTAAAAAGCGTATCACCACAAATGAGAGAGCTCTGCTTCCCCTCATCACTTAAAACGAGAAGACAAAGATGACCCAATGTGTGCCCTGGAGTGTAGAGAACCTTAACACAATGATTACCTTTTGTTTTTAAGATTTGATTATCATTTAAATAATTATCAACATTTTTAATTCTGCCACGCGCCTTTTCGTGGGCCCAAACTTCACAGCCACAAAGTCGCTGCAGCTCGTCATTGCCCATGACATGGTCGTGATGCTCGTGCGTATTAATAATGGCCTTCACTTTCTTTCCAAGTTTTTCACATCGTTGAAAAACATCTGCACCATCGAAAGGGTCGATCACATAAAGTTCATCACTAGAATCCTCTAAAATATAGCAAAAATTTCGAAGGGGACTAAATGTATAAAATTGATGGACTTTCATTTCTTCACCGACCTTTTGCAAGGAGACATCATTATAAGTTATGATTATTAAAGTTTTATTTTATCTACAATAGAAAAACAAAGAGGAACTCCATGGTCAATACATACCTGGTCACTAAGATTTTTTTAATCTTTTTGTGTTTAAAGGCCTTAATCGAAGCCTATCTTGATGCCAGAAATAAAAAACATATTCTCACGCACAGAAATGAAGTGCCTGAGAAGTTCAAAGACTCAATCACTCTAGAAGATCATCAGAAGGCAGCTGATTACAGTCTTGCAAAAATTAAGGCCTCAAAGTTCTTTAACCTTATTGAATTTATTGTCCTTCTTCTTTGGACGATTGGTGGAGGGTTGGAATCACTTAACCAACTAACTAAGGCCATCTATCCACAGGGAGGACTCACAGGTGGAGTTGTCTTCTTTCTTCTCTTTATGGCCATCTCTTTTTTCCTCTCTCTTCCACAAAGTATTTATTCTACTTTTGTTTTAGAGGAAAAATTTGGTTTCAATAAAACGACACCGAAAGTATTTATTATCGATATCATTAAATCGACACTCGTCGGCTTAGTTATCCTCATCCCTATCCTTTATGGAATTTTATGGATTATGAGCGCGCTTGGGAATCAGTGGTGGATCTATGCCTGGGCCTTCTTTATTGGTATTCAGCTCATATTAATGTGGGCCTATCCAACATTTATCGCTCCAATTTTTAATAAATTCACACCACTCGAAGAGGGAGAAGTGAAAGATAAAATTCTAGCGTTACTAAAGCGTACAGAATTTGAATCAAATGGGCTTTTTGTCATGGATGGATCTCGTCGTTCTAGCCACGGAAATGCCTATTTTACAGGCTTTGGTAAAAACAAGAGAATTGTCTTCTTTGATACGTTGATCAACAGTCTCAACGCCGAGGAAATTGAAGCTGTTCTCGCCCATGAGCTTGGACACTTTAAGAAAAAACATATTATCAAAATGCTCGCAAAAACCGTTGTCATGACACTTGTTGCTTTTTTTGTTCTTGGACAACTTATGAATTGGGATCAATTTTATCTCGGTCACGGTGTAAAGAGTATGGAAACTCATATGGGGCTTATTCTCTTTATGCTCCTAAGTGGGATCTATACATTCTTCTTAACACCACTAAGTTCACTTCAATCGAGAAAGTATGAATTCGAAGCTGATGAATTTGCTGCCAACCACTCTAACGCTCAGGATCTCATCACGGCCCTCGTTAAAATGTATAAAGATAACGCTAGTACGCTAACTCCAGATCCAACTTACAGTGCTTGGTATCACTCTCACCCACCAGCACTCATTCGTGTTAAATTTCTAGAAAAATTTCTTAAATAATCGTGAGGGCCAATTTGGCCCTCTCTTTCTTTAAATTCTTTCACTTTAGAAAAATTCTTACACAACTAAAGCCAACCTCTTGATTTCTCGTAATTTTACTAAAAATTGAGATGCATCTCGTTTTGACAGGATTCACCTTCATCCCTAATCATTAATGTACACACAACTATTATGAGGAAATTATGAAACTTGCATTAACGATGATCCTACTTGCCTTCTTTGCTGGTTCTTCTATCCAAACTCTAACAACACTAGAGCACTCAACAACAATTCTAGCGAGCCAAAAGAAAAACCCTTTCCCAACTGATCCGCCAAAAGGTGGTAAAGGTGAAAAAGATAAACCTAAGTCTGGAAAAGATAAAATTGACGAGATTCTTCAATCTCTTATTGGTTAAGCTGATTTTTTAAGAGGGTCTTTATCCATAATCTTCTTAATATCGGAATGATCGGCCAGTAGCTTTTTCATGCGAAGTAAGTACGGCTTTAGTTCGGGATTTTGTGCGAAAACTTTTTTAATAAGCACATCCATCTGTTGTTCTAATAGTTTCGCTTCTTGAGCATAAAGAGCTACAATCTCAGTCTTTGCTTCGGCCACTTGAGCACGAACTTCAGCTTCATTTAACTGAGCTTCAGCTACAGCATTACCTATCGGCAATACATTACCTTCATTCTCTTTTGCGACAGGAGCATCAACTTTTGCTTTCTCAGCAATTTCTCCATGCACTAAATGAGTCGCAGAAAACTCTAGCTCGAACATGTCGTGCTTCTTTTCTTTCTGCTCTGAATGTTTTTTAGGCTTACCTACACTCATAAATTCCGTTGCTCATTTTAATACTCTACCAACCCTATCGGGTATTTCACAAATAAACTTGAGGAAATGGTCACTAAATATAAAAGATTTTTAAGAACTTTTTATGATGAATCTTATTTCAACGAGATAGAGAAAATTACTTAAGAGTTGGGACCTTCGAAATCCTTAAAACCTTTTCATCTCCCTTAGAACGGGAAAGAACATTTGTTTTACGGCAAGAAATATCGTCACTCTTATCTTCTATGTAATCATTTTCTCCATCAAAGAGAAGGCCTTCAACTTCACCGGTTTTCAAATTAATAACGGGAGAACCTGAGTTTCCAAAGAAAGTGTCTAAATTCGTTTTAAAATATGACCAGTGAAATGAACTCGTCACTTCACCTGTGGCAATCTTCATAGGAAGCCCAAGAGGATGTCCAATAACGGCGAGCTTCTCACCTTTTAAAGGGCCTCTTCCCTTAGTTCTAATCTTCAAGGGCTTTCTTCCTTTGGCCTTTCGATCGAGACGAACCAATGTGTAATCACGAACAGAGAGAGTTAACTTGCTTGTGAAGATTTTTTTCAACGATTCTTTATGAGCAAGGATTTCTTTGCATTTAAAGACGTTTCTAGCAGGGATTGCATTAGCGCCTTTATAGTATTCAAATACCCACAGAGAGTTTCTACAATCATCTACCGTTTTAAGGCAGTGACCGGCCGTTAAAAGAACATCATCTTTTACAAGGAATCCCGTACACTGAGGTAAGACCGTTTGCTCGGCAAACCTTTCATTTGGGCACGCATTAAAGACACTCGTTACAGATTGGTTATCATCGAATTTAAAAACATCACCATTGTAATCTCCACGAGTCAAACGATAGAGAAAATAACGTAATAAATTTTTAGAACGCCCTTTAAGCTTTTTAATTGATTTTAGTCTTGAAAGAGCAAGGATCTGCTCTTCGTCCTCTTTCTTTTGCTCTTCATTTTCTTCACTTTCTAAAAGTGATAGAAGAAAGTTATAAGTCTCACGATCGACTTTTCCGCGAAGCTTTTCAACCTCTTCTTTCAAGTCTTCTTCTAGTTCAAAACTTCCCTTTCCCTGAGCTGGAAAAAGATCATATTCGCGCACAAGGCCAGCGACAGAGAAACTATAATCAACAAGCATAGGATCATGAGACTCAAGGGCCTCGACACGAGTGTCAGAGCCATAAATAACTGTTTTCCTCTGCTCACGAGCGAGTGCAGGTGTCGAAATCACGCACAAAAGAAACATAACTATCTGAAAATATTGTTTTGAAATAGACTTTCTCACACAGAGAACTATGAACTATTCTAGGATTTTGTACAGGCCATCATGCATTTTTTTCACGACTTAGAAGCCAGATCTTAACATTTTGTCCAAGCGCAAAGCCACCAATTGAGTTCTTTGCAACAACTCGGTGACAAGGGACGATAATAGGTAGAGGGTTTTTATTATTGGCCCCACCGACGGCCCTTTGCCCCTTTGGATTTCCAATCGCCTTTGCAAGCTGACCATAAGTTCTGGTTTCACCAAAAGGGATCTCTAAAAGCCCTCTCCAAACTTTTTGTTGAAACTCGCTCCCCCTAGAGAGATCAAGCGGTAAATCAAAGCTCTTTCTCTTTCCTTCAAAATACTCTGTAAGCTGAGTCTTCGCCTTTTTTAATATGACATTGTTTTCTAGGTCTTCCTCAAAGTTCTTAGGCATCGATTTTTGAAATTCTACAGCTTGTAAAGCCGATTCATTTGCGATTATTCTAAGTACTCCTATTGGAGTAGAGAGGAATGTTTCCATGACTAAACCTATTGCTATAATTGATTGCTCAATTCAAACGCCCGCCCATCAATGCTTTAACAGACTGGTTGATTACTTTGATATGCCATTTACATATCATCTTCCCTCTCTCTATGGAATGGAGTCGTTAAAAAAATGTGACTTTAACAAGGCCATTATTCTCGGTTCTTTATCAAATGTTGAAGATCGTCTGCCTTGGCAAATAGAATTGGCCGACTTTTCCTATGAAAAAATAAAAGAGGGCCATGCCTTTCTTGGAATCTGCTTTGGTCACCAGCTAATGGCCGATCGCTTTGGTGGACAAGTCAGCTCAATCAGCGATAATAACCTACCTCAAAATGGAACCCGCCAATTTGAAATTCTCAGTGATACTCCCCTTTTTCAAAAAGGAGAAAGTTTCAAAACCGTTATCACTCATAGCTATGAAGTTACAGTGTTGCCAAAAGATTTTATTCACCTTGCAACATCAAAATCCTGTCACTATGAAGCATTGGCCCACAAGGCCCTTCCCTACTATAGTTTCCAAGGTCACCCAGAAGCTTCCATGGCGTTCATTCAAAGACAGGTCAAAATAATAAAAGAACAAGAAATTCTCAAGGCCCAAGAAGATGGCCTTGAGATTATTAGACGTTTTATAGAACTTTAAGAATCAGGATAGAGACAGCTATGAAAGACTTCTTTTAAATATTTGAAGTAAGGTCTTTTAAATTTATCAATCTCATTGTGAATCTCGTGGTAAGCACCTTCGAAGCACTTCACTTTAAATCCCTTCTCAGTGTGTTTAAAGTAATTCTCAATGGCCTCAACTCCAACAACCTTATCTTCTGAACCATAGCTGCAATAGGCCTTAAAATCGACTCGTAAAGGTCTTGAATAGACATACTTCGAGGCCTTCACAAGCTCTAAAAGAAGTTTAGAATGAAGTTTCACATGATTGAGTTCATCGTGAATATAGTCGTCTTTAACTTGGATATTATGAGAGAGAAAACTCAAATCAACTAAACCACCAAGTTTAAGAGATAGAGGCAACTTTACCAACTGTCTAAAGAGTGACTTTGGTGCGAGATCTAAGACATCTCCCATTGGCCCAGGCATTCCTATTGGTGGAGCATTTAAGTAAACTAATTCAGGATTTGTAACGTTACTTAAACGTTCTTGTAAAAATCCTGATGTAATGAGGGCACCCATAGAGTGACCAAAAAGAATGTAGCGAGACATCTTATACTTTGACTGCAAATAGAGGATCACTTCTTCTAGGTCTTCATAGAAGTGCTCAAAAGAGTCGACATAAGCGCCTTCTCCACCACTTTTTCCATGTCCTCGAAGATCGTATTGGCAAATATTGAAGTCACTTCCAAAGAGCTTCGTTAAATAACTATGTCTTTCTAAATGCTCCCCTATTCCATGTGTGGCAACGATCCATATTGGACTACCAACTTCCTTAACCTTAAGATGGAGGTCTGTTCCATCTCTTAAGCACAACGTTTGATATTCAGCTTTCATAAATTTCACCTCAATTAGTATTAGAATAGCATGGAGAGAATAAAGATTTTAGAGGAAACTAATATTCGTAAAAAAAAATCCGATAAGACATTAACAACAAAAGGATTCTCTATGTATTGCCCGGTGTGTATGAACAACACTCTCAATTTTAGTGCAAGTGGCGTGGTTCACGTTATTCTTAATGATAAGCAAATGGATGCGGGAAGATTCTATTACAACCTTGATGATATTGATGATCCTCATTTTCTAGAGGAACTCACAAAGAAGCTCGAAGAATTTTTCAGATGGTACTCTAATTTTCAAAATAAAGAGGCCATCACAAAAATTCAGCTTTGTACTTCAGATGTTGTTTGCGAAGAAAAATGCAATGTTCCTATGGCCAATCGCTTTTCAATTCTAGACGTAATGGTCAGTAGAACAAAAATTGAGGGCATTTTAGAAAAGCTTTCTAAGAAATATAGCGTTCAAGTTCATCTTGGACCTAAGACTTCTTCTTAACCCAAAGCTTCTTCTCGATAGTCGCAACGAGTTTATCGTTTTCATCTAAAACATCGACATTGAAAATGGGTTCGCACTTTCCGAGCTCATTCACTTCATCAATTATACTTTTGATTCTATCTTTACTTATTTTGAAATGGGCCTTCACTTTTGTTCTACCAGGGCGCCTAAAATCAATCGAGGCACTCTTGTCCCAAACAAGATAATCTCGCCCCAAGTGCTGCATTAGAATGAGCATATAAAAGGGATCACACATAGAATATAAAGACCCACCAAAGTGAGTACCGACGTAATTTTTATTAAAACGAGTGAGCTTCATGCTCACCTCTAATTCTGAACACTCATCATTTAAAACCCTAACCTTGACCCCTGCGCCAATGAAAGGTGGGTAAAAATTAATAAATCGGTAGAGCATTTTCTTAGATATTAACTTTTTCAATCTAACCCCTTAAAGGTACGTTCTCTTGAGAATTAATTAAAATATTTCTTTCCCATTCTCTTTCATAATATTAAATAATGAAAGTCCTAATCATCGATGACGATCTTGATTTTAGAAAGAGCGTCGAACACATTTTTATCACTGATCAAATGACAATTCTCCATGCTGAAGATGGTGGCTCGGCCTTTATGGCCATAGAACAATTTCCCATTGATCTCATTATTATTGATGACAAATTACCAGGACAAAATGGAAAAGAGCTGATCCCTAAAATACGTGAAAGCTTTGATAAGAATGAACTCCCCATCATTGTTGGAACCTCCACCATGGAAGATGAAACGATCATCCACTATTTGAGATTAGGGGCCAATGACTACTTAATTAAACCTATTAATAAAGAAGTTCTAAGAGCGCGAGTTCAATCCCTTTTAAAGATTAGGGAGCTTTATATGCTCAATCTTAAAAAGCGTGAGATCCAAACGATCAATCGAATCATCTCGACTTATAACGGAAGAATTAAAGAACCACTTTCTGTTGCCAGAAAGCAGCTCGAGCGTTCAATCAATGAACAAAATTTAGAGCAATGTTCACAGATCATAAATAAACTTAATGAAATCACTTCTATCGTTAGAGAAGTTAGTGAAATTTCAGAGAAACAATTCAACGAACTTTGTAAGGGAGCCCTTATCGATGATAAATCCCACAATACAGATCATTTAAAGACCTAGCTTTGAATTCAAAAGATAAGTATACTATCAGCGAACTTGAGGTGATCTATGCTTATGCCAACATGTAAACAATTAACGATGAGAAAAATGAGAGGAATTGAAAAGAAGGGTCCTCTATCGCGTTTAATGACTAAACTACACATGGCCATGTGTCCTAATTGCCGTCACAATGAGAAAAATCTCGCTCTCATTTCTAATGGAATTGAGTTAGCTCTTTTAAAGAAATCTCTCAGTACTCAACATGCAAAAGATATAAAAATTAGCGAAATTGAGCAGCTCATTATAAAAAAAGAAACGAGGCAATAATTTAATTTGCCTCTATCTTAATATAATAACCTTGATGTTTTCTCATATTGATAACACCGTTATCAAAAATCAGGTACTGCCCTTTGATCCCCATAAGAGTCCCTTCAACAATAGGCTTTTTATCAAGTGACATCGAAGTTACTTTTTCTGGATATTCTAAAACAGGGTACTTAATTTCAGTTAGGTCATCATCCAAATCGAGAGCATCAAACTCATCAAAGAGGTCGCCAAATTGCTCAAAGACTCTCTCTCTTTCTTCATAGAGATCAATCTCTGGCACTTCGTTTTTTAGCATCTTTCGCCAATTTGTTTTATCACTCATGATCGACTTAATTTCCGTTTCAATCAGACCTGAAATCTTTCTCGTAGAAACTTCAGCTATAGGAAGGGCATAACTCGCCCCTTGATCGATCCATCTTGTAGGCAATTGAGTGTGACGAGTGATCCCCACTTTCATTTGATCAGTTACAGAGAGATAAATATAGTGCGGAATAAGACAATTCTCTTCTCCCCACTTTGGCTCACGACAAGTCCCCTCCTCGTAATGACAAAGCTCGGGCTTTACAATACAGGAATCACAACGTGCAAGAGTAATAAACGATTTATATGAAAACCCTTGGCCATAGGACTTTTTAATTAACTCACCATTATAGATATCATTAATACGCCCCTCGAAAGTAATCTTCACTTTTTTACCTATTAAAGGGTTCATCTCCAATAGCTCATCTCCAAGTGGTAGAGAGTATTGAACGACCTCTTCAAGAGAGCTCTTCATCTTTAAAATATTACCTTCCATTTGAATCATCTCTTACCCTTTTAAAAAGCTCTGAAGTTTATTTAAAATTGGCATTGGGATCTCATGCCCGCCTTGAAACTCATAGTACTCATGAAATTGATCATTTTCTTTTAGAAAATCTCGAAGCCTTTGCGCTTCACTGACAGGAAGTACCGGATCAGCTGTTCCATGACTTTGAAAGATTGGTAATTTAATTCCCTTTGAAAGTAGATCTCTCCAATGAGTCTCATTAACAAAAGTACTTGAAAGTAAAAACAATTTAGAAACAAGACCTTCATTTGAAAAGGCAACATTAGAACTTATCATCGAGCCTTGTGAAAAACCTCCAAGTAAGATTTCATCAAACTCGTCCTCAATTGTTTGTAAAAAGTTCTTTACTTTATGAGTTGAAAGATCAAATCCCTCAGGGAGCTCTTTAAAAAAACTAGCAAAGTGCCCACTCATAATCGCCTGTTGCAAGCCAATCATATCAATAGGAAACCATGCTCTGCCCTGCATTCCATATCCCAAATCCACCGATAAAGGAGCATCTAAAAAGTACCAATGATACTCTTGATCTGGATCAATATAATTGCCAATAGGCGCTAAATCCTGGCAACTTGCTCCATAGCCATGAAGAACAACGATAGCCTTTTTTGACGAACCTTTTTCTACTAAACAATCAATATCTGCTATTCTTTTCATTTCCATAATTAAGCCTTTTTATACTTTCTTGGTCGCTTTCTATCGGGAAAACAAGTTTGGCAAAGTTCACACTGAAGGCCATCACACTGACGAGCACTACAGAATTTTCTTCCAAAGAAAATAATTTGTAAGTGAAGTCGATTCCACGCTTCCTTTGGAAAAAGTCTTTTAAGATCTTTCTCGGTCTGCTCTACATTTTTTCCACTTGTTAATTGCCACTGCTGTGCCAGACGGTGAATATGTGTATCAACAGGAAAGGCCGGAACATCGAAGGCCTGGGCCATAACAACACCAGCTGTTTTATGACCAACCCCAGGAAGCTCCTCTAAATGCTCAAAGCTTGCAGGGACTTCACCGTTGTGCTTATCAATAAGAATTTGAGAAAGATTCCAAATCGCTTTTGCCTTCCTAGGAGCAAGCCCACATGGCTTTACAATCGCCTCAATTTCTTCAATTGATAGCTTAACCATATCAAAAGGATTGTCAGCGTGTTTAAAGAGATTTGGCGTCACTTTATTCACTCTCTCATCTGTACATTGAGCTGAAAGCAAAACAGCAATGAGTAAAGTGAAAGCATTTGTGTGGTCTAGCGGAACTGGAGTCTCAGGAAATAAGTCATCCAGACGCTCGTGAATATAAGCAACTCTCTCTAGTTTTTTCATAGTTTTCTCCTAAGGGCTACATTTAACAAATTTTGAACCATTTGTAATTGACGCAAGTCAAAATCCTTCGTATGGTTGCCCTATGAAAAGCTTGGCCCTGCTCCTCATTAAATTTTATCAATACTTTATCTCTCCTCTTCTTGGACCGAGGTGCCGCTTCCATCCAACTTGCTCTAATTATGCCAAACAATGTTTCACTACCCTTCCTTGGTATTGGGCCTTATACTATTCGTTAACTCGAATACTTAAGTGTCATCCATTTCACGAGGGCGGATATGATCCTATTCCAAAAAAACACAATAAAGATTGCTCTTGCACTCATTCCTCTAATTCTAAACAGTAATTCACTTGCTCAGGAACTAGAGGCCAGAGGCGGGACTCTTCTTCAAAAAGTTATTAAGGAAAAAGGACTTCAAAAGAATCAACTCGGCTACGCTCTTTACGATATTAAAAATAAAAAATTCCTAGATACAGCACACTCTAAAACAGAATTTACACCCGCATCTCTTAATAAGATCCTCTCCATTTATTTTGCACTAAGGGTTTTAGGACCGAATAGTCGCTACCAAACAAGTCTTTCTTATGATGGTCAAATTCAAAAGGGCGTTTTAAAAGGCAACCTCTATCTAGAAGGTAGTGGCGATCCGATGCTCATTAGTGGAGATCTCATCAATTTTATGTATGCTTTAAGAGACAAGGGAATTACAAAAGTCGATGGTAACTTCTATTTCGTCTCCAATAGCTTCCCAGAAATACAGCGTCTCTCCGACTTTGGACTCGATGATCAAACTTACAACCCAGGGCTAGGAAGCTTGAATATTGACTTTAATCGCTTTCAAATCAGAAGGGTCAATTCAAAATATACAGCAAAAGCTGATTTTGAAATCATTCCGCCTGTCGACTCTCTACAAATAGTAAAAGACTACAAGACCTTTACACCAGGAAGAACATTTCGTTATGAAGGACTAAAAGAAGGCAAAGAGACCTGGTCAGTCACAACATTAAAAAACTATTCCTATCTTGAAGAAATCCCTATTCGTCACCCTAGTCTTTTTAGTGCCAATGTCTTTAAAACTGTTGCAAAATTTCACGGACTTGATTTGAAGGCCCCTCTCATAACAAATAAAAGTGGCCTAAAATCAATCTATACGCACAAAAGCCAAACACATCTGGAGCTTTCTAAATTAGCGATGGAATATTCTAATAATCTCATTACAGAGTCCTTGTTGATTAAAGCGGCTCAATCTCTTAACAAGAAAGTCAATTCGATTGAGCAAGCTGCGATTGAGATGAAAAGCTGGTATGAGAAAAACTTGAAAGAACTCGACTGGAAACAAGTTCGCCTGGCCAATGGTTCTGGGCTTAGTGTTACGAATCAACTGACGCCAGAGTTTCTCTCGAAATTTATCGCCCATACAGCGAAGACAAAATTCTCTGATTCTTACTTTCACTCCCTTCTCTCTCTATCTGGCCACAATGGATGGATTCGAAAGAGATTTAACAGCAAAGATACATCTTATCGCGTTTGGGCAAAAACAGGTTCTCTTGATTATGTTAATAATATTGCTGGTGTACTTACAACTAACACAGGTAAAAATCTAAGTTATACAATTTTCATCAATGATTTTAAAAAGAGAAAAATTCTTGAAAGTGAAAATAATGACTACGTTAATTCAATTCGCCTAGATTCAAAAAAATGGAACCACCAAACTGATGAAGTAATAGACGCCCTTATCGAGCAGTGGAGTCATTATTAAAGAGTGTGGTAGGGATCGACATCTATTTTATAAGATATGCCTGAAACACGGATATATTGCGACTCAAAGAAATTGAGAAGTCCGTGTAAATGATTAACATTCTTCCCTTTCAAAAGAATAGTCCAAGTATATTGGTTGGCCCTTTTTTCAATACTTGCTGGTGCAGGGCCTAAAACTTGAACGTCTAGTGAATTTTTTGAAATAAAATCTTCGAGTGCTCGTGCAACGGCCATTGAGTTTTGGACAACTTTTTCTCTAAATCTAGAAGAGAAGTGAATGACAGCGAGTTTTGAATAAGGAGGAAATTCGGCAAATTCTCTAATTTGCATTTCATCCTCATAAAAGCCATCAAAAGAATGTTCCTTAATTGTATGAAAGATTCCATTTTCAGGAACAAGTGTTTGAATGGCCACCTTAGCTTTTTTCGAATAGCGTCCGGCACGTCCAAGAATTTGTGTAATCGTTTGGTAAGTCTTTTCAATGGCCCTAAAGTCAGGGAAGTTCATCATGCTATCAACACCTAAAATAAGAACGAGGTTAACTTTTGAAAAGTTATGGCCTTTTGATAGCATTTGCGTTCCTACGAGAATATCGATATCTCCAGAGTGAAAGCGGTCTAACTTATCTTTTAATTGATCGAGATTTTTAATTTCATCTCGATCAAATCGATCGATGCGACGATCAGAAAATCGCGCTTCGAGAACTTCTTGTAACCTCTCAGTTCCATATCCCTTTTGAAGTAAGCTCATATTTCCACAATCAGGACACATCTCAGGCATAGGAATTTCATATTCACTATGGGCCGAAGAAAGAACGTTTCTATTTTTAAAATATCTGAGGGCCACACCTGTATTAGGGTCTTCAAACTTATGGCCGCACGAGCGACACTGAACATAATTTGCAAATCCAAGTCTATTGACGAAAACGAGAACTTGCTCACCACTATCGAGTGCTCCCTGAATGAGATCAATTGATTTTTGCTCAAAAGGCCATATATCAAGTTCTCCTTCAGTAATCTTTCTTCCTCCCCTTCTCGCATCGAGAAGTTCGATTTCAGGAAAGCTACCGGCGACTCTTTCTTTTAATGTAAAGTAGCGATCAGTTTGTTTGAAAGCATGATAATTTTCAACTGATGGTGTCGCCGATCCTAATATGACGGGACAATTGGCTATTTGAGCTTTCTTTATGGCCACATCACGCCCATTATAAGGACAACGATCACTTTGTTTAAAGGAGTTATCATGCTCTTCATCTACAACGACAAGACCTAAATCTTTCATCGGTAAAAACACAGAACTACGTACACCCATAACAATCACGGGACCATCGGCCTCTTTGAGTTTTTTCCAAATCGTGAATTTTTCAGAGTTTGAAACACCGCTATGATAGGCAAGTACTGGGCAATCTACGAAGTTTAGAAAAGTTTCCGTAAACTGAGGAGTCAGGTTAATTTCAGGTAAGAGAAAGAGGACAGATTTTCCCTTAGAGAGCGTATCACGAATGAGATTCAGGTATATAAGCGTTTTACCACTTCCTGTTACTCCATGAATATAATAGCGATCAAAATGATCTCCACGTTTAGATATGGAATCATAGGCCGCTTGTTGGAGAGAGCTCATCTGATGTTCTAAGGCCCTTCCCTCTCCCCTTTGAAGTTCAATTTTCCTTGGTCTCTTTAAGATCTTTGGAAGGGATTCAAAAATGATCATTCCCAGATTGTAATGATAGTACTTGGCCATCCATCGATAGAGGGAAATTTCAGACACACTAAGAGAGAGGTCTCGATCAAAGAGCTCAACCACATCTTTTATTTTAAAGCCTTCAATTTCTTTTTGAACTTGCTCATGTGCTAGGTTTGCTTCGAGAACACAGCCTTGAGTTTCTCTTCTTCCAAGAGGTACTGAGACGAGATCTCCAGTTTGGAGTTCAAACTCTCCTTGTGAATATGTGAGAATCCCTTCTTTACCAGGGTACTTTACTGCGACACGAGCGTATAACATAACTTCCTTAGGTTCAGTTCATTTTAACAGAAACAAACCCATGACACGGAGTGCATTTTAATCATCAATTTCAAAATCAAAGAAATTATCACTCTTGTGGAAGTATGTTTTCAAGTCTTCTAAATTAATTTCATATTCAACTTCAAACATCTGGATGAAGCTCTCAAGAATATGAAGTGACTCCGATGAATCAGGCTTCATTTCTCCCTTTAAATCTTTAATACGCTCTAGTATTCCTTGATTGACGACACTCAATTGATCATACGATTTTTTTAAATCTTTAAGGCTCGCCACTTCTGAAGAGCCACATAAATAGCGATCCATAAGATAGAAGCCAACAGAGCGAATCAAGGTCTCCTCAGCATCAGAGAAAGGCAGATGAGTTTTGGCCATCGGTTTTAAAAAGTCAAAATGCTCACATTCACTTGTGGCCATAATAAGACCGACAAGGGATGCCAAGGCAACACTAAGTGGAGTCCTCTTGTGATACGTACGATTACGATCTCGCACCATGGCCTCAACTTCCTCAGTTGACTCGTGGCTTTTAAACAGAGTGAGAACGGGAAGAATATTTTCGAAGACAGGACAATTCTTAAAATCCTCACTTGAGTAAGGGCAATTTTCACATTGGTGATTTTCTAATTTTGCTATTTCCTCATGTTCAATGGGTGCCGAGGTTTTAGAGATCAACTCACCTGAGTGTTTATTGAGTGAGACTTTTTTTTCAAAGGTCTCACCGTTTTTGAATTTCAGAAAATAGTCGTAATTAATAATAGGATCTGTCATACCTCTATTATAAAAAAGCTCTAGAGTAAAAGACCTTAATTTAAATTTAATTCGATCTAAAAGCAGATGTCGCTAACTTGCTGAATATTTTGTGATCCCGCACCAGGATCTACCGTGAGTCCTCCATTAATTTCAGTGAGTTGACAATAGCGTCCAAAGATAAGGCCATTTGTCGCGCCAGCATCAAGATGAATCTTGAGCCCAAGAGTTCCAGATGTTGTGATATTTCTCACGACATAGTGAATATGCCCATTTTCTGTTCCAGATAATCCGCCTGCATCAATGGCGGTATTACTCGTTGAAGCACTTACTTCTTGTGCCTGTAAGTTCCTTGCAAAAAGTGAAATGAATCCACCTCCCTTATTTGTTCCATCCCCATTTCCAAGAGGAGCACACTTTGTATTTGCTGGACACTGGGCCTTTGAATAAGTACTCGTCATACCATATTGATTTGCACTTAAATGAGCAGATGTTGTTCCCTCTTGAAGGGAGAGAATATTTCGAACTCTAAGCGCGAGTATCCCACCATGTTTATCTGCTTCACTAAAGGCCATCGGTTTAATTGAACTAGAATCATTTAAAGTAATGTTGTCATAATTTAAAACTTTAACAACTTGGATGCGGCAGCCCGTTCCAGGAGATGGCAGAGAACTTGTTCCAAACAAGCTCGTAAGAGATTTAAAAAAAGTAATAGAAGATGCACTCTTGGATTTTACTCTAGCAAATTCATAGCGTCCCGAACCATACCCGCTCCCACAAGTTCCATCATCAACACTCACATGAATCATGACTTCATCATAGTTATTTATCTGGCTACCAAAAGAAGTTGTATAAGCAAAAGAGTTACTGGCAAGAACACCAGATACCGGAAGAGAATAACTTGAATCGAGAGTTAGGCTCGTTACCAAATTACCGAGAATTCCATTTCCATAAAGAGGTGCTTGAATAGAACTAGTTAACTCATTGTGCTCAAAAAAGACAGAAATATCAGATGTGTTGATATAGTCAGAGGCGAGAAAATAGGACCTTTTATTAACTGTCGTACTATTGACTCTAAGCCCGTCTTTAAAAAAATAACCAACGCCGCTTCCTTGGCAATTAGGTTCAGAGAATGCTGTTAGAAATGGTTCAATAAAAGCATCACCATTAAAGCCGGTTGGAATTCTAAGGGCCGAGTTACTTTCAATGTCGATACAGCGAGAACTTATTCCAGGAAGAGATTGATTAGAACTTCCCGTTCTCAGATTCCCACCATAAGAAATAATATAAGAACGCGTGAGTCCAAGATTTTGACCATTGTGAGCATAACCAGCACAATCACTTGAACTTAAACTTGTTGGACTAGAGAGGTCTAAACAAGAATAGAAATTTACCGTTTTAAAGCCAAGGCCTGCTGGAGAGATGTCGCTAGAATTGCTAAATCGCTCATTTGTAGAGATGACTTCTGCACACTTACTTGTTGAGAGATTAATTGAAACGGTTTCATTATCCGAGAGAAGATTAACAAAGCCGGTATAAGCACATCTGGCCCTTCCTGTTAAGTTTCCCGTTTCACCACCTTCCCAACCCACTGCCGCAAATTCCCACGTCCCCTTTTCTAATTCTAGAATATAATCAGTTCCATCGAGCTTAAGTCCTACCGCAATATCTTGAAAGTCATCGATTCGTCTTCCTAAAAGATAAATTCCTCCCTGCACATGACTTGATGGCCCTGTCGTTTTAATTCCACTAACAAGCAAAGTCACGGAAGACCCTCCGCTCGACTTTCCACAAGAGCTACAAAGAGAGCTCAAGACCAATATCAAGAGTAGCAAAGGCCATGAATAAAGGGACTTAATTGTCATAAAAACCTCTTCATTCATTTTATCTCTCATTTGAATGAGTGGTTTTTTTAGAGTTTTAAATGCTTAATAGTTAAGGTCTATTTAAGAACAATCACATTTATGAAGAATGACCTTCTTTTCAAAAGTGGCCGAGATACTTGTCAAAAACAAAAAAGGGAGCTTTCGCTCCCTTAAATTTTAACATTCCAAACAGGTCCTTCAGGTGTGTCTTGAAAGTCGATCCCCATCTCAATGAGCTTGTCGCGAATTTCATCGGACTTAGCAAAATCCTTATCGTCTCTTGCTTTTGAGCGCTCTTGAACAAGTGCATCGACTTCTTCTCTCTTGATGTCTTTCTTCTTAAGAAGGATATCATCCATTTCAACTAAAAAGCTCTCCGCTTCTAAGTCAAAAAGAGACATCATCTGTCCATACTTGTGAAGCCACTCTTTAAAGACCTTTGCAGTAGGTACAGTTGAAGGGTCTTTCTTCTTTTTCATAAGATTTAATGAATTGAAGGCACGAACAGCTTCATAGATTGAAGCAATCACTTCATTTGTAGAGAAGTCATCGTTCATCGCCTTTTCAATTTTCTTATCAAGCTGCGCAAGAGTTTGAGAGAAACTCTTTAGTACAGTTGCGCCTTCTTTTTCTTCAAAAGTCGCTACAATCGTATTTGCTGCTTTTAATGAATGATAAACGCGCGCCAGTCCACTGAAGGCCTGATCAATTTTCTCATCACTAATATTGAGAAAACTTCTATAGTGCGCAGAGAGCATAAGAAATTTTAAAACTTCTGGGTGATATTCATCCATAAAAGCGCGAGCAGTGATGAAGTTTCCAAGTGATTTACTCATCTTCTCACCTTTAATATTGATGAATTCATTATGCATCCAGTAGTTTACGTACTTGCAACCAGTGCATCCCTCACCTTGAGCGATTTCATTTTCATGGTGAGGAAAAATAAGATCAATTCCTCCACCGTGAATATCAATAGAGTCACCTAAGATTGATTTAATCATGGCAGAACATTCAATATGCCATCCTGGACGACCTTCTCCCCATGGAGATTGCCAAGAAGGCTCACCTTCTTTAGCTGGTTTCCAAAGAACAAAGTCAAAAGGATTCTTCTTTCGCTGATCAACATCGACACGTTGTCCGGCATTCAGGTCTTCCAATTTCTTTCCAGAGAGTGCTCCATAGTTATCAAATTTATCTATGGCGTAGAAAACTTCACCATCAATAACATAGGCCTTCTCTTGATCAACAAGTGATTGAACGTAATCGATAATTTGAGGCATATACTCAGTTACTTTTGGATTGTGATCATGCTTATCAAGACCGAGACGATTATAATCCTCTTCGAAGATCTTAATAAACTTCTCGCTCACTTCACTTGCGCTCGTTCCACTTTCTTTAGCGCGATCAATAATCTTATCATCAACATCTGTGTAGTTATAAACGTAAGTCACATCATAACCTAAGTGCTTGAGCCAATTTCTAGCAGCATTAAAAAAGATAGGACCACGAAAGTTTCCAATGTGGAGATAGTCATAAACAGTTGGTCCACACACATACATTTTCACCTTATTTTCTTCGATAGGCTTAAATGGGGCTTTTTCTTTGGTCATAGTGTTATAAATTACGAGGCTCATCTTATTTATTCTCCGTTTAACAAAATTTTAACTTATATTTTAAATTGAATTCGTTACAATGATAGGGGGAAGTTGTTTATTCTAACAACAACAGCAACAGCAACAACAAGAGTTTGCTGAAAAAAGGAAGGCAAGAATGGATTTTGAATTTGATCTCGTCATAAAAAACGGAACCCTCATCTTAAAAGATGGTGAAACTATAGCTGATATCGGTGTATCTGGCAAAAAAATAAAATCTATTTCGAAAAATCTTCAAGGTCATGCTAAAGAGGTCTTTGATGCGACGGGCATGCATATTTTCCCAGGTATTATCGACACTCAGGTTCATTTTAGAGAGCCAGGGCTCGTTCATAAAGAAGACCTAGAAAGCGGCTCTCGCGCAGCAGCACTTGGAGGCGTTTGCACCTTTCTTGAAATGCCAAATACCAAGCCTCCAACAACGACTATCGAATCAATTAAAGAGAAAGTAAACCTTGCTAAAGAAAAGTCCCATGTCAATTTTGGTTTCTTTATAGGTGCAACAGGAGAAAACCTCGATGAGCTTAAAAAGGCCCACGACCTAGAGGGTTGCTGTGGTGTAAAAATCTTTCTTGGCAGCTCTACCGGATCTCTCCTTCTCTATGATGAAGAAAAGCTATTAGAGATTTTTAAATCACTTCAAGGAATGATTGCCGTTCACTCTGAATCAGAGGTCATGCTCAACGAGCGACTGCCAATTCGCGACAATGCCAAAGATGTTCATGCTCACTATGAATGGAGAAATGCTGAGACGGCCCTAAGCTCGACTAAAATGATCGTCGACATCGCAAAGAAGGCCAAGAGAAAAGTGCACGTTCTCCACATTACAACGAAAGAAGAAATGCAATTTCTAAAAGAAAATAAGGAACATGTCACTGTAGAAGTCACACCTCAACATCTCACTTTAAACGCTCCTGATATTTATGATCGCATCGGAACTCTTGCTCAAATGAATCCACCGATTCGAACGCAAGATCACCAAGATGGTCTTTGGAAAGGTCTACTCGATGGAACAGTTGATGTTATTGGCTCTGACCACGCACCTCATACTTTAGAAGAGAAATCAAATCCCTACCCTGCCTCACCGTCGGGAATGCCAGGTGTTCAGACAATCTTCCCCCTAATGCTTCACCACCATTTAAACGGTAAGCTCGATAGAAGAAGGCTTGTCGACCTTCTTTGTGAAAGACCTGCTGAGCTTTACCAACTCAATAAAGGAAGAATCGAAATCGGACGAGATGCCGATTTTACTATTGTCGATCTCTCCAAAACAACAGAGATTAAAAACACTGAGCAAGCTTCAAAATGTGGATGGACGCCCTTTGATGGTATGGAACTCAAAGGAAAAGTTGAAGCGACTATTGTCATGGGAAGTCCTGTCATGATAAATGGAAAGATACTGCCAAGTAAATCCAGTACACCTATTAAAAAGGAAGGATCATGTTAATTGATGCAAAAGTTCAAGAGGGTTTTGAGATTGCAAGAAAATCTCGTGAAAACGCTCATGCCCCTTACTCAAATTTTCAAGTTGGAGCAGCCGTAAAGTTTAAAGGAATCGACAAAATCTACGGTGGGTGTAACGTTGAAAATGCCAGTTACGGTGGAACAGTCTGTGCAGAGCGCACGGCTATCTTTTCAGGAATCATCGAAAATGCCAAACAAGAAATCGAATTTGTCGTTGTTAGTGTTGATACAAATCCAGTGACAGTTCCTTGTGCTTTTTGCCTACAAGTAATGAGTGAATTTGCTAGTGAAGATATGCCAGTCTATCTAGGAGATTTAGAAAGCATTAAGAAGAAAGTCCTCTTTAAAGAACTTCTTCCAATGCCATTTAATACGTTAGACTGCTAGCTTAAAATATGAAGGACATCGCGAGAGCCATAATCACACTCAAGACATTTTGAGGTCTCTTGCATCATCATGTTTTTAGCATCGCTATAGTGGGTCAAGATGAGCTTGGCCCCACACTTTGGACAATCCTCAATTTGCTTGATCACTTCGTCAACTTCGATTTTATAACCTTCATAAGTCTCTATTTCATAGAGTTTATTTGCGGCCATAGGCTTCTCCCTCTCTTTTCATCATAAATCAGTATCGGAAAATCACAAAAAATAATTTAGTAAATCTGTCTAGTTTTTGATGAGGATCTCTCAAAGTCATTGAATTTCTTTATCAACTGATAGATTTTCCCTATTTTTCAAGTACTTAGAGATGTGACAATGTTCTAGGGTGGGACCCAATACCCTGTTATGCTTATAACTATGGGACTCCGGTGGTTTACAACATTGGGTATGTCATATAAAAAGGTATCGCTTAGATAAAAAATAAGGTTTTTTATAACCTATTTAGGGAAAACGATTATGAATGTAGAAGCTTTAAGAGAAACACGTGATGATATTATGGACTGTGAGGTTAAGGATCAATCTGGTCTAAACGACTTCCAAAAGAAGCCAAACCAGGTCGAAATTGCTATTCCACGCGTTGGAATTGAGCGTTTTCGCGTTCCTCTAACTTTCGAACACCACGATGGTCACACGATGAACCACGATGCAGAAGCCTCGATGTTTGTTTACCTAGCTAAACACAAGACAGGTGCTAACATGAGCCGCTTTTGTAAAATTTTACAAGAAGAAGGTGGACAAAAAAGCGTCAACCACGAATTCTTCAAAACAGTTCTTGGAAGATACAGAGCAGACCTACGTGACTTTGACGATGAAGCACTCATTGAACAAGCACACTTAAAATTAAACTTTAACTATCCTGTTAAGCAAAAGTCACTCAAGTCAGAAAACTGGGGATGGCAATACTATGCTTGTGAATGGGAAGGTATTGAAAACAAAGAAGGTCGCGTTCTTATGCACCTTACGATCAAGTATGAATACTCTTCTACTTGTCCATGTTCTCTTTCAATGTCAAAGCAATATGAAGAGCAATACAGAAATGGAGAAATTACTGAAGGTTCAGGAATCGCTTCGGCCCACTCTCAACGTTCAGTAGCAACAGTTAAAGTTGTCTACGATGTTGATTCAGGTTTTCATATTGAAAGACTCATTGAACTTTTAAGAATTGCTCTACCAACTGAAACACAATCACTTGTTAAAAGAATTGATGAGCAAGCATTTGCAATTCTTAATGGTGATAACCCGATGTTTGTCGAGCACGCAACAAGAAGACTCTCTACAGTCTTTGAACACGAAGATACGATCCTAGATTGGACGGCCAAGGTTGAACACCTTGAATCTCTTCACAGCCACAACGCTGTTGCTTACATTCACAAAGAAAATCCGAAAGTATAAAAATAAAAGGCCCTTATATAAGGGCCTTTTTTTATGAAGCTTCTTTTTTTGAGTCTTGTGAATCGGGGAAAGAAAGTTCCCCTATTTTTGCTGCTATATCATCTTTATGCTCAATACACATAGCGGCCCCAATCTGAGCAGCTTCTCTTGGCATTCCATAAACAACACAGCTTTCTTCATCTTGTGCAATCGTATAAGCACCATTCTTTCTAAGCTTTAATAAACCTTCTGCGCCATCTTTACCCATACCAGTTAAGATAACACCTACAACGTGGCGTCTTTTACTAATTTCAAGTGTCGAATTAAAAAGATAATCAACAGATGGTTTAAATCGATTCACAGGAGCATCATCTGTTATCACAACATGCAATTTGCCCCCTCTCTTTTCGACTTTCATCTGCTTTCCACCAGGAGCTACGAGAACCTTATTTTGCTCAATCACTTCACCATCTTCAGCTTCTTTAACAGTAAAAGGACAGAGCGTATTCAAACGATCGGCAAAGGCCTTAGAAAAAACTGGTGGGATATGTTGAACGATCAACATCGGTGGAATCTGTGAAGGCATCTTAGTTAGGATATCTTTTAGAGCGTTGGTACCACCTGTTGAAGAGCCAATAACCACAAGTGATTCCTGATTAAATTGTCCAACACTCTTAGTTTGAGAGGAACGCGAGCTCGATTCAACATACTTTGAGGCCTCTCTTACTTTCTCAATGAGAATAGGCGCCACTTCAGCAAGTTCTTCCATCTTTGGTTTTTGAATATAATCAAAGGCACCATTTTCGAGGGCCTCTAAAACTAATGGACCTTCTTCAATACTAATTGAAGTCACCATGATCGTTGGTATTTTAAATTTGGGATGAATCTTTTTTAATAACTCTACCCCAGTCATCTCAGGCATATGAATATCAAGAGTGATGACATCTGGATTATGTTTTTTAATAAGTTCTTCAACATCACTTGGTTTCTCTGCTGTTGCAACAACATTAACACCTGGTGCTTGATTGAGAATACGTGAGAGAAGATTTCTAATAGTCTTAGAATCATCAACTACAAGAACTTTAACGTCGCCCTGTTTTTTGATTTCTCTCGCAGCATTTGAACTGACATTGGCAGACTCAGTTGCCTTAGAAACGCGTAGTGCACCGGAGTTTGGTGTAAAGACGATTTCAAACTCGCCTCGTCTTTCTACTTCTCTAAAGTCTTTGAATCCAAGACGAGATAAATGAGTTTTCATTCTCATTATCAATGTTCTTGGACCAATTAACTTCGCTGTCGCTGAAGAAAATTTTATAGATTTAGCCTTTTCAATAAAGGCCTCAATGTTAATAGCTGTAACTTCACCATCTTTGAATATAATAGCACAGGCATCTTTACTTCCATGAATAGAAACGAAGAGCATATCCTTTATTCTTAAGTAAAAGTCTTTCCCTAACTCAGAACTTATGAATGAATTTGTTTTCACGCCCAAACCTTTTATTTCTTACTTAAATACTCACATGACATATATGCAAAACTTGTCGCAGGAACAATATCTGTCGCAACATCCGAAAGATCGCACTTATAATTGATGTCTTCAATTAAAAGATGAGCTCCATTCCAATGGATGAGTTTATCACCAGCATGAGATGAACACTTTCCAAAAACAATCATCGATGTTGCACTAGACTCATACTTGCCTTTGACGTCGTCAAATAGCTTAGAAAAGTCTGCAAGATAAACTTTGTTCTTTTCAAGTTTTGCGTTCATATTATCTAAGACCTCAACTGGTCGAGATATTTTTAACTTCAAGTCATCTTTCAATGCCTCTAAAATATTGTCTTGCCCCTCATAGAACATGACTGTAGGAGGTTGATCTCCAACAAGTTCCTTGAAAAACTTTTCAACTTTTTTCTGATCAGCAATTGAAGACATAATCATTCTAAACTTCGTATCAGCTTTATCGATTTTAATTTCATGCTCAAATTGCTTATCAATAGTCGTTACATGAGAGCTAACGAGTGCTTTATCCATGTAGGCTACTTTCAACTTTGTTTTAATCTCTTCACCACGCTCCATTAAATTATTAAGAGCTGGCTTTTCGATAAAATCACTCGCTCCATTTCTAATGGCCTTCATGGCAGCAGATGAGTCTTCACGACTAGCGGATGAAATCATAACGACAGGAGGGTGCTGGCTATTATGGTATTTGCCAAGATAACTAACCCCATCAAGTTCTGGCATATGAATATCCAAAGTCATGATATCAACTTTACCTTTATTATTTTTTAGAAATTCGTGGGCCTCAACACCATTTTTAGCTGTCCCGACAACCTCGAAACCTTTGTCCATTGAAAAGATTTTCTTCAACAGCGTTAGAACACTTGAAGAGTCATCCACACAAAGAACTCTAAGAACATCTGGTAGTTCAGCAACAGCAGGTTTTGCTGGTGCCCTTGAGATGATTTCCCTTGCACTCGGAGTTGGAGTAACTGCAGCAGGAGCTTTTTGTTCAACAAAAGATTTATCGACATAAATTGAAGGACCTACGTTTTTAATATTTAAATCAAGTCCTCCTAATGACTCCGAAATCCCGGAAAAGAGAAGTCCGCCATTTTCAAGGTATCTCATAAAATTATTTACAATAGACTTAATCTGCTCAGGTCTAAAATATATGAAAACGTTACGACAGAAAATAATATCAAATTTTTCACGACCAATTCCTGCTGAAAAATCGAGAAGATTTAAGGCCTTCCAGCGAGTTTTGTCCGTTAATGACTTCTTCGCTTTTACAAAGTCAGATATATCACCTGTTCCTCTTGCCCAGTGATCAGCAAGGTAGTTCATTGGAACCGTTTTGATTTCTCTCTTATGATAAACACCATTTTGACCAATTTTTACCGATTCAGGATCGATATCAGAACCAAGAATTTCATAACTCATTGAAGGATCTATTTTTGGTAAATAAAAATTTAAAAACATGGACAGAGAATACACTTCTTGACCACGGCTACAGGCAGCTGACCAAATTTTAATCTTTTTATCACCTCTTGCCTTAGCGCGTGAGATAATTTCTGGTAAATTCTTTTTAAGATATTCGAAGTGAGCAAACTCTCTAAAAAAGAACGTATGGTGAGTTGTTAGTAACGAAACAAGAACTTGAGATTCTGTCTTAATATTTTTATCAAGGTGTTTAAGATACTCTGCAGGATCTTTGATACTTAACTCACTCATGCGTTTTTTTACACGAGTTTGCACCATCAATGCTTGTTTCTCTTCTAGAACATTACCTGATATTTTAGCGACTATTGCAGAAACTTTTCTTACTAGATCGTTAAATTCAAAATTACTCGATTTCAAAGGTGCCGTCATAAGCTTTCCTGTAGAACGATAGGCCTTGATCCAAATAAGAATTCAAGGCCTATATATTGATCAAAAAATATTTTACTATTTACTAAGCTGCTTTTTTAACAAAAGTCTTGTCTTTAAGATCTAGAACTTTTGCTACGTCAAGAAGAACAGTTAATGAATCTTCTTTGCGGTAAACACCTTGGATGTATTCAGCATTGACTTGTGATTCAATTTCAGGAACTTCATTAATTTCATCAACCTGAAAAGCAAGAACTTTATTAATTGAATCAACAACGATTCCAAGATTCATGCCGTTAATATCTACAATGATAACAGATTCTTCACTATTATTTTCAAGAGGCTTAATTTTTAATTTTGTCCTAAGGTCTACAACGGAAATCACCTGTCCTCTTAGGTTCATGATTCCAAGAAAGTGCGCAGGGGCCTTTGGAATAGGAGTTGTTTCAGGAACAGAGATAACTTCTCTAACACTTAGTAGAGGAATTGCATAATCTTCTTCTCCTAGACTGAACTCAAGAAATCTTTGAAGTTCATAGTTAGAAGTTTCATTTTTTTCAAGTTTTGCTAAGTTTTGATCTGCCATTTTATGCCGCCTTTCCTATTAATTTATCTTTTACCGAACTTTTTTGTTTTTTCATTGATGTTGCATACAATTCATTAAGATCTAAAATGAAAGCTGGACGCCCATCACCTAGAATTGAACTTCCCATAAATCCTTTTTGATTTCTAATTTCATCACCAAGTTTTTTAATAACAACCTGTTGCTGATGGAGGATATCATCGACAAGGACTGCATAATGGAATTTGCTTGAATGAACGATAATTGCAATTTTTTCTTGCGAAATAGTATCGTCCATTTTTCTATTGAGAGTCTTACCAATGTTAAACAGAGGAAGAACTTCTCCACGAAGATTGAGACATTCTCCCATCCCCGTAATAGAGTGGATCATTTCATTAGTTGGTTTTAAAGACTCATGTACTTGAGCTAGAGGTAGAATGTACTTATCTCCACCAACGCGAACAACCATCCCTTCAATAATTGCCATTGTAAGTGGTAATACAACTCTAAAAACAGAACCAGATCCGATATTAGTAATAACTTGAACATCTCCAGAGAGCTTTTCAATATTTGTTTTTACAACATCCATTCCAACACCACGTCCAGAGACTTCAGTTACCTGCTCTTTCGTAGAAAAGCCTGGGTGAAAAATATATTGGATCATTTCATGATCACTAATATTTGAACTCTCAGAAATAAGGTTTTTCTCAATGGCCTTTCTTCTGATAATTTCAGCATCAATACCTTTTCCATCATCACTTATTTCAATAACGAGGTTATTCCCCTCGTGGAAGGCCTTAATCTGAACTTGTCCGACTTCGCTTTTCCCCGTTTTAACACGACCTTCAGTATCTTCCAGACCATGATCAACGGCATTTCTTACAATGTGAACAAGTGGATCAGAAAGGTGTTCAAGCACGGTCTTATCAATTTCCGTTTCCTCTCCAACGAGAGTCAATTGAACTTTCTTACCAAGTGCCTTCGAAGTATCTCGAACGATTCTGTTCATCTTTTGAAGAGTCGACTTAATTGGAACCATTCTAAGAGACATTGAAATCTCTTGAATTTCTTTTGATAATTTTCCCAGTTGAGAAATCGACTTTGTGGCCAGAGCATCATCGAGCGCACCATTGCGTCTTTGCTCTAATACCGTTTGTAAAATAACAAGCTCGCCAACGGCGTTATTTAGTTCCTCTACTCTTGCTAGAGAAACTCTAATACTTTCATCTTCATTCTTTTTTCTTGCAGGGGCAGCACTAGCAGAAGCAGCAGGTTTTGGAGCTTCTGGTTTTTTAGCTGTTTCAATTGGTGTAACATTTTGTGTAGCGATGACTTCATCACCCTTTTTAATTGTCATACCTTCATCCGCTTGAGGAGCCTTCGAAGTTTTAACTTCTAGCTCGCTTAAAAGCGATTGATCCGATATTCCCAGCTCTTTTAACGATTCTAATGCAGCAGCAGAAATCTCACCTTCACCATCATCAAATTCATCGGGAGATGAGGCAATCAAATCTTCAGCTTGTTCTTGTGCTGCCTGTGATTGAGTGACCTCTGGTGCCGAAGAACTTTCTATAATTTCGCCAATACTATCTTCAATACCTTCCCACTCATCACTTGGTTCTTCTTCAAAGTCTGAGGCATCAGGAATATCACTTGAAGAAACAACTTCTTCAATTTCAGCATCTACTCCCGCTTCACCTACTTCTTCACCATTTAAAACGGCGTGAATGCGGCTTACAGTATCAGCACTATCAAAAGTTGCATCGAGATCATCTCTTAGAGTATTAATCATATGTGTAATATGATCATTACATTCTAATAAGACAGTCACAGTACTATCAGTGACAGTAACATCTCCTGTCTTAATTTTAAGAATGAGGTTTTCCATCTCATGTGTAAACTCGGCAACTTCACCAAAGCCAACTGCACGAGAAGTTCCTTTTAAGTTATGGGCCAGCCTAAAAATCTGATCCATTAACTCAGTACTATCCTTGTCGTTTTCCAACTGAAGGAAAGCTTGCTCAGAGTCTTCAAGCAATTGTATCGACTCTTCAAGGAAATCCTCTTTTAATTCTCTTTCGAAATCATCCATCACTAACCCTTAATCAATTCAAAAATTGACGAAAAATCCTTTTACTTCTTGAAGCATATCGTCAGTTTATTTTTTTATTTTAATAAAAGATTAGTCCCAAACCGGTTTCAAATTGTGATTTTTATTAGCTTCAGCTTTTCATTCCAACACGCATATTGAACGTCTAAAGATTTGTCACTTTCTCAAAGAGTTACATGCAAAGGTTTCGCCTATAAAAGCTTGAATATTAAGAATTATTAAAAAATACAGACACTCATACCTAAGCTTATTACTTGGGTATATGCTCTTATTAGGCGAATTTCGAAGAAAAAATTAAGATTAAAAAAATTGTACTCAAATGTAGCACAGGCAAGAATTATTCGTTATCTAAGCCTTCTGTGCCATCATTATATTGCATAAGCATACTTTTTGAAGAGCTAGTATAGTCTAAGGCCCACTGTTCAATCTCGGCGATTTTAGAACCTCTTGCTTGAAATGGACGTACTTGGCCTACTTCCCAATGACCCCAATATTTAGGATCTCTCGGTGTTTCAACCCAAATCATGTCCTTTTCATAGCCTTTGCAAACAACTTTCTTGCCACTGTCGATGAAACGTACTTTAACCGTTCTTGTTCCCACGATTTCATGCTCAAGTCCATCGCGATCTAAGCAAGAGTAGAGACAAGTAAACACGTAAGTCTTTTTAAATAACTTCTTTTTAACACTGATGTACTTTTTCGAATAAGGCGATTTGGGCCAACATTGATTAATCTTTGGATTCTCATAAAAGGGAATTCCACCAGATTCGAAAGACAAAGAAGAAGCAGCGAAGAATAAAGAAAAGAGAACAAGATATAATTTCATAGGCAAAAGAGCGACCCTCTAAAAAGAGGGTCAGTTAAATTAGTTTTTAAGACATTTTCCGTGGTACGTGTACCCATCTTTTAGTCTGATCTCTGAATTGATTGGAGTGTTTAGACCAATGTTCATACGAATAAAGGCCACTTCTTCATTTCCCTCAACGAGATAAACAAGACTTGTCATTTCTCTACCAAAAACATCTGAAGGATAATTTGTGAATGTTCCTTTTGTGTTAAATGGAGCAACTTCAAAAGCTTCGGCATCATAACCAGCTGGTGTTAATACCAGGCTCGATACACTTAGAGTTGAAGAGTCTGACCCAGAGATTGAAACAGACGCTTCAAGATTCATTTTATTTAAGTAAGCAAGATCTTGAGATTCACATGAAACAGTGAATGTTTGTGCTTGAGTAGTAAATGCAGCAAGTAGTAAAACTGAAGCCATCATTTTTTTCATTTTAGTATCCCCTATTGTGTTGTTGTGCTTGTGTTAACAAAGTTTGTGAACGATGGTGTTCTACCAAAAAGAGCTGAAATTTCAAAGAGAATGAAAGAAAAAAAGACAAAAAAAAAGCCACTTACGAGAAGTGGCTTTTGTTATAAAAAAATTTGGTGGGCGATGACGGGATCGAACCGCCGACATCTACCTTGTAAGGGTAGCGCTCTCCCAGCTGAGCTAATCGCCCAAAAGAAAAGGATGTTTCCTTTTGAAGTTCCTGAATATTAAGTGATCCATTTCATACTGTCAACAATTTATTTGTCTAAAATTAAGGCTAAATTTTTTTCACACAAAGCGGTGCACTATTATAATAAATAGATGAAATTTATTATTGTACTCGTTGCCCTCACACTCTCTATTCAAACCAAGGCACTCATTGTTCGTCATTGCCTTAGTAAAGACATCGCACAGATCGTTCCCACAGTCGTTCCGATTCTACAAAGCACGTACTCAAAAATAGGTCTTGAAAGCCACTTCATCTTGGTTCCAGAGATTCGTTTAGTGAATCAATTTAATATTGGTGATTGTGATACACTTTTTCTTAAAACGAGTTACATCGAAAATATTCTAAAAAATGGAACGATCATTAATGTCCAGCTTGGTGATCCTATTGATTATGTTATCTGGATGCTTAAAGATAGTGACCCTATTCCTTTTGAACAATCCTCAATTATCCACAGGCGAGGTTCCATATTTGCTAACAACTTTGCAAGAGATTTAAAACCGAGAAAGATAATAACATCAATCAATATGGATGTTTCCTTTCTTCTATTGAAAAAAAGAAGGGCGGATTACTTTATTGGACCAAAGGTAACGAAGTATTATTACAACAGTACAGACTTTACTTATCTTGAAAAACCCAAGCGCTCCGTTGAACTCTACCACTACATTTCCAATACTCTTCTCCCATACAAAGAGAAGATAACAAAAGAGCTAAAAGAACAAATTATCACTAATGACTTTAGTGTGGAAAAGGCAATTCGAAATAAAAAAAGGGTCGACTAAGTCGACCCTTTATAACCCTATAACTTACCCTATAATCAGAACCTAGTTGGCCACTTCCATTGTAGAGCTGTCTGTTTCGATAACAGTAAGCCCAACATGTTGAAGAAACTTCTCTGGTTCTTGCAGTTGAAGTGCAAGCTTTAAAACCTCTTCAGCAGATTCCACTGGATAGATATCTAAACCAGATTTAATCTCACTTGGAATGTCTGCAAGGTCTTTTTCATTCTTCTTAGGGATCACAACTTTTGTTACTCCAGCTTGTTTAGCTGCAAGTAGTTTCTCCTTGAGACCACCAATCGGAAGAACTCGTCCTCTGATCGTAACTTCTCCAGTCATGGCCACGTTTTGCCAAACAGGTATCCCAGTAATTGCGGATGTAAGTGCTGTTGTCATTGTAACACCTGCTGACGGACCATCTTTTGGAGTCGCTCCTTCAGGAACGTGAATATGAATATCATTTTTATCGTACCACTCAGAAGAAATCCCTAAACGAGCACTTACTGAGCGAACATAACTTAGAGCAGCTTTTGCAGATTCTTGCATTACTTCTCCAAGTTTACCTGTAATTTGGATTTTTCCATTTCCAGGAACTGTTACAACTTCAATATGAAGAAGTTCACCACCAACAGAAGTGTAAGCAAGTCCATTAACGAGACCAACTTGTGGCTCCTGCTCAATTCCTGTCCCTTCAAATCTCTTCGGTCCAAGTAGTTTTGGTAGTTGTTTAGAAGAAACATTAAACTTTCTTCCCTCTTCAATATCTTTAGAAACAACGTCTGTAGCAATCTTTCTTGCTACAGTGTTAAGAAGTCTTTCAAACTCTCTAACACCTGCTTCTTTTGTATAACCACGAACAACTTCTAGCATTGTTTTGTCATTCATTGTGACATCGTAGTTAAAAAGACCGTTGTTCTTTTTAGCTCTCTCAAGAAGATAGCGCTTACCGATTTGTAGTTTCTCATCAGGCGTATAACCAGAAAGACTAATAATCTCCATTCTATCTCTTAGAGGACCAGGTACTTTAGAAAGATCGTTGGCCGTCATAATGAACATAACTTTTGAAAGATCGTATTCTACTTCAATGTAGTGATCTCCAAAGTTTTTATTCTGCTCAGGATCGAGAACCTCTAACATTGCAGCTGAAGGGTCACCTCTCATATCACTCGTCATTTTATCGATTTCATCGAGAAGAATAACAGGATTTGAAGTTCCAGCTTTTTTCAGTGCATTGATAATCTTACCTGGCATTGCTCCAACGTAAGTTCTTCTATGTCCTCTGATTTCAGATTCATCTCTAACTCCACCAAGAGAGATTCTTTGGAATTCTCTTCCAAGAGACTCAGCAAGTGAGCGAGCAATAGATGTCTTCCCTACACCAGGAGGACCAGCTAGACAAAGAAGAGTTCCTTTTCCTTCTGTTCCAACAAGAGAACGTACAGCAAGATACTCAACGATTCTATCTTTAACATCCTTCATTCCGAAGTGATGCTCATCAAGAATCTCTCTAGCGTGATTAATATTATTGTTGTCTTCTGTATATTCTCCCCATGGAAGAGAAAGCATCCAGTCGACATAATTTCTCACAACAGCAGCTTCAGCTGACATTGGAGACATAGACTTAAGTTTTTTAAGTTCTTTTTCAGTTTTAGCTCTCGCCTCTTCTGGCATATTTTTCTTGGCAAGCTTCTCTTCCATTTCTTGAAGTTCAGTCTTGTCATCTTTTTGCCCAAGCTCTTTTTGAATGGCATTCATCTGCTCATTCAAATAGTACTCTTTTTGAGACTTTTCCATTTGAGACTTAACGCGAGTTCTTATTCTTCTCTCTACGTTAATGATCTCAATTTCACCCTGCATCTTTTCTAGAAGAAGCTTTAAACGCGCTTCAATCTCAACAGCTTCGAGAATCTGTTGTTTCTCAGGGATTTTCATATTGAGGTGAGCAACAATGATATCTGCAAGTCTTGAAGCATCAGTGATACTAGAAATGCTCATCAGTAGCTCAGGTGGAATTCTTTTGTTCAGCTTAACATATTGCTCAAACACACTCTTAATAGAACGCATTGTCGCTTCAATGTTAACAGGATTGCTCTGTTCAGGAACGCACTTTGAAACCTCTGCCCAGTACCCGTCACTTGAAGCATGGAAAGAATCAATCTTTGCTCTATACTTCCCTTCGATGAGAACTTTTACAGTATTGTCAGGAAGTCTAAGCATCTGAATGATGTTAACAACCGTACCAACATTGTAGAGATCCTCTCTGTCAGGATTGAGGATGTTTGGGTCGCGTTGTGTGACTAGGAATAACTCGTTGTTGTTCTTGCTGGCTTCTTCAAGAGCTGCGATCGACTTCTCCCTTCCAACAAATAGTGGAACCACCATATGCGGGAAAATAATAACGTCTCTCAGAGGGAGAAGTGGGAACTTTTTGGAAGCTTCAGACCTACTGTCTGCCATAGCACCTCCTGCACTATTATAGGGTTCAAAATTCAAAATAACATGGACCTCATGTCCCTAGTTACTTTGAGTCTTAATAAAATTGTGACACAGAAACCGATTTGGCTCAAAAAAAATCGAGAGGCAAACATAACCTACACAAATTTACTTGATCGCCAAAGAGCCGATAAAAAGCTGAATTTAAAAGGAAGAACTGGCCGTCAAACGAGGATAGAAAAAAGTTAGATTTTGTAAGGAATAATTTAAAGGCCTTTTTCTTAATTTAATTTCTAAGAAAAAGGCCCAATGAGAATCCAATTTATGACCATAGTAGAAGGCAGAGACACTATAATCAATAAGTATTCCTGAGAATTATGCTAATAAAAATGAATTAGATTGCCCTCTCAATTTATACTTAATTTGATTGCTCAACTTTATACCGCTTGCTCCATCTCTTTTGTGGCCTCTTCTTTATTTGAGACTTCAAAAAGAGTACGCACGAGCGCCTTTTTACGAATTGGTTTTAAACAGTAGGCCGAGAACTCCCCTTCATTGGCCGTTCTCTCTTCCTTTTCTTGTGCATAACCAGTTAAGGCAACGATCGGGATGTGTACCCCCTGTTCTTTTTCATACTTATGAATGAGTTTTGATGCTTCGATCCCATCCATGACTGGCATCTGTAAATCCATAATCACAATATCGTAGGTATCGGACTTAATTTTTTCCATGGCCATTTTTCCATTGATAGCGTGATCGAGAATAAAGAAATTTTTTAATTGTTCTTTTAATAGAAAGTAATTTTCTTCATCATCATCAACAACGAGAACTCTTAAACCACCCATGGCCATCAATGCTTCATTCATTGAGAAAGTATCGAGAGCATCGGGAAGAAGATCACGATTTGAAGCAGAAATTTCAGTGATAATTTCAGGCTCAAAATTTATTGTTACACAACATCCTTTCCCTGGTGCTGTCTTATAGATAATTTTTCCATCAAGGTTCTTGGCCAATTTGCTAACAAGAAGAAGTCCCAAACCAAGCCCAGAGCCTTTATTAATATTATCTTCTCCCGCTGCTCCATAGCCTGTGAAGTAACGATCAAGCTTCTCTCTTGCAATCCCCTCACCCGTGTCTTTCACTTGAATAGAGAAGTTCTCTTCAGTCATTTTAAAGAGGATATCGATTCCACCAACAAAAGTATTTTTAACTGAGTTATCAATCACCTCAAAAAGAATTCGTTTTAAAAGTTCGCTATCAGTTTTCACCATGACATCTTCAAGAGCTTTATCAACATTTATATTAAAGCCAATCCCCTTTTGTTGTGACCTCGCGTGGAATTCTTTAGTTAAGTACCTACTAAGCTCAGTCATCGTTATTGGTGAATCCTGAACATCCATATTTCCAAGTCGTAGTGTCAATAAATCCATCACTTCATCAAATACATGATGGATATGATTAATCTCTAAGTTTGTTTCTCGAAGAACTTCCTTTTCATGGCCTTCATTCATATTTTCTAGCAACTCATTTATCAGACCAGAAATCACAAACAGCGGGTTTCTCACTTCGTGATTGAGATTCTTTAAAAAGTTAATTAAAGACTTCTCTGATTGCTGTGCCTTATTTCTTTCAAATTCAATCTTGTGCTCATACTCTCTAAGAGAATAAGTCATTGAGCGAACAGAATTTAAAAAGTCCCCTAATTCATTATTTTCAAAATTCCCTGAAAAGATTTTTCTTCTTCCTCGCTTCACATCATAAGCAACACGCTTGGCGAAGTTTAGAGGTCTAAAAATCTTTCTGTAAATATAGAAATAAATAAGGCCCACGCACAGAAGGAGTACTCCGGAAGAAATGAAGACAAATTTATAAATAGAATTCGAATCTTTTATAATTGAACTTCTCGATGTTGCCGATATTAAGTGAAAATCATTTTGAATGGCCTTAGAGATGAATTCTGTTCTCTTTACAACTTCTTCATATTTTTGTTCTAAATTTTCAAGGTTATCATTATTAACAGCAAATTCCAGTTCTGGACGAAGATTATTAACGATTGCCTTGAGTCCCTCGATTTCTTCTCTAAAAGAAGAGACACCAAGTCTAGCAGCGTCTGAAGCTGCACCGACACCACTGATCGTCTCCCTCATACTATCCAAAACGATCTGAGTGTTTTTAATAGACTCATCCATTTCTAATTTAGATTCTTTAATAAGAGCTGGCAGATTTCGAATCAGAATCTCCTTGTCATAAGAAGTTGAACGAATGAAAGAGAGAATTTTAGCTGCGGAATTCGAGACGTTTCTAACTTCACTTTCAAGTCCAAAAGTCTGTTGCACAAGACGAATTTCTTGGTCGGCAATTATGTTTAAATGATCCTGGATTTTTGCATTTCGATCACGCACATATAAGAGCGAAAAAGCAAAGATAACAAGGGAGAGAAAGAAAATTGTGTAGAGTCTTTTTTGTATTTTCATACTTCAAGTATAGAAGTGAACAAGAAGAAGAAAGACTCAAACTTCCCTTAAGAGCCTAAGTTTTTAATTCTAAGCAAAGATGAAGATTTACTCATAAAAAAGGCCCGCAAAAGAGCGGGCCTAATTACAAGATAAACAAAATTTGTGCTTTCAAGTTGGCACTTTTCTAAGACTTAAGAAGCCTTAATCTTAGAATGTTGCAATCATTCTAGTGTAGAAATTATCTCTTTTAATATCTACATCAGTACCTTTACCAAAGAGACCATAGTTATAAACTTGATCAATGTCTTGCACTTGGTAACCAAAAACAAACTTCATGTTGTTATCAACTTTGTAGTTTGCAAAGATATGGTGAGTGTTTGAAGCTGCAGTTCCATAAATATTAAGTGGACCACGGTTAGCGACATCATAAGCAAAAGAATTTTCCTCATGCTTAATGTACTCATATCCAAGGGCAAACTTTGAAAAGTTGTACTTAGCAGTTAGAACATAAGAGTTACCATCTTCATCACATTTAGAATCATTACAGTAAACACCTTGAGCTCCACCAAGTTTTCCTTCTGACTCAGACTTAGACATTGCAAATTGAGCAGCAAAATCTAAACCAGTGCCAGCAACACCTGTTGCTTCAGCGTAGAAAGCAAAACGGTTATTTGTAAGTCTTAGAGCTGAAGTAGATGATGAACCAAAGAATACATTATCAATCTTAACCCATTGAAAAATTAGATTCATTCCATTAGCAAAGCTTGTATTATTTTTTGTGTAATCAAGCATGAAAGAATACATTGGTGAGTTTGTTGAGATTGTCACACCAGAAAGATCTGTTGTGTTATCAATTCCACGTCCAGTAGTTGTCCCACCATCAAAGTTAGCAAATTGAAGTGGAGTGTAGATAAGTCTTGTCTTTAAACTTCCACCAGCAACCGCTGCATTGTGAGTTAGGGCCATACCATCAAGAATTGCCGAGAAAGCAAGTGTTGGATATGAACCAAGAGCAGGAGAACCCGAATTAATATGCTTTGGCATTCCATCAATTGTTGGAAGACGTCCAATAGTATACGTAAGATTCATTCCCATATCGTAGTTAACAAATGCTCTTTCTACATAAACAGCAGCTGTTCCATGATCACGCCCATATCCCCAAGTATCAAAAAGACCATCAGAGTTTCTAGCATCACCATTTTCAGTTGATGTTGGCTTGTTCGCATCAAAAGATCCATCGTTCCAATATTTCTTCATTGAAAGACGACCAAAGAAGCTTAACTTTTCAGATGGACGCGATTCCATATCTAGGTGAAATTGAGAGTGAAAGTAAGACTGGTTACCAGAAGCTTCGCTTCCTGTTGTCTTCTCTTCAGAAGTTGTATAGTCATAACGGTTCTCAAGAGTTCCCGTCCAGTTGAAAAAACGTGAATCATTAGCAAACTCAAGTTCTTCAATTCTCTCTTCAAGTTCAGCTGTTGTTGCAGCAAATGCTGGAGCAGCAAGTGTTCCGGCAAGTAATAACGTAGTGATATTCTTTTTATTAATCATTTTTCATTCCTTCCTTGAAATTAATAATTATCCACCAATAGAAGATGAAGCATCATTACACTTAAGTGTACAATCACCAATTGTGATCGTCGCACTTGAACAAGTCTTAAACTTGATCACGTTTCCAGCTCTTCCAGGAGTCGCTAACTTCTTAGCTTCTTCTTTTGACTTCTTACATTGATTTTCGACAGCTTTGATAAAGTCTTGTTTTACACCAGCATTGGCAGGCGCCACACTCATAAGGACAAGCATTACCAAGGTAAATTTCTTCATGAAACTCTCCCCTCTCTAAAGTTAATAAATTGTTGAGATTTATTATATTTAAGTGGTCTTAAAAATAAAAGCTATTTATGACTGACCAAAAAGATCAACAAAAAAGGCCCACCTTAAAACAAAGTGGGCCAATTATAAAAAAGAAATTTTAGGGTGCCTTTATATTCTCTTGAGAATTAAGAGGCTGATTCGATATTAGATTTTGATTTAAGATTTTTTTCAGAAACCTTAAATTCTTTTCTTTCACCTTCTTCAAGTTTAGGTGATTCTTTCCCTCTAATGGCATCAACTGTTACGATAACCTTGTTGATTTTTTCATTAGCAGGAACTTCATACATTACATCGAGCATTGTTTGCTCAAGGATTGCGCGAAGTCCACGTGCACCTGTTTTCTTTTCAAGCGCAATCTTAGCAACTTCAATTAGAGCATCTTGTTCGAACTCAAGCTCAATTCCATCAAATTCAAAAAGACGCGTATACTGTTTCGTAATCGCATTCTTTGGCTCTGTTAGAATTGAAACAAGTGCTTCTTCATCAAGTTCTTGTAAAAGAGCGTTAACTGGAAGACGTCCAATAAATTCAGGAATAAGACCAAAACGAGTTAAGTCTTCAACCTCGATTCCACCAAGTTTTTCTACAACAGATTGCTCTTGGTTTTTATCGGCCGTTTTTACAAGCCCCATAGGTCTTTTCGTCATACGCTTTTCGATAATCTTATCAAGACCAACAAAAGCACCTGCTACGATGAAAAGAATATTCTTTGTATTAACTTGAATAAATTCTTGTTGAGGGTGCTTACGCCCACCTTTAGGAGGAACAGCTGCAACAGTTCCTTCGATAAGTTTTAGAAGGGCCTGCTGAACACCTTCACCAGAAACGTCTCTTGTAATTGATGGGTTTTCAGATTTTCTTGCAATCTTATCAATCTCATCAATATAGACGATTCCTCTTTCAGCTCTCTCAACATCGTAGTCACAATTTTGAAGAAGATTAAGAATGATATTCTCAACGTCTTCACCAACATAACCAGCTTCAGTTAGAGATGTCGCATCAGCAATTGCAAATGGAACATTTAGAAACTTAGCAAGAGACTGAGCAATAAGAGTCTTCCCTGAACCTGTTGGTCCAGCTAGAAGAATATTTGATTTTGCCAGTTCAACACCATCTTTAAGCTTCATATCTCCATGGGCAAGACGCTTGTAGTGGTTGTGAACAGCAACTGAAATAATTTTTTTAGCACGATCTTGACCAATAACATATTGATCGAGGTTCGCTTTAATTTCATGTGGCTTAGGAACGTTGTCCAGGGCCGCTTTTGAAGTCGACTTTACCGAATCTTCAAAGATGATTTCATTACAAAGCTCAATACACTCATCACAGATATAAACACCAGGACCAGCGATAAGCTTTTTCACTTCTCTTTGTGATTTCCCACAAAAGTTACAGTGGAGTGTGCTGTTGTAGCTTGCTTTTTTCTCAGACATTTTTTAACACCCTTTTATCAAAGCGAGTAAGGCCTACGCCCTACTCGCCATATTGTAGTCTTATTTCTTTTTTGGTTCGATCATCGAATCAATAATACCTAAATCGATCGCTTTTTGCGGTGATAGGTAATTATCTCTATCTGTTTCTTGAACGATTTTATCCATCGTCATTTCTTTAGAAGAGTGCTTGATGTAAATTCCATTAAGCTGATCTTTTAGATCTTGAATTTCTTGTGCTTGAATTTGAATATCTGAACACTGACCTTGAGCTCCACCAAGTGGTTGGTGAATCATGATTCTTGAGTGTGGAAGAGCGTGTCTGTGTCCAGCTTCACCAGCAGCAAGAAGAAGTGATCCCATTGAAGCAGCAAGACCTACACAGTAAGTATAAACTGGGCAAGAAACGTGTTGCATAATATCGTAGATACCAAGACCAGCGTAAACTGATCCACCTGGACTATTAATATAGAAGTGAATTGGATCTTCTGGATTATCCTGCTCAAGGAAAAGCATCTGAGCAATAAGAAGGTTGGCGACAGTGTCGTTAACCTGAGTCCCTAGAAAGATAATTCTATCAATGAGAAGTCTCGAATAAATATCGTACTGACGCTCACCTCTAGATGTTTGCTCAATAACGATTGGGTTTGGAATGTAATTCATAGCGGGCTTGTTCATAGTTTCCCCTTTTTCCCTTTTGCAATATTATCCATTACTCTGATTCATATCGGCGTAAGATCGCCAAATCTTTAATGATCTAGGATAATTTTAGAGCAAGAGTTTGAAAACGGTTAAGTGCATCATAAGTGGTTAATTTTTCAAGGATAAACAAACTCCCCCTATTCCAATAAAATCTATTTCAAAATGGTGTGCCTAGCCTTGATTAACGGCCCGTTTCCCATTAAGGTTTTTGCGTACAATCTAGAAAATCCACGAATAACACAGGAGATGGATATGACTGAAAAAGTTTACCCAACAACACTTGTTGGAAAGCAAGCGCCAGAATTTAAAGGTAATGCCGTTGTTAACGGTGCAATTAAAGAAATCTCACTTTCAGACTATAACGGAAAGTGGAAAGTTCTTTTCTTCTACCCACTAGATTTCACATTTGTTTGTCCAACAGAAATTACAGCTTTCTCTGACAAAATTGAAATGTTCAAAAACCTTAACTGTGAAGTTATCGGTTGTTCAGTTGACTCTGAATTCTCTCACCTTGCTTGGACTCAACAGCCAAGAAACAAAGGTGGACTTGGGGAAATTAAATACCCACTACTTGCTGACCTTACAAAAGATGTTGCAAGAAGCTACGGTGTTCTTATGGACGATGCTGTTGCATTCCGTGGAACATTCATTATCGACGATAACAATGTTGTTCAACAGTGTTCAATCAACAACCTTTCAGTTGGTAGAAACGTTGAAGAAATCGCTCGTCTTGTTGAAGGTTACCAGTACACAGCTAAGCACGGGGAAGTTTGCCCAGCTGGTTGGACAAATGGTTCAGATACAATGAAGCCAGATCCATCTGGTTCTCAAGAGTATTTCAACAAGCTCTAATTTGCATTTTACGAGGACCCTCTCAGCAGGGTCCTTTTTCTTTCATTTCCTCTCATTTCATGAAAATTCTTCACAATTCCCTTATAAAATAACTGATTTTGCTTTTAAATCGGTCCATGAAAACACTTACAACACTTATTGCGACACTCTTTATCCTCAATATCTTCCAAACCACTTTTGCCGCTGAGGTGCACGAAGAGATCACAGCTCTCAACGAAGAGTTTAACCATTATTCAAAGTACCCAATCTTAATTTTTGAACGCGAAAAACTTAAAAAGGAAATAATTGAAAAAGCGATTCAATCTGAAAAAGAGAGACTCGACTATATCGACCAATACGTTCAATCTCGCGTTCAAGTAAAACTCTCCAAAGGGCAACTTAGCACTCTCGATGACTACCTTATGACAGAGACTCCAAGCCCACTCGCCTTTCCTTTTACGAAGGGTTGGTCTATGGAATATGAAATGTGTGTCGTCTTTCCAAGAGAAGAAACACCATCGGCAATGGAAGAAGTAAAGCGCCTAAGTGGCTACTCTTTTGCTCCTGAAAATTACGAAGGAAAAGATATTAACGCTCTTAAAGACCTTTTCACTGCCGAGGAATTTCTACTCTATTCGCTCTATCACGAGCTTTCACACTGTCTAGATCCAAAGTACATTCCTCGTGCTCAAGTTTCTAATGGAGGTGCTCATCAATTTCACATGGCCGAAAGTTTTGCGGAAGTGAATGCTCTTTTTATGCTCGCAAAGAGAAAGGATATGTTTCGCCTTGGAAATAAAAGGGCCCTTTTAAGAAGTCTATATACAAAATATGCAGGACCAAAACTTGCTAAAATGAGTAACCCTGATGCAATTGCACAAGGCGCAGTCTATTACTTAGCTCCAGTTCTCTACAAAGCGCAAGAGAGACTTCTCTCCTACACTTTTTCCATACAAGATCTCTCTTTAAGCGAGATGATCGATATTTCAAAAGAACTCACTGAGAATCACGCCTACTCATCGAGAACGTTTCACGCTGTTATTCAGTATCTGAGCGTTGGTGAAAAAGAGGCCCTTGCTCAATATGAAAAATATTTAAACGACATGCCAGAACTCTTTATTCCTACTTATATGAGCCTTCAACTCTTTCATACTCAAATGAAAATGCTCGACCAATGGGAAAAGCTAGCCAGTAAGTTTTAAGGCTGTTTTTCGATAATTCTATTCAAGACTAGATAATTGGAATAAAATAAGTGCCATTATTAGCATTCAATCAATGGTACTTATTTTATGGACATGACTTCTTTAATGGATATGATTCAGGCCAATATTGCCATGGCCCCTTTCTTAATCTTTGGACTTCTCTTTCTTGCGGGATTCAATATTCCCGTCTCAGAAGATGCCATGCTTTTTATCTCTGCAATTCTAGCAGCGAAAAACCCAGAATACACAACATCACTCTTTATTGGAGTATTTGCTGGTGCCTATATCAGCGACCTTATCTGCTATGGATTTATGGGACGCTACCTAGGTAATAAGATCTTTAAAATTAAGTTCTTTGCAAATATGGCCCCGCCAGAGCGTATTGAGAAAGTTAGTAACTTCTACAAAAAGTATGGAATTTTAACGCTAATCTTGGGGCGTTTTATTCCTTTTGGTGTTAGAAATGCTCTCTTCTTAACGGCTGGCCTTGGAAAGATGAACGCTCTCAAATTTGCTATAAGCGACTTGATTGCCTGTACGATTTCATGTGTAAGCTTTTTCTATCTCTACTACACTTTTGGTGAGACAGTTATTAGCTACGTCAAACAGGCCAACACAATTATCTTTGCCATCTTTATTGCCGTGGCCCTTGGTCTCTTTATCAAGAAGAAAAAACAAAAATCATAGTCAAAACCCTGGGCCATAACTCTTATTTATGGCCCAAAATACCCCTTTCTTACAAAAATAAAATCCTAACCTTGACCCTATAAACTACCGAAATCAAAGATTTTGATTCTCAAGTTCTAACAACTTCTTACATGTTCACAAAATCTGTGTAAACTTTTCCACACTCTCGTTCACAAAACTTGCGAATTCAGTTTCAAAGCTGCATAACATTCACAAGCTTTGTGAACAACAACGGAGAAGCTGTGATTCAACAACAACACCAACAACAACAAAACCTCAATCCAGAAGATAAAATCGTTTCGCTGGCCAATTGGAAACGACTCAAATCAACTCAACGGGGAACGCGCCAATCGGTACGCACCTACTTAAAACTTCTAAGCTTTCATGAGTTAATCAATGAAACACAAGAAGTTATCAATGAGATTTCTAATGGAAAACTTGGAGACGATGTCACTCTCATTTCAAGTGAACTTATGAGGGAATTTCAAGATCGCGCCGATCACGAAAGCAACGAAAAGCTCTCAAGAGCACTTCGTTTAATGAAAGATCAATTTGAAGCGAATATTATCAAACTAAATGATCTCTTATAGACTCTCAAGGCTCTGGTAATCGTGGAGCACTTTTAAGCGAAGAAGAGATAGCTTCTCTTCTTCGTCGTAGCCAAGAAGTCGGCTAACTCGACGAATGACTTTAAGATTTGTCTCAGACTTCGCCTTATTCTCAAATAGGCTTAATAAGAAGACCGTATTCTTGGCCATTCTTTGTACATATAATTCGATTTTATCTTTTGTTTGTTCACTTGCTTTAACAAATTCACATCCAATATTTTTCGTAAAAATAGCATCTAGCCTTTGCTTCTTATCGAATTGACGAACCATACGGGCCTTCACTCTCACAATATCAACATGAAATTGATCTTCATTAAGTGCAAGAATTTCGTGATGGAGCAACTTAGAAAAAAGAGGGATTTCAGGAAGCGCAAACATAATTGGAAGTGCGTTTATCTCTGGAATATGCGGTAACTCTCCAAGGAGAATTCCTCCTTTGGAAATATTTAAACTACGACAACGATGAACATAGTCATCGTCGACGTAGAGTATTGATGTCATTAAAGGGGCGCGTAGATGCGCCCTTCTAAAACTTTTTGATGTCATAGGAACTTAGAAGCAGCCTCTGATAGAGCAGATCTCTCCCCAACTTTAAGTGTTGAGTGTCCAATAATATCTTCCGACTTTAACCTCTCAACAGTATAAGCAAGTCCGTTATTAATCTCATCGAGATAAGGACTATCAATCTGTTGCGGATCTCCTGTTAGAACAATTTTCGTTCCCTCTCCGGCACGTGTAATAATTGTTTTAACTTCGTGAGGAGAAAGGTTCTGTGCCTCATCAACAATCAGGTACTGCCCAGGGATTGAACGCCCACGAATATAAGTAAGTGGTTCAATATGAAGAAGACCATGCTCAATTAATGATTCATATGATGAATTTGTTCCCTGTCTTCTTTGATCAAAGAGAAAATCCATATTATCAAAAATCGGTTGCATCCATGGAGCAAGCTTTTCGTTTACATCCCCTGGTAAGAAACCAAGGTCACGTCCCATAGGTTGAACAGGTCTTGAAACGAGAAGTCTTGAATACTTTTCTTGGTTTATGGCCATCTCAAGCCCAGCAGCAATTGCTAAGAGAGTCTTTCCTGTCCCCGCTTTACCAACGAGAGTTACAAGCTTGATCTCATCATTTAAAAGAGCATCAAGAGCAAATTGTTGTTCCATATTCTTTGGGTAAATTCCCCAAACACCTTCTCTCATTGGAATGAGAGGAACAGCTCCACCCTTTTGTTTCGAATAACGTCCAAGAGTTCTTCTTCTATCATTGCCTTTAACTTGAATGATAAGATACTCGTTAGGAAAAATTTCTTTCTCTTCCGTATTTTCAATAAACAGAAATCTATTTTTTTCAAATTCTTGTAGTTCTTCCTCAGTTACTTCTAATACTTTTTGGCCTGAGTAAAGTTCTTCAAGTTTTACATTTTTCTTTCCATAGTCTTCAGCTGTAACACCAAGAATATCGGCCTTAAGTCTTAGGTTGATATCTTTAGAAATCAAATGAACATCTTGTCCATCTTCTTTTAAAGAGAGGGCCGATGCCAAGATCTTATTATCGTTTAAAGTGAGATCAATGTGTCTGTGGTTACTACTAACTTCTCTATCTACAGAGATAATAAGCTTACCACCGTGCTCAAGCGAAACACCTTCTGTCACAGAACCTTGCTTTCTTAAATCATCAACAATACGAGAAAAGTTACGAGCATTACGCCCATTTTCATTTTGATCTTTTTTAAAGCGATCGATTTCTTCAACAACGACAAGTGGAATAAACACATTGTGTTCTTGAAACTTAAAGATCGACATAGGATCAAAAAGGATAACGTTAGTGTCAATGACAAATGTTTTTTTCAACATGACCTCCGATATTGGGACCCACTACTCCTAAAATAAAGTAGCGATTCTTTAATCCTTGAATAGCAAGAAAAGTAATTTGAAATAGAATAGGAATTTTGGGGTTTTATCTGGTTAATCTTTCTACCTTTGTTTCCTGACTCTTATATCAGGACAATTTAACCCGATGAACTCTTCCAGTGAGTTCATATTAATATTCTAAAGTACATGAGTAAAAAGACAAGAAAACAGTTCTTTTTTTTTAATTACCCGAGCATTTCCATCGGTTTAATAGTAGGCATAGACCATTCTAAAGCATCCCATTTTATTGCGCTTTCGCTTCATTTCTTTTGCAAAATGCTTAATAAATGTCGCTCCTAGTGCCCCTTGTGATAGTTGCTCGATTTCATGCTCAGTGAAAATAAAGTGAGGATACTTATAAAGAAGTGAAATAAAGACCTTTCTTCTTTTCACTTCATTAATATAACTATGATTGTCAGTAAAGAGTCGAATAAGCTGATTTTTGCTCTCAATGAACTTTCCGATTTCTCGTGTAAGACTGATATAGGGAAATAAAGAGAATTCTAAGCGGTTGCGTATTTCACTTAAAGACTCATAAGAATAACTAAATTCATTTTCATTTTTTATAATAAGATCGACCATCTGATCACCAAGAAAAGTCGTTACTTTTGCGGGCAGATTTTGAATAAAAGAAGAGAGCTCCTTATTCGTTTTTATTGTCTTGAAATGGTTTAATAGACTCAACTCTTTCTTATAGAGTTGTTTTCTCTTTTCTTTGATAATAAATTCTGCTTTTCTAAAAAATGCCTTCTCCATTTCAGAAGGTCTTCTCGCATTTTTAATAAGAAGAGAAAGATTCTCTTCATCAATATCTTTTCCCCTGCCCATTAAATAGAGATTAGAGATATACTTATCGAAGTTACTTTCTTTATTATCAGGACCATCAACGAATGAGTGAGAATTGGACCAATCTAACAGCACCCATTCAAGCTTCGTCTGATCAAATACAATTTGCTCAAAGTGAAAGTCTCCAATTTTAGCAAAATGAGCCGTCTCACTTATAAAGTGATTCAATCGATCTTCTGCAATAACTTTATGGTGGAAGTCTAACGAGGATTTATTATTTAAATAATCGTACAAGTCAAAGGCCTTATCGATTCTTTCGACTAGGACAAAATTTGTTCCCATCGAATTAATTTTAGGAGTAAGAACTTGGTGCTTTTGTAATTTCTTATGACCTTTTATAAAGAAATCATGGTAGTCAGTGAAGTTGTAATAGCGATCAAAGACACCCATTTTTCGCGGTATTCTTAGAGCAAAAGTATTTCCCTTCTCATCGAGAACTTCAAAAACATAGGTGACTCGGCCATTTCCTAGAAACTTTACAACTTCTAAATTTCTATTTTCTAAGAAGAAATGATCACCTTCTTTGAAGGGGAATGCTCTCATGAGAGAGTTATAATTTTGAGCAGGGTGACCTGATCTTTCAAAGAGACGATACTCTTTTGCGAAAGTTTGCGTTGTAAATAAAAATAGCGTTAATAATAAAAGGCGCACCATAGGTCTTTTTGATGCAACTGAAAGGCCAAAATAGAAAGGTTTTTAGACTAAATACTGTATATATTTTAGTCAATTGGCTTAATATAAGTCGAGGTCAATCTCTAAAAGTTTCAACTGGATAACCGCTCGGCTCCCCTTCTCTTCGCGGTACTTTTCACCAAGTTCGACACCGTAGAACCCAGCGATAATTTTAATCGGCCAAAGATTAAGTCCAATACCATAGCTGACATACCCTTGGCTAAATCCACCAAGAAACTCAAGGTTTAAGATGCGAAAAGAACCACCGACGTGAATTTTCCTTCTGTAGTCAATAGGCTGATTAAGAGAGTGAAGATCGAAGGCCAGTGTCCACTCAAGAAGTTTTAAGTCCTGTCGAATCGATGAACCAAAATTGACGGCCATCTCCTGTCTTGGAATATCATCGTCACCACTCGTTTTCTTAAATCTTGTATCGGCGACATCGAGAACACTTGCTCCTAAGCGAAATTCAGTTATTCCTGTTGAAAAAATGTGCTCAACACCAAGATCATAACCCCAACCTTTTCCTCTAGAAAAACCGAGAGACTCTCTTAGATCGGCTACACTTTCTACGCCGTTATTAACAGTATTAAGAATGTCAGTACTAAAAAGGTCAAAAGATGAATCAAGACCTTCTCTTTTAATAAACTTAACTCCAAGTCCGACACTCGTTCGACTTCCTGGAGAAACTTTTTTAGATCCCTTTTTTCTTGTTGCTCCATTACCAAAAGAAAATGCAAAGCCAGTAGCAAATCCTTTATCAAGTGCATATTTCACGTTCAAGGATGGGTGAATTTTATTTCGAAGAACCATAGAAGTAGTAGAACTTGCAAAGAGTGAAAGAGCAAAATAAGGAATTTTTACAGTCGGTATTCCATCCACATGCAAGTAAACAGGGAATCCTAAAAGTCGATCGGCAATTGCAGCAGTATCACTACTTGGAAAATTTTCAAAACGATCTAGTTCATCGAGAGCATTAGTTAAACCAAACGTCGGGTTTAGTGGAGTTATTGTTACACTTTGATTAACTCCAAGAGCTGCTGGATTGTAAAACAGAGTGTACTCATCGTCGTTAGCAATAGAAGTGTAGGCATCCCCCATCAAAAGAGCGCGAGGACTTCTTGCAAGATAAGTGATCTCTCTTGCGATAGAAGAGAAACTTGCGATCAAAAATAGAATAATCGTTAACTTTCTCATCATACCTTATTGTGTAAAAGCTCAAAGAACATGACAAAGAAATAGCGAAATGTGTCTTCATCACTGATGTCCGATTCACAAACACTTTGACTTGTCGTTGATAAAATATCGGTTCCCTTCCCGGCGACACCTAGAGCTGTTGATGCATCAGACTTTAAATCAGTAATACTGATACTATCAAGAACATCAAAATCATCCCCTAAAGCACCAGAAATAACTTCAGGAAAGACTTCAAAAAAGTTATTCATAAGAACAACTCCTTCACAGGCCCTTTCAATATTAACCGTTCCATTATCTAAATTGGGATGTCCTGTATCGGCAGCATTGTCGCAATTTCCAGCATCAACATCTCCTGGGTCACCATCAAAGAGATCTGAAATTGTCGCATCGTAGGTCATAAAACAATCATTAGACCCACTTCCTCCTCCCTTCACGCCAGTTGAAGAAGTATTGCCATAGAAGTAAGTGTATTGCCCCATATTTACCATAATCAAAAACATCAATAGGCTGTGAATCTGCGCCGATTCTTTTGATGTAAATGAACTCGATCTCAAAGTCGAAGTTGGATTAGTCGTCGTTGCGATTCCACCTGCGTAAAGAAGGACATTGATTGCACTTTGAATATTGATATAGTCTTCTTCAGTTGGAGAATCCATTGAATCAGAAGTTGAAAATGTTGCAAATGAGCTCAACAAGCTTGCTGCATCGATCAAAGGTAAATCATCTGAAAAGAATGTAATTGAACTATATCCGGCCTTACAGGCGTAGGCGGATGCTAGAAGTTTTAAGAAGTGAGCATTTGAATTTTGATAATCAATTCCTGTCAATTTTGATAGGGCCGCTTCACAGTCCCCTCTCGTTAAATCGATTTCTGCAGAAACTAATTCCGCATCGATTTCCTCTTGCTTAGTTTTACCGCAAGAGCAAAGTAGAATAGAAGAAATGATAAGGACTATAAGCTTGGATTTCATACAAACTCCTAGCTTATAGTATGCAAGATTCGAGCAATGATGGGAATCAGCGGAAAAATATCCGCTGATTTTTTGCCCTATGACTGAGTTAAGTAATCAACAACTAATTGCATGGCCTCTCTAAAGTCTTCTTTTTGTGAGACAAGGGAAATTCTTGCCGAGTTAGGTAATCCAAAAGCAATTCCTGGAACCATTGCGACCCCTAATTTATCAAGAATCTCTTCACAAATTTGAATCGAATAATCTTCGCTTTCATCAGTAGAGTTTTTAAATCTTTCCATAACAGGACATTGAGAAAAATCGATCATATAGTAAAAAGCAGAGTTTGGTTGATACCAAATCTTACCTAAACTCTGATCGTGCAGACAATCTCTAAGTAAATTAGCATTCTCTCTTAGGTGCTGTTTAATAGGTTCTAAAAACCTTTCAATATTTGAAAAATCAAAACTAATTAAGGCCTTTTGAACGAGACTGTTTGCGCCGGAAGCAGTTTGACCTTGAAGTCGAGACATCGCTGAAATTAATTCTTTTGGTCCATAACAATAGCCAATACGAAGACCTGTACAAGCAAGGTTTTTTGAAATTCCATCAACAACAATTGTTCTCTCTAGGAGCTCTGGATGTTGTTGATAAAAATAAGTTGGACCCGGATCAAAGAAACTCAATTCATAGTAAATCTCATCACTAATGACATAGAGATCAGGATGTCTTTTTAATAATTCTGCAAATTGATTCATCCACTCAGATGAGTAACTTGTCCCCGTTGGATTATTAGGACTATTGAGAATAATCGCTTTTGTTTTATCAGTAATTGATTTTTCAATGGCCTCAATATTTGGAACGAAAGCATCATATATAGATGTCTCAACAAAGACAGTCTGACCACCATAGAGATTAATAATCTCTGGATAAGAAACCCAAAATGGAGTGATCACAACAACTTCATCTTCAGGATCGATGATAGAGGCCAAGATATTGCTAATAACGTGTTTTCCACCATTACCTACAATACAATCGTAATTGCAATCTTTTAAACTAACTCCCCTTGATGTTTCAAAGTAGTTTAGAAGTTTTGTACGAAGTTCAGGATAGCCAGGCACAGGGCTGTACTGATAACTTTTTAAGAAATCAGATTCACTTTTTATTCCATCAATGAAGTCACTCATTGGACGAAATGGAAGTTGTCCGGCAGTTAGATTAAAAATTTTTCGCCCTTCATTTGTTAGCTGAACGGCCTTGGCATTGAGCTTCAGAGTCATACTTTCTGAAATATCAGAAACTCTTTTACTTAATTTCATCCGTATCTCCTAATTTATTTTGTAATCTCTTTAGAATTGAATCTGGAACAAAATCACTTACATCTGTACCGTGTTTGAAAATTTCTTTAACAAGTGAAGAAGAGACGTAATAATTATCTCCTTCTGTTACAAGAAAGACCGTTTCGATATCAGGAAATAATTTATTATTCATTGAGGCCATTTGAAATTCACTTTCAAAATCCCCTGTCGGTCTAAGACCTCTTACAATAGCGCCAATATTATTATTCTTAGCGTAGTCAACGATAAGACCACCCCAAGAATCAACTTTGACCCTCTTATCATTTTTAAAATGATCTCCAATCATCTCGACTCTTTCTTCTGTTGTAAAAAGAGGTCTCTTCGAAGGAGAAATGGCCACGAGAATTGTCACTTCATCAAAGAGATTGAGTGCTCTTTTTAAAATACCTTCGTGCCCCTTAGTAAATGGATCAAACGTCCCCGCGTACATGGCCTTCTTAATCATGTAGGATTTCCTTTTCAATTTTTACTAATTTTAACAAAAGATAGAATTTTTAGCTACGCTCTTGAAGAACAATCGTAGAGAGCAATGTAACTTGTCCCTTGACGGTAAAATTTCTTAGCTTCCATAATTGTGAGATCGAGCAGGTCTTTTTGTTTAACACCCTTCTGTTCATCACTTTCAAGCCAAAGCTCTCCAATAAACCAGTGCTTTTCTAAGACTTCTTCTATAATTAATTTATAGAGACCCTTAAGCTCATAAGGAGGGTCAAAGAAAATAACAGTGTTGAGCTTTCTTTCCACTTCCCAGTGGGAATAAAGGAGCTCAAATTGACTGATCCACTTTTCCGCCTTTTGGGTTTGGATGAGGACCTTTTCTAAATCGAGACCACTTCTTTCGAGAGAAGAGAAGTTTCTTTTGAGGTAATTGCTGACTTTTTTATTTCCCTCGATACACATAACGGAATTGGCACCACGTGATAAGGCCTCGGCTCCCATCGCACCTGTTCCAGCACAAAGGTCGATAAAGTGCACACCAGAGAGGTCCTGATGAGCATCAAATATTTTTCGTCTTAACATGACTGATGTGGGACGGACTTCATCCCCTTTAGGAACTTCAAGGGCAAGACCTTTCGCCTTGCCCCCTAAGATTTTAATGGCCACAATATGAACCTTTTTTTTCTGTTTTCTTAAGCTGCTTTCTTTGTAGAAGCTGCACCATCAGAGGTCAAAGGAATTGTGAATTTTACACCACTTTCCATCTCAACTGTACAACCCTCACTACCATCAAGAGTAAGGTTTAGTCCGTTCATAGAAATTGTAAGCTTTCCATCAACAACGCTAAAAGTTGCCTGCTCTTCTCCTACTGGAAAAGTCATATTCATATTCATTTTTCCAGAAGCGCTAAAGCTCATATCTGTCGCACCATCAGAACTCACAGAGCTCATCGTAGGCGCTTCATGACTTGTAGCAGAAAGAGGTACGACATTATCGATCGTCTCTTCTACAAAGTCTTCTTCACTAAATGTTGTTTCCTCTTCCATTACTGGAGAATCCTCAGTCGTTGCCACCTCTTCCATTACTGGCTCAGATTCAACTTCTTCACTCATACTCACTTGTTCAGCAGCAGGTTCACTTACTTCAACATCGTCAACAAAGCTATCAACAGCATCATCAATTTGAGATTCTGATTCACTAGTAACAATCTCTGTTTCAGCTCCGGCATTTTCAACTTCTTGATCGATCACATTTTGCAGAGAGTTACTCTCAGGTGCATCCAATGAAAGCTCTTCCTTCATTGTTGGACCTTCACTAGCACTGTCATCAACAAATTCTTTTTCTAGTGACTCAATCTCATTCATAATGTCTTCAAGCTCTGAGTCATTAAACCCTTGCTCTACTGTTTCTGCCATTGCTTTTTCTAGTTCATCATTATCCATGACCATGCTCCTAACACCATACGTCAAGGCATTTATGCCTAAACAAATACCTAATATCCTTTTCGTCTAGTGATGTAAGAATCTTTAATAAAATATATCCCTAAAGATTTTAGTAGGTTAACAGGAACACTTTGAGAAAAACCGAGATTTTCACATGACTTTTCGTATGAAATTCGATATAAATGCGTGCTCGTTTCAATGGAATTTTAACACTAAAAACAGCATAGCAATGTGCTTAGGGTTTACCTCTTGAATAATAAATCGTTTAAGGCCAATAACTGGCTTAACATAGACTCTGACTCTAAAAAGAGTACAAGTGAGGAACTTCCGCCTCTGCCACCAATGGTAGAAGCGAAAGTCGAAGATACTCCTCTATCTTGTGAATCAGAATCAATGTTTAGTCTTGGTCAATTTCTTATTCCAGAGTGGAAGGGAGAATCTCTCTTTTCCAAAGAGGCAATGCGAGTTAAGAACCTCATGGAAAAGCTCTTTGACGATGCTCTTGAGCAAGTTGAAGACTTCAGCTCTAGAAATAGATCAACGAAAATTGCTATTTTCAATGAATTCCTTTCTTATGCTCATGAAATGGACCTAAATGACCTGGCCATTGATAACTTCAACGACTTTTGGTCTGAATATGCGAATCCATTTTCAAGCGATAAAGTAAAGATTGATAGCTTCAAAAAAGTTTTCGCTTTTAGGGCCATCACAATTTACTTATTTAAAATCAGATTCTTTACGCTTATTGGTAACAACCAATGCCACTCAATCACTTCGAGCGACTACCTAACTCCGGACTATTGTCTGAGAAAGATTTTTAAGAAAGGAAGTTCGAGTGAAATTGATAGTGAAGCACTCCAAACAAACCAATACAGTTGGTATAGACCTGCGAGTCGCCTTAAAGAAACAATTCACGAAACAGTGATTCAAATCGAGAAGATCAGCCTCGCTGAAATTCTTAAATTATGCAGACCAGAGACTTTTAACCTTGGACACTACAACCCAAGGGATAACTTCTCCCACTCTCTTTCTACGAGATCATTTGGTCTCTTTCTCAATCAATTAATGATTGAATTCCCAGCATGGGTAGAAAATAGAAAAATAGGTGCCCTTAACAGCAATTCGCAACAAGTAAAAGCGCTCAATACATTCTTTAGTGGCGATTATCTTCAGTCTCTATCGGGAGCTCACTGGCTCGCCCAAGAACACAACAGTCAATTCAAATGGCGAGAGCTTCTTTGCCCTGACTTTATTGGAGACAATTATCAAGAAGGTAGCTTCTTAAAAATTTGTCACGAGCTTCACTTTTTAAGCTTTCTTGTCGATCTTGCTGATAAACAAGGACACAATCCTGTTTCAATGATCTGCAACGTCTACAAGCAGAAGATTTCATCTTCTAGAAATAATGAGATTGGTCAGATTGGTTTATTTGATTCAACAAGCAATGGTGACATCGCCTATGATCGCCTTCTCATTAACCTTGTTCACTTGCCAAAGAAAAACCCTCACCACTTTCTTTTAACGAAAGTGAATCAACTTGGTAAAAAACTGGCTTCTAATGGGTATCTCTATCTCTTTTCTAATCAAAAGCTCTTTGTTCCATCACAGAGCGAAAAGCTAGAGCAGCTTCTTCTCGAATATAAAGTCGAAGCAAATTTCAACCTTGAAGACCTTAAAGGAAGAGGTGAAATTCCAAACTTCCTCTACGTTTTAACAAAGAGAAGGCCACACCAAAGGGCATTTTATAACTCGAGTGTGAAGTCTCAAAAAGAATCACTTCTAAGCTTTAGAATGGCCGGGGACTTATCTCTATTTGGAAAGTTTCAATCATTTGTTGAAGAGTTCTTTCAATTCTTTGAATCGAAAAACCCACAAACGACTCCAGTCTATCAAAGTGAACCACTCGAGGATCTCACTCTTGAATTTCATCAAGATGCCATTCTCGAAGGAAAACTCCTTAGCTCAACGACTTCCGCTCAAGGTCAAGTAACGCACCCAAATTACTTCAAAAACTTAATGAAGTCTTGTGTGCCATTTGATCAATTCTTCAATATTGAGAATTTACAAAGTGAGACGAGTCTAAAAAATAAGAATATCACTTCAGAGCTTCTAGGGATTACATTCAGACAAGAAGAGCGCTTTCCTTTTCTTCTTATTGTCGATTACACAAATGAAGCTCAGATTAAAATTGAACTTACAACTTCTGATCTTTATAAGGCCAAGCTCGAGCAATATGGGCAGGCTTATTTCCAATATTTTGGTCTAATGCCAAAAAGAGCTGATATCAATATCAACCTCTTTAGAGAGTTCTTCAACACTCCTATTGGAAACCAGGTTGTACAACTCTCGCTCAATGGCGGGCTAACAAAAATTAAGTCAAAGCTAAGAGCTCTTTTGATCCCTAAATTCTTTATGGATAATAGCTTCTTACCAAAGCACCTTGCTCCGACACTTAATTTCTTACAGATTGATCAGCAAGAACTTCTTAACTCTCACCCAAGAGATATTGAGTCTAGCTTTTCAGATACAAAGCAATATCTTCATTCAATTGGACAAAAGTACCCATGGCATAGCCTAAGTCTTCTTTCTAATTTTAAATACCACCTAGAGGCTTGCCTTCAAAGCTTACAAGAGCACGATGTAAACTTCTACAATCCTCTTATTAAAGAACCTCTCTGTCGCCTAGAGACAGTTCCGGTTTACCCAAATAACAAAGAGGTTTACCTATCAATTGAGGCAAAAGATCCAAGTGATATTCACGCGCCTCTCTATGATGTCTCCCTCTCTAAAGAGGGCGATAATGACTGTCTTGAGATCTATACATCAATGGATAATTGCATCCTTAAGATTTTCTCTGAACCTGTTATGCTAGGTTTCATTCACTTTGTCCTCTCTGGAGCAAAGGGAACGAAAGTCTCAAGTATCATTCAAGGTCTTAGAGTTCCTTCTATCGAAGAACTTAGTTCGATAGTTGATAACTACGATCTTATGACTAAAACAATCTCAACTGTTCATACGACAACAGATCAATTAATCGGTCAGATTCTTTCTCAACAAATTTCGACTCATTAATCTCTTTTAAATTATCAAAAACAGATTACAATAGATATATGGGTGCCCAAAAGTCCAAGAACCTAGAGCTTGGAAAACTACAGAAAACGATCTATTCAAACCTTAAATCTAAGGCAGAATCCTTAGAGGGTACCGTTTCAAAAGAGCTTATTTCTTATCGCAAAGACCAAGAGCTCTATGAGAAAAAACCTTTTTCTCCCTGCAAGTTTGAAACTCTTCTTAAATCGATCAATCATTCGCATATCATTTATCTTGGGGATTTTCATACTTTTGACCAGTCCAGTAGAAACTTGCAAAGACTCATAAAAGTTTTAGCAAAGAATAATAGTGGCTACGTTCTTGGTGTTGAATTTATCCATCAAAAAAATCAACAGATGATTGATAGCTTCTTGGCCGGTCAATTAACAGAATTAGAATTTCTAGAGTCGATTCAATACCGAGAATCATGGAGATTTCCTTGGACTTATTATCGACAATTCTTTGAACTTGCAAAGAAGTATAAGATTAAAATCTATGGACTTAATACTGATGGAAATCTTAAAAAGAGAGATCGCTTTGCAGCAAAGATTCTAGCAAAGATTCATAAAAAAGCCCCTGATAAAAAGATCCTTGTGCTCTTTGGAGAATATCATATTCTACCTGATAAACTTCCAAACGATACACTTGTCGAACTTAATGGAAATGTTCACCAAACGATCATTCACCAAAATTTAGACTCTGTTTATTGGAATATTGCTAATACGAAAGGTGGTACAGATCGCCTCGTCAAATTCTCCAATAATGAGTTTGCCCTTCAAACCTCTCCTCCTTGGATTAAATACGAGAGTATGATTTATTGGTTTGAACATCTTGGTGAAGATCCAGAATTTGATATCCACGAATTTATCATGGAAACGGGTGTCTTCACTTTTAATAGCAATGCTATGGATAACTTTGTCTTTATAGCAGATCAGTTGAACTCGACATTGAAATTAGAGCTATCCTCTTCAGATATTGAGGACTTCAATCTCTATGACCATGAGAGACTAGAGTTTGTTCAAAAGAAAGTTCAGGGACTTGATTCAAAGACTCTCCAGTCATTCTACCTCAAGTTGTTAACGAGAAACCGCTCGTTTCGAATTCCTGGAACTAAGAATTACTACTGCCCAAGCTATTCAATCAACCGACTGGCCTATCTCGCCGGTGTTCACCTCTATCTTCAGCTTCTTCACAAGCAACAGAAAAGTGAAGACGATTGCCTGATCGGAACAAGACAATATACAAAATTTATCTTCTTCTGCTACCAATCTTTCATGGGTTATTTTTCTTCCAAGATTATTAATCCCTATAGAAAATGTGATCGCTACCAAGACTTTTTAAAGTGTCTTCGAAATAAGAAGACAAGTGCTTACGACAAGAAAATACTTCGACTCTGTCTTCGTGTTATCGACTCTAAAACAAAGACAACAGATATCTTTAATGGTGTAAACATCCTTGATACTTTCCTCGTTGCGAGAAAGATTGGCTACCTTATGGCCGATGATTTCTTCGAAGAGATCTTTCATAGAGACCACCAGAAAACGCAGATCGTTCTCGATACCCTCTTCTCATTTAAATTTTGTCCTGAAGAATTTGAGAAGCTCATTCACGTTATCTTACCTAGAACAAGCTATAGAAAAGCAAAAAAAACCCTCTTCTAAGAAGAGGGTTTGAAATTTATTAAATTGATTGTTTCAACTGCTCCATGAGCTCTCTTTTTGTCCCCTTCGTCACATTAACGAGGCGGACTTCTTTTTGGTCTTGCTCGACAGCATATGGTTTGTCGCTAGCAGCAGCGTGAAGCGTGATCTTCATTCGAAGTCCTACGACTTCAGAGCTCTCCATAATATTGTCGTACTGAACCTTTCCACCAACTTCAGAGATAAACTCTTCAGTTAATTGAAGTGCCAGCGGCATCTCTGATGAATTATCCTTGAGACCTTTGTGAGAATTTAGAAATTGCTCATCAAATCCACGTCCATAACATTGAATATCTGTTACGATAAGGCTTCCAAGTTTTCTTCCCTCAACGATTACTCTCTTATCAGCACTTCCCTCTTGTGATGCTTTAATTGCATAGAGAAGTGATTGGTAGATCACCTGCTCAAGAGTTTCTTCGTCAGCTTTTACAAAGAGATCTCCCTCACCTTGAAGTTCAATACGAACACCTTCAGCGAGAAGTTTATTAGAGAGATGGTCGACGACTTTTGAAGAAACTGTATCAAGAGAACATCTTAACTCTTCTGAAGAGTCATCAACAGTATATTCTTGGTCAATCTCGTATTCAGCATTCGCTTGTGCTTGGATACCATCCGTCTCTTGCCAGATTCTTTCAATTTGAGCTTCAACTTCTTCTTTTGAACCTTTAAGAAGCTCAACTTTTCCAACTTTGTCAGAAAGATTAAGTGACTTAACTTTTCTCTGAATATCTGAATTATATTTAGAAAAAAGCTTAGAACAATAGATGAGCTCGTTTTGATTGAGGGCCGTCTTAATAATGTCTTCAACTTTAGAATCAGTTGTAAAATCTTCTGAAGAGAGTTCTCCAAGAGCTTCATCTTCAATTTCTCTATTTTTAGCTTTAAGATTTCTTCTCTCAAGAACTTCCCATAAAAGAAGAAGTGGAAGAAGAAAGGCCAGTGAAAAGAACGTTACTTTTAAGTTCGAAAGAACTTCACTTAGTTTAACTTTGAAAGAGTCGAGACTCTCAAGGACAGAAGACTTCCCTTGTTCGATTCTCTGAAAGCGAGGACCAAATTCATTAATGCTCACTCCAGCAACAAGTGCCTTAGACTCTGCTTTGAGAACTTTTGTATGAAACCAATGAACATCATTGGCAAGGCCATTAAGTTTTTTACCAACTTTATCAATATGCTCGGCCAAATTGTCTTCATAGGCAGCAATAACATCGGCCATGCACTCTTCAGTAACATTTGTAAAAGCAGCTTCTAAGTATGGGGAGTACTTATCACCTAGCATTCTTGCCGTATAAGATTGATTCACACGATTAAAACATGTTTGAACCCCGCCCTCTAAGACGGAAGCTTTTTTAAGCTTATCTGATGTCTGATAGACACTGTACGTTGAGCCCAAAAGTCCTACCGTTAGGCCAATTATTGCAAACGGCTTTAAAACTTTCGTTTTCCCCAAAACGTCTTTCATATGATTTCCTTCGGCTAAATCCATATAACCTATTGATAATTCATTAGGCTCGCGTCAAAACGCAAAACACCTCTTCCAATTCTCACAATTCCCCCTTTAGCAGTCAAGAAAGGGATAAAAATGCCTTTCCAATAAGTACCTGAAAAGTCACAATAAGACTGATGGAGAACCGAAATAAAGTTTCAATTAATATCGATATAAGTACCTTATCCGTCCTGGCTTCTCTTTTGCTCCACGGATTTGTCATTGCTTATTTTTCTTATATCAATGTTCCCAACCAAAAAGCTCCATCTTCTCCAAAAAAACCAAGTATCAAAGTCATAAACAAACCCAAAATTCTTGGAAAAAAAGACTCACCCATTAAACACTTTCGCCCTATACCAAAACAGGAATCTAAAAAAGACCAGCAACTAGACTTTAGTTCGTTTCAACCCCAGAAGAAAACGATTAAAAAACTCAAGAAAGTACAAGTTGAAAAGAAAAAGCAAGGAAGTCCCGCAAAATTTAAAACAACTTATGGAAAGAAGAAAATTACTCCTGGTAACCAGCTCAGCAGCGAAGTCTATAATAAGGCCCAGCAAACATCTGAGGCAAAGAGAGTTCTCTCAAACAAATTTCTAGTCCCTCAATTTATGCCACCCGAGGGGATTAGCGAAGATGAATTTAATAGTTTTGATAAAATCTACTACTCTTTCATCAAAAGAACCTATGAAAAATATGTCAATTCACTTGTCAGCTCCTACTTTGAACTCTTAACAGAAAACCCTGGGCTAAAATCTGAAATTGAAGAGCAAAAGCACTACATCACTGGTCGAGCGACTTTTGATAAAAGAGGAGATCTCGTTAGTATTTATATTCCGAAGTCTCAGATGTCAGACTCACAAGGAGTTTACTCACTCTTTGAAAGAACGCTTAAGGCCATCGAGGCACTTCCCAATCCTCCAAAAAGCTTCTTTGGTAATCAGGAAACGATGACAATCCACTTTAGTCTAAGAATTAATTGAAGTATGTCTTATAAGCGATAATTCCCGCACCTAGAAAAATCGTAAACAAAGTCGATGGTCTAAAAAATGAAAGACCTAAATCTTTAAAAATCCCAAGGGTAAAACGATAATTTCTCTGTCTTTTGATTTTCTTCTCATGCTGAAAATGCTTATCAAGAGCAGAAGTCACTTGATCAAGCTCAAGATTCATCGAATCTTTCATATCATCTGGCAGTAAATAAAAAGGGATCGCCCTTTCCACCACGGCCATATCTTCTTGAAGACGTTTCATTTCTTTTTGGCAAAAAGAACAAGATACGATGTGCCCTCTTAAGAAATTTCCCCTTTCAGAGTCTTCTTGTTGGAGCAAGGTCGAAAGTGATCGAGAGTGAATACATGACTTTTTAGAATTAATTGTGCTGGATTGCATGTCCATAGAGATTTGCGCCCTCCTTAGTCCCAAGAAAACCACTCAATTTATTCTTTGAGTCGAAATACAGGGTCGTCACTTCAAGCTTAGTTAAATTAATAATTGAAGCGACTTCTTGACTATCAAGTCCAAATTTTTGCATTAAGAAGAGAACCGCCCTCTGCTTTGCTTCCAAAGCATAAAAAGCGCCATGCTCTCCAAAATTTAGAGTTGGCTGCAATTGAATGAATCTCTTGGTGGCAAGACCATAGATAACCTTCATTACAACTTTTTTTATTTCATAGATTTCTTTTTGAGACATCTCAAAATCTTCAACCTCAACTAAGTTGATAAGACGCGCTTTGGAGTCTCTATCAGCAAAGAGAAATGCAATGCCATCGACGATTAACTGCTGGGCCTGAAGATCATCAGGAATCAAAGCGTAAGCGAAGGGGTATAGTTCAGTTGAAAAAGATGTGATTCTTTTTTTTATATCATTAACTTTCACAATAAAATTTTAGCAACCACAGTGAGAAAATCAAAGAAATTTTACCTTAAATTATCTAATAGTTGTTTACCTGATCGTTTTTATCGAGAAAAACCCACTCTATGTTAAAGTTTCTTATCTATTAGTCCGATATTAGAGTTGAGGTAGGTTTTAATATGAAAAAAACAATGACTCTATTCACCGTTTTAGTTCTTCTCGCTTCCCTAACCGGTTGTCTAACGAAGAAAGTCTCTAAAAGTAGTAAGTCTTCGACGACGATCACTTCACCAACCGATAATGGAGATTCTTCTAGCGGGGGGGATTCAACAAGTGATGATACGGACCCAGGTAGTGAGCCAGGACTCGATAATGGTGATGCGACAGCGGAATATTATAGCCTTGAGCTCATTTTACACGGAACTTTTAGTCCAAATAGATACGCATCGACTTATACAAATGGAATTATGTGGTCTTCTCAAAGAGATTTAGCTTCTGTTGATAGAGAGATTTTTAGAACAGATTCTACTTTTAATGTTCGCGTTGTCGTTTTAGAGAACCCACCACAAAATCAAAATGATACTCATGGTAATAGATGTAAGTACAATGACTCTTATAGCAAACTCAGCGTTTCAGTTTGTCTACGTCACCCAGAAGGATCGTGTATTCAAACTCATACTTTTGATCAAGTGGGTGTCGATCAAGTTTCTAAAGTTAAAGTTTTTAACAACCCTCCGATATCCAATGAGCCACTAGTGCTTGAAGTAACCAATATTTCATCTGATTACCACTGCCAAAACAACTCGGCCTATTGCCCAGTTGTGGCCCATATCGATGAAGGTTGTATGCGCTTTAAACTGCAATTTTCAACTGACTATACAAAAGACTTACCAGGTGAGCGCTACTAGAAAGTAGCGCTTTTTTTTATAAGAGATCAATAATTTTATCGGCAAGATTCTTCGAAACGGCCTTTGAAACTTCAACAAGAAGTCCAGGACAAGTGATGTTCACTTCGCTTACATTGTCGCCTAAAATATCAAAAGCAACCCAAGGAACACCAAAGTCCATGAGCTCGGAGCAAATCCTCTCGCAGGCCTTTCTTTGAACTTCATTCAATTCAACCGAGTGATAGCTCGCCCCTTGAGCAATATTGGCCAAGAACTCCCCTTCTTTTGGAACTTTTAGAATCGTTCCAAGCTCAATCCCTTTGAAAAAGAGAGAGCGAATCTCGCCCTTAGCGACATCTTTAACAAAAGGCTGAACGACAATGGCACCACCACTCTCTTGCACCTTTCTTTCAAAATGATCATACAGAGAAGAGTCTCTTTTTATCTTTTCAACCCCAAGCCCTTGGTAGAGATCCAGCGGTTTCATAATGAATTCTTCTATTGTCTCTAGCCTTTCACTGTACTCTTTAAAAGCACTTAGTGAAGCACCAACAAATGTATCGAGGGATTCTTCTTGCTCATAAGCGTAAAGTTTCTCATTAAAGGCCATGATACCAACTGGAGCATTAATAACTTTGGCCCCTTGTTTTTGCCATGTTTTCAACATCCACAGATATCTTTGATAGCGAGAATCATAGGGAGGGTCCAAACGCATGTGGAGAACATCTCCAGGACTAACCTTTATTTTTTTGGCTTCTTTTAAAGTAAAGTGACTTAAGTAAGGTCCCTCCCCCTCAAATTCGCCTTCAAAATCATAAACTTTAATATTGGAGACTTCGCGGTTTTGGCAGAAGAAATCTTCTTCAAAAAGAAGAGAAACATCAATGCCACGCTTTTTCATTTGAAGCGCTAACATGAGAGTGCTGTCTTTTTTAACAACGAGCTTCGAAATGGGATCGAGAAAAAGAATATGCTTAACTTTTGTTTTCATAAAACTCCTTATTTCAAGGAGCTATTTTAGCTGAATCACTCAAGGTTTTTGAAGAGAAAAGCAGAAAAACTCTTATCTTTAGAAGATTTCTTGAAAAGCTGATACTCACTTTCAATAAATGTGAAGTAGTCTTTAAGATTTAGACCTTTTTTCAGACGCAATTGATGAATTCTTTCGCTTTCAGATTCATAAGTCATATAAGCTGCAAAAGAGGCATTATTCCACTCTCTTTTTAAGGCCGAACACTTTTTCAATCCAAGGTCCTGGCACTTTTTCGAAATCCTAGGATTGAAAGTTGTCTTTACAAAATTCTCAGTAAAGTTAACAGCATCCTCTCGCTTACTAAATTTCTTCTCTTTTAAAAGAAGATCTAATTGTTGTGCGAGAGTGACAATTTCTCTAGAAAGGTCTTTTCTATTTTCTCTTTGCCTTTCTAAGTCCTTCTTTTCATTATCTTTTAGAGCAAAGAACTCTATGGCCATTTCCTTTCCAAAGTAATTTGCTAAAGACTCATTAAGCTCAACTTCATTTTTAATAAAGAAAATCGTATGAAAAAGTTCATGAAAGATTAATTCCCCCAATTCGAATTCATCAAATTCAAAAAAAGAAGAGAGAATTGTATCCGTAAAGTAACCCAAAGTTGAATACGCATAAACGGGACGAATGTAACTAACATATCCCTTTTTTAATTCTTGCTCTCTAGCATAGTTTTTAGCCGATTTAAGCTCATAAAAACCAAGGTATGGAAAACATCCCATAAACGGGAAACATTCCTCCTGGGCCGATATACGATCATATGGAGAGGTAATTACTAAATAGGTTACAGCTTTTTGCTCTAAAAGAGTTGTTTTGGAATAAATCTTACTTGGTTGGCGATCAAAGTAAGAATAAAAGTGCCCTTTATATTTTTGAACGTTTCTAATTTTACTTTTTACTTCGCTCGGAATTGAGGGATCACTTAAGAGCTCATCATTTTTCTTAGCATTCCAAAGTAATCCAAGTTGACCACTCCCCTGTTCGTAGAGGTAGGACATTTTGGCACAAGAAGTGAGAAGCAAACAAAAAAGGAGAACTCTAATCATTGAAACATCCAAGTAAACCCTGCAGTGTACTTGATGTAGTCCTTGGCCTTATTGAAATCATCGGCCGGAAAGAGTGTTTTAATAGATCCTGTGATTGAAAGAAGCTTTGTTAATTTCAGTTTTAATGAGAAAGTTCCAAAAATGGAGTCTTCTCTCGTCTTAACTTTTTCACCTTCGATGAAAATATCAGCTCCTCCCGTATCGTTTCGATAGGTCTGTGAACTATAGTAAGTTGCAAATTGGCGAGCATACCCAAGGCTTAGTGTTGGAATGAGAAAGGAGTCCTTCCCTGCAAAGGCCTGACGAAGACCAATACCAAAGTATTCACTCTCAACGTTGGACTGTTCAGAGACTCTTGTGAAATCGGTTCCCGTTAACTTTGTCTCCGTATTATTTGTCTCGATATCTTTTGAAGTAGAGTAATTAAACTCAAGTGCCGTCAAAGAAAAGAAGTAAGAAGCGAAACTCACAAAGTAAGCACGCGAAGTACTCTTGTTCTGTCTTTCCGTTCCATAAGTTTTTTTATCGTAGCTAAATTGACCGTCTAATTCATAAAAGGCCTGTGAACTTGAGATTAAAAGAGAGATAAATAGAATAGTCTTCAGAGTTTTCATGAATCTATTCTACATTTTTTAAAAAGCAGAAATAAAAAAGGGGCAAAAACGTGCCCCTAAATGAAGTTTATTCTAGATTTAAATCGAAATTACCAGAGTTTATAGTCGACGCTCTCGCCTTTTGGAGCTCTTCTTCCCCAGTCCTTTACAAGTTCACCTTGGCAAGAAAGGGCCGTCGCCTCCGTGACACGAACATCTGCCCAGTGCCATTTAAGGTTTTGCTCATCTGTTTCAGGTAGAAAGTGAATGATACGGTTACAATTTGTTCTTCCTTTCCACTTCTTTTCGCCCTTGAAGATATTGCTACCACTAACAAGGATTCTATAAGTGTTCCCAACCATTTTTGCTCTAATATTCGCCTGAATTTTTAGCTGGTGTGCCTGAATCTCACGAAGTCTTGCTCCACGAATATCATCAGTCAGGTGATCTTCCCAACGAGAAGCTCTCGTTTTCGATCTTTCAGAATAAGCATATGAGTAGATAAAATCGAATTGAGCCTTATCGAGTAAATCAAGTGTTGCCTGGTGCTCTTGTTCCGTTTCATTAACAAAACCAGCGATAATATCTGTTGATAAAACGATATCAGGGTTGGCCTTTCTTAGTTTTTCAAGAAGACCAAGATAGTGCTCTGGAGTATATTCTCTGTTCATTCTCTGAAGAACAGTTGCCGATCCTGATTGAACAGGTAGGTGGAGATGGCGAGAAAGCTTCTTCGCTTCACCGTGAGCGGCGATAAGTTCATCGGAAACATCATAAGGATGTGAAGTCGTATAGCGAAGTAGCTCTAATCCATTAACATCCTCAAGCTTCATAATAAGTTCAGCAAGGGATTCATTATTCTCTTTTCCATATGAGTTAACATTTTGACCAAGAAGCATGACTTCTTGAATTCCTGAGTACTCAACGAGCTTTCTCACATCATCATAGACTTCTTGCAGGCGACGAGAGCGCTCTTTCCCGCGAGTATAAGGAACAATACAGTAAGTACAGTACTTGTTACATCCTTTGATGATATTAACAAAGGCCTGAGGAGTTCCGTGAGTAATCTTAGTGTCGATTGAGAAATCACTCGATCTGTCCCAAGAATTTACAGAGAACTTACTATCTCCGGCATAAGTTCTAAAGACCATATCGTTAATTGAATCAATTGTGTCTGGACCAAAGGCAAAGTCGAGATGCTGGTATTTTTTAATGAGATCTTTCCCTTCTGTCTGAGCAACACAACCTCCAACACCAATCACAAGTCCTTTATTCTCTTTCTTTTGATGCTTAAGATTTCCAAGATGAGAATAGAACTTATTATTAGCAAGGTCACGAACAGCACATGTGTTGAACAGAACGAGATCTGCATCTTCAACAACTTCAGTTTGGGTGAAGTTTAGATTCTTGAGGTGAGAGAGTAATCTTTCAGAGTCATGGTAGTTCATTTGACAACCAAAAGTCTTGATCCAAACTTTTCGAGGAGGGAAAACAAGATCCCCCATACGAACCAGACTTTCTCCAGTCGAATCATCTTTGAACCACTCTTCTTTTGGTCCACTTGAATCTCTTAGCCCAAGACCTGTTGGATTTAATTCACTCATTTTTCACTCCAAGGCCAGAAAATGAGAATTTGAAAATAGGAACATAAAAGAAATAGGTCCATAGAGTGTATGGATATGTCATTTTGGTCCCCTCTTTCATTCGTTCTCAGTTATAAAATCTGGCGATCTAAAAAAGGTATTATAGAATTTGGCGCAAGTTACCAATATTATTAATTACTGGCAACGTTTTTTTTGCTACACACAAATAAATCCTGCCCAATAACAATGTTATTTTAAATAGTTATGAATATGAGATGTAAAAAAGACCTGTGGGTATGACGGAGATTTTGGCAAAAAAAAAAGCCCCGATAAGAATCGGGGCTCTTTTCTAAATCGAATTACTTCTTTTTAGCAGCTTTTTTTGTCGCTTTTTTAGCAGCAGGCTTCTTAGTTGCAGCTTTTTTAGCTACTTTTTTTGTAGCTTTTTTAGCAGCTGGTTTCTTTGCTGCAGCTTTTTTAGTCGCTTTCTTAGCTACTTTTTTCTTTGTAGCTTTCTTAGCTGTCTTCTTCGCTGCTTTTTTAGTAGCTTTTTTTGCTACCTTTTTCTTAGCTACTTTTTTCTTTGTAGCTTTCTTAGCAGTTTTCTTGGCCGCTTTCTTAGCTACTTTTTTAGTTGCTTTCTTAGCAACTTTTTTCTTTGTCGCTTTCTTTGCTGTTTTCTTCGCTGCTTTCTTAGCTACTTTCTTAGTAGTTTTCTTTGCAGTTTTCTTAGCAGCTGCTTTCTTAGTTGCTTTCTTAGCTACTTTCTTTGTAGCTTTTTTAGCAGTTTTCTTAGCAGTCTTCTTCGCAGCTTTTTTAGTTGTTTTCTTAGCTACTTTTTTTGTTGTCTTCTTAGCAGCTTTCTTCGTTGCCGCTTTTTTGGTTGCTTTTTTAACAGCCATTGACATCCTCCTGGTTTTCAACACTTATATTTTTAGAATAAACACAAATTTTCTTCAACGCAAATAAAAAAAGAGTGTTTCTCTTTAAATTCTACTTCACTTAAAGTTTTTGCATTCTATTCCGATCTCGGTTTATTGTAAATTTTCCTTTAGTAAAAAAAAGAACAAAGAATCAAACATAGCTCTACAACGTAAGTTACAACGATATTTTTTTTTAGAAAAAGCGATCAAAAATGAACTTCCCTCTCGTTTTTCTTTCTTTTTTTTATTTTTTAGACAGTGTGAAATTTTTAACAAGACAAAAACGAATCATAGGCTAAAACTGCCTATCGATGGGCAAAAAGAGCAACTTTTCGCCACGAAAAGTTGCCTATCTTTTTATAAAACAGAATGATTTTTTAGGAAAATTGAAATGAAATTTCATCGTTAACGATATCGACTTTAACCTTTCCACCTTTCTCTAATTCCCCAAAGAGAACTTCAGTCGAAAGTGGCTTCTTAAGCTTCTGATCGATGAGTCGAGCGATTGGTCGAGCTCCCATTTTTGGATCAAAACCTTCTTTTGCAAGCCAAAGTTTAGCCGATTCACTAACTTCAATCTCCACATTTTTAGTAGAAAGCTTACTCTCAAGTTGCATTAAGAATTTCTCTACAATTTGGACAAGGAATTGATCATCAAGCTTATTAAAATGAATGATCGAGTCCAGTCTGTTTCTAAATTCAGGAGAAAAGTATTGCTTAATTCTCTGATCTCGACGATTCACGTTCACATTTGTGTTCGATCCAAGACCAATACTTCCAGAATCCATCTCTCTTGCACCGGCATTTGTCGTCATAATGATGACCACATTTCTAAAGTCAGTACTTCTTCCTTGAGCATCTGTAAGAACACCATGATCCATAACCTGAAGAAGGATATTAAAGATATCAGGGTGAGCCTTTTCGATCTCATCGAGCAAGAGAATGCAGTGTGGATGCTTCTTTACAGCGTCAGTTAAGAGTCCACCACTTTCATATCCAACATAGCCAGGAGGAGCTCCGATGAGCTTACTGACAGTGTGTTTTTCCATGTATTCCGACATATCGAAACGCTCTAAATGACTTCCAAGTTGAATCCCCAGTTGTCTTGCAAGCTCTGTTTTCCCTACCCCAGTTGGACCGGCAAAAAGAAAACTGGCCATTGGCTTATCTTCGTGACCAAGACCTGATCTCGACATTAAAATGGCATCACTTACTTTTGAAACGGCTTCATCTTGTCCATAAATAAGTAGGCCTAGGTTCTCTTTGAGACTCTTAAGCTTAACTTTTTCATTGGACTCAACAGAAACTTCTGGAATTCGAGCTAATTTTGCTACAACTTGCTCGACATCCTTCTTAGAAATTGAAGATTTTCTCTTCGATGCAGGTAAAAGTTGAATTCTCGCACCCGCTTCATCGATGACATCCAGAGATTTATCTGGATTTTTCCTGTCGCTGATATACTTTTCAGCTAAATCAACCGCAGCTTTGAGAACTGTATTAGGATATTTCACTCCGTGGTGCTCTTCAAAACGTGGTTTTAATCCTTTTAGAATTTTATATGTATCTTCAATTGAAGGTTCATCGATATCAATCTTTTGAAATCTTCGTGAAAAAGCATGATCTTTTTCAATGAATTTTCTATATTCCTCGTGCGTTGTTGAACCCATGCAACGAATTCTTCCCGCAGAAAGAGCTGGCTTTAGAAGATTGGATGCATCCATACTTCCACCAGTCGTTGCTCCCGCTCCCATCACAGTGTGGATTTCATCAATAAAGAGGATCGTCTTATCTCCACGGTCATTTCTTTTTTCTAACTCGCGAATAACCCCTTTAAGTCTTTGCTCGAAGTCTCCTCTAAATTTAGCTCCGGCCAAAAGAGCGGCCATGTCTAAACTAAAGATCGTTGTTCCCTCTAAAACTTCAGGAACCGCATCATTGACGATTGCAAAGGCAAGTCCTTCAGCAATTGCAGTCTTCCCAACACCGGCTTCCCCCACGAGAAGAGGATTATTCTTGCGGCGGCGACAAAGAGTTTCAATAATGCGAGTGATCTCCTCTTGTCTTCCAATTAAAGGATCAATCTTATTTTTCTCAGCCAGTTTATTTAAGTTAATTGAAAACTCTTCAAGAGCCGTTTCTTTTTTCTTCTTATGAGAATCTCCCTCTTCAGCTTCATGCTCAATTAAGTCAACTTCATCTGCTTCTGAGGTGATTGGCTCATCAACACCATGGGCAATTGCTTTAACAACATCAAAGCGCTCTATGCCCTGCTTATGAAGAAGGTATAGGGCAAAACTCTCTTTTTCCTGGAAAAGGGCAACCAATAGATTAATCCCTTTGATTTGCCTCTTGCCTGCAGACTGAACATGAATGGCAGCTCGTTGAATGACTCTTTGAAGAGAAAGTGAGATCTCTGGTTGATACTGGATTCCACTATCCGCTGCTAATTTTCTGAGTTCTTCATCTACAAATTGCTTTTCGCTTAACTCCTGAATCTGAGAGTCAGAGAGAATACTAAAGTTGGTTGCATCATCAAGAAACTGCATAAGCTCGATCTCAATTTCTTTAAGATCTGCTCCACAGGCCTTGAGGACATCGATAACTTCCTCATCATCGAGCATCGCCAAAAGAACACCCTCAAGAGTTAAATACTCATGACGTAGTTCATTGGCTTTTTTAATGGCCTCGTTAATAATGATTTCTAATTTTTTAGACATAGTTTTCCTTATTTTTTCCTACTCAGGTTCCATAGAACACTTGAGCGGATGTCCATTTTCTTTAGCTTCTTGCTTAACTTTTGTCATCTTCGTCTCGGCAATCTCGTGGGTATATACCCCACAAACTCCTCGACCGTTTTGATGAACATCTAACATAACTTGTTTGGCCTCTTCATAGTGCTTTCCAAATACTTTTTGAAGAATATAAATAACAAACTCCATTGTCGTATAATCATCATTATGAAGAAGAACTTTATATCTTTGAGGTCTTTTAAATCTCGTGCGCTCTATCGTGACAACACCAGTTTCTCCAGACTCCTCACCTTCTTCACCTAAGATGGGGTCGATTTTCCATTCGTCAAGGTTGTCATTTGAACTGCCTGCAATCATTTTTTCTCCATTTCATTACGTCTCCCTCTATTATCCTTTTATTGCCAAGGGATTTCAAGGAAGTCTAATAGATTTCAACCTCTTAAATTAACAAAAACTCAATAAACTTCATTATGCCAAAACTTGATAAGCTCCTCTAAAAGAGTAAAATGAAAGCCTAAGTCTAATAAAGGATAAATAATGAGTTTTTGGGACCTCTTTAAATCACAAGATAAAACACCCCATTTAAATAACCTACATGAGAAATTAATCGACAATTTTCCTGATAGTGAAGAAGATGAACTGGTTTTCCTCGCCTGTCTTGCAGGACTGATGGCACGCGTTGCCCATGTGGATTTCAACGTCTCTGAAACAGAAATTGAGCAAATGAAAAGCTCACTCATGAAGTGGGTTAAACTCGATGGACAGAAGGCCTTGATTATTACCAAAATGGCCATTAAAGAAATGAAAGAGTTTCAAGGTCTCGATACGAGAGACTATTGCCGCCCACTCGTCGATCGATGCAATATCGATCAAAGATATGAAGTTCTCATAACTCTCTTTTCAATTGCTGCTAGTGATGGATCTGTGGATATTAATGAGAGTAATGAAATTCACTATATTTCTAATTCTCTCAATCTAGAGAAGAAGCACTTTATCGCGGCTCGTGCGACAATTATGGAATCTTTGAAGTCTTTAAAATAAAAAATGCACCATTCGGTGCATTTTTACTGGTTCCTTTTGCGAGTCAAAAAAAAGGATTATTAAGCGACATCCTGAAAGTAGTCCTCGTCATAATCTGCCCAGGCCATTTCAGGATCATTACATTGCAATTCGTGTCCGTTATTTTTTCTTCTACCTTTAACTTTTTCTTTTTTCTTTTGAAGTTGTTTTTCAATCTTCGTCATAACCTTATCAATCGATTTGTATAGGCTATCTGTATGTGCGGCTGCATGGTAACTATAATTTGGTCCCGTAAGTTCAACCTCTGCGTAGTGATTTCCCTGCTTAACGTAACAGCTCCATCTAATGTTAGAACGTCCACCTAGAAATTTTTCCAGCTTTTTAGACTTCTCGTGAATTCTCTCGTCAAGTGCTGGTGTGTGATCTAAGTGTCTAAAGCTAATTGTTACCTTCATAAAAAAAATTCTCCTTAACGTCCCGAAAACGTACCAAAAAAGTGTGAATTAAATAAAACTCTGTCCCTTAAAAGACTTCGTCTTTCTCTGAACCTCCTTGCCCGATAACTAGACTACATCGCTGTTTTCTATTTTACTTTACGTTTTGATGATGACGGAATTCCAAGCATTTCGCGATACTTGGCTACAGTCCTTCTCGCTACTTTGACCTCATCGCGACTCAAAAGGTCGGCAATTTTTTGATCAGATAGCGGTTTCTTAGGACTTTCCGCCTCGACTAATTCCTTAATCTTGAGCTTCAATACCTCACTTGAAATATCTACTCCACCGTCTTTTCCACCAAGTCCACTATTAAAGAAATACTTTAATTCGAAGACTCCAATTGGCGTGTGCATGTACTTATTTGTCGTCACACGCGAGACAGTCGATTCGTGCATTCCAATTTCATTGGCAATATTTTTAAGAGTCATCGGCTTTAAAAACTTAGGCCCTTTCTTAAAAAATTGCTGTTGCTGACGTACGATAGACTTCGAAACTTTTTCAATTGTCTTCTGTCTATTATGAATTGATTTAATAAGCCAAAGAGCTGATTTAAGCTTATCTTGTACAAATCGATTCGCTTCTTTATCGGCTTCTGTCTCATTTTTATTGAGCATTGATTGATAGAGTTGAGAAATTCTTAAGCGTGGAACACCATCGTCATTAACCTGTACAACATACTCTCCACCAACCTGAACAACATAAATATCAGGGATAACATAGTGAGTATCTTGTGGAGAAACTAAACGTCCTGGCTTTGGGTAAAATTGGTGAAGAAGTTCGGCCGTCTTTCTAACCTGCTCTTCACTCACCCCAAGATCAGCTGCAATCTTTTTATGAGATTGGTTTTTTAGCTCATCTAAGTGTTCTCGAATAATTTTCTCTAAAAGAGGAGATCTCTCCTCCATAATACGAGCTTGGGCCAAGAGGCAATCGACAAGATTTTCTGTCGCACAACCAACTGGATCTAGTCGTTGAATAATTTCTAAAACTTCTTGTGCTGTCTCTCTTTCTATATCTCTTGACTGAGCAAGGATCTCATTAAAAGAAACATCTAGATAACCATCATCATTAATTTCATGGATAACTTTCATGGCAAAATCAATTTCTTGCTCTGTTAGTTCTTCCATTCTTAATTGCCACTCAAGGTGCTCAGCCAAAGTCATTCCACGAGAAATAATATTCTCGTAATTAGGCATGTCCTCATTTGTTGCTGGACCAACCATTGATGGTTGTGATGAATTTGAATTGTAAGCTTCGATATAAGATTGCCAATCGAAGTCATCATTTTCTTTGTTTACCAGTGTTGGCTCATCAAAGTTTTCAGACTTTAATTCAACATTTTCTTTTTCTAGACGATCTAATTGATGATCGTTATCAGAAGGCTGGGCCTCTTCAAGCATTGGGTTTTCTACCATCTCACTGGCAATCAAGTCCGTCATCTCTAAGTGAGTCAACGTAAGAAGCTTGATCGCTTGCTGAAGCTGGGGCGTCATCATAAGACTTTGCGTTTGCTTTAGCTTGAGACCTTGAGAGATTTTAACTGCCATAATTCCACCTAAATTGGTTTTTTAATTAAATGCAAGTTACATCCTGAACTCTTCACCGAGATAAAACTTCCGTGCTCTCTCATTATTAACAATTTCATCAGGTGTTCCACTTACTAAGAGCTCTCCACTATTCATGATATAAGCTCTATCAACAATGCCAAGAGTTTCTCTAACATTGTGGTCCGTAATGAGGACACCGATATTTCTTCTTTTCAAGCCTGTAATAACATTTTGAATGTCACTTACAGCTAATGGGTCAACACCTGCAAAAGGCTCATCGAGAAGGACAAACTTAGGCTCCAATGCCAGTGCTCGTGCAATCTCAACCCTTCTTCTCTCCCCCCCAGAAAGCGCAGAGCCCTTGGAAGTTCGAATATGGTTTAGACCAAAATCCCCGATCAAATTTTCGAGGAGTGTTTTCTTTTTCTGCCTTGGAAGAGCTCTATTTTCTAATACAGCAAAAATATTTTCTTCCACCGTTAGATCGCGAAATACGCTCGCCTCTTGTGGTAAATAACCAACGCCTTTTAAGGCCCTGATGTGAATTGGATATTCTGTTAATTCATCACCAGATAGAGTAATCGTTCCTTCATCGGCCTTTACAAGCCCTACGATCATATAAAAAGAAGTTGTTTTTCCCGCTCCGTTTGGACCAAGAAGGCCAACAACCTCGCCTTGTTCTACTTTCAGTCCAACATCTTTAACGACTGTTCGACCACCGTATGTTTTTTTAAGGCCTTTAGCCTCTAAGTAAGCAGTTTCCATAAATTCCTACCTAATGTTGAAGTTTGAATTGGCATCATCGACTTCAACAATTTCACTATCCTCACGAAGCGTAATAATATTGCCCTTGATGACATCACCTCTTTGGATGACTTTTGGGTAGCCCGTAAGGACGAGTGTTCGGTCTTTCATAAAGCCTTCTAATTTGTCAGAAAAGGCCTTACGCTCAAACTGCTCACCGGGAGTTCCATCAGGTTTCAACCCGATGATTACTCTCTCCTTAACAACTACATCGTCATACAAAGTGAAATACTTGAGCTTTTTGTTATAGTTTTCTAAAAAGATTTCCCCGCGAAGAGAAGTCGCTGTAACCCTTTGTTTTTTAAACCTTACGTTACCATCTAATTTCGACAAGTTAGAAATCATATCCAATTCAAGCTGATCTGACCAAAACTGGATACTCTCTTCGTAGGCCCTCTTGCGATTAACCTTCCCGCGAACATTTCCAAGAAAGCGACTCCAGTTTTTCATTGGGTATGAGAGCAATTGCTCAGAGAGGATTTCAATATCCTCGAGACCATTTTCACTGCGGCTCGTACTGTGAACATTTCCCTTGGCCGTAAGTTCACCGTCCAAAGCGTTGTAAGTCATTTTATCCGTTGTGATGATCGAATCGTTGTGACGAACTTCGATGTTGTCATTGAGGATGAGGTTCTCAGTTTTCTTAATCCATAAACCTCTTTGAGCAATATAGTGAATTGGCTTTTGATCTTCAGTAAAAAAGACGCCCTTAGGATTTGAGAAAATAACATCTTCACTAACACCATCAATAGATAGCTCAGTGGAATCCAGGTGCATGGTAGGTTTTTCATTTTCCATGAGAAAGTAATTCACATTGGAGAAATAACTCTCAGAACTGTAAATATCCTTAACCATTTTTATGGCCTCATTATTTACGAATGTTCTTTTCCAAGAATTATTTTGCCCAGCAACGATAAGGAGCAAACTAAAGAGAAAAAATGTTCCAATGATAAAGAGATGCCTCTTTCCACTCATGCGAGAGCCGTCCTTGCTTTCTGTAAATAATGCTTCAAAGGCCCAATAAGAATTAGGGATAAGTCTTTGAAATCTTATGCTCATTATAGAGGAGATTTTACAAGAGGAGAAGTACCACAAATGGGTGCGAGGAACTTTTCTCTAACCCCTCGTAATAAGGTCTAATTTTGCGCCGAGACAAGGGAAGTTTCTTTACGATAAAAAGGCCACATGCTATGCTTTGGCGCCTTTTAAACACACGCAAACCAAGGGTATATCTTGAGTATCAAAACGTTGGAAGACCTTTTACAAAAAGGTGTGAAACTCACACCAATGATGAAGCAATACTATGACATCAAAAAGAACTACCAAGACCACATGCTCCTTTTTCGCATGGGTGACTTTTATGAAGTCTTCTTTGATGATGCTGAGAATGCTGCAAAGATTTTGAATATTGCAAGAACTCATCGAGGTAAGCTTGGAGATACGCCTATTCCAATGGCCGGAATCCCTCACCATGCAGCGATTACTTACATCGATCGAATTACGGCCCATGGTTTAAAAGTCGCTATTTGCGAGCAAGTAGAAGACCCAAAAGAAGCAAAAGGAATCGTAAAAAGAGCCGTCACTCAGGTCGTCTCTCCTGGAATGCCTTTCGACTTAGAAAAAGCTGAAGGATCAGAGCATCGCTATATGGCCAGTGGGGCGATCGTTGATAACAAGTATTACTTAACAGCAATTGACTTTACAACGGGTGAATTCACCGGACAAATTCTCGATACATTTGAAGACTTCGTTAATCGTCTTCGCATGATTGCGCCTAAAGAGTTTATTACTTTCCTTGGTCAGTGGGATGAATACCCAGCACTTGAGACTCTTATTGATGCAACAGGTATTCTTAAGACTCACCTTTCTAGCGAATACTTTGAATCAAAATATACAGAGCTCTACATTGAAAAGCTTATTCCGGCCTTCAAAAGAGATAAGATCATCTCACTCAATGAAAAGATCCTCTCTCCAGTCGGTGCTCTTTCATACTATATTTGCTCTACTCAATCAGCTGAAGAGTTCTATCATATTAGACCTTTTAGAATGGTAAGTAATAAAGGCGTTATGAAAGTAACACTTCCAACGCTTACAGGTCTTGAGATTCTCCCAAGAACGCGAGAACAATATAAAGACTCCCTTTTGGGCTTTCTAGATAAAACTCAAACATCTCTTGGTTCAAGAATGCTGAGAAATATTTTTCTCTCACCTCTTTGCGATAAGAAAGAAATTGAAAAACGCCACGACCTCATCGACTATCTCATTAATGATGAGGACCTTCTCGATCTTATTCGAGAAGAGCTCGCAGAAGTTCGTGACCTCGAGAGAATTATGGCAAAGATCTCAACAGGAAAGGCCAATGCAGGAGACCTTCTCAATATTGCCAATGCAAACCTTGTTTATAAGAAGCTTCTTCCTGAACTAGAAAAACTTCCAGTAGATGTTCTTGAAAGTTTTAATAAGAAAGATCTGAAAACTCTTCAAGACCTCTCAGCAAAAATAGTTAATACAATTAATGATGAGATTGGAGCAAGCCTCGACAAAGGGAACCTCATCCGCTCAGGTGCAGATGAAAAGAGAGACCGACTTGCAAAACTCTCTCAAGGAGCGGCCAATGAACTTCTTGATCTTGAAGCACGCTACCGCGAAGAGACGGGAATTGTTAAACTAAAAATTAAATCTAATAATGTTGCCGGATACTTTATTGAAGTTTCTAAGATTCATTCAGATAAAGTTCCAGGGAATTTCATCAGACGTCAGACTCTTGTAAACTCAGAGCGCTACACAACTGAAGAACTTACGACTTTTGAAAAAGAAGTCATTACGGCCAAGGAAAAATTAGAGCGTCTTGAAAGAGAGATTTTCAAAGGGATTATTCAAGAGGTTGCCTCATTAAATACTCTTATTATGAAACTCTCTGATGTCATTGCGACTCTTGACTCATTTCAAAGTTTCGCATGGATCGCCATTCAAGAAGACTTTCAAAGACCGGTCTTCACAGAAGGAAAAAAGCAAATTCAACTTCAAGGAATGTGGCACCCTCTCATCAAATCCATTATTAGAGATCAATTTGTACCGCACGACTTATCTCTTGATGAGTCTGTTTATTTTGGTTTAATTACAGGTCCCAACATGGCCGGTAAGACAACGGTTATGCGTGAAGTTGCCATCGTGCAATTACTTGCTCAAGTTGGTTCATTCGTCCCAGCTCAAAAAGCAGAGCTTGGACTTTGTGATTACCTCTTCTCTCGCCTAGGTGCCAGTGATGATATTCTAAAAGGTCAATCGACATTCATGGTTGAAATGGCCGAAACAGCAGAGATTTTAAGACACGCAACAGAGAAATCACTTATCATTCTCGATGAAGTGGGACGAGGAACATCGACTTACGACGGGATGAGTATTGCGTGGGCGCTTGTTGAGCACTTTGTTCAAAAAACAAAGGCCCTTTGCCTCTTTGCAACTCACTATCATGAATTAATTGATCTCGCCGATGGGCTCGAACAAGCAAAGAACTTAACGGTTGAGACTCAAAACAATAATGGTGACGTTCAATTTCTCTACCGTCTGGTAGAAAAAGGAGCATCACAATCATTTGGTATTTATGTCGCAAAGCTTGCAGGACTTCCTAAGACCATTTTAAATCGTTCAAGTGAGCTCTTATGTACACTTGAAAGTGATGAGAAATCTCAAATTCAAACGACAATCACAAAAGAAGAACCAGAGAGTATTCAATCAGGTACTCAGCTAACATTCTTTGGCGATGTTCATCTAGAGCCAGAGATTCCAGAGCATTTAAAGAATCTTGAGTCTCAAGTACAAACTCTCGATATCAATAACATGACTCCTCTTCAGGCCATTAATAAGCTCGATCAACTAAGACAATTACTTCAATAAAAAAGGGTGCTTTCTAGGCACCCATTTTTTTTTCTTTTTGAACTTCTGTTAAAACTTCAAGGACTTTTTCCGAGCGAATCGGCTTTGTTAAAAACCCATTCATACCAGCATCAAAGCAGCGTTTTCTATCCTCTTCAAAAGCATTTGCCGTAAGGGCATAAATTCGTGGTGATCTACCTTTATCCAAGGTTCGAATGATCTTCGTCGCACTTATTCCATCCATAACAGGCATTTGCATATCCATGAAGATAAGATCGTATTCTTTATTCGTTGTTGCTTCAACCGCCAGTTGTCCATTTTTAGAAATGTCACAGTCTTGATTAAAGTTTTTAAGAACCATTTTTAAAACTTTGATATTAATATCGTTATCCTCGACGACGAGAATATCGAGTTTAGAATTTGGTTCTAAAGGAGAAGCTTCTTTAACTTGACTCTCTTCGCTTGTATCGTTTTTTCCCTCTAGATTAATTCGAAGCTTAAAAATAGACCCTTTGCCCACTTCACTTTCAACAACAATCTCACCACCCATGAGATCAGAAAGCTTTTTAGAAATAGCAAGACCTAGACCTGTTCCACCAAACTTCCTTGTAATGGATGAATCTGCCTGAGTAAAAGAATCGAAAAGCTTTGAGATCGAATCTTTTTCGATTCCAATCCCTGAATCACGTACTTCAAACTCAAATTGATAAAGTGATTTATCTAATTCTTTATAACGAATGAGAAATTCAACTCTCCCTTCATTGGTAAATTTAACGGCATTACTTATGAAGTTAATCAAAATTTGCTTTAAGCGAGTGATATCTGTTTTAATTAAATCTGGGGCATTCTTTGCATCTTCAATATGACATTCATACTCAATTCCCTTACTCTTAGCATTAGAATTAAAGAGAAAATGAATATCGTAAATGAGACTTTTTAAAGAGTGAAACTCACTTTCAAACTCAATTGTTCCCGCCTCCACCTTACTGAGATCTAAAATATCATTTAGAATCGTTAGTAAACTCTCCCCACATGAATCAATCGTCTCAAGCATCTTTCTTTGTTTATCACTTAAATCACTTTCAGAGAGAATCGAAACCATTCCTAAAATTCCATTCATAGGAGTTCTAATTTCATGAGACATATTTGCTAAAAACTCAGATTTACTTTTTGCAAGTTTCTCAACTCTCTCTTTTTCAATGAGCACTTCTTCGTTTAAAGACTTATAAGAGTTCGCGGCATTCGCTAGACGCCCAATTTCATCACTATATTCAACGTAGGGTATAACCGATTCAACTTTTCCATCAGTCAGCTTTTTAAAGGCATAAGAAATCTCTGATATGCGATTTACAATAAATTTTGAGAAATAAAGAAGAGTAATGATAATGACAATAATAGAAACGATAAAAAAGATGTTTAGATAATGGTTTGATTCTTCAAATTGCTTTCTATTAACTTCTTTAATTTGTTCCAACTCTGTGAGACTGAGCTTCGTGAGTCGATCTGCAAGACGCGTAAATTCAAAGGCTTCTCCGGCCATAACAACATTAATCAAAGACAGATAAACACGATTTACTTGTATCGAGCGATTGAAGATATTCCGAAAATCCTTAACATTTTTAAGAAGTATATTTTTCTCTGACTCATCAATGTTCAAAGAATTGATACGCTTACTCATATCTGTGAAGTATGATAAAGTCTTCTTTTTAATTCCGTAGTCTCTTTTTTCCAAGAAAGCTTTCGCTAATAAATAACTTTTAAGCCACTCTTTTAGTATTTGATTTGTTTCAATATAGTTTTTTGACTGCTTGTTCTTTAATCGATTGATTAGGGAGTTTAAATCCTGCTCACCTTTATCAATGATTGCAGGGAGCTTTTTATTAAGAAACTCTTCTCGATTTTTATGACGAAGGCGAAGATCCATTAAGTTGTCTTCATATCTTTTTAAAACGACAATCATGTCGCTAACAACTTCTCTTTTATTATCTTGAATCATTTTTAATGAAATTGCTCTCAAGTTCGTTAAAACCTTTTGATGGGTTTTAATCATTTTCTCATAGACGGAACTGCTTCCCGTTGTACTATAGACAAGAGTATTTCTTTGAAGGTCAGAAATCTCTTTATTGATATTCATAACATCAATAGAAACCTGAACAAGATTTTCAAGGTTATGAACGTTGCGATCAACATTATTAGAAATATTAACAAAAATAAAATGACGAATCGTAAAGATTGCTAAAAGCAATCCAAAGAACAGAGATGTTCTAAGTTTTATAGAAAGATTGTTAAATTTCTTTAAGAGCACGACCCTTCCTTACGAATTTAAAAACTCATACCATTTATCAAGGCTGTAGTCATAATTGTCCATTACCGTATTCCAAATAGCGATATTACTAAAGCGTTCTTGATAAGAGCCGCCATTTCGAAGACTTCCCTTGGTCACAGAAATTTTCCCATCTGTTCCCTTTAAATCTCTTGTTGCGACTTTTCCATCATACCAATAACCCCATTCATCGGCAGCGAGAAGCTCTCTAGAACGTTCAGCATTTGAAATATAGTAACCTTGTCTTGCAATGAAGGCTCCGGCCCAACCAGAGAGCCACCAGTTCATATACTTATAAGCAGCTTCTTTTTGATGACCTTTTGACTTTGATGAGAGACACATAACTCCATGCCAAGCGCGATACCCTTCTTTGGGTGCTGCATATTCAACAGGAACTCCCATCCCTCTCGCACCAGAAACACCAGGTGAAAACATGGATTCAATATGAACACGATTTTTAACCATGAAGTCAACAGATTGAGGAACAGAAGTCCAAAATCCAGAGAAATGACCAGATTTTTTTCTTTCAATAAGAATTCGAAATAATTGATCGATCTCTTTGATTGTCATATTGCTCATATCTTTAAACTTCATGAGCCCTCTCGCTTGAGCCGCTAGAGCTGCATCGAAGATTCCAATTGTGGGAGCGTTAACTAGCCCAACTTTTCCCTTGTGCTTTTCATCTAATAGCCAGGCCCAACTCTCAGTTTCATAGGCCTTTCCTTTAGCGATAAAATTTGTATTGTAACCAAAAGAGTCAACGTTATGAACATAAGGCATGAAGCTAATCATTTTACTTTCTTTTGAACTTAAAGTTCCATCTTTTTGGGTATAGAGAATTTTGTTTGGAGCATCTCCTAGGCCAAGCTTTGCTTTTTCAGAGACACGACCTTTCTTAGTGAGATCATTGATTTCATTCCAATATTTAAGCCTTTCAATTTCTATTGGCTGAATCGCCCCGGCCTGCCAGAGAATATTAATTGAATCAGACCATTGCTCGTAAATATCAAAACTCTCGGGATTAGTTGATGCTTTCTGTAAAACGGCGGCACTCCCTCCAGGGTAAAATTCAATGTTAATCCCAAGCTCTTTCATTGCTCTTTTTCTAATTTCTTCCTGCAAAGTTACGTGTGTTCCCATGACTTTTAAAGTAACGGTTTTCTTTGCAATGATATTGGGACAGCTTAAAGCGCCCGCTACACCTATGGCCATTTTAGAAGAATTGACTAGAAATTGACGTCGATTGATTTCACTACCTTTATTTTTTTTTGTCACAAGGTCCTCGTTGAAAAGTCTTTAAATGTTTAAAATTATTCTCAAGATATTATAATTTCTAAACACCTTTCACCGTTCGTATATTTGGAAGATTAAATTTAAATTTAGTTACTTACATTAATCCCCTGATATCTTTTTCCCGAATATTAATGAATTATTAAGTAAGCCTAATAATTCTCATTTATGACGAAAATCTTTCCTAGTGAGTGCCTCTTCAGGCCATTATTTGATTATTTCTTGCGATGGCCGATAAGTGGGATGATGAATGAAAGACAAACGCTTACCATTCCAAAAGAAAAAGTAGAAAGAAGATCAATTCTTAAAAGACGTGTCTACGCCTTTACCCTTGATCTCACTCTCATTTTCCTTGTGAATAAGGCGCTTCATTTAAGCTTTATGAGCTTTGTGGATACCTACTTCTTTCATTTTACCAATCAAATTAAGTCCGATATAAGCTTTAATTTACTATCAATTCAGTTCTTGACTCTAACACTCGTTTTTAATGGTTATTTCTTTTTGAGTTACTATCTCAACAAGGGGCAGAGTCCTGGGAAAATAGCTTTCAATCTGCGCGTTCTACCTAACCACTCAACGAGTGAAGAACTTTCGGCGCGAGAATGTGTTACGCGCACAATGAGCTATTTTATTTGCTGGTTTGTAGGCTTTTGGCCATTTGCACTTTCTTTTATTAGAAAAGATTCTAAAGGCTTTCCGGATTTTCTATCAAATAGTCATGTTTGTAGTATTGAAGAGCTAGAAATGCTTGCTTCGCTTGAAGATTCTGGTTTAAGTGCGACAAACAACGATCTCTTTCCAGAAGATCCTGTTTCAATTCGTTTTTCCCGTAAAGTTAGCTAGGAAGTTTAATGTTCGAGATTGTTAAAGAGCTCGTGCGCCCTTTCTTTAATTTGAAGTTCTAATTTTTCATCATCTGAAAGATCAGCGTCACTAAAAGGCTTCATGACCTTACTTTTTTTCTTATAGTAGCGCTCATCAGAGATTTTATCTCTGAAATTCTGCCAAGGGCGCAGCGACTTTTTCTTTGCATTTTTTGATTTGTAACGGGCCTCTTTTCGATCGAGAACCATGTCTAGTAGCGACTTAGTCGATCCCGAGCCCTTCTTACAAACATCATCTAAACGTACGGCCATAACTCTATGATATCAGAAGTTATGGCCAGTGTAATTAGTTATTTTTCAGTAACTTACAAATTTAATCAGATTTTAAACGCACTGACCTGAAAGCTCTTTATACCAAACATTCATACTCTCAATGGCCCCAGAGATATTGGTATTATTTCTAAGTGTCCCACCGTATTGATAGCCACTTTTAGAAAAGGTAATATTCATTCCATAGGACTTGGCGCGTGCGATCGTATAAGCGACTTTGATGTCCTCCTCTTGAATAAGAGTTTTCTCCATCTCATCGAGAAGATGACTGGCAAGCCCCGCCCCTCTATATTCCGGAAGAGTTGCAAAGTCAGTCATTTCGACGTTCTTTTGCTTTCTATCCATTTCACTTGAACTAACAGCGACAAGCTTCTCTTGTTCATTAAAAGCACCAAAGAAGCGAACATTATCATTCATACAGCTTTTAATGAATTCTTCTTCGTGAATGGGAAAAGGATAAGTTTGAAAAACCTCTTTATAAATTCCTACCATTTTCTTTGTATCGCTCTTATGAAGTTCTCTAAGCTCAAAGTCACTTAGTGTAGGAAGAGTTTTGAGGGTTTCTTTTTCTTGGGCAATCGAAATCACATCCATCACCTCTTCACTATTGATACTCTCTCTTTTTTCATCAAGATATTTTGAAAGGAAGTAGCCATCACTTTCACCCTCATAGAGATTGGGCACTTTTGCTTCGATGTTAAATCCCGCTTTATCAAATGTATTTAACGTTTCTTTTGGAACTTTTACAAAAATCTTTCCGGCATTAATTTCATCAGCAATTTCGCTAACTATTTTTAGTGAATCACTTGGACGCTTTTTATTAACTTTCATGAGATAAACGCGATCGTTGTGTTCTCCGTATTGGCAAGTTGTACCATCAATGACTTTAATTTGATCATAGGACATTTCCTAACCTCCGACTTCTTTAACGCTACCAACAGGCTAAAGAAGATACATTGAAAAACAGATGATCTTTCGGTAAAGCCGAACGCTTTTTTTTCTTAAGCTTGTAATAAGTTTGAAACGCGCTAAAATGCCGATAAACACGGAGTCGTTTTATGAAGTTATTTTTCTCACTGCTAATTTTCCTGTCGCTCACAAACCTTTCTTTTTCTGCTTGTGTTGCCAAATATAAAGCTAATTTACGTTCAGGACCGGACTCTTCGACGGCGCTTTTGGGAACTCTTAAAAAATATGCTCCATTAAAAGTCATTTCAAAATCAGAATCAAACGAATGGGTTCAAGTCGAAAGCCACAATCTCAAAGGCTGGCTCTATCACACTCTTTTAGATGAGAGTATTCAATGCATTTATGTACTCGATAAGAGCAATATCAGTTGCCCTGGTAAGGAAGAACCTGATGCCATCAAGATTCACTACAAATCCTCATTTAAAGTCGTAGAGAAGTCTATTGGCTGTAATCTTGTGGAAGATAAGTGGAGAAGACGCTTTTGGGTCTCAACATTCAATATTTGGCCAAAAGAGAGTGCCATGAAGATTGTTATTCCTAATTCCTAGGGGTTGTCTACTCTTTTGACACCCCCTAACTCTTTTTCAAAACTCCCCCTTTCCATCTTGGAATCTGATTAAATAGAGACACTTATCAATCAAGGGGAACTCACGAAATGAAACTCGTTCTTTGGACATTATTCTCACTTTTTTCAATCAACACAATGGCCTGTAATATTAATCCTGGCCTTTACTACTGTGGAAAAGCGAATTTCTCCAAAGAAGAAATCATCTCGAGTAAATTGACGAAAGTCATTGATATTCAACTCACAGACTCTTCAATGATTGTTGAAGATAAAATGAAAGAACAAAAGACAATCTACCCCTACTCCGATGAGCTACTTATCACTTCTGTTGATGCTCAAACAGATAAAGTCATTAAATCAAAATCAACGTGTCACGAAAGTGAAGCTGAATTGATTGAAACAAATTCAATTCAGGATAAGCTAGAATCGGCAAAAAAGATGGACATTATTCAAGTAGAGTCTGATCACCTTAAAATTGAAAGCATTAAAGAATCAATTAAAGCTGGAAAAATAAAAGAAGTTCTCAACTGTTACTATGTCGCTCCTGCTCGCTATTTATACGATATTGCAAGGGGTTTAAAAGTTCTTAAAGACTAAACAGCTAAAGACCATTAAATAGAGAAAAACTTAGGCCCTATTTTAACTTTTCATTCAGAAACTCTCGCTACAATAGGGCCATGAAAACACTACTACTCTTCCTGTTAGGATTAAGTCTCTCTTTCCAAACTCATGCTCTTGAATCTATTTCAAAAGATAATCCTCTCATTCAAAGATTGGGGCATTTAAAAATCAAATTTGACTCAGATGGATCAAGTCATTGCAGTGCCTTTCAAGTATCAAACACATCAATTATGACGGCGGCACACTGCCTGTATAAAAAAGACCACACGAGGGCCAAAGAAATTACTTACTATCTTGGTCTCAATGGAAAGTATTCTATTGGAAAAAAACTTATTCCAAAATTTTATCAAATCCCTAAACAGTATATTCAAGAGATTTTGAAAAAGACTGATCAAGAATATAATTATGACTGGGCCATTTTGCACTTTGATCAAAAAGACTCCTTTACTGAGTACTTCCCCTTACAGGAGGAAGTTCACTGGAATCAAAATGCCTTTGTCGTTGGCTATCCCGAGGATCAGCAAAATGATCTATTTATTGGTCACTGTCAGGTTTATGATAAAGGCACGCTTCTCCAGCATGACTGTCGAACATTAAAAGGAATGAGTGGAGCACCTTTAGTTCAATTTAACTTTCAAACATCGCAATATGAAGTCGTCGCCCTCCACACTCACGCACTTTTAGAGCGCGATGAAAAAATATCTATTCGCTCAAAACAAATGAAACCTAAAAGAGAAGATCTTATTAACTACCCTCTTGCCGATATCAACTTACCTGTGAAAATCACTTTCATTAATAGTTGTGAAGAGTCCATCCTTGTCACATCTAAGACATCCGCTCTTCCGGATAAGTTTGAAATAGAATCAAATCAACAGAGAAGTTTTGAAGTGGATAGTAAGAAGGTAACAGAAGTTCTCTTTTATGCTGAAACCGCCGACTACAGTTATCAATGGAATGAAAATGATGGACCGACAAAAATTCCCATTCCCTCTTTAACTAGTGAATTGAATATACCGCTTATTTGTGATCAGTGAGCTTTTATCATCTCAGATATTTCGCTATGATCTTATCGTATGTCCCATCCTTCTTTAAAGAATCGAGTATCTCTTGCATTCTCTTTACAAGAACATCTGGAGTCGAAGGATGAAAGGCTATGTAGTAGGCCGTTTTATTTAAATGAAACACTTGATGAAATTGTGTGATATCTATTTTCTTTACTTTCATCAACCATTGAACAGATAGTGACTCTGCTGCGAGAAAATCAATTCTCTCCAAATCAAGCATCATTACACCACGCTCAACGCTCCCTACATTATAGGTAAGATTTTTATCCCCTCCAGCATTGAGATAAGCAATTTCTCCAATATCATTTTTAATGGCCCCAACTTTTGCCCCGTCAACCACTTCACTAATATCTCTTAAAATTGGATAGCGTGCTTTTTTAGCATAAATGGCTATCTCTGATGGATAAATCGGACCAACCCACTTAAACATCTTTTCGCGCGATTCATTTCGAACCATGGAAAAAACAATCGTATTTTCTTTTTCCTGTATTGTCTTATAGGCCCTGGCCCAAGGATAGACCGTATATTTCTTCTCCTGAATATCAAAGCGCTTAAGGATCTCATCCATGATTTCAACGCTAATACCTTTTACCTCTTTAGCTGATTTGAAATTTAAAGGCGCATAACTCTCTGTCACAATATGATAGTCTCGAATGTCATTAGAGGCATCGGCCATGGAAGCCGTTGAAAAACAGACAAATAGAAATGAATGAAAAAGAATTTTTAAATATTGTTCCATTACATTCATTATCGACTTAATTTCTAGAGCGATTAATTAGAAAAAGAGAAAAATGTTTTATAACAGGAACTTATGGGGGAAATATAAAGGGCCCTCTCACAGAGGACCCTTCTTAATAAATCACATATTCAAGGCATTACGATTTTTTTGACCACATAAAGTGGAGTTCTTCAAGCTGATCAGCAGAAGGCACAGATGGTGCAGATGACATGAGATCACTTGCCGAAGTTGTTTTTGGAAAAGCAATAACATCACGGATATTTTCAGTTCCGGCCAAAAGCATAATCATTCTATCAAAACCAAAAGCAATTCCACCATGTGGAGGAACACCGTAGTTAAGAGCTTCAACAAAGAATCCAAATTGCTTATTCACTTCTTCTTCACTCATTCCTAAAACTTCGAACATTTTCTTTTGAACGGCTTGATTGAAAATACGAATTGATCCACCACCAATCTCATACCCGTTACAAACGATATCGTAAGCGTTAGCATAAATCTTTTTAAGTCCACCTTCAGGGTCTTTTGGATCAGCTTTCATAAAGGCATCAACATCTTCGTCACGAACCATAGTGAATGGGTGGTGTTTCGCATAGAAACGTCCATCATCATATTCGAGAAGAGGGAAATCATTAACCCATAAGAATTTATATCCTTCTTCGATAAGATCTAGTTTCGAACCAAGATGTCTTCTAAGAGCATCGGCACAAGCATGGGCAACCTCTTCGTTTGCATCAGCAAAGAAAAGCCAAGTTCCATCCCCTGTTTCACTCGATAAAGCGTTGAGTTTTTCATGAATTTCATCAGTAACAAATTTAGAAATACCTGCTGAACGAGCACCTTCTTCAACTTTAAAGAAAGCAACACCTCTTCCACCATGTGGCTTAACCACTTCAACAAAAGAGTCAGTGTCTTTACGAGAAAATGTCCCAGCACTTTTTGGAACGAAGAAAGTTTTAATAAGACCGTTTTCTTTTAGAACGCTTGCAAAAACACCAAAGTCAGTTCCTTCAAAAATGTCGTTAACAACATATTGCTTAAGCCCAAAACGAACATCTGGTTTATCACAACCATAATCTCTCATAGCATCGTCATAACTCATAACAGGTACTGTGAAATCGTCGTCTAATTGATAAACATCTTTAAGCAGACCTTCAACTAGAGACTTCATAAATGGTTGTGTTGCAAAAGAAACTTCAATATCAATTTGTGTAAATTCTGGCTGACGGTCAGCTCTTAAATCTTCATCACGAAAACACTTACAGATTTGGAAGTAACGGTCAGTTCCCCCAATCATAAGAAGTTGCTTAAGAGTCTGAGGTGATTGCGGAAGAGCATAAACATGGTGAGGGTGAACTCGAGATGGAACAACATAGTCTCTTGCACCTTCTGGAGTTGATTTATAAAGGATCGGTGTTTCAACTTCAATGAAATCTTCATTTGATAAAAAGTTACGAACCTTTTGTGCCGTTTTAGATCTAAGTCTTAGCATATTCTGAAGTTTTTCAGTTCTAAGATCTAAGTAGCGATACTTTAATTTATTATCATCTGTCGCTTCAATAGCACCAAATGGAAGAAAAGGAATATTATTAATGTCATTCTCTGAAAGGATTTGAAGTTCTTCAACTTGAACTTCAACCATTCCCGTTGTCATCTTATCGTTTTTCGCTTCATCTGGTCTTGGAGCAACTTTACCTTTTGCTAAAATAACAGATTCGAGATGACATTTTTTGAGAAGGGCCATGTCACCTTTAAATTCAGCAAATCCTAATTGTGTTAGACCATACTTATCACGGAGATCAATGAAATGAAGACTTCCAAGATTTCTATATTTATTAACCCATCCACAAAGAGTTACTTCTTGACCAATATTGGCCTCAGTTAACTCACCGCAATGATGCGTACGCATTAATCCAGTTAGTTTTGTCATTTGATATATCTCCCCTTCTCTATTAGAGTTTTATGTATGAGTACTTTTATAACGCAAAAGCCATCAAATCTCATTAGAAAACTTCTGACTTTCACAGTTGTTTTATCGTTTTTTTGTCTAGGCACAGTGGCCAAAGAGCTCAATAAAAATAATGGCACTCACATCTTAAATCTTTCAAAAAATGAATCGTTAAAAATCAATGTGGCGCTTTCCATGAAAGAGCAGGCCCAAGGACTCTCCGGTGTAAAGTCCAAAGACTTTGCCTTTGATCAAGCGATGCTCTTTGTTTACAAACAAGAGGGGTATCGACAATTTTGGATGCCCGATACTCACTTTGATCTCGACATATTCTTTCTAGGTAAAAATTTTGAAGTTCTCGCAGTAGAGAGATCAATCAAGGCCCACCCAGGAATGAAAGAACCTCCGGTCATAGCCAGAACTCAATTGCATAAATGCTGGTATGTTCTTGAAACTCGCAGCGACTCGCCACTTTCTAAAAGAATAAAAAAAGGGATGAAACTTTCACCCCCTCAATCTCTTTTAAAATTAATTAAATGATTTCTTCCCTTTAATCCTCGAGTGATCTTTAGGAAAGAGAACGAGAAATTCATCTCTAGCAATGAAGCCAAGGTTATCTCGGACAATTTTCTTTTGATATTTCTTATTCGACTTAATTTTCTCAATTTCATTTTGTAGCTGAACATTTTCTTTTTCAACTCTCGTTAGCTCATTCACTCTGTCTTGAAGAAGGGATTTACTTGCATAGAAATCAACTATTCCCCCATCAGAAAAGATCAGACGGCCTAAGAGAAAGATACAAAAAACCCAACCACTCTTAACGACAATACCATTAAATCTTTCTTGCAAAGACTTCTTAGCACCTTTTTTCGTTTTCACTGTTCTCTTAGCACGAGAGCTGGCCGGAGATTTTTTAGCAGGTAACTGCTCAGCATAGGATACTGTTGCAGGGGCCTTGGCCTGTTTTCTTAGCGTACCGACAAGTTCACTATCATCAGGACGGGCAACTGTTTTGCGTGTTGGTCTCACCTCTTCTTCGATCATTTCAGCATCAACGGCTTTGGCCTTAGAAGCAGGAGAACGAAGAGAATTGAGCGCTTCTTGTTTCTTGGCCTTAAGTCTTTCAGATAGAGAAGGGCCACCTATAGGAGAATCAACTTTTTGAGCACTCTGCCTTTTCTCGCCAGCAGACGGAGGGGGTGGCGGCATTTGCGACTGCTCTCTCTTTTGCTCAGCAAGTTTTTTTTCTTTGTGCGCTCGAAGTCTTTCTTGCAGACTGTTCATATCAGAGCTAGATGAACTAGCCTGAGCACCCATAGCAGGTCTAGGCGCTGATTCACCAGAACCAACTTGCTTTTTAAGTTTCTTTTGACGATTTCTCTCAATGGCCTTTCTAAGTCTCTCATTTGCGAGATCTTGACCACCAGATTGATTGGAAGAGCTGCGCGCAGGCTCTCCTTGAGGTCTGTTAAATGAAAATTCCAACGTTAACTTCCTGTTCGTTTGGTTTGTAACATCCTGTTACAATATTTATTTTAACAAAATTCTGATTGTTCTCAAGTGCTTAGACGTAAAAAAAAACAACGCTACGCATTCATAGCGTCATGTATATCCAACCACCACGAACGAATATCTGAGATTTCACTCAAGTAATAGAAAAGACCAAGTGAATCGTTCTCTAAATGAAAGTCCTCTTCATCAAAAGAACATATCCCCTCTTCGAAAACTTGAATAAGATGATTCATTGATTCATCATTTTGCTTCGACGTATAAAAATGCAGGGCCGTATCATCACACGAAAATTCACTGACTGGGAAATGTTCTTTAAAAAGTGCTGAAAGCCATGAAAACTTTCTAACAGCATATTGGACATCCCCTAGCGGCCCTAAACGAATCGCTTCATCGACGCGATTCACTTTGTAAGATTTAAAGTAAATAGAAAAGCCGTGATCTGATTTTTCAAGCCACCAACTAAAGCCAGGATCACCAATATTACAAATCATATCCTCTTCTTTAGTGAAGCGACGATTAGCGATTTGAGTTAAAGTTAGCTGCGCTCTTTCATAGCAGTCGGTAATAAAAAACTCAGGCGCTTGATCCTGATTTAGTTTTAATTGTGCCCTCACCTCATCAGTTAATTCAAATTGATGAATATCCTTGACGGCAATGGCCTTAACACAAAATGTAAGAGAGCTTTCTAAAACATGATAAGCAATGGCCGACTGTTGTTCCACAACACATTCTTGTTCAGTCTCAATTTCAAGAGCTGGTCCAACGATCTCCTCTTCATTAAAAGTAAGATCATTTTCATCATCCCATTCCAGCTCAACGACGATATCTAGGAGCTCTTCTTCCTCTTCTAAGAAGTCTTCAATATCTTCATCGAGATCGACGACGATATCTAGGAGCTCATCGTCTTTTTCTTCAACGTTTTCTTTAAAATTTTCTTCAAAGATTTCTTCGCAAGGCTCTTCAAGCTCAACAACGATATCAACAAGCTCCGTCTCCTCCTCTAGCGGAAGATTAAAATCTTTAAAAAATGAGAGTGCATCACTATTAGGTAGAGTTCTTGACTCTAATTCTTGAAACTCATAAGAAACAAAATCCTCTTTTAAATCTCTTTGGCGATCTTCTTCGCTAAAGCTAAGGTCGTGACCTAAAACCCCCTGACACAAAGCTTCAATTTCTTCTAAACTAGCACAAGACTCACTAAGATCAAGATCACACACTTCTTCATTAACTTCGAGAGGTTCAAATTGGAAAGATTCTTTTAACTTTTCAAACTCAATAAGGTCTTCGTCGAAGACCGTAGTATTTAAAAATGTTTTATTTTTTAATGACTCACTGAGCTTAAGCGTTTGCTCAGCTAGGTAATCAATTTCATTTTGATTAGATTCCATTCAACGACCTTCATTCCCATCCCATAGAAACGTATAAGAAATATTCTAGGAATTGAGACGCAGAATGGCAAGACTTTACCAAAGAGCTTCAATCAACTTTAGTCCTAAGATGACAATTAGCGGAGAGAAATCAAAAGGCAGATCGTGTTGCGGGAGAATCCTGCGAATTGGAGCGCATGTGAAGTCTGAAACTTGCTTAACTTTAAGTCCCCACACTGTTCTTCTATATTGTGGAATGTAGCTTAAGATAACATCGACAAAGAGAATGAGAATATATAGATCAATTAAAGCGCGAATCAACGGTAGCTCCTGAAAAGTGAATTAAGAACAATATAATTATTCTTTTCCACTCTCTCAAGGGCCCAACGAAATTAACCCCTCTTGACGTCTTTTTTTACAAAGACTTCACATAGACAGAGGCTAAAATAGAAACAACACATTGCAAAATAAAGCCACATCACGCCAAAAACGACCGTATAAAAGTCCCCATAGTTTTGAATGAGGCCAATTCGTGCATATTTAAAATAGATCCAAAACAAACTCTTTAAAAGCGATAGAGAAACAACAAACGAAAGAGCGCAAAAGAGGGAGTCTTTCCAAATAAGTAATCGATTAAAAAACCAATGAAAGAGAACTGTCACATAAGCAACAAGAAGAGTGAAATAGAACAGATCACTTTCAAATAGAGAAAAGAAAAGACTATTTCCTTTGAGCCATAAACTTAAAAGCACATCACCTTTTGGCAGGATCTCAAAGGTCATTGCCATTAACCTTGCATCCGTTAAAAAACCTTTTATAAGCTTTAACAAGGTTGGAATAAAAAGCGTGGTCCCTAAGAAGCTTACAGTAAAACCAATAACAAAGAGATCCTTTATGGCCTTCTTTAAAGAGATATGGCCTTTATTTTCTGTAATAAGATAGAGTCCACTCCATATGGAATTAAAAAGAGAGAAAGTAGAGAGGGCCAAAAAGAATATATTCAGTAATGTGATTCCGGAACTCGCCATAAGCGGTCGCGAGATGGCCTGCTTAATTTTAACAATGAATTCAGGTAGAACGTCGGGAAAGAATCTCGTTATAATCACAAAACTCTCATCCATGACTTCTTGAACATCTCCGAGGAGAAGTCCTACTAATTTAAACGACAAAAGACCCAAGGGAACCAGTGTTATTAAAAGAAAGAACGTACTCGCTGCAGCGAGATTAGCTCCTCTTTTTTCATGAAAGAGTTCATAACTTTTCATGTAAAGAAAAATAAATGATTTGATTTTTTGCATTCCCATTTAACTATCCTAACCTTACATGATCCTCCATGACAAACTTTTCAAAAGTCAAAAGCTAGTCTATAGTCAAGCTTAATGAAATGGATACTATTGCTTCTGCCATTCACTGTACTTGCTAATCAGCAAACGCACTTCCCTCTTCTCGCTCATGATGAAGTGAAAACGCTTACGCCAATAAAATTATATGTAGAAGAAAGAAAAGAGAGGGACCCTCTCAATTTACAGGTAGGAGTCGAAAGACAATTTCATTCGAAGTTTTTAAAAAACACGGTGAGTATTGAAACAAATTTTTCCATTCCCCTGTATCAAGACTTTAATTCTCTTCAATTTGATCCGGCCAATCCTAATACGCTTATAACACCGCTTGAAAGACCAGAAGAATTAAAGCTCGGTCTTAATTTCAGGCTCTTTTTTTAGCTCTTTGCAAGCTGCCTCATACTTGAGCTCACAAGATTTTTCCAGATAGATCTTTCTTTGATCGAGGTCACTATGCTTTTTAGAGAGGAGAAAGCAGGCAGAGTTATTTTCTTCGTGATCACACCAAAATTGTAGGACTCTATTTTCAAAGATAAAGTAACCAAGAGTTAAAATACCTAAACTTCCAAAAACAAAAATCCATCTGGCATAATAGTGTTTTCTCAACCTCAACTCCTAAAACAACGTCAACTGGTCACCCATAACCAAGTCGTCAAAATTAATATCTTTCAATCGTAATACATCTTCAGCAATTGGTCGAAGTTGTTTATCAATATAGTGTTGAAAATCAATATCAGTGGGCCCAAGTTCAACAGGCATAGGCCCTCTTCTCGTTATCACATAACTAATCCTACGAATACTTCTGCCAGGGTCTTTTTCAAGAAGTATTTTGGCCGCCTTCACATGAGGAGGAACAGACTTAATATATTCAGAGGCATCTTTTGTTAGCCTCTTCGTGTAAATTAATTCGTTGAGTTCAACTTTGTCTTTAACAACTTTGATAAAATCTTGAATATAGTCTTTAACCTCCTCTCCTCCAAAGAGAGTTTGATAAAGTCCATATTGAAAACGCTTGGCTAATTTTGTCCAATCAGAGCGCACAAATTCCATTCCGGCAAATTTGATTTCTCTCTCGCCGTTTTTATTTATGATAAGACCAGCGTAGCGTTTTTTGGCCCCTCCTTCACCACTTCTGGCAGGAGGAAGGTAGAGCTTGCGATAATGTTTTTCGTATTCAATTTCTAATTCAGAATGAACACCATACTCTTTTAAAAGTAAGTCTTGAAAATACTCGTTAAGGCCTTTAGCGATAACACTAGATTTCTCTTCCATCTTACTTGTATCACTCATAACAATTTTTACAAAGACACTATCGGTATCTCCATAAACAACTTCATAGCCACGATCTTCTAAATAAACGATCGCTTTTTTTAAAATCCACTGTCCTGTTCCAGTAATAGCAGTAGGAAGGTCGGCGTGATAAAAACGAGAGCCACCAGAGCCCATGACACCATAAAAAGAATTCATAAGAATCTTAATGGCCTGAGAAAGATATTGGTCCCCTATCATTTTTGCTTCGGCCCTCTTATTAAAAAGAATCGAAATAAAATGAGGAAGAATATGTTCAGTCTTTGAAAATTGATGTCCAGTAGGAGTTTCAATTGTATTAACTTGGGCCATGATTCTTGAGTAAGGATCAATTTTAAAAGTGCGAATAATTGAAGGATAAAGGCTTTTAAAGTCAAAAACGATAATATTTTCGTGCAGTCCTTCTTTGGGTTCAAGAACGTGCCCACCGGCCGCATGCCCCTCTCTTTGAATATCAATCACATTGTTAGCAACAAAGCCCTTACGATGGATTTTAGGCAGCATGAAATAATCAAAGGCGGCAGTAGAAACACCAATACGATCCATTAATAGGCCACTCAAGAGAGTTCTTGTTACGATTAAATTTAAAAGACCTGTCTTTTCATAAATATCGTGAACAAGTGTACAGTCGAGAAGATTATATTTTGCAAGGCCCGCTTTATCTTCATGGAAACGTCTTTCAATCTCTTCGACTTTATCGCTTCCCGCACTTGAAATATCTTTACCTACTCCAAGAAGTTCTTTTGCAACAGTTTCTAGTTTAAAGTTTTCAAATTGATAAAAGGCAGCTCTTAGGGCCGGAGGTCCATCCACAACAACACGTCCATCCATGTTGCAAAACCATCCCGCTCCTTTTTTTTCTGTAATCTGACATTTTGACTTCTTTCGACCAATATTAAAGCGAAGACCATACTGACTGAATTTCCTCTCTAAGAACTTAAAGTCAAATCCAATGATGTGCCAACCAATAATGATATCGGGATCAATCGCTATGAATTCATCATAAAAGGCCTTTAGAACTTCAGCTTCCCCTGGATAGATCGTTAGATTTTCATCTCTCTTTTCAAAATCCTCTCCCACCATATGAACATGTTTATATTCGCCCTTAGGACCTTTATAATGAACACCAATGGAATAGAGATCATTGCCAAATGAAGTTTCAATATCCAAAGAGCAAATATGAAAGCGTGGTCGATACTCTGTTTTTGAAAGCTTAGGATTTAAAAAAGTGATCATGCCCTCTTCAACTTTAGAAGGGCCATCAATTTGCACAGAACCATTCACAAATCGTTCCATCAAATAGCGCTCTTCAGCGCGTACATCAGCTTCATACGAACGGACACCTAAGCGCTGAAGCTCATCTCGAGCTGTGAAGAGATCTCTTTGAGTTTTAAAATAGAGAGCATCAACAGCTTGTCCGCGAAAACTTTTAAGTCCCACCGACTTTCTTTCATAAGAAACAGACAACCTTGAAAACTTGGCCTCTCTTTCAATAAAAAAGACTGGAGAATTTTGATCAATTATGACGCAAAAAGGCCCCTGATCTGAAATTCCGAAATACTTGAGGAGATGTCCTTGCGCTCTATCTTCGTAAGCTGCTGTTAAGATGAAACCTTGCATTAAATACCCTGTTTTTTGAAACCCAAACATTATGAAATAATCAAGACCTTGGCAATGGAGCAAGGGGTCAACAAAGCCCATTGAACCTTCTGCTCCGCTCAGGTAAACTAAACAAAATGCAGTTACCACGGAGGGTCACCATGAAGAAGTTTATTTTCGCAATTTCACTATTATTTTCCATTCAAACATTCGCTGATAGCAGTGTTGGTTGTGGTCTAGGATCAATGATCTGGAAAAAGAGTTCGATCATCTCTGCACTCTTTCGAATGACAACAAACCATTCATTTTCTTCACAGCTTTTTGGGATCACAACTGGAACAAGTGGTTGTTCTCGTCACAGTATCGTAAAAAATGAAATGGCCCCAGTTTATTATGCTGAGGCAAATATGGAAAACCTTCGCCTCGAAATGGCAATGGGCCATGGAGAATACTTAGATGGCTTTGCTGCCACTCTCGGTTGCCCAGTGAGTGTTCAAAATGAATTCAATGCAATGACAAAAGAAAATTACCAATCTATCTTTAATAAGAAAACAAATTCTCCAATCCAAATGATTGGTAATATAAAAGAAGTAATGAAAAGTAATGACGTTCTTAAAACGACTTGTACTCAAAATCTTATTTAATACATTCTTGGCCTCCACTTTAATGGGGGCCTCTTTTGCTTTTGATACTCAATCTTTCTCACAATCAAAAACTTGGCTTCGACTCTTACAGTATGAAAAAGTCTCCACTGGTTATGAAAGCCGAATCGATGCTCCAAGCTTCTTTCTAGCAAAAAATGGAAAAACAAATCCTCTAAAAGAACTTGAGGCAACAATAAGTGCCTTTAAAGAGAATAAAATCTACCAAGGAAATATTGAACAACCAATAAAGTGTGCCTTCGCAGCACGCTATCGCCTTTTAAAAGATCATCTCAACCTCTCCCCTCAAGAAAAATGCGATGATTACTTCTTTTGGAAAAATGGATTGGATGCAAGCTCCCTCTCTCTTATCTTCGCCTCGAGCTATCCCAATAATCCCGCCAGTATTTTTGGACACACTTTTATGAGAATCAACTCTCACAAATCGAAGAAGGCTAAAAGAAAAAGAGATATACTCGATTATGGACTAAATTATGCAGCGACAACGGGAAGTGATGGAGGAATTGAATTTGCCATCTTTGGAGTTTTTGGTCTCTATGAAGGACACTTTTCCATGGCCCCCTACTACATCAAAGTAAATGAATATAATAACTATGAAAGCCGTGATCTCTTTGAATACGAATTAAAATTAACTCAAAAACAAGTCGAGTTATTTATCGATATGATTTGGGAAATTGAGAGCAATGGTTTTTCTCATTATTATTTCTTTGATGAAAATTGTTCTTTTCAACTACTCGCTTTAATGGAGGCCCTTTTCCCAGAAAAGAGCTTTCTAAAAAACCTTCCTTTTTACGTCTCACCAATCGATACGGTAAAAGTCTTAATTGATGAGAAGATTGCAATTTATAAAACACATCGCCCTTCTTTGAGAAGTGAATTTTTAAATCGCTTCAATCAGTTAACTATCTCCCAAAAAAATGAACTCGATTCTCTTCTAAAAGGAGATCAATCGAACTATTCAATTACTTCTCTAGATACGGCACTTTACTACTATAAGTACAAAAGTTTTAAAGAGAAACATCTGTTAAAAAAAGAAGACAAAGCACTCTATCAATCATTACTAGATTTGCGATCAAAAGAATCTGGACACTACAATGTAACGATCAAAGAGGACTCGCTTCCCCATTTTGCCCATGGTCCTCAAAAGTTTAGTTTTGGATATTTAAATCGATTCGATGAGAACTTTTTGACGATTAATTTTCGACTAGGATGGCATGACGAACTCGATCCCGACCTAGGTCATATTCCCTTTTCAAGACTAGAACTTTTAAAAATCTCTACAATCCTCAATGAGAATCAATTTAAACTCGACCGCTTTACACTTATCGATGTTCTTTCAATAGAGCCAAGTAATCATCAATTGACCCCTTCATACGCCTGGAAGATTTCCCACGAAAAAACATTTCTGGCCCAAAGAAGAGAGACATTTATAGAACTAGGTCCAGGAGTTGCATTTGAATCCTTATCAGGCTCCATGCGCTTTTTTTCTTTAATTAAAACAAAGCTCAGTTTAAGCGAGGAACTTAAAAATAATCACGACCTGCGCCTGATCCCAAATATCGGACTCATCATAAAAGGCTCACTCAACGCTTCCATCGAAGCACTGATTCAAAGGTCCCTAACCAAAAGAAAGCAAATTAATGAAGGTCCACTTTTAAAACTTAGCTTATCTCTTCCACTAAAAGGCCAGCAGTTGCGCCTAAAAACCTTATACGCACTCGAAGAAAGAGAACATGAAATTGAGCTAAACTTTTCTTTCAGTTATTAAAATGCCAATTTTTTAGATCAAATCAATTCAGGTTTTCTTTGCGTTCTTAGAATTCTCTTAAAGATTTTTTGAACTAACCCATTGTTAATTGAACACTTATCTACCTTCTCTCAACTTACTGAGATAGATCATATTTTCTCCCCTGACAGTCCTTATACTCACTTAAAATATGATTTGAATAGGGAGGATTCTATGGCCTATACAAAGTTTGAATGGAGTGATGATTATAGTGTTGGTGTCGATGAAATGGACAATGAACATAAAGTTTTAATCGGCTATATCAATGAGTTAATTGACTGCCTCGACAAGGATAGTGGAATTGCAGAAGCTTTCAAAAAGATGGCCACCTATTGCATCAAGCACTTTGAAGATGAGGAGGCCCTCATGGAGAGAGAAAATTACGAAGGGCTTGGATCGCATAAAATTATCCATAAGAATCTCATTGCTAAAGTTCAAGGCTTTGGAGAACAAATCGATTCTGGAACAATCAACAAAGATGATCTCGTGGCCTTTTTAAAAATGTGGCTCTCTGCCCATATTATGGGAATTGACCGCAAGTATGGTCAAACCTTCGGAAAACTCGCCGCCTAATCAATTCTCCCTCCCTTTACGGGGAGGGAGTTCAATAAAAGCAACCACTTACTCTTCACTATCTCTTAGAAATATAATCGACTATGAGTTCTATCTAATTTTTATAAGGACTACGTCTATAAATTATATTGGTCGTTAAAGCCCTCGATTGTTACAAAGTCATTCGCAAATTGAGGGAAACATAATGCAGATCATGAAATTCATCACATTCTTTATTTCGATAGCGCTTACACACACCGCTAGTGCGAATCTTGAGACAACAACTCTCAAATTCGTCGATTCAGCTTCGATCGAGCAAATGGACATCGCAAGAGAATTGCTCGACGAGGCCATCGACGCCAAAAAGAATGAAGAATTAATCAAATATAAAGACAGACTAAAAAGAGCTCGCGCTCTTTTAGCAAGTAAGACCACTCATGAAATAGAATTTTCAAGTTCTTTTCTTGCCAATCTAGACGGTGAGTTATTTAACTTCTTTGAAGATGAAGATCTTCGCTATGAAGTTCTTTTTGAAGAATCTTGCTACAAAGGAACAAAAGAAGAAGCGTTAAAACTTCTAAAAGTAGTTATTGAACAAGACCTACTTAACTTTGATGAACAATGGTATGAAAATCCTAGAGAAAGCAGCGAAGGAATTATTGTGGACTTCACAGATGGTCCAAACGATTTCCAAACGTCATTTCATCTCTTCGAATGTCTATAGTGTTTTAAAAGGCCGAATTCATTTCGGCCTTTTTTTATATCTTCTTTACTAAAAAAATTCCGTCTCTAAGAGGCATTAAAGTCCCATAGAGTTCAGAGGAAGAAGCAATAAAGTCGTTGAGCTCTCTTAGGTACTCTGTCGACTTTTCCTTCTCTCCACTTTTTTCTTCAATCGACTCAACCACTCTCCCGCTCCAAAGAACATTATCAATAACAATGATCCCCTTGTCGCTTACAAGCTCTAGCGAGAGTTTTAAGTAATCCAGATAACCCTTTTTATCTGCATCAATGAAAATGAGATCATATTTTTTTCTTTTAGAAATTAAGTTTCGAAGAACATCATGTCCATCACCACTTAGGGCCGTAATTTTTTGACCGACAGGATCTTTAGACCAAAAGAACTTAGCCCTCTCTTGTGCCTTAGAATTCTTATCGACCGTCGTAATTTGTCCATCTTCTGCTAATTCATAGGCCATAGCCATGGCGGAGTAGCCAGTAAAAGTACCTATTTCCAAAATAGATGAAACACCAATCGAATGAATTAAAAATCCAATAAAAGAAGCTTCTAGTTTTCCAATCATCATATGGTGAAGCGATGATTTTTCTTTAGTCTTAAGCTCAATCTCATCGCAGACACCGCTTGGTGTATTACTCTTTTCAATAGCATATTGCTCAATTTCTTCGCTGATAAATCTCACCCTATCTCCTCTATATTTAGGCCAGACAAGTCTTGTTCATTTGATCACCATAGAATATCATGATGTCATGGCAAAGTTTACTTCGACAAAAAGTTTTTATGGATTTCCCTGCACTCACAGACAATGGAAAGCTGAGAGCCACTGCCGTTTTGTACACGGTTATTCTCGCTCTTTTCACTTTGAATTTGAATGCAATGAACTGACCCAAGAAATGTGGGTAATGGACTTCGGGGACCTAAAAGATGTGAAAGCTTGGCTCGAAGATATGTTTGACCACACATTTCTCGTTTCAAAAGACGACCCCTATCTCGAGACGTTCAAAGAACTTGATCAACAAGGCGTCATTCAAATGAGAGTTCTCCCAAATGCTGGAATGGAAGGGACAGCTCAATTTGTTTATGAAAAGGTCTCGCAAATGATCGATAAAAAGACAAATGGTCGAGTGAAAATTATTCGTGTTGAAGTGAGAGAGAACGAGAAAAACTCAGCAATCTTTCACCCATAAACCTTGCGACTAATTAAAATCGTTTTTATTATAGCGTAGCTCTTTTGCCTTCTTAGAGTTGTACTCAATCTTATCAACGTTTAAAACAGTCATTTTCTCTTCTTCTAAGAGAGTCATTTCACTTCTTGTCACCGTCCAAATTGAATCGATCTCTTTCATAGCCTGAACTCTAAATCTCTTAAATTCCAGCCCTTTAGAATTAGAAAATAACACTTCCAATGGGATGAACGTTTTCTTATCTATACAACTCACACGTTTTGCATAGGTCGAGTTTCCTTTGCTAATGGGAACACTTTCGAGACGATAGCAATCACGTGCTCCCATAAATTTACCATCTTCAAGTAACTTGTGCTGGTCCTGCTCGGGATGGCGATCTCTTAAGTCTTCATAGAAGATTTCACTTTGCACAAATCGCCCGCCCTTTTTTGAAGATGAGATTCGCTTACTATTTTTAAGGGCCGGTAAATAAATAAGCTGAGATTCATTCTCTCCCTTCAAGTCGATTGTTAAAAGAGAGACCCCTTGTATTTTCTTTGGAGAAGAGAATCTCACAAGTGATTTAACAAGCCCTTTTTGATCATCGCTTCGATAAATCTCTAACTTTCTCGTCTTCACACTTCTTCCCTTTCCATCGAGGATCATTGTCACTTTAGAATAGGAATGATCTCCATCAGCTCTATCGTAAACTTTTTGAGCTAATTCCTTTCCACTTAATGCAAAGGTAGAAAGGGAAAATATTAATGAGAGAAAAAATACTTTCATTTAGAATCCTTGTAAGTAAGAACGACCATGGCCGGAAGTAAGTGAACATCTGCAAAGAGCGCTACTAATAACCCCAAGCTAGTGAGGAGTCCAAAATTTTTAGTTGGAACAAAGCTGGAAAAAGAAAGTATCAAAAATTGAGCACACAATATAATTGTCGTTGCCCCAACTGCTCGACCTGTCTTTTGTATAGTTAATTTCATTGCCTTTGCAGAATCATATTTCTTAAGATAATTTTTAAATGTTGAAAAGATATGAATCGTATCATCAACAGCAATCCCTATTGCAACACTTGCAATCATTGCCGTTCCCATATCGAGCCAAATACCGAAAACGCCCATCGTAATGAATATAAAACAAAGTGGTAAAACATTGGGAACAAATGAAACGACTGTATCCTTCAAATTTCTCCACTGAATCAAAAGAAGTAGAAAAATAACTAAGGCCGAAACCCAAAGAGACTTTGTTTGACCAATAACTAAAAGATCATTCTGCTTAACAAAAACATAACCCTGACCAGAAAAGTCATAACGAAGCTTAGGACTAATCTTTAGTGCACGTTTTTTCATAGCTTCGATAAGTTGTTCTAATTCACTTACATTGTGTTTGTTTACGTTAAAGATGATTCGATATTGAGCGTGATCTTCATCTAGAAAACGAGTTAAATCATTTCCATCGTAAATAAAGAGATATTGATCAATAAGAGAAGAGTTGAGAGGAAGTTCTTTCTTACCTGTAAATGCCTTATGCATGTCGCGAATAAAATGAGCTGGTGACAGTGATTTATCGACTTCCTCATACATTTGAACAATATCATTTTCAAATCGGTATAATTCACTCAGAGTTTCCCCCGTTAGGAGCTCACCTTCTTCAGAATGAAAGATCATCTCAACAACGGCCGTGCCACTAAATTTATTCTGATAAAGTTCTGTTTGCTTATTGATGATGTGATCTTCTTTAAAAAAGCGCAAAAGATTAGATTCGACTTTGATATTGAAAATAAAGGGAATCCCTATCACAAGAAGAAGCGCCCAAATGGCAACAGTCTTTTTAGGGTGATCAATAGCATGCTTTGCAATAGAATCAATCAACTCCCCAAACGTCTTAAATATTTTCGACTCTTCTTTCCACTGATTCGGGCCAAACAACTGCATGAGAACAGGTAATGTATAAAGAGTTAGTCCCAGAATAATAAAAGTACAAAGAGCTGTAATAATACCAAAGATACGAATAGGAGGAATTTCATTTAAAGCAAGAGTTAAAAGACCTGCAACAGTTGTAATGGCCGTAAAAAAGCAAGGTATTCTAAGGTAAGATACAACTGCTTTCTGTCTAAGTTTCTTATCTTGATACAACTTATCACGACTAAGATAACGGTCCATATTGAAGTAGTGTATAAAAAAAGCAATAGAAAGCGACATTAACAATGTAGGAACGATACTCGATATGATGGTAAAAGGAAGGCCAAACAGAGCAAAAAGTCCCATTGAAAAAGAACTCACTCCCGCTATTAAACTCATCGCTACAACCAGAACACCTAAAGATGAAAAAGAGAACCACATTAGTAGATACCCAGCCCCGAGAGTAAAGGGAACAAATTTCAAAAGGTCAAAAAAACTTGTCTCAAAAGAATGAACATCCACGGCCATCGGTCCGACAAGCGCATGTAAATCAGATCCAAAGTCATACTTTTTAACAAGTTCTTGAAAGTCTAAATAGAGTTCTCTTTTTTCATAAGTATTTAAATGAGTCTCAGGCTCAATCGCAATAGAAATCTCACTTAGATCAGTAGAGACTAAGAGATCACGGGCCGTATCGGAGGAGCTCATTCGCTCAAGAATTTGTTCCACTGAATAGCTATTAATCTTCTCTATTGGGACAATAGGAGCGATAAAAATGGTTTCATCTCTTTGCTCGATATAATCTTGGTCAAAAAGAGAAAAGACTCTGCTTACTCCTTTTAATTTTCTCGCTTCAACTGAAAATTGTGCAAATCGAGAGAGGCGCTTTTTTAAGTCTTCATGCTTGAGTTTGGTTTCAAAGCGAAACATTCCAACGAGTACTTGATCACTTCCAAAGAGTTCACGATATTTTTTATAATCTTTAAAATGCGTACTCTCTTTTGGAGCATAACTTCTAATAGAATTATCAAATTCTACTTTATCCAAAAAGAATACAGGAAAAGCATTGAGAAAAAGAATAATGAGGCCATGAATGAGAATTAGTTTTTTCATAAATTCACTTCAACCCCTAGAGAAAAACCATCTTGTCTCTTATAAAAACCATACATACTCTTATCACTTCCATTCAGAGTATAAAGGCGTCCAGTTAATTTAAAAGAATCATTGATTTCATAACCTTGATACAACTCAAGTGAATAACCTTCTCTTTCAAAACTTTGTATAAATCTCAACCTAGTGTTTAATCGTTCACTCAATAGATTCTTAGTAAATTCGACAAAAAGTGTTTCTTCACGAGTTGTTAAAAGAGAATTTCTTTTTTGATCATCAAAAGTCGAATTTAAAATTAGTCGAAAAAGAGGAAGAGAGTCACTTAATCGCCCCTCTAAAGAAAGAGAGAAATTATAAACATCACTATAATACTTCTCTAGTTGATGATCTCTTTTTGCCTGATCCCCAATCATAGAAATTTCTCCTCTTAAAACGAAATCTGAAATTGTAGATGAGAAATCGAGGGCAAACTTATTTGTTCTATAAAATTCAGGATAAAGAGTCGTTCCAAGGGCCAAGAGAGGAATCAAATCGGGAGACTTTAAATAACTCAAAGCAAGATCATAGGATCGCGCACTATATTCTAAGCGAAACCCATAAGAGAAGAACTCTTCTTTTCGAACATTTTCTTCATAAGGATAATAAGAAAAAATCTGATTCTCTCCTACACCTAAAAAGAGTGATTGCTCTTCGTTATAGAAATGATTATTACTCGTTTTCTTTGGCAGAAAACTGGTATGATGCCATGGAGAAATAAATGAAGAAAAAGAAAAGCTTTTCCAATTATTCTTCAAGAGTAATGAGATATTTCCTACCCTTTTATTTTCAATCTCATCAAAGAGTGGTCGGTTAAAATCAAACGTATTTGTCCCATCAAGACTTGAAAAAAAGTCTATTCGAGACCAAGTAATCAATTGCTGTCCCATACTTATTTTTAACGAAGAATGATTAAAGCTCAAAAATGTTTCATAGGGTTTGAAATGACCATTTAAACCTGGAGAGCGAAATTCAATTCCGAGATTTAATTTCCACTTCTCTCTCTTAAATGCTTCATAAGTTACCTTCATTAAATAGAATTGTTCACGATCAATATGACTCTCAAATGGTTGATGATAGTCTAAGAGAGCTCGTGTTTTTAACTTTTCTAGCGTAGAAAAATCCGCATTTTTTTGAACGTCATTAACTTCATAAGAAATAAATTGAAGCTCACTTGCCAGTGAGTCTTGAAGAGAAATCAGAAATAGTACAAGGCCAAGAATTCGCAACATCTTATGTCCAATGGTGTTTATTTAGCCACCCTACCAGAACTCAAAGGTTTATCGAATGCGATAAGTAAATATTGCTTAGATTTCGCTCTTTTTCTTTGAAATTTTTTCCATCTCGACCTATAAAACAAGGACCAATGTTAAAGTCCTGAAAATTAGTGTTTAAGGAGCTCAATTTGCCACTAGATCTGATTCCATTAAATCAATGGTTTGATAAATTTGATAAACCTCTTATCATCGCAGGGCCATGCTCAGCTGAGAGTGAGGAGCAAATTCTTTCTACGGCAAAAGAGATCGAAATGAATGAGCACGTTCAAGTTTTCCGCGCTGGAGCTTGGAAGCCAAGAACTCGCCCTTATACATTCGAAGGTCATGGAGAACAGGCCCTCAAGTGGCTTAGTGAAGTAAAGAAACAGTCACGCCTTCTCGTTACAACAGAAGTTGCCAATGCTGAACATGCAGAGCTTGCTTTAAAATATGGAATTGATATTCTTTGGATTGGAGCAAGAACGACGGTTAGTCCTTTTGCCGTTCAAGAAATCGCCGATGTTTTAAAGGGAACCGATATTCCTGTTCTCGTTAAGAACCCAATCAATGCCGATCTCGCTCTATGGATTGGTGCACTTGAAAGATTTAACGGCGCAGGAATAAAAAAACTTGGGGCGATCCACCGTGGTTTCTCAACAGCAGAGAAAACAAAGTGGAGAAATGTTCCAATGTGGACAATTCCTATCGAATTAAAGAGACAATTTCCAGATCTTCCTATCATTTGCGATCCAAGTCATATTACAGGTAAGAGATCACTTGTTGGTGAAGTTTGCCAAAAGAGTCTCGATGTTGGAATGGATGGACTTATGGTTGAAACTCACCTTAGTCCAAATGATGCCTGGTCAGATGCCGCTCAGCAAGTTACTCCAACATCATTGAAAGAGATTATTACTAATCTTCATATTCGTGAATCTCATAGTGAAGATAAGGACTTTGGTCAAAAGCTTGAGGCCCTTAGAAGACAAATTGATTCTATAGACAATGAAATCCTTGAGTCGTTAAAGCTCAGAATGGATATTGTAAAAGAAATTGGAAAAGAAAAGCTTAGAAATAATATCACTCCTCTTCAATTGACTCGTATGGATTCTCTTATGAAAGAGCGCGAGTTAAAAGCGGCCTCTCTTGGTCTTAAAGAAAAGTACATCAGTGAACTCTTCCATACAATTCACACAGAATCGGTTAAGACTCAAACATCTATCATGAATAATTTTAAGGATGATGAGAAAAACGAGAGAGAATAGCTCTCGATTGTTCATACTTCATCATTTTCTTTAGTTTTAGTCTTAGTAGAATCATTTCAAAAACCATAAAAACGACGAAAATACCATAAAAGCCAAGGGTCTTAAAAAAGGCCCATTGTCCTGTTGTGCCAAAGAGAGCAAGTGCTCCCATGAAGATTCCATAAGCTAAAAAGAAAAATGCCATGTGCTTTTCAAGATAAGTCAGAACAAAGTCAGGGATTTTACTTTGACCAAGAATTTCGGTCATTTCAACAAGAAGTCCTTTTCCAACGAAAAGTCGATAAGCAAGGAATCCAGAAATGGCGACTCCCGTAAAAAATGGTTGTAATTTAAACCACAGACCGTCTTCACCTAAAAGAGATAGACCCCCAAGGAAAAGAATCAAAAAGAAGTTCAGCTTACTAAGAGTGTGAACATGCTTTGTAAAAAGCTTTTCAAGTGTGATCTCTAAAATTGCGAGAATCAAGCCCCCAGTGACAGCGATATTCACAGGGTAACTCTCTTCCAAATACCAATAGGCCATTGCCGGAAGGAATGAAAGAAGAAAGAAATTTTTATTTATTTTTTGATTTTCCACTAAGGGAAGGCTATCACGACTTCCCTACAAAAGCTATGCTGCCTTTTTCTGGAAACTCGTCTCAGTCCCCATGCGGGCCGAACAATACTCGTTAAACCCGCTAATTAATTCACTTGGGTCTAAGATCTCTACTCCATCTTTGATTTCATAAAGCCATTCATATAATTCGTTAGAGACTTCTACAGAAGCGGCCCAAATCATGTCCCCTTCCATATTATTTGTTACAAATGGATTACCTAAAAAGTGAAACTCTGGATTCAACTCGATTTGTCTTTCGGCCTTCACCTTAAGAACAAGGCGCACTTCATCTCCGGTAACTAATCTCATTGCACAAATAAAATCATTCACCTCGACTCCCGAAAAATTTGGAGTGTACTGTGAATCAGAATAAGAAATTTGCTCAACATCATTTAAGCTTATAGATATAAGACATCGATCCTGACAATCTTCACCGATCAAAGAAAGAATACCTTCTAGAAAGACAACTTGATGGGCAAAAGTCTCAACTTCACTTCCGTCTTTAAGAACAATCTCCATACAGCCACCACTTTGAATGGCCTCTTGAAGTTGCGGAAAGAAATGATCAAACTCACTACTGATTTCGCTCATTTTTTGATCCTTTTGAATATATTCATTGAATGCTGCATATAAATTTAAATCGGGATAGAGCGAGTCAGTCTTCTTAAATCTCTCTCTTAAAATCCAATAATAAGGTTCTGATTGACTTCGATCAAAGTTTGGAAAATGCGCTTGCATGGCCATCCAATCAACGACATTCATATCCATATTAACGCTGAGCCAGTCCCTTACAGGAACAAGATAGCGTCGCTCTCCCTGACTTTGGATTTCAAATGGAAAATCAATTGAACTCATGAACTCTCTTATTTCTTGAAATTGATCAAAAGAGATTTCAACCTTTTTCAAAAAACTTTCAACTTCAACTTTTTCTTTCTGTGCCCTAAGAGCAGTTAAGCAATTCCAAAAATAGGATGTGGCCAAAAGGCCGTCACGGAGTGGATTATTTGTCATTTTTTCACCTCAAATACTATACCAATCTTGTCGGATAAGCCATTCATTCCCTTTAGTGATTTTTTCTCAAATAGATGGGATAATAGGGCCATGATGTTGAAAACACTTATGAAAAACCCTGTTTTAATGGTCGGAATTCTACTGATGTTCATCTTTTTAAGTTCACTTAGAGAGAAGGGAATCTTTTCAAGTAGAACAGAGAAATTGACGCCAACTTCCTGTAAGGCAACACTTGTCATGCTAGAAAAGAGGATCCCTGGCTCTTGGACGACAAAGTGCTTTAAAAACAACATGCAAATTCTCATCAACTCAACCGTCGATATTTCCAAGTTAAAGAATGGTGAAAAAGATTTAAAGGCCGCTCTTTATAGAGACTTTGCAAATGATCTCGTCTTCATCGCTAAGAACTCCCCTGTTGATACTCTGGAGAGAACAGATGCTATTACAATTAGAGTAGAACACGATCTTTTGAGAATTAATGCGGCAACAATGGGAAAAGACCTTATCAAACTTTCAACGATGAAATCAAATCGTTTTATCAAAGATCATCTAAAGGCCACTGTCAAAATTCAAGAAGTCAAAAAATAAAGGTGCATTCTCTGAGCGGAGTTTGTAACCAATTGAATCAATTGAAAATTGATACTCATAGGCATGGAGAAAAACTCTCTTAGATTCCTTGGCTCCATAAAGAACATCTCCTACCAAGGGATGACCGATATATGCCATTTGTGCTCTGATTTGATGGCGTAGACCACTCTTTAAAGAGACCTTAACTAGACTGTAATTATTTTCCTTATCATATTGCAACGGCTCGTAAGATAGCTCTCCGAACTCCTCTCCTTCAATCTCATTGCAAACTCTCTTTGCCCCTTTTGCTCCCTTAGAAAGAAAGTAGTGGGCCAAAGATGAACCTTTGAGAACATGACCTTCAACCACTGCGAGATAGTCTTTTTTCTTCACAGACTCAGAGAAATGATCTCGTAAATATTCATGGTTTTTATCATCTTTAATATAGATAAGAAGTCCGCTAGTTACCTCATCTAAACGATAAAGAAGACCGCGTTCTTGATTAGAGTTCACTTTCCCGAGATTTAAATCGGCTCTCGTATTTCTTAGAAAATTTAAAACTGTTTCCTCTTCACTGTAATGAAGAGGATGACCATGTTGATTGTAATTTTTGTTAAGAGCAATCAATCGTTCATCTTCAAATAGAACCTCGACACTCTCCCCCTTATAATAAGGAGAAATCATATTTCTATTTAATAGATCGATGGGTAGTTCAATCTCATCTTTTGCCTTAACTGTTTTATTTAGGGCCTTCTTAGATAAGTTTGATTTTTTTACAGAGGAACGAGAAAAAGAGAGCCCCTTTACTAGGAGCTCCTCTATTGATGAATAATTATTTAAAGAACAAATTCTTGTTGTTTTCATTACTGAGATTGTACTTTATGACCATCCGTTTGTAAGTCTGTTTTTCTAATGATGAACTCAACTCTTCTAGAGTCATATTCATTTTCCTCTTGAGATCGATTAGGTCTCACGACAGGTCTTGTATCACCATAGAAAGTCGTTGTGATTCTAGAAGGTGTTACCCCTCTTCTAATGAGAGACTTCGTAACCGCCTGTGCTCTGGCCGCAGAAAGGGCCCAAGCATCACTTCTACCATCGCGTGAAGTCTCTCCTCTTGAAGCGTGCCCAAGAACAAAAACTGTCCAAGTCTTTCCTTTTAAAAGCTTCACAACCTTTTCATAGACCTCAGTCGACACGCGCGTAGGCTCAATTTCAATTGATCCCGATTTAAAGAAAATCTGATCTTTAATACGAACTTTAATTCCCTCTGGTTGCTCAAAGACATCAACAGATTCAGATAGTTCATACTCTTTAAGATCCAACTTCATTTGCGAAAGTTGCTCATCAGATTCTCTATTAATTTCATGCTTATCAAGAATCCCTTCCATAGTTAAAAACTCAATTGGAAAGGGCTTAATCACTTCATTGGATTCCATCATCGTTGGAAAATCATCAGGAGATTTTCCTGGCTGGATAACCTCACCTTGCTTGAGAACGTTTCCACCAAAGGCATTTCTAATCGATCCAAGAGCTGCTTCATATTTTGATGTCTCCGTCTTTGCCATTGAAAGAAGCAATACGAAGAATGTAAGGAGAAGTGTTACCAGATCGGAAAAGGTCGCCATCCACCCCGGTAAACCAGGAGGACATTCAGGACACTTTACATCATCGTTGGAGCCACCACCTTCTTCAATCGGTTGGGCGTTTACACCTTCTTCGGCCATCTTTTACCTCTCTTCCTTGAAAGAATCTCTTAATTAAACTTCATCGGCCGGTCTTTGCGACGGCGGTAAGAATGAGCTTAATGCAGACTTAATAGACTTAGGGTTTTGCCCAGATACAATTCCTATGATCCCGGCCATAATAATATTCATATTGGCAATTTCCTGCGCTGAACGCATACCAATTTTATTTTTAAGTGGGTTACAAAATACGTTGGCGATAATCGCTCCGTAGAATGTCGTTAAGAGGGCAACGGCCATGGCCGGACCAATTGAACCAGGGTCACTCATGTTGTTAAGCATGATAACCAGACCAATAAGTGTCCCAATCATTCCCATTGCAGGACCATCTTCGGCCATACCACCAAAGAGCTCTTGTCCAATTTTGTGACGAGTTTCCATTGCTTCAATTTCAATTTTTAGAACTTTTTCAATTTCTTCAACAGGCTTATTATCAGCAGCTAAAATAAGGGCGGTTTTTAAAAAAGCGTTATTCTTAGCAGCATCCTTTTTAGCTTCCTCTTCAAGTGCGAAGATTGACTGAGAACGGGCAAGGTTAGCATACTCACTCATCTGCTCGATCGTAGCGATTGGATCAACGGCATCAAATTTCAAACTCTTCATAGCAACAGTGGCGATTCCCTTCACTGTTTCCATTGGCCATTTGAAAAATGTAACCCCAATGAGTCCTCCACCAACAACGAGAACCGAAGGAACGTCAATGAACTGACCTAATCCACCACCTGTAATCATCGACCCCAAAATGGCCGCGACAGCAACGACTAAACCAATGACTGTTGAAATATCCATATACGTACTTCCTTGTATTGCGATAATGATCCTTTACAGACGTTATATCGGAAACTTAACAAGGGACTTTAACGAAAAATCAGCAATCTAGCCTTTTTTTCCTAGGTAAAATTGGAGTGGATTAATCAGAAAAAAAAGGCCGCTTATAAATAAGCGGCCCTCTATAAAGGAGAATATTAAGCTTTTATTGAAACAAGTCCTATGTTTCGCTTAATAAAAAGTATTAAGCTTTCTCGCCCATCGTTGCATCAAGGTATTGAAGCATTGATGCACGTAACTGCTCCATAGAAACTTGGTTATCTTCAATTAATAATTCTTTTTTTACAAAATCAGTTGGGAAACCTGCAAGGTTTGCAAGCTCTTCCATGTTAACTGCTTCTCTCTGTGACGTATTCGCAACATCTTGTGTCGAAGTTATAGCTGACATATTACACTCCCTTGTCTTACTTCAGCTTGAAGGTAGCGCCACCTGCGCTACACGCCATCTAAATTCTCTCTCTTAATTTTGACGCACAAAAATCATATCGATACCAAAATATTAATGTCAAACTTATAGCTACTATAATTTTTAATTGTAAGATTTTATTAGAAATGTAAGAAAGGAATCTTTAAATATATAAATATCGTTATGTTTTCGCCTAAAACTAAATGAAACTTTAAGTTAGATCAAATCACTTAACGTATTGATAAAACTATACTTCTTAAGATTCATCTCGTCATACTCCCCTTCGAGGTCACTTTTTAAAGTAATTCCTCCGCCAGCAGAGTAAATGAGAGTTTTTGAATTAAAACAGATCTCACTTGAACGAATATTAATTGATGCTGCTTGAAGAGATCCATTTTGAATGATGGTTGATCCGGTGTAGAAGCCTCTTTTTTCTCCTTCAATATCTTTTATTAATGAGACGACCTTCTTCTTTGGCGCTCCCGTAATACTTCCACCCGGAAAGAGAGCAACGAGAACATCTAAAAGATTTGTCTTTGGACTGAGTTCAACTGCAATTAAAGAGTATTGATGAAGAATATTTGGAACTTTTAATGGCGCCTTCTTTTTAATGACTTTTGAATAAGGAGAAGAGATGCGAGAGAGATCATTTCTTATAAGATCAGTGATCATATAAAGCTCTCCCTGATTTTTCTGACAAGAGCTAAGCTTATGCCATTGCTCATCAGTTACGGCACCTTCACACTTCAAACTTCCCTTTATCGGCATACTCCAAAGAGATAACTTATGCTCAAAAGATCGTGCTTGAAAGAGACACTCAGGAGAATTACTTAAATAGAGCTTATTCCAAAGAGGGATAAATGTAGCGTGTGCATAAGGGGCCCTTGCCTCTTTATTTTTCCATAGTGAGCTGTAGAATTCTTCGACTTTATACTCACTAAAGCTATAGACAGAAGGAAACGTTAAATTGATTTGATAGCAATCTCCCCTTTGTAAAGAGTCTTGCACTCGATCAAAGGCCTTCTTATACCTACTCTTAGAAACAGATGAAACTTCACTAAGCTTTAAGGCCTTTCCAATAGGACTAAACTTTTTAACCACAAGCTCTCGCTTGTACTCAATATCAATAGCGAGAAGTTCATTTGAAAAGCTCTTAAGCTCTATCAACTCTCCGAGTTCGTAAAATACATGAGTCACACGCTTTTTTTGAGTGCTATCAAAAGTTCTCTTAGAAAGTTCATGAAACCACTGTCCCAAAGGAGCAATCGTTTTCTCACCTGTAATTAAATCTACTCGGTGATCTTGATAATAGGCAAACGCACTCTTGGCCTCATGTAGAATCTGAAATTGATCACCAACAGGATAGATCGTATGCAGCTCTCTAAAAATCATTACTGAACGTTTGGTGGTTCATCTTGGCGAGAGATATTTTCAAAACTCGTATGAGCACCAACAAAAGCAAGCTTTGCTGTACCAACAGATCCAGCACGGTTTTTCCCGACGATAACTTCGGCGACACCCGGCTCTTTAGTATTTGGATCGTAGTATTCATCACGATAAACGAACATAACGATGTCGGCATCCTGCTCAATGGCACCAGATTCACGAAGGTCAGATGTGTTTGGACGCTTATTTGGTCTCGACTCAACACCGCGGTTTAGCTGCGATAGAGCGATGATTGGGCATCCAAGTTCCTTTGCTAAAGACTTTAACCCACGAGACATTTCAGAGATCTGCTGTTCACGTGATGTTGTCTTCGTGTGCGGAGTCATAAGTTGAAGGTAATCGATAACAACAAGTGCAATCCCCTGCTCGGCCTTAATCTTTCGACATTGAGACTGAATATCAAGGAGGTTAATCCCACCATTATCGTTAATATAAATTGGATACTCTTGTAGTTCTTTAACGGCACGACCAATAGAGCGAAGGTCTGTGTCCAAGAAGTTCTTTTGACGAATTCTCTTAGAGTCAACTTTTGCTCTTTGTGTAAGAAGACGCATTGAAAGTTCCTTTGAAAGCATCTCCAGAGAGAAGACAACGACAGGAAGCTTCGTTAAACCACAAGCATTTTGCGCGATATTAAGGGCCAAGGCCGTCTTTCCCATGGCCGGACGTGCGGCAAGGACAATCAGCTGACCAGGTTGCATCCCAAGAAGAAGCTTATCAAGTTCACCATAACCAGTAGGTACACCCTGAACCTCACCAGGCTTTCTTGAAGTATCTTCCATCTCTTTGAGGTTTTCTTTTAAACAAGTATTAAGCTTAACAACTTGATTGGCCTTCGCTTCATTTGTTAAGTTGAAAAAGCTTGATTCGACATCTTCAAAAAACTCGTCGATATCCCCTGTAAAATTAAGCCCCATCTCACTTACTCTTTGAGCCGTTCTAACGATCTCTCGTAGTGAAGACTTATCTTTTACAACTTTTCCATAGTGATAAATATTGGCAGCTGAAACTTGATCTTCAACGATTTCAAGAACAGCACCATTGCCACCAATCTCTTCGAGCTTACCTCTGTCTTTTAACATTGAACAAACCGTTACATAATCAATTGGTTTATTCGTCGTGGCCAAGTCTGTGATCGCATCAAAGATAATCCCATAAGACGGATGATAAAAATCTTCCTTCTCAAGCTTTAAGTTTGAGATTTCGTCATAGTTATTTCCATCAATAATTAAACAACCAAGAAGGGATTTCTCGGCCAGTAAATCGTGGGGTAATTCTCTTGTTGGTGCGTCCATTTAGGCCTCTCGAAAATTAGTAGCTGACCTGTCATATTTAGCGCAAAAGCGATGTTTTGTCACTGATTAGAAGGTCAATAAAAAAGGCCCAAGCAACGCTTGGGCCCTCATTACAAAGAAATTCTTTCAATGGAAGATTAGTAGCTTCTAAGAATTTTGTTTGCTTCTTCTTTGAGTTTTTCTTCTTCAGTAAGTTCTTTCTTTTCCTCACCTTCGACAGCATTCTCAGCATCAGCAGCTTTCTTAGCAGCTTCTGCAGCTTTCGCAGCAGCAGCTTCTTCAGCTTTCTTCTTCATTTCTTCAGCTTGCTTTGGATCCATTTTAACTTCTACAGTGAAGTTAGCTTCAACATCGCTAAAGAATTTAGCTTTAACGGTGAAAGTTCCAGCTGTCTTGATTGGAGTTTCAAGAGTAAGTGTTCTCTTTTCAACTTCTAGATCAGACTTCGCTAGCTCAAGAGAAAGTTCGTTTGTTGTAACAGAACCAAAAAGTTTCCCGTTAGCACCAACTTTCTTGATTAGTTCAAGCTTAAGACCTTCGAGCTTAGATGCAACTGCTTTAGCAGCATCTTTTTCAGCAGCGATTTTATTCGCTAGCATTTTCTCGTTGTGAGCTTGTTGTTTTTTATTCGACTCATCCGCAACAACTGCAAAGCTGTTTGGGATAAGGTAATTTCTTGCATAACCTGCAGAAACGTTAACGATTTCCCCAACGTTTCCTAAAGTTTTTACCTTTTCAGTAAGAATGACTTTCATAAGATATCTCCTTCACTTCTACTTTTTTTTTTCAATTTAGTCTCAAAATCGAAAAAGAGATCTAAGACGCCGACTAGTGCAATCATCTTGTAACCTAAGAAGATGGTAAACACTGTAAGTGCCGTTCTAAGAAATCCTCTAAACCCTAACCAATCGAGAGACGCCATAAAAACGCCAAACCCTTGGAAGAAATAAAAAACGCCAAGACTATAAGTAATATTAAATCCAATAACTTCTGCTAGTGGGTGGATGTACTCTCCAGCAACAATCATCACCATCCCCGCAAGGAGACCGTAAATCATAAAGTCAGGAGCTTTGAAGCTAACAAAATCCTTAAGAGTATAAGGATAATTGTGAGTTTCTTTCCAAATCACAACATTGCGAAGAACTAGATATAATGTAAGCCACATCGAAAAGAAGACACCTACAAACATCGCTGTAAATGACCACTCAAGAAGTGTCTTAACTACCATTTGTGGATCGTTGAGAATCGAGCTTAACGCTCTGGCCTCTTGTCCACCAGCATCTAATCTTTCTTTTACTTCTGGTCTTTGAAGAGCTTCTTCAAAACTTTTCGTTACAAAAGTTTCAATCTGATTAACGAGAGTAAATTCAGAGGCAATCGATAGAACAATAACCCCTCCTGCAATGAGAAGAAGTAAAGCACTCGACCACTGAATTAACCCTTTAACCGGCTCTTGTCTCTTAACAATTACTCGTGATGCGAAAAACCCAAAAACACTGGCAACAAAATATACAGAAGCTTGCGACAGCAGAAAATCGGCTCCAGGGATAAGCTTTGAAGCTGTAACCATGGCCACCATAATTAATGCCGATAGCGAACCTGTATACTTAACTCCATAAAGGAGAAAAGAAATTGCCATTGGAATTGGAGCAAACAGAGATAATGGCCCAAAGCTACTTAAAGCTAGGGTAACAATGGAAAGAAAGATAAGTTTACCAAACGTTAGTTTCCCAACGATAAACTCGGTATTTCCCTTCACTGAATGTTTGTAATCTCCGCCTCTATTCACGATTCACAAATCCTAATTAATTATTCAGAAAAAGTGCTTCTCATGTGAGAAACAACACCAATGTTACGTGCTCTCTTGATCGCAGCTTGAGCAAATCTTTGGTGCTTTCTAGATACACCAGAAACTCTTGCTGGAGAGATTTTTCCAAATTCGTTGATTAGCCAGTTGAAAGTCTTTGGATCTTTCCAATCAGCCTTGATGCTCTTAGCTGTGAACCAACAGTTCTTTCTTCTTGCGAATTTCTTTCTGTCTTTTTCTGCATCTGAGTCTTGATCTAGATCGTCAAGAACTGAACCATTGTGGTTCTTAGAGAATGGAGACTTGAATTTTTTTACAAGAGCTTCACCGTCTGCAGCTACGTCTGAAAGCTTAACGATCATTGTTTTAAGAATGTCTTCGTTAATTTTGAACTTTCTGTTTAGCTCAACGTTAGCTTCTGCATTACCTGTGTAGATGAAATAAAGGTAGTGACCTGTCTTTACACCTTTTGAAGTTGCTTGTGCGAAAGTTTTGTTTCCCCAGTCATCAGACAGAAGAACTTCACCGTCGAACGATTTTGCTACTTCTTCAACCATAGTTTGTAGAGCCTTGATTCCTTCTTCACCAAGGTTCGACTTAGCCACTAGGGCCAACTCATAAATCATACTTTCCTCCTGGACTTGCGGCTAACTTCCCTATGAAGCTAGCGAGTATTTCATTTATAAACGTCGCTCGAACATAGCAAAATTAAAGGGCTTCGTAAACAGGGCAGGCATTTTTTTAAGGGTCTACACACCTTTGGAACTAGTGTGTTTTCAGCATGTTAGAAAGGTTGTTTCACAAAAATGACAAAGGGCCCAAAAAAGGCCCTTCAATTATTAAGCGATATAAACATTTTTAGTCGAAAATTTCGTACTGCTCTATGTGGTAGCTATTTTCAGATCGAATCTGAAGAGTTTTTCCAAAGGCTTCTTCAAGCGTCTCAATGAGGTCGAGATCATCGCCACAAAGTCGAGCTGTCACCTCAGGATGGGCAAAGATCGAAACGCGACTAGACTTAGATTTTTTAAGAACTTTTGTTAACTCTCTTACAAGCTCGTAGCAAACAGTCAGAGTTGATTTAACCTGACCTGTCCCCTCACAATAAGGACAAGGCTCACACATGAGTCTTGTTAAAGTATCTCTGGTTCTCTTTCTTGTCATCTCTACAAGACCAAGTTCAGAGATTGGAAGAACCTTCGTTTTAGCTCGGTCTTTTTTAAGGGCCTCAAGAAGGTTTGAATAAACCATCTCTCTGTGCTCTTCTTTTTCCATATCAATGAAGTCGATAATGATGAGACCACCGCAGTTACGTAGACGTAACTGATAAGCAATTTCTTTTACCGCTTCTAAATTTGTTCTTAGAATCGTCTCTTCAAGAGTTTTTCTTCCAACAAATTTCCCTGTGTTTACATCAACAGAAACCAGGGCCTCTGTTTGATCAATATTGAGAGATCCACCAGAGCGAAGATAAACCTTATTTGAGATGGCCCTTTCTAGTTCTAAGTCGAGACCAAATTTCTCAAAGAGCGGAAGGTCTTCTTCATAGATTCTGACCTTACCCTTGAGACCTGGAAGATATTTGCCAATGAACTTTTCTAGTTCTTTAAAGTTCTCATTATCATCAACATAAATATTTGAAACATCTTCGTCTGTAATATCGCGAAGGACTCTTTGAATGAAAGAGAGGTCTTTATAAAGACAGGCCGGAGACTTAGCAGAGCTTTCCTTTCCCTGTACTTCTTTCCAAATCTTTACCAACATATCGTAGTCAGCTTTAAGAGTTTTCTGCCCCTGACCTTCGGCCACGGTTCTAGCGATCATCCCCTTTCCTTCTGGTTTAATTTTTTCCAGAATCTCTTTAAGACGATCTCTCTCATCTTCATCTTCAATTCGACGAGAAACACCTGTGTGCTCGATATATGGCATATAAACAACATGACGACCAGCTAAGGTGATGTGACGAGTAACCCTTGGTCCCTTCGTTGAAATAGGTTCCTTGGCCACCTGAACGAGAATCTCGTCGCCTTCCTTTAAAAAGGATTCAATCGTTGCTTCATCAGGACGAAAGCGCATATCAACAGCATCAGAAAAAGTTGAAAGCTCATCAGGGATAATTTTCCCTTTGCGCTTATCTTCTTCTTCACGAATTTTTTGGGCCTTCTCCTGCATTTGTCTTTGCTCTTCAAGTGTTGGCATATAGGCATCGTCAACATAGAGAAAAGCTGCTTTTTCATAGCCAATATCAACAAAGGCCGACTGCATTCCAGGAAGAACTCTTAAGACTCTCCCCTTATAAATATTCCCAACACAAGGATGATCACCACCATCCTCTTTACTTCTTTCCATGAGGTAATCAACGATTTCCCCATTATCAAGAAGGGCCGCTCGGCATTCTCCGAGGGTTTGATTGATAACGAGATCTTTAGACATATTATTTCCTTAAACTTAAGTATTCTATAACAAGATACCTGCGATACACGCTGTCATCAAGCAGGCAAGAGTCCCTCCAATGAGAGACTTAACCCCTAAAAGGGCAAGGTCCTTACGTCTATCAGGGGCGAGAGAACCAATCCCTCCAACCTGAATGGCGATAGAGCTAAAGTTAGCAAAACCACAAAGTGCATAAGTAGAAACAATACCTGCTCTCGGAGATATATTACTTAGCTCTTTTGATAGATCTATATAGGCAACAAATTCATTCAGGATTAACTTCTTACCAAGAAGAGATCCAACAATTTGGCAATCTTCCCAAGGAACTCCCATCAAAAAAGCAATAGGAGAAAAGAGGTAACCCGTTATGAGTTCTAGCGTTAAATTTTCACTTCCAAACAAAGTCCCGACCCAACCAAGTAATCCATTGACCATGGCAATGAGAGCGATGAATGAAAGAAGCATGGCCGCAACATTGAGGGCCAGCTTTAAACCTTCACTGGCACCACTAGCTGCAGCATCAACAAGGTTTGCCGTATTCTTTTCAACTTGAATTGAAACCGTTCCCTGAGTCACAGACTCTTCGGTCTCCGGAACGAGTAATTTTGCACAAACAAGGGCAGCTGGTGCAGACATAACTGAGGCAGCTAATAAGTGAGCGGCATCTATTCCAAAACTAACATAGGCCGCAAGAACACCACCAGCAACAGTGGACATTCCCCCTGTCATTAGGGCCATAAGTTCTGATTTCGTCATTTTTCCAATGAAAGGTTTGATAACAAGTGGTGCTTCCGTTTGTCCTGCAAAGATATTAGCAGCGGCTGCCAGAGACTCTGCTCCAGAAGTCCCCATGATCTTCACCATAACTTTTGCCGTTAGCTTGATCACCCATTGCATAACACCAATATGATAGAGAATGCTCATTAATGAACTCATAAAAAGAATTGTTGGAAGGACCATCGTAAAGAAAACAAAACCAAAACGCTTTTGTTCTGTAAGAGAACCAAAGATGAAAGAAGCACCTTCATTTGTATAAGCTAGAAGTCCAGTAAAGAGCGTTCTTGCCCCTTCAAACAAACTCTGACCTGTTTCAGTCTTGAGTATGAGTAGACCAAGAGTCATCTGTAAAAGAAGGCCACTTAGAACAGTTTTCCAATTAATTTTCTTTCTATCTGAACTCAATAGAAAGGCAATACCTACCATGGACAAAAGTCCAACAAATGAAATGACTCTCATCATTATTGTTTCTCCCCGGTCAAAGCTCGGCCTACCTTAACTTTAGGAGAATGATTAGGCAAGCTGGCCTTTTAATTTAGCCAGCTTATTAAAATGTGAATGAGTAATTTAAAGCGTTTAGATTTTTAGACTGAGGAACATTCTTAGCGAAGCTTTGTTTATGCCAATCGTCTCTACTTGCTGTGTCAAATCCATTATTTTTTCCAGCGTATTCCTCGTACATACCTTTAGATTTCGTCGCCTGACTCCATGCAACAATACCTACTCCGAGAATAATACCAATGGAACCACCCACGAGAATATTATCCAAGTGCTCTTTTGGCTCTTCGACAAATGAAAGTGTAGAAAGACCTAAAATAGCTCCTCCAAGCCCAGTTCCAACAACAACAGAAATATCTTTAATTGATCCCTGAACGAGATCATCGCTATTGTCCTGTGCCATTGCAGTGGTTTGGGCCACCAATAAAGAAAAAGTTAGTGTGATTTTTATCAGGATAGATTTCAATTGCACCAAACACTCCTTAAGTCGGTCAATCATTGCCACAACGTGGCCTAAAACGTATGATGTTCCCTCTCCAATTGAGCTAACATCATAAAAATAGGATGAAGCTTAAATTGCGAGGAGTCAAGGATTCATATGAAACCAAAAAGGAACAATACGATGACAAAGAAGAAAGTTGCTGTGAAAAAGACGCAAGCGGACCAAAACCCAATGCGCTTTACTGCCAGTGGAATCATTTCCAAAAAAAGAGATGGAAAAAAACTGACTAACGATGAAATCAGATGGTTCATCGACGGGCTAACAAGTGGACAAATTGCAGACTATCAAATGACTGCTCTTCTCATGGCCATTTTCATTAACGGACTTGATAAAAAAGAAACGGCTTACCTAACAGATGCCATGCTCTACTCTGGTGATGTAGTGGAATTTGAAGGTCGCGATGTCATCGATAAGCATTCAACAGGTGGTGTTGGAGATAAGGCCTCATTCATTCTCGCTCCGATCGCAGCTGCTTGCGGAGTTAAGGTTCCGATGATTGCCGGAAGAGGACTTGGTCACACAGGTGGAACTGTCGATAAAATTGAATCAGTTAAAGGCTTCAAAACAGAGCTTCCACTTAAGAAATTCAAAGAAATGGTTGAAAAAGAGGGACTATCTCTTATTGGTCAAACAAAAACGATCGCACCAGCTGATAAAAAAATCTATGCTTTAAGAGATGTTACAGGAACGGTTGAATCGATTCCACTTATTACAGCTTCGATTATGAGTAAGAAACTTGCTGAAGGAGCAAGTGGACTTGTTATGGATATTAAAACAGGAAGTGGAGCTTTCATGTCCACTCTTCCAAAGGCCCGCGCACTTGCAAAAAGCTTAAGAGATACAGCAAGCCGTTTTGATAAGAGTATGATGACAATGATTACAGATATGAACCAGCCACTTGGTCTTGCCATTGGTAACTCTCTTGAGATTGTTGAGTCAATTGAGACTCTTAGAGGAAAAGGTCCAAAAGACCTAACAGAAATTTCTGTTCAACTAGCAGGTGGAATGATCTATCTCGCAGGAAAAGCAAAATCTCACAAGGCCGGTATTGCAAAAGCTAAAAAATCTATTAAAGACGGCTCAGCTCTTAAAGTCTTCAAAGATATGATTAAAAATCAAGGTGGAGATGAGCTTGTTGTCGATGATTACTCTCGCCTACCAATGGCCAAAGAAGTCTATGAAGTGAAGGCTCAAAAAGCTGGTTACATCTCTCAAGTAAATTGCAAGGCCCTTGGACTTCACTGTGTTTCTCTCGGTGGAGGAAGAATGAAGGCCTCAGATAAGATCGACTTTGGTGTTGGGCTCGTCCTTACAAAGAAGATTGGAGACAAAGTTAAAAAAGGTGAAACTCTTTTAAAAGTTTATCATAATAAGTCGCAACTAAAGCTAGTTGAGCAAATTGATGTGGCGATTAATAAGTCTGATATTAAGTTAAGTGCGACGAAACCTAAAACAACAAAGCCTCTCGTTTACGAGATCAAAGAAAACTAATTGGGGAATAAGTATGTTTGATAAACTAAAAGCAGCGGCAGAGAAAATTCAAGAATATAAAAAAGTCACTCCTAAAGTTGGAATCGTTCTTGGTTCAGGACTTGGAGCTTTTGTTGATTCTATTGAGGACAAAGTAGAGATCCCTTACGAAGAGATTCCATACTTTGGAGAAACAACAGTTGAGGGTCACGCTGGACGTTTAATTCTTGGTAAAGTTCAAGGAGTCGAAGTAGCTGTTCTTCAAGGACGTTATCACGTTTATGAAGGTAGATCTCTTGATGATGTCGTCTTTCCAGTGAGAGTTCTTGGTACTCTAGGTGCTGATACTATCATTCTTACAAATGCAGCTGGTGGTATTAACCTCAACTACAAAGCAGGTGAACTCGTTTGCATTGAAGACCACATCAACTTTATGGGAAAAAACCCTCTGATCGGTCCAAATGTCGATGAATTTGGTCCACGCTTTCCAGATATGACTTATGCCTACGATCCAGAACTTAAAGAGGTTTTGAAATCAGTGGCAAAGGAAAACAATATCGATCTTAAAGAAGGTGTCTATGTAGGCGTCTTAGGACCAACATATGAAACGCCTGCTGAAATTAGAATGTTTAGAGCTATCGGTGGAGATATGGTTGGAATGAGTACAGTTCCAGAATGTATCGCTGCAAACCACATGGGGCTAAAAGTTTGTGGAGTTTCATGTGTGACAAATATGGCCGCAGGTGTAGAAAAGGAAAAACTCAAGCACGAAGACATTAAAGATCAAGCGCTTAAAGTTATGGAGAAATTCTCAACTCTTCTCACTCAAGCAGTTCAAGAAATCGGAAAAAGAGATTAAAAAAAAGGCCCTTTAAAAGGGCCTTTTTTATTAGCTAGCTTTCTTATTCCTACCCCAAACAATTTCTTGAATGTTATTAGTTACATTAAGAACTTGGTTGGAATCTTTTCCTAAATCAAGAGCAATCACATTGTTTTTCTCTGCAAGTTCAGAGTTACTCTTTGTCGCTTCATCAATACTTAAGATAGCTTCATTGATTTCTTTAAGAGCTACAGCTTGCTCTTTAGAAGCTCTATTGATTTGCTCAATTTGCTCATTATTTGATTCAATCATCGCAACGATCTCATCGAGAACATGCCCACACTCTCCTGCAACAGATTTCCCTGACTCAATTGAGCTTTGACCAATTCTAGTTAAGTTCGAAAGACTTGCTTCAGATTCTTTTACAATTTCTGTTACGGCCTGACGGCTATTTTCTAGGATTTCACTAATCTCAAGGGCCGCTTTACCAGACATAGAAGCAAGAGACCCAACTTCTTCAGCGACAACACTAAACCCCTTCCCTTGTTCTCCAGCTCTTGCCGCTTCAACTGAGGCGTTAAAAGCAAGAAGCTTCGTTTGAAAAACAATATCGTTAATAACAGTCGTTTTATCTCCAATCTGCCCAATGAGAGATTCAATTGTTTGAAGTTTATCGCTATTGCCTTTTACTTCTTCTAAAATAGAGTGAATACTTCCACCAATATTTTCAATTTCATCAATCATTCTTGTAACAGTTCCCTTCCCATCAATTGCCGTTTGGCGACATTTCTGTGAAGACTTAAATGTGTAATCAGTAGATTCGCTATTCTTATCAACAGTTGCACTAATTTCATTAAGAGCAGCTACTGTCTCATCAAGACTTGCAGCTTGCTGAGTTACAGCACTTGAAAGGCTTCCTGAGTTTTCACCAATACCATTAGAGGTTTTCTTTAAGTGACCACTGACCTTTCTTAGAAGTCCAGCTCCGTTTTCTAAACTCTTTGTGACTTTATCAAAAACAAAGAAGTAAACGACAAGAATAACGGCGAGAGAAATAGCAAGAACAGAAATCATTGTCATGACAATTGTATTCAATGTCTTCTTAGCTTGAATCTTTTCGACTTCAGATTTATTAAGAATATGCTCTTCTAGCTTATCGAGCTGATCTCTTACACTTTCAAAAAGTGGTTTTAAAGTTTGAATTGAATACTCTTCGGCCTCTTTGTATTTCTGAGCTTTGATGAGATCTTGAAAAGTTACAGATTTCTCTGTCCATACTCTGTGGTTATTCCAAAAAGTCGCTAGGAGTTCTTTTTCAGTCTTATCTTGAGAAAGAGCTTCGTACTTTTTAACTCTCTGTCCAACTTGCTTATAATTTGTATGGTAATCATCCCACTGTGCAGTTCTTTCTTCCTCTGTAATTCCACTTGAACCAAGTGTTCTTTCAGCAACGAGCATTTGTTGAAGATCTCTGTCTGACTGATCGAGATAATCAATCGAAGGAAGATAATAGCTAAATGAACTATTGATAATTGTAAAAAGTGAATTTGTTCCCTTATAGGAAACACCACCTAGAAGAATTGTTAGCAGGAGCAATGTAGAAAACGAGAAAATCACTTTGTTTTTAAAAGTCATAAAGTACCCTTCTTTAAACTATTTAGATTCTTTATCGGATTAAACATTGTAAAGTTGAGTTATTGGAAATTTTATCGCCCGCTTACCTCTAAGCGTTACTTATGTTATGATTTTAAACGCTTTTATTAATCGCGAACGAATGTTCGGAGACCTTTATGACGAAATTAAAAGAAGATTCACTTAAACTCCTTAAGACATTGAATTTCTGTGTTTTTGACCTTGAAACGACAGGTGGAAATCATGAAAAAGATAAGATAATTGAGATCGGTCTGGTTAGAATTAGAGATTTAAAAATAACCGACAAGAAAAGTTACCTAATTCAACCAGAGATTAAAATACCAGACTTCATTCAAAAGCTCACATCGATCAAGCAAAAAGATGTTGAGGGTTGTCCTAAAATCGAAGAAGTTATCGATGAGATTGTTGAATTTATGGGTGACGATATCCTTGTGGCCCATAACGCCTCATTTGATGTTCCCTTTTTCAACTCTGTCTTAAAAAGACTCAAAAAAGATCAGCTTGAAAATAAGAGTATTTGTACAAACCTTATGACCAAATACCTTATTCCAAATCTTATGAACTCTAATTTAAATTACATGAGTAAGATTTTTGGAATCTCACATAAAAAGGCCCACAGAGCTCTTGATGACTCGATTGCCACAGGAAAACTTCTCATTCGCTTCTTGGAGATCTTTGCAGCAAAGGGAATCTCCAAAGTAAATCATCTCTATTATCCAAAAAATAGATTTGAACTTGATCGAGTAAATTTTAAAGATGAATCGACCAATAAAGAAATACTAGTAAAGTTTGATCAACTTAAAACACCAGCGATCATCACTTTAAAAGGTGAAAATGGGTTAATGCTCAATGCCCTTCCCTGCAAGATAGATGGAACAAAAGATAAAGAGAGAGATTTTTTAGAGAAACTTCTCAATGATCTTCCATGGCAGGTCGTAACGATTAAACTTGTTGGCCCATTTCTAGAGGCCCTTATTTCTTTAAATAATGTTTTTAATAAGATTGAATTTGAAAGAAAGAATGAGCTTATTGATTTCCTTTGGGAGACACATTTACCAGATGTAAAAAGAAAGCATATTTCTGATCCAGAGTTCACTCTCTTTGACAGAGACTTTGGAGACTTCGTCATGACAAATCATCTTGTTCCAGAACAAATGATTGTCTATCCGCTAAGAGCACTTCACCCAAAATCAGAACTTGTTTTTCGCTATCCAGGGCATCAAAAGAAGCTACTTCAGTATATAAATTCGAAGTCAAAGAAGATGAGTAATAATAAACTTAGGAAGATCTACTATCCGATCATTTTAAAGAATTTTATTGAAAACTATATTAATGATTGCAAGAAAACTAAAAAAGACCTTCTGGTCTTTAAAAAGGGCGTAACGAAGAATTCTCCAGATAACTTCTTCAGCGAGATTGATTCATTTCTATCGCAAAACCCAAATCCCTATAATTATCCCAACGAATATATTTAAAAATAAAACAAGGGCGGATTCCATTATTCGCCCAGCTTTCATTAAACTAACAACTTCAAAAGTAAACGTGCTAAAAGTCGTTAAAGACCCAAGAACTCCTACCTTAAAAAGTAATTGCCACTCACCACTTCTTAGATCGACTTTAGAGATAAGAAAAAAGATGAGACAACCAATGAGGTTTGCCATTAAGGTTCCAAGCCAAAGGCGTGTTCCCATCGTTTTTATGAGAAGTGAAATTGCAAAACGACTACAAGCTCCAAAACCTCCACCAAGAAAAACAACCAGAAAATTTATCATCGACTGATTCATGAAGAGATCTCCTTAATGATAATGCGATCCTCTTCCACATCTAGCTTGAGTGAAATATGATCAAGAAGATGCTGAACAAGTCTAAAAGAAGATAATTTGTCTTTTAATTCTATTGGTGAAAACTCATCAAAACGAATAATAAAGCGATCCTCACTTTCTTTAAAACGACCTTGAATCGTACCAACTTGCTCTTCTTGTACCAATTTCAAATGAGAATAGAGCGTTATGACTTCATTCATAAGAAGATAGAAGATCATCGTCATAACTGAAGTATTAATCTCTCGTGAGTATTCTTTAGAGTCGACGCTCTGTTCAAGAGAAAGACGACAATCAGATTCAACCATTCTAAATCTCAACATAGAAATTGCTTGAACAAAAGTAGATCGAAAAGAACTCTTATGAGAGTTCATCGGTCTTTCTTTTGTAAAGCCTAGAAAGACCTGAATGAGGTCGCGACAACGTTTCGCCCCCTCTTCCATTTCCTCTAACGTCTTTAACGTATCATCATCAAGGTCATCTTCTAACTGAAGCAGTGTTAAGCTTGCTAAGATTCCGGCGATAGGGTTATTCAGCTCATGGGCAATAGAACTTGAAATAATACCAAGCTCTTCAGAAGAAATTACTTTTTTAGAGTTTGCTGAAATATTTTCTTTACCATTAAAAGTTAGTGAGAAGAAACGTGCCTGTGCGACATTGAAATCAACTCTCATAACCTCATATGTATGACCATCGATATCAATAGTTGATCCATCTTTTAAAGTAAGACACTCTCTTGGAAGAACATTAAGCTTAGAGAATCCTTGAGTGTGTAGAATCAATTCATTTTCTGTTTCAGAAAACATGGCGATTGGATAAGAAAGAGACGAAATAATATGATCCCATTCAATATCCATTTTAGATGAATCGCTTATACGCCTATCTTTCATAAGAGTTAAAATCATTGAAAGAATAAAAGCTCTAATGAGATCATCTTCACTTTTAAGACATATATAGATGTCGTTATAAGGAATCGTTGAAGTTTTTAAACATACCTCATGATCTCTTTTTTCGAGTATCTGCAAGGAAATATCAAGTTCGAGTTCTGCACAAATCGTCTTATATTCACTAACGACACTTTTTGGATCGAAGCACCAATCTCTATTGGCATAGTAAGATAAAAAAGGTGTCAGTAGACGAACAAAAGAAGTTTCACCAAGATGAGATTTCATTTGATCAATATCTATTGAGCGAACTTCATTTAAACTCAACTCTATTTTTTGAACGAAGAACTGCTCTCTTTTAAGTGAAATAAGTTTTGTGATTTTCTCTAGGGCCAATTTCATTAAATTGATATCTTGAAAATCGAGTTTTAGCGATCTTTCATCATGTTGTGGATCACTGATAAAATGAAAGGAATATTGAAATTCTCCAAGATCCTCTTTAGGCTCGACAATGATATCTGACTCAGAAATTTCTTGTGATATTGAAGCACCGGCCAATTCTAATTGTCTTTTTAATTCGAGAAATTGAAGATCTCTAGATACCAATTTTTCACAAAGAAAGACATTTGGACTCATCAAGACTCCCTCCTCTTGACGACTCTTCCTTTACCATCATGAAAATGAAGAATAAGAGAACTCTCTTCTTTTAGTTTTTCAAAAGAGTCTCTATCACTAACCACGTGACCACTTTCATCTTCAGCGTAAGAATACCCTCTTTCTAAAACATTACTCGGATCGAGTACTCGAAGAAGCTCTCCTAATTTATCGACTCTTTGTTTTTTCTCATCAATTTTTGAAATTTGAGTAAGTAGTCTTTGATTAATTTCTTCAAGTTCCATCGTATAGTCATGGAGCGATGTTAACTCATACATACGATGCTTAAGATTACATTGCTCTAGTCTTCTTTGATAACTACGGTGTTTAGAATAGAGTTTTTCTAATAAAGAATGAGGATTCATTCTAAAGAGTTTATTCTGATTCTTATGAATAAGTGATGAAGAAAATTGCTCTAAATGCCTTTTTGCATTGTCCATTCTCTCTTTAATTTGCATTTGCGAGTTTGTTAGAGTTTCCGCAGCAGCAGAAGGCGTCTCAAGTCTAAGATCAGAAACAAAGTCTGAAATACTATAGTCAACCTGATGGCCTACAGCACTAATAATTGGAATTGGGCAATTATAAATATCCCATGCGAGAGCTTCGTCATTAAAGGCCCAAAGGTCTTCAAGAGAACCACCACCACGTGTAAGAACAATTACATCATAATGTTTACCACTCTTCTTTTTCATTTCTTCCATTGAAAAGCGAATCGCTTTCTCTAGAGCATGTCTTATGGAAGCAGGTGCCGTATCACCTTGAACAAGAGCTGGAACTAACGTTACATCCATCCAAAGAGAACGCCTTTGAACAATATTTAAAAAATCTTGAAGTGCAGCACCTTTTTGTGCGGTAATAACAGCAACTCGTCTTGGAAATTGAGGTATAGGCTTTTTAACTTCGAGATCAAAGAGACCTTCGGCCTGAAGTTTCCTTTTCAGTTTTTCAAACTGCTCCTTAAGATCACCCTTTCCAACCGGCGTAATGCGCTTAACGATAACCTGAAAAGTCCCTCTTTTGGCATAGACTCCGACACCACCACTCACGAGAACTTTATCACCATCTTTTAAATTTTTGATAGCAGGATTTCTAAAGGCATCCATTTTAAAAAGTGCGGCTGACATTTGGGCCTCACTATCAGAGAGCGTAAAATACCAATGTCCAGTTGCAGAAGAAGATAAATTAGTCACTTCCCCAACAAAAGAAATATTTCTAAACTGACCTTCTAAAAGGTTTTTAATTTGGCCGACAATTTGACTGACTGTGGGATGCTGAAATTCCATGGGAATATTCTAGCGAAGGGAACTTAACTAGTATACCCCTAGATTAAATCCAGGGGTATAAATAGTTACTATTTTGACATTCTTTTAAAGACTGAAAATGATTTGATGTAGTTTACAGCTTGCTGTACTTGATAGTCTGATTTTGGATCATACTTCTTTCTATCATCTTTAGATTTATTCTTCTTCTTTTCTCTCATTTCTTTAATACGCTTGATTCTCTCAAGTCTTTCTTCTTTTTCTCTAGCAAGACGTCTTTTCTTCTCTTCTTTAGTTTCAATCGTTGCACTTAAATGATTTTTAAGGTCAGCTTCTCTAATATAAGAACCTTCACTTAAATTTTCTTCTAGCCACTCACCTTCAGCTTCAGGAATCTTTACGTCAGGAGTAATCCCTAGAGCTTGAATTTTTCTCGACTTCGGTGTCATATATTGAGCAATCGTTAGTTTGACGCCAACTTCTTCTCCAATCTTTGAAACCGTCTGAACAGAACCCTTACCAAAAGATTGAGTTCCCATGATAATGGCACGGCTATGATCTTGAAGAGCACCCGCGACAATCTCACTAGCTGAAGCTGATGAGCCGTTAATAAGAACAACAAGTGGTGTATCCAGTTCTTTGTGTCCTTGTTTTTTTACATAGCGAATATCTTTATTCTTTGGATCGCGTCCCTCTGTAGAAACGACAACACCATCTTTAAGGAAAATCGATGAAACATTTACAGCTTCATCTAATAAACCACCTGGATTCGATCTAAGATCAAGTATGATTCCTTTAATCTTAGCTTGTTTTCTCATTTTCTTAATGTGAGTAACGATATCTTTCCCCGCATTCTTTTGAAATTGAGTAAGACGAACATAGGCATAGTTCTCATTTACAATTGAACTCTTAACAGATCTGATCTTAATGATCTCTCTGTTGATTTCGTAAGATTTAATTCCATCCACGCCTTCTCTAGCAATTCCTAAAATAATTTTGCTATCGGCCTTTCCACGCATTTTAGAAACGGCTTCCTCTAGAGTTATACCAATTGTCGATTCGTGATTGATTTCAACAATTTTATCCCCTGCTTTTAATCCTGCTCTAAATGCCGGGGTATCTTCGATAGGAGTGGTAATAACAAGAATACCATCCTTTAAAGTCACTTCAATTCCAAGTCCACCAAACTCGCCTTTTGTATCCTCTTGCATTTTAGAAAAGACTTCTTTATCTAAGAAAGCTGAATGAGGATCAAGTGTACTCATCATTCCCTTGAGTGCTCCATTGATTAATTTTTCTGTATCTACTTTTCTGTAGTACTGAGACTCGATTAAAAAGAGAACTTTATTGAAAATTTCAAGCTTTTCAAATCTTGATTTTTCAGGAACTTTTGCGGCAAGATCACTGCCAACGAAAATTAAACCAGAACCTAAGGCGACAGTTAAGGCCCCCTTTAGAAACATCTTTTTCATTTTAAATCCTTTCTATATTAATTTTTTGCTAATTTATTTTTTGTTAAAAATTTATCGTCCATTAGAAGAACGGTATTTTGGGCCTTATCTTTCTTTCTTACTTCAAAATAAATATTCCCGGCCTGTCTAGATCCATAGATAGATTTAGTATACCCGAGTAGTTGACCCTTTTTCACATCTGTATTCTTTTTAACTTTTGGAGAGAAATGTCCAAAATAAATAGACCTCGTCTGGTTACCATGATCGACAATTACGACGTTACCATAATTAGACAGAGCACCGATATGAACCACTTTCCCGGCCTCTGCACTCTTAACTGGCTTTTGGCCTTTAAATTTGAAAGTAATCCCTTTCTTTTGATGTTCAATTCCAACATAGGCATCTAGAGGAGACAAGAATGATAGTTCCTGATTCGCTCTTACCTGCTCTTTTTTTCGTTGGTGGCTAATATAAACTTTAGATTTTAACTGATCAAAGCGAACTTGAAGTTGATCTTTTTCTTTCTCTTCTTCAACATATTTTTCAGCAACGACGCTTTTCTTATTTTCAAGGTCATCTAAGATTAATTTAAGATCAGATTCTGTTCTTAAGAACTCTTGGTATCTCTCAGTTAAACTTGTGATCGATTGTTCGAGTTGTTTACCTTGAGCGATTTCACTTTTAATCTTCTCGATCTTTTTTTGCATCAACTGAGTAAGAATCTTCTTAGATAAGAGATCTGAACTCGTTTCAACATCATCCAAATTGCCAAGGACAACAGCTCTAAGGGAGCCCTTTGTCTTTTCAAGATTTTCACTTAAGGCCTCTTGGCTTTCTGTTAAGCGATGTCTAGCATCATAAAGAGCAATTTCGATCTGTTTTTTTTCTTCTAATGTCTCAATATATTTTTTATTCGACTCTCCAAGAGAGTTTTCTAATTTAGAAATTTGTGAGCGTAATGATTTTAAGTTCTTTGATTGGAAAGAAATTTTTCTTTTTAAGTCAGCGAGGTTTTTACTTGCGATATCCTCTTCTCGAGAACGCGCAAAACTAGTGTGAACAAGAATTAATAGTGAAAAAAAGACGATTTTTTTCATACTTGTGACCATTTAGCCCCTTTGGCAAATAAGAGAGTAAAGCTTGAGATAATCGCAACACTTAGTACGAACATCATGCCATTTGCACTTCCCCATAGAAATGTATTCAATGAGAACATAAAAACAAGAGCTGTACCTGTCAGGTAGAGCTTCATTCCAACGTTACTTCTTCTTTGGAATGATTCCACGATATAGCTAATTTGCTTTAAGTTTTTGGAAAAATTCATTGCTGACCAACACCACATTAAAAAGACAATGGCCAGGCTAAGAGTAGTTCCCCACTTTTTAAATGACCCTACAACTTCCGAGTGTTTCTTTAAAAGAGTATCGTTTTCTTTTGTTGCTCCAAGAGTTACTTTGCTCTTACCAACTAAACGAGTTAAGTAGTCGCGAATGAGCCCTTGTGATCTCTTACTGATTCCCTTCTTAAACATGATCTTAAGACCTGCATAATTAAAATCAAATAAAGAACTCCCCGACTCTAGACCGAGAGATTCAAGTATCTCACTTACCTTTACATTAACCTCTTCTTTTTGAAGAATATTTACAAGGGCAACCCCAGGTAGTTCTCCAAGCTTTCTCGAGATTCTTTGATGATTTTCTTTTCCCGAAATGAGTGCGTAAAAGTACGGCCCACTGACACTGGCCGGTACATTATTAAAAACTTGTTTTTCAATAAATGTCTTTTGACTAAAAGTTGTCACCATTAGAATTGAAAGGATCATAAATGAGAATCCGCTCAACCAGTTTTTTTCTAATGATTTCCAAAATTGCATCAAATAAAACATGCGTGCCCCGAGTATACTAATTTTCCAGAATCTAAGTGAATGATACGACCCGTAAACTTCTTAACGAGCTCTCTATTGTGAGAGGCCCAAATGACGGTCAAACCCTTTTTAACATTGTATAAATTTAAAACTTCAAATAGCTTCCTTGCATTATCTCCATCTAATGATGATGTTGGCTCATCAGCGATAAAGACCTGAGGACGTGAGAGAAGGGCCCTAATGATAGCGACTTTCTGCTTTAAGCCCCCATTAGCATCTTTCACTTTCAAATGAAGTCTATTTTGAATCCCAAGAATTCGACACAACTCATTCATATCCTGAATAAACTCACCTTTAGAGTGATAAATAGCAGGATCAAAAACGAGCTTAAGATTTTCTTCAACAGAAAGTCTCTCAATCAGTCTAAGGTCTTGAAAAACACGCGAAATAAAAACATTCTTTTCGGGCAAACGAATCGTCCCGACATCAGGCTTAATCTCTCCCGAAAGGAGTCTTAGAAGTGTCGTCTTCCCTGCGCCCGAAGGACCTGTAATAAAAACGATCTCACCTCTTTCAATTGAAAGATGGATATTCTGCAAGGCCCTGACTTTGTCAAAACGTACAGAGAGATTTTCTAAGAAAAAGAGATTATCAAAACGAGAATTTGACATCCCCTGCTTGGCGAACTGCCCTTGGAAGGTAGTATTCATCATCCGTTCAATCCTTTGAGCTGTATTCAAATCATCCTAATTTGAAAGCACCACTGGGCGCTATAAATATTCTAACCTAGAATCCTCTACAAAGCAAAGCTAGGAAATACCTGACTGGATCACTTTGGCACTCCCTGTAATATTTAGCTTTTCATAACTTTAAGACTTTATAAATATTCAATTTTCCCTCTATTTCCTAGCAAGTTTTCCCCTTACAATAACAAGTGCTCACAAGATAAATTAATTGAGGTTTTCATGATTTCTAATGACATCTACAAATTTTTTGCTGATTACATCTATAAAAAGTCCGGAATGATCTATGAAGAAAAGGATTACTACAGACTTGAATCTCGCTTAAAAGAGCTCGCTCGTTTCTTTGAAAAAAACAGTGTCGAAGAAGTACATGCTCTCTACCAAGGCACGATTACTCCAGACATGAATGCAGTTCTCATTAATATTTCAACAAATAATGAAACGTATTTTTTTAGAGACGTAAAACCATTCAAGGCACTAACGAAAATGGTTATTCCTGAGCTTTTAGAGAAGAATCCACACGGACTTCTTAATATTTGGTCTGCGGCTTGCTCTACTGGACAAGAGGTCTACTCTATTCTCATGTCAATTGCTGATAATTGCTCAAATGACATTTTGAGAAGGTGTCAAATAGAAGCAACTGATATTTCGACAGATGCGCTAAAGAAAGCGATAGAAGGCCAATACAATGGACTCGATGTTCAAAGAGGTCTTCCTATTACAACTCTTATGAAGCACTTTGAACAACAGGAAAATGAAGATTGGAAGATTAACCATAACCTTCATTCAAAGGCTCGATTTGGTGAGTTTAACCTCCTAACAGATTCTTTCCCTCTTTCTCAATATCATATTATCTTCATTAGAAATGTCCTGATTTATCAAGATAAGGATAATAAGAACGATATCCTCAATAATGTCTTTAGCGCACTTAAACCTGGTGGATACATGTTTCTAGGTTCAGGAGAGAGTTTGATTGGGATGAAGACAAATTTTGAAAAAGTCGATTACGAAAACCTTACAATTTATCGCAAACCTCTATAAGCGAAAATTTGCGAAAGCTCTCAAGCAAAACAAGTTTCATTTTGTTTTAAATATGATAGCCTCCTATAGAACTAGGAGGCTTTTTTATGGCCAGTCGATACAAGAATTGGAAAGAACTTAACAATCAAATCCTTTCAAACCGCTTCGCCTTCCCAAAGAAAAGGCAAAGCCTTGGTTTCTACGAAATCCTTTATGTTCTCACAGATAGTGAAGGTACTCCTGTTGCTCTTAAAACAGAATCGGAAAGTTCGCCGTGCTACTTTTCATTTTCTAAAAACACAGTACAAAGTGAAAGCTTAAAAAATTCATTAGGACTTCCACTCTTTGACATTCCTCTAGCTAACTATCAGCTCTCCCCTTTTATGATTGGAGATCTTTTAAAGGCCATTCAGGATAATAAAGAGATTCAAATAATTAAGCACAATCCTGTTCTTTATAAAGAAAACGATACTAAAGAGTACCTCTGTGAAGATATTATCATAGCTCCTTTGTTTGATACGCTCACAAAGAAGCTTATGATTACTGATCCAGATGAAGCTCTCGCACTTCTTGCAATCAATCCAAAGGACCAAAGCCGTCTTGGACTTGAGATTGTTTTTTACTCAATAACGAATAAATCTCTTCCTATGAATAAAGAAGAAAGAGAAGAAATTCTTGTTGAAAAGATAAGTGAGCTCGCTTTCTTCGCTCCAAGAATTCCCATTCAAAGAGGAAGTGGTTCATTCTTCAGTGTCCTCTTAAACTTAGATAATCTAATGGAAGAGAAGGCGTTTATTAGAAATTATAAAATGTTCGATGAGCATTCTGATGTGATTTTTGTGACAAGTGATTTAACGATTAGAACAGGTCAGCTAGAAACAATTCCATTTAATGGAGATCATATCGATACAGTCTTTTTGCCTATTATTGATTGGCACAAAGAAAACCTATCGCAAAAACAAATTCTTTAATCGACTTAAGAGGCTCTTCTTTTTAAAGAGCCTCTTCCACGCTTTTTCTTTATTCAGTTCTATAAGTTCAACTTTTTTCTCTTTAACAAGCTTTGATAGAAGCGCCTCTAATTCATCCCTTCTAAACTCCCCTACTTTACCTAACTTCTCTTTTGATAAATCTAAAATAATTTTCTCGAAAGTCATGGCCTCAAAAAATGAGAGGGTCTCAAGGAGAAGCTCTTCCTTTTGATCCATTAGAACCAGCCTATTTTATAGAGAAAACTACGCACTCCACCAGCGCGTCCATCTTCATCAGCATCCAATCTTTCAAAGAAAGGATTTTCTAATTTCGATCCATCAATATCGAGTTGATATCTTCCCTTATCTTCAGGAACTTTAAGCGTAATGACATTCGCTCCAACGTCACTTTTAAACTCAATCTCAAAATCAACATCAACTCCCCTATTTGTTAATGAAAGGGCGTCTTTGATTTCTTCTTTCGAATTAACAATAAGACCTTTTAAAAAGATTTTTACCGTCGACTCTTTTTTATCCCATACAATATTTCGAATTGAACTTAAAGAGACTTCATCTCTATAACTGACAAGTCTTCCAGAGCCAATATTTCCTTGATAGCGACTCTTATTTTTCTCATCAATTTTCTCGGTCATAGAGAGTAGAACATGAGCAACTTCTAAGCTTGACCAGTCCGGATTTTCTGACCAAATATAGGCAGCAACTCCTGCGGCCATGGGAGAGGCCATTGATGTTCCACTCAGTGGTCCATAACGATTATTCTTAACGATTGAGTATATCTTTTCCCCAGGAGCGATAAGATCGATTCCTTCTCCATAATTTGAAAAACTACTCACGCGATCGTCCTCATTGCTACTCGCAACGAGAAGAAGCTGTTCAAGAGATCCTCTTTTTGGATTAAGCGTTCTGGTATTTCCGGCCGAATTAAAAATCAATAGACCTTTCGAACGAGCATACTCAATGGCCTTTAAATAGACCTGATCTTCAACTAGAGGATCGATGTTATAGCTTGTATTGATTATTTTTGCGCCGTTATCTGCAGCATAAGCATAGGCCTTAAAATACATCGCACTTGAAAGGGACTTCTCTCCATAAAACTTAAGTGGCATAACCTTGACTCTTGGTGCGATACCAGCGCCACCAAGATTATTTCTTGGGTTTGCACCTATAATCCCAGCGACATGTGTTCCGTGAGTTCCATGATCCCAATTGCTTGAAGGGTCATTATCATCATTATTAAAGTCATAACCGATGACATCATCCACATAACCATTTTGATCATCATCAATACCATTTTCAGGAATTTCATTTGGATTTTTGTACCAAGAATTTTCCATATCTTCATGCTCTAAAAAGAAGCCATCATCTGTAACCGCGACAATGATATCTTGTTTGCCTTGAAAATGAGTCCAGGAGTCGAATGAACCAATTGTTCTATGGTGATACTGAAGAGGTATTTGACCACCAGTAGGAAGAGATTCCATATAATTTCCAAGATAGATAATATTTGGAAGAACCCATTCTACATTTGGATCTTTTTTAATTTCTTCAATTACTTTATCTTGATCTAAAAATTGAGCGAGAGATATATGACTTACTTTTTTTGTAATCCACTTTCTATCAACAACAGCTGAACTTAGCGACTCAAGTTGATCCCCATTTTTAAATGAAACAATAATTTCATTTGGATGAACAAAAGATGTATTCGCTAACGTTGTCCCCGCACACAGCAATGCAAAAGAACTGATCATTCCCTTAATCATTCTTCCCCTCTCTCTTTTAAATTAAGCTTCTATCACACCCTCTTGTACAAGTAGTCGGTAGGCCGACTCTGAACAAAAGACGTTAGGTGTGTAATTTGTCGAATTATAAAGTCTAGAAATAATAGAATCCTCGACATCAGCAAGAAGTTTCACTTCTCCATTTTCGTAGCTAATTTTAACAGGGTCTCTTTCTAATAAGAGATTTTGCTTAGCTCCTGCTGCATCTTTAGCAAGTAGTTTTGGAGAGCGAACAAAGATAATATCTTTCTTAGGAAGATCTGGAAGAATCCAATCTTCAGGTCCACCTTTCTTATCAAGAATATCTTGAATCTCTTGAACTTTTTGCTCGGCCCTCTTATAGATTTTCATATTAGCTGTTTCTTCTTCTTGATTAAGAAGTCTTTGCTTAAACTCATCACATCGAATGGCCCTTGCCCCCGTCTTTAGAAGAAGTGCTTTTGCCATGTCTTTAATCTTTGGATATTTATCTAATGTTCCATTGAGATAGTTTTCATGAACAAGACCCATAAAATATGAATCATTAAATCCAAAAAATCGCATTGGATCTTTGGCAATCATCTCAAGAAGATCACTATAACGGTAGATAAGACCTTTCTCTAAAAAGAAAGCACATAGTCTCTCTGCAATAGCATCATAGCGAGCGCCACGAGCAGAGCGAATAACTTGGGAGTACCAAGCAAAACGAGAATTCAAAAAGTCTTCAACGCTGTGAAGAGCATTATGACGAATCGTTAAAATATCGTGTCCGCCAACATTGACTGGTTGAAAATGATATAACAGGTAGTCTCTATCATAAGATCCATATTTTAATCCTGTATAGTGAGCATCTCTTAGAAGATAGTCCATTCTATCGCAGTCAATTTCAGAGTGAAGAATCTGATTGGCCATAATAGAAGGATCAACACCTTTAACAAGGTCAGATACGGTCTGTGGATCGAGGCCATATTTTTTTAGAATATGAGTAATACCACCAGGATAATCTGTATTTTTAATAATAAACGAACCAAGGTTTTCATGATCGTCTTTAAGACCTTTTCCATTTTTAGACTTCGTCGTCTCACCAAATCGAATATAAGAAGTCTCAGTTGTGTGAGAAAAACAAAATGTCCCAAGGTCGTGTAGCAAGGCCCCAATTCGCAGAGACTTATGATAAACGGCTTCTTTAGTTAAACACTTTGGATTGAAAAGATCGGCATCACTAACAGCTCTTCCACAAGACTGTAGAATTTTATGGGCGTTAAACATAACACCAATAGAGTGACCGAAACGTGAATGTTCCGCACCAGGAAAAACATAGAAAGAAAATCCTAGTTGCTTAATCCATCTTAATCTTTGATAGAAGGGAGAATGAATGATCTCGTATTCAATATTTGTAAGCTTGATAAATCCATAGATAGGATCAAAAATAACGCGGGACTTTTCAACATCCATGTCCACACTCCCCAATTGGAAAACCACCTCTGCTTGAGGTGGTCAGTAATATTACTGTACTTTTTTAGATCTTCTTTTTCTTTTTGTTTTGCTTGCTGATTTTGATAGGCCGGTAATTGCACTTAAAATCATCTTCGCTTCTCTTCTTAAATTGTTTTCATAAACAAAACGGTAAAAGTTTTCTACATCCGCAGATGACTTAAAGTTCTTACCCGTTTTTGGTGCTTCCTGGGCCGCTTGTGTTTCTTTACTCATAGCAGAGCTCCTTCGATATTAAATCGTACATTTATCTATTCAATAATTCAAATTTTGTTGGTTTTTATAAGAAAGGGCCACTTGGGCCCTTATATTTCTTAAGCTTCTTTAGGTTGAATCATTCCGTAGCTGTGGAGCTTGTTGTAAAGAGTCTTAACAGTAATCCCAAGAACCTTAGCTGTTTTAGTTTTATTACCGCTTAGGTGCTCTAGAGTCATCATAATATGACGTCTTTCAAGTTCGTCTAGTGTCATCTCAGAGAATGAGATAGCTTCTACTTCTTGAGTTTCTTCGTGTTGTTCTTTGCTAAATACTGATTCAGCAAGGTGGTCTCTCTCAACAATTTTACCACTTGAAAGAATATAAGCTCTTTCCATGATTGATTGAAGTTCACGAACATTTCCTGGCCATCTGTACTCTAGAAGAGCTGTGATTGCTCCAGGAGAAAGAGACTTTTGATCATCAACTTTCTTACCAGTGTTTAGGAAGTGAGTAGCAAGTACTTCGATATCTTCTTTTCTTTCTCTTAGTGAAGGTGCTTCTAGCTTAAGTACTCCTAGGGCATAAGTTAGATCTTCTCTAAATGTACCTTCAGATACCATTTCATCGATGTCTTTTGTCGTTGCAGAGATAACTCTTACGTTCGCTCTGTAAGGAGCTTGGCTTCCAACTCTGAAGGCCATTCCATCGTTAATGAAATTCATTAGCTTTGCCTGTAATCTTACAGGAAGGGCGTGAATATTATTTAAAAATAGTGTTCCATTGTTAGCAGCTTCAATCATTCCTGCTCTTTCTTTAATTGCTCCACCAACGATTCCTGAAACTTCACCAAAAAGTTCAATTTCAAGTCTATCTTCTGGAAGTGCTGAACAGTCTAGAGAGATAAATGCATTTTCTCCTCTTACAGAACGGCAGTGGATTCTTCTAGCGATCATCTCTTTACCAGTTCCTGACTCACCTTTAATAAGTGCGAAAGTATCAGCAGCTGCAATTTTATCAGCGATTTCGATGATTCTCTTCATTGTTGGAGAATTACCGATGATTTCTTTGTCTTTAATTCTATATGTATCAGCAATTGTTACACTTGATTGAGACTTTTGTAGCTCTTGTTCTTTTTGCTCAATTTGTCTTTGAAGAGACTCATTAAGGTTCTTAGCAGAAAGATACATCTTCATATTACGAAGTGGTTTATCAAGCTCATTAAGAACCGCTAGAACTTCATTCATATTATCTCTTGAAAATTGAATCTCTTCCGATTTTGATTGTACGTGGATTGTTGCAATCGCGTGTCCGTCTACTACAACAGGAACACATAGCTCAGCAATAACGTCTTCGTCTCTACAAGTAGCAAAGAGTGGATCTCTTGCAACGCTGTTTGAAAAGTACGACTTCTTTGTTCTTACAACTTGACCGGCAACACCTTCGCCTTTTTCAAGTCTTCTACCATTCTCAACTTCTCTACCATCTCTTGCGATAAGTGTTGCAGAAGAATCAGCACCAATAATGTTAATGCTATTTGAATCACAAGCAACATTCTCAGAGATATGCTTAGACAATTCACTAAAGAAAAATCTCTCGTCTAGTGTTGTCAGAAGATTTGTCACTAGAGTCTCTAAAGATGTCGTCTTTTTATCCATTGCCTTTGTCATTGTATAACTCCCTGTCAGTTTATTTCTTGTAAATCTTACATTGCGCGAAGCGTTAAGCTAAACACATAATACGATGCGTCTATAAAATTTACAAGACTAAAATGCTCAGGTGTTTATACTTTTTACTCTATTCCCCCAATTCACAACTACTTAGACCATCTAGGAGTTATACAATTTCCGAAATTCTTCGTGACTGGGCCAATAATCTCCCCTTCACGGTCCATAATGTATATATTTTGATCGGCCTTTTTAGAGGAGATGACCCTCTGTGAACTGAAAGCAATGAACTCCCCGTCATTTGAATAAGTTGGGTCTTCATTAGAGCCAAAGTCTTTTGTAAGTCTTGATAATCCCGTACCGTCAGAATTTATACGGAAGATGTCAAATCTTTGGTCAAGCCATGATGAAAACGCAATCTCTTTCCCATCTGGAGAAAAGCGTGGAGTGGCATTAAAACGACCTATATAGCTGATTCTTTTAACATTTTTCTCAATTCCACTAGGGTCCATTGTATAGATCATAGGCTTTCCTGGACGCCCAGAGAGAAAAGTCATAAGTGATCCATCAACAGAGATGCTCGGATCAACATCAGGTGAATAAGAGCGTGTGATTCTTCTTAGCTTCCTTGTTTTAAGGTTCATTTCAAAGATTTCAGCATTCCCCACATGTGAGAGAGTTAAAATAATAGACTCACCATCAGGCGTAAAAACTGCTCCTGAGTTGATTCCACCTTTATTAGAAAGAAGTGTATCTGACTTTGTATTTAAGTCATAAAGTCTAAGAGCAACGTTTCTACTCTTTGAAACATTCGATTGAATAAGGCTGTAGATAATTTGCTGACCATCTTTAGAAAAAGCTGGAGAAAGAACAACACCTCTGTGATTAGTTAATTTCTTAACGTTACGTCCATCAAAATCCATAATGAAAAGTTCTGTTGTCTTACTTCCCTGTGCCGCAGAGGAATATACATCGGAGACGAAAGTTATCTTTGAATTAAAGATAGATTCTTTTCCATTAAGCTTTTTGAAAACATCATTAGAAATGCTGTGAGCAATTTCTCTTATATCCCCGGAGAGAATACCCTTTTTTTCTACTATTAAAGAAGCATCCTCACTCTTCCACGCTTCAAAAGAATACTCTAGGCCTTGATTACTTTTCGAAGCGAGAACACGCATTAGAATGCGAACACCCTTTTGCTTTAATTCAGAAAAATTCAGCGACTCAAAAGTAGTTAAAGGATTCTTACCAGGAATCTGAACAGAATAAAGTTTTTTATAAAATGAAAAATCATTTCTAAATACTTCTGTAAATTCTTTAATCTGAGCTAACTCATCGACAGTAAAGCTTCCATTTAAGTAAGGCTCTCTTACAACGAGTTTTTCAGTTTCTAATTCAGCCTCACCTACAGCAACAAGAGTCAATCCACTTTGCGTGTTAGCAGATGAATAGATTGATGAGAATAATAAAATTAAAGTTGCGAATACTTTCATAACTTATCCCTTTAAAGAGGAAAACCAAGGAGAATATCTCCACTAGCTCCATACTTTCCAATATCACTTCCTAAATCAGGAAATGGTGAGGCACTTTTAACGGCCTCGAGTGCCTTGGAGTCAAACTCCGAAACACCACTTGATTCATAAATTTCTGCTCGTATTAGCTTTCCACTCTTAGCTAAATAGACGCGAATACGACAACGTAAATCTTTATTAATAAGGTAACTCGGTAATCTCCAATGAGGTCTTACGATATCTGGCAGCGAACTTACATACTGAGCAAATCGACTCATATCTTGAGAATTACCACTCCCAGTAATAGCACTCCCCTTGGCAAGCTTATTTCCCTGAATGACAAGGTCTTTCAGTTCTTTTCTTGCAAAATTAGAAATTGAATCGTCTTTAGGCTTATTGACCGATTGATCAAAAAGATTCTTTGTATCGACTTTCTTAGTCTTAGTAGTAGTCTTTTTCTGTGAAAGCTCTTTCATTCGCTCAGCAAAAGATTTCTTTCTCACTTCTTTAATAAGCTTTGGAGAATCATCTTCAACAATATCAGGCTTGCTTTCAGTTTTTGCCTCACTCACTGGAGCTTCTTGCTTTGGAGCTGCTCGTAAAATATCTTTTTGCATGGCCTTTAGTTCTTTAATCGTATGCTCTGGCATAGCGACAACATCGACACGAACAGATGCTTGAATAAGCTCAAGATTCTTCTTTTTAATTTCGGCCATTTCAAGAATTTTTGTTTCACGTAGAAATAGGAGTGTCGCCGCTAAAGTTAGGTGTAGCGCTAAAGAAAGGAAAAAGTACTTGTGGAATTTTCTTTCACTATATCCTGTCAAAACCATTAACGCCCTGATTGTTCAATTTCAGTAACAAGAGCAATCTTAGTGATTCCTCCCCTCTTTAGATGGGACATAAGTTTTGCAACTGACCCATACTCAAGTCCAAAATCAGCTCTTAAAAATAATGTATCTGTTTTAGTCGACTTAAAAGATGTCTTAACAACATCAATTAATTCCTTTTCTAAAACCTTATCTTTTCCAATAAAAAATTCACCCGTTTTTGCATAAGAGAGAATTACTTGTTTGGCCGTAAGGTTCAGCTTATTAACATCTTTGGTCTTAGGAAGATCTAATTTTATCCCATTAAGCATTAAAGGAGCTGTGATCATAAAGATAACAAGAAGAACAAGCATAACATCGACAAGTGGAGTTACGTTGATTTCTGAAATCGATCCTTTGTTTCCATTTTTTCCGACATTAAAGGCCATAGAATCCTCTACTTATGAACAACAGTTCTTTCAATAACGTTTAGAAACTCTTGTCCAAAGCTCTCCATTTGCGAATGAATTTTACTGTTGTCATTACTTAATGAGTTAAAAAACCAAACGGCAGGAATCGCTGCAGCAAGACCGACAGCAGTGGCAACAAGGGCCTCAGCAATACCAGGGGCAACGGCATCAAGAGTAGCACCTCCACCAGCGAGACCTTTAAACGAATCGATAATTCCCCATACAGTTCCAAATAGACCAATAAAAGGAGCAACAGAACTAATTGAAGCAAGAGTTGGAAGAAGTGACTGTAATTCGCCATCAACCTCATTAACTCCCTTTTTAAGCCCTCGTTCAAGAGACTCTAGACCAAAGGCTTGGTAGTGGTTTCCAAGCTCTAAACGATCACCTCCGAGGGATTCTTTTAATTTTGAATATTCTTTATATCCATGAACAAATAGTGAGCGATAAGGAGAACTCTCCAAAGTATCACAAGCGTCATAGACTTCTTTTAGAGAATTAGAACTACGGTACACTTGAAGAAAGTTTTCGTTACTATCATTCAATCTTGAAAGCATTCTCTTTTTTAAAAAAACAATGGCCCATGAAGCGATACTACATACAATAAGTAAAATTAAAACGCCTTTAACAACCCAGCCTGATGCCAGAATGATTGCCATAATATCTAATGATTGGTGTTCCATTCAAACTCCTATTAAGTTTTTCTTAACTTAAATTATTCTAACAAGTGAAAGTGCAACTGAAAACCGTGGAAGCTTATGCAGACCTACGTTGCTTGTAATAAAGATAGATGCTCGTGGCTAAAAGCATAATTAAATAATGGACTGACTCGATTGGTCTTGAAAAAACAAAAGGAGAATACTCAGAATTCCAAAATAAATCTTCTCCTAAAAAGATATAGAGTGGAAAAATATAAAGCCCGAGGTAGGGAATCAGACTTTTCCAACTCCTCTGCCCTATTGATATAAAGCTAACCAGAAGGAGAATAGAAAAGAGATAAGGAAAATCAAACCCCTTCGTATAAACAAAAGTATTTTTTAGGAAAAGAAAATTCATCAAACAATAAAGTACTGTACGCGATAATCTCATTGTCCCTTTTGTCGGATAAATTTGCTCAACCATGTTAATAACAACGACATCACAACTATAAAAAGTTCCAATCAATAGAAATGAACTTATCATTCCCCAGAAACTAAATTGAGAAAATTCATTGACGACAGGACTTCCTAAAATCAAACAAAAAGCAAAAAGAAATAAAGACACAACCCAAATAAGAGGATCGATAGGCCTTGAATCTTCAATGAGAGAGTCTACAAAAGGTCTACGAGAAGAGGACCAAATACTGACACACTTTATAACAACAAAACTAGCACAGAGCTTGCAGATCACGGCAATCATCCACGCTTGATCAGTAATCCAATTATCAATGATAGCGAAGCTATGTGAGAGCTGAAGGTGAAAGAATGTGATGAGAGAAATAACTCCCATATGAACAAACCATAGAACAAAGAAAAAAAGTCCGTAGAGTAAGAAATGAGTCAAAAGGTTGTGATCAAAAAAACGATCAAGCCTTTTAACCATCATAGAATTTCCTTCTTTGGGCTTAGCCATTTTATTTGCAACTCAGGTGAAGGATATATTTTATTATATCCCTTATAGAGAATATTTGTTTTTACGAGAGTCTGAATTTTAGAAAGAAGATCCATGTAGCGATTCCATAGCTCTAAGTCATTTCTTAAATAACTCTCCATCGATTTTGTCACTGTGTATTGTTCACTGACTTCAAAACCTTTATCCCAAATAACTTCATCGTATTTTGCGAGAACCTTTTTCAAGATTTCCTTGTCGAGTTTTTTCCCATAGTAATTTGTTCCAAAGAAATCCATCAATGACTTGTCTTCAATCTTTTTTATAAAGTACTCGTTCTTAATACGAAGATAGTCTTCAAACATAAGAAGAGAGATCTCTGCTTTTGTTAAATCCATTGTTCTAATGAATGGAACAGAAATTAAGAATGTAAATTGATTCTCACTAGAAGGCAGTGCCATGTGAGTAACGTTTGGAGACTCTGTATAGAGAACTCTAAATTTAACACCAAAGTGACCATACTTATTTAGAAATTTAGAGAAGTATTCATTCACCCCATAGTCAGGCTTTTTGATATCCCACTTTAATACAGGAGCATTTTTCACGAGCCAAAGCTCTGTAGCGAAGTCCCAGAACTCACTACGGACAGGAAGATTATACTTAGACTGCATCTCTTTAACTTTCTGGGCCTTCTTCTCTTTTTCTTTTTCGAGCTTAATTCTAGCCTCTTCATCAAGGCCGTCTTTCTTTAGGACTTTCTTAATTTTAGAGAAATCAACAAACTCATTTTCAACTTGGGCGTAAGATGAAATTTGAAATAGTAATGAAAGAGGTAAGATGATCTTTTTCATAGTCCATTCCCCTGTGTCATCGACTTTCCATAATTAAATTGGTCGTAGAGACGCCCCCAATAATACATTTCCGATAAATTCAAATTGAGGCTGTCATAGAATTTTGAATATTTCATATTAAAACAATCTCTAACTTTCTTATCAGAGACAAATTCTTTTTGAATATAACCAACATAACCACCAGATTTAATCATAAGCCAATCTTTTTCAAAGACCGACCGTTCTTTGTCTCCAACTTTGATTGCCATCACTCTGAAGGGATGACCACATTCAAAAGTCGTTAAAATCTGGGAATAACGATCAGGGTTTTGATGGAGCTGAGCAAACATAGTTTGCAAATAAGCAACACGAATCACCTTAGCCTTGCTTTTAGCAAAGGAGCTTGTCGTAACAATCATTAATGAGATTATGAATAGTTTTTTCATCATGAAATTAAACCTTCCATCTAAATTGAATCGTCTCCCACTGGTGACACTGAGGACAGCGCCAAAAGATTTCATCAGAGTTATACCCACATTCACGGCAAAAGTGTTTCGTTAGAGATTGGTGTAGTCCATCCAATAACTTTTTCATATGGGCCATCGCTTCTTGCGTTTTATCTAACTCAATCAGAAGTTTCACATACTCTGCTTTCATAACTTCTGAAGGATTCTTATTCGTCTCCATCCACTGCTTAAGAACCTCGTAGGCACTTCCAATTTTCCCATCACTCTTTAATAATCTAACCTTAGAAAGAATAACTGATGGTGATGAGAGAAGTTCCATATCATCAAGATCCAAAAAGAAATCGCGAATCATCTTAAAGCGCGTGTTATAAGAATCTTTTTGAGACTCATCTCCTTTGAATCCTTCTTCAAGAGATTCAAAAATAAATGAAGCATACATTGGATGCTCTTTTAATAATTCGAGAAGAAGTGATTTAGACCCCTCTAGATCTCCCTCTTGGAGTAACAGTCTAAGTCTTAAGATTTTTGCTGATACAGAAGGTGCAAAACGAAAAGCATCATCTAAATCTTCATGGCATGCACCAAACTCTGCTTTTTCAAAGTGTGCCTTGGCCTTTTGAACAAGAATATGAGAGATCGTCTCTGCCTGGTTTTCATGTCCAACTTTAGAAAGCATGATGCGATAATTATAGGCCTGATCCCACTCCCCTATATCTTCATAAATACGGCAGAGTGATTGGATGACTTCATATTGATCGCGATTGATTTTTAAAACATCTTTATAAGTTTCAATCGCCTTATCAATGAATCCGCCTTTATCAAAATCGACAGCGAGCTCTTTTAGAGCATGCAATCGTGAGGATTCAGAAATATTTTCTCTTGCGATCAATGAGCGGTGGATACTAATGGCCTTTTCAATCTCTCCATTACTTCTAAAGAGACCTCCAAGGGCAAAGTATGTTTCTATTGTTTCTCTGTTAATATCAACGGCATTTAAAAATTCTTTAATCGCGAGGTCTTTATTTCCAGAAATAAGGTATTGAGTAGCATTGAGAAAGACTTTTGATTGTGCTTCATAGATTGAATTTCTATAGCGCTTAGAAAGTTTTATACCAGTGTCCTTCTCCATCAAGTAATGATAGAAAAGGATTAACATACTACCGAGTGCAATGATGGCCAGCAGGTGGTCCTGGGCCCAAGCGATCAATTGATCAAAAGTCATTCTTTATCCCTATTTAAACATCAAGACTGGAGTTCCGTGAACAAGCCCCTCTAAATTGAGGTTCGTACTCACTTCTTCAACATTTTCTAAAATGTCCCAAATTGTTTTTTTCTTTTTCTTCTTAATTTCTTTAAATGCAAATTCACCATCAAGACCTAGCTCTTCATGAATTTCGCGACCTGCTGCCCAAAGGCCAGCAAGCTTATCAACAAGTCCATATTGGTATGCCAGTTCACCTGAGAAAATTTGCCCTTGAGCAAGCTCTCTAATATCACCTTTGATTCTCTCCTTACGAGTTTTCATAATATCTGTGATAAATTGCTCATGAACACCACCTAGAAGCGCACCCATCATGGCCTTTTCTTCTTCAGTAATTGGACGATATGGTTGACCGATGTCTTTGTAGCGACCGGCCTTAAGTGGCTGAGGATTAACTTTCGCAAATTCAAAGAGCTTAGAAAGATCTGTAAACTGCATAATAACACCAATTGAACCTGTTAAAGTTCCTGGGCTTGAATAAATTCTTCTACAGGCAGAACCTAGATAGTAACCACCACTAGCGGCAATAGAACCAAAGCTAGCATAGATTGGTTTTCCTTTTGTCGCGCTCTTTTTCTTACTTTCAAAAGCAGAGTCAATACGACGAATCTCTTCATAGATTTCTTGAGTTGGTCCAACTGCTCCACCTGGTGAGTTGATTCTCATGATGATGGCCTTAATTGAGTCGTCCTTCTCAGCTTTGTGAAGAAGCTCAACTGTTCTTTTCGAATCCATGATCACGCCGTTCACTTCAATAATACCAATTGAAGCCTTAGTGACAGTTTGGTTTTCAGTTTCAAAAACCTTCATTGTAAAGCCTGCGAAAATCATCAGAACGATAAAGAAAAGGGCAATCATAATAAGAACACCAGTTACGGCTCTATTTTTCGTACTCACTATTCAACTCCATTTTGCCTAGAACATGACTAGTACCCAACCTTGGGCCAATAATTGTGGTGAGTATATCTTCCCAAAAACATTGAGTTCCGTAAACATTTAGAGTCTTTTTCTGTGGATTTCTCCTTAAGGTTTGTAAAAATTTGGACGATAATTAAGAAAAGGTGGAGGATTCCATGAAAAAACTTATTTTATTTATAGTATCAGTGATTATATCAACAGTTCACGCGGAGCAATATCAGGCACCATCTGTTGAGCTTAAAAATGATTACGATCTTTCAAATAGTAAACCAAAGCAAGAGAATTGGGATTCCAATTTTCGTGTCCAAGAAGAAGCTGAAAGTGATCGTTTCCTAGCATCGGAAGAGGAAGAACAAAAGCGTGGCCCATCTTCAGAAGCCCCGAAGACTGAGAAAAAAGATCAAGATAAAATGAAAGCTTGGCCTTTAATGGACTAATCCCAGAGATTAATCTTATCTTCCATTTCACTTTTTAGTTGTCCACAAGCGGCCAAGATGTCAGAGCCCTTTGTCGTTCTTACTGTCGTAATATAACCTTTTTTCATTAGCTCATTTTGAAACCATTTGATTCTGTTTTCACTTGGTCTTTTAAAATCACTATCAGGGTATTCATTAAACGGAATAAGATTAATTTTAGAAACCTTCGCATCGAGAAGCTTCTCTAGCGCATCGACATCTTCTTTTCTGTCATTGTACTCAGAAATGAGAAGATACTCATATGTGATCCAACGGTGTGCTTTTAGAGGAATTTTCTTAATCGCCTCAAGAAGGCGATCCAAATCATAGGCCTTATTAATCGGCATTAACTCAGAGCGAATATTATTATGAGCTGCGTGCAAAGAAATCGCGATATTTACTGGTGGAAACTCGTGTAATTTTTCAATCTGAGGAACGAGTCCAGAAGTTGAAAGGGTGATCTTTCTTTGACCAAGCATAAGGCCATGATCATCAGTAAAGATCTGTGTTGCAACTTTAACATTTTCAAAATTGTGAAGAGGCTCACCTTGTCCCATGTAGACAATATTTGTTAATTTCTCACCTTTGGACTCTGTATTGAGAAAGTTTTGAACAGCTAAGAACTGCCCTACAATTTCAGAGCTATCTAAGTGACGAGTCAGACCCATCGTTCCGGTGTGACAAAAAGTACAACCAATAGCACAACCAACCTGCGATGAGAGACAAAGAGTTAAGCGATTATTTTTTGCTGGGATGGCCACAGCTTCAACCGTTTTATCATCAGTCATAGCGACGAGAAATTTTCTTGTTCCATCGACAGATAAGCCGTTCCAAACAATTCTTGGAAGACGCGTATCGAGATTCTCTGAGATATAAGACTTCACCTTTTTAGAAACATTCGTCCATTCATCTAAATTGTGAACGTGCTTTTTGTAAATCCAATCATAAATTTGATTGGCCACAAATTTAGAAAGTCCATTCTCTTGAAAATGGTCCCTTAAATCGTTAATTGTAAATGAATAGAGTGATCTCTTTTCTAGGTTTGGTTTCACGTCTTCCCTTTCTCTTTTTGTTTCCCTCTTTTCATACACTTAAATACTATTTGGAACAAGGGATTGATTCTAAATTTCAAACCCCATTCTTAAAAATTTCAAAACTCTAAGGTTAGCTTGGACACAAATGACTTAAACTACTAATTTAATTAAGAAAGATAAGTAGCTTTTCAATTTCACACATTCATATAAAAAAAACAATAAAGTCATAAAGTCATTGTGCAAAATAGATCCTAGCAATATCAATAATATTAATTAACGATTCCAAAAAGATTTCTGATGACTTGGAGAATTGAATGTTTTTTAAACTATTTGTTTTACTTTTAATTGTGTTTACAAGTTTGAATTCAACAAGCTTTGCGTGGATGAAGATCAAGACCCCTGAAGAACAATTTCAACAACTTCGTTTTGGACAAGCACTAGAAGAAAAATTGAATCCAAATCAGATTTCCCTACTCGTTTGGAATATTTTTAAAGGGAATAAAGAGGATTGGTCATCCGATCTAAAAAGCTTAAGCCACAATAAGGACTTAATACTTCTCCAAGAAATGTTACTGAATAAGAAAATGAAATCTGTGCTCGAGGAGTTTACTAATTATCAATTTGATGGAGCAATTAGCTTTCTCTATGAGAGCGAAAATATCCCTACAGGTGTCATAACTGCTTCAAGAGCAAAACCATTTGTTAGTAAAGCATTTATAAGCAAAGTGAAAGAACCTATTTTAAGAACACCTAAAACCGGTATGGTTTCTAAGTATAGTTTAGAAGGGAGAAATGACACACTCCTTGTAATAAATATTCATGCAATTAATTTTGTCTCCCTAAAGAGCTTTTCATCTCAATTAGATGAATATAGTTCAATTCTTAAATTACATAATGGTCCAATTATCTTTGCAGGCGACTTTAACACATGGTCAAAAGAGAGACTTAATTATCTTCAAAACTACATGAGTGAGTATGATCTTAAGGCAATTGATTTTCTAGATGATGATAGACTTAAGTTTTTAGGGAATCCTCTCGATTTCATATATGTTCGCGGACTAGATTATTCCTTCGCGCGGGTTAGAACAGACAGGGAAGGATCAGACCACAAGGCGCTAACAGTAGATTTAAGAGTTAATTTTTTAGATAGAACTGATGATTTAAATTGAAGACTAGACAAATTATTTTAATATTCATTTTTTTGACCTATTGTATTTCAAGCAGCTTTGCTTGGACAAATATCCAGGTTCCCACTGAAAATGAACAACATTTAAGCTTTGGTCAAACATTTACCAATGAACTCGATCCTGATGACATTTCCCTTCTCGTTTGGAATATCTACAAGGGAGAAAAGGAAAATTGGCCTAGAGATATAAAGAAACTCAGCTACAACAAAGACCTCATACTTTTACAGGAAATGTTGCTCACCGATGAAATGAATGCTGTCTTTGATAGCTTTGTGTACTATCAATTTGATGCCGCCATAAGTTTTATCTATAAAAAGACAAATGTTCCAACAGGTGTCCTTACAGGATCAATAGCAAGTCCTTCTATGGCGAAGGCCATGAGAACACAAAAAAGAGAGCCCGTTCTTAAAACTCCAAAAACGAGTTTAGTTACGAAGTATAAATTAAAAGGAAGAGATGACTCACTTTTGGTCATCAATATTCACTCGATTAACTTTGTCTCACTTAAAACCTTTATCTCTCAATTTACAAAGTTCAACACTACTTTAAAAGAGCATAAAGGCCCTATTATTTTCGCTGGAGACTTTAATACTTGGTCTAAAGAAAGATTTAACTTCATGGATCGCTTCATGAGCTCTCATAATCTTAAGGCCATCGAATTTGATCAAGATGATAGAATGACATTCTTTGGTAATCCTCTAGACTATATTTTTATCAAAGGACTAAATTACTCAGATGCTAAAGTATTATCTGACTTTACTAGTTCTGATCACAAACCACTGACAGTTAAGTTAAACGTACTTTAAAATTTCTAACGACAAGACTCATAAGCTAGCGGGAATTCGCAATTTTTTTTATTGCCATCTCCCACGAAACTCCTTCAAACTATGTAGAGAAATACATAAAAGAAGGATTTTTTATGCTAATGAGATGGAGCTTAGTGGGCATCATTGCCCTTTTTGGACTACAAGCAAATTGTCATGCTTGGCCTAATTTAAAAATTCCCACTAAAAATAAAATGCAGATTAAATTCGGGCAAGCTCAAAGTGAAGAGCTTGATCCAGAACATATTTCATTGCTCGTTTGGAATATGTACAAAGGCGAGAAAGAATCCTGGTCTGAAGATATCAATGAACTTGGTCAAAGTAGAGACATCCTTATTCTCCAAGAAATGTTTTTAAACGAAAAAATGAAATCAACATTTGAAGAATTTAAAGATCACCAATTCGATGCAGGGATTAGTTTTATCTATGAAGAAGATATGATTCCAACAGGAGTAATTACCGCTTCTAAAGTAGAACCGATCTTCTCCAACGCTGTGAGATCACCAAGAAGAGAGCCAATCATTAAGACGCCTAAGATGAGTATGGTTACGAAGTACAAATTGAAAGGCTTAAAAGAGAGCCTTCTCGTTCTCAACATTCACGCGGTTAATTTTGTTTCGACAAAGAAGCTCTCCTATCAATTATATAATTTAGCATCAATTGCTAAAGAACATAAAGGCCCTATTATTTTCGCGGGAGACTTCAATACATGGTCAAAGAAAAAAGCAAATCTACTCTTTGATCTTATGAATCGACTCGGACTGAAAGTTGTAAAATTTGATAAAGAACATGATGATAGAATGCGCGTCTTTGGAAGAATTATAGACTTTATTTTTATCAAAGGTCTAAGTTATAGCGATGCCAAAGTTTGGGGGCAAATTGAAGGTTCCGATCATAAGGCCATGACCGTCAATTTAAAAGTTAATTAAAATATCTCCAGAGAGTTAAGATAACCTATTGATTTATTGATATTTATTTTAACTCTCCTCTTCTTTAATTGTTTCGTAAATTAGCTTCATTTATAATAAGAGAAATCTCAAATTAGGAAAAATAATGTCCAATTCCAACGTGGTTTTCGCCTCTACAAAGCCAGAGTTTTTAGGTGAGCTAAATGACAAAATCAACGGTCAGGCTCAAACCAAAATCATTACGACTGCAGAAGATCTTCTGGAAGAATTTCAAGGCCACAAAATTGATCTACTCTATTTAGAAGATAGTTTTGGACTAGATAAAACCAAAGAAATTTTAAATGCCTATCTCAATTCCGAGGGAGGAAAAAGAGGCTATATTTTTCTTGGCTCTGAAAATTTTCAAGAGATAAAGCCCATTCTCGAAGAGGTCAAAGTTCAAAATCTTAAAGCGATTTTTCTTCCAGCTGATGCAACAAAGGTATCGAGTAATCTACTCAATCTCATTACAGAATTTGAAAACAAAGGAAAGAATAGCTACAACGTTGATACCCAGTTTATGAAACATTTCATTGATTCAGCCGTATCAACATTTGAACAATGGACTCAAGGAGAAGTGAAGGCCCTTAAACCACACCTTCTCTCTAAAACCAAAGATAAAAATATTGGAGTAAGAGGTAAACTTGTTATTGAATCGAGTTTCTTTAATGGGACCTTTTTCATTTCATTCCCTGTCGATACTTATAAGCAAATATATGAGCAAATGACAGGAATCCCCTTTGAAGGATTTAACGATGAAAACTGTGACCTCGCCTCAGAATTCGTTAATATTGTATACGGTGGAGCTAAAACCAATCTCAATGTCCACAATTACAACCTTGGCATGCTTATTCCAACCTATTCACGCGCTAAAACAATCGATAGCCCTTTTGACATTATCGTCATTCCACTCGATACAAAAATGGGACCAGTCTATTTAAAGATTTGTCCGGATTATCTTGAGAAATAATTACCTTTATTAATTCATATGATAGCTCGATAAGAACCTATCACGGTTTTTAAAGGAGATAGATATGAGTATTAATATTCAAATGATTAGAGAATCATTCGATGTCGCTCGCCCAATTGGGATGGAAGTAGTTTCAAAGTTTTATGAATTTCTCTTTCAGGACTACCCCCAAGCAAGACCCCTCTTTGAAAACGTCAATATGGAAGCGCAGAAGAAACAACTTCTAGGAGCTCTTGTTCTGGCCGTAGATAATTTGGATAACCCAGAAAAGCTTAGAGACTATCTTCTAAAGTCTGGAAAGAGACACGTCGGTTATGGTGTAGAAGAAGATCACTACCCACTTGTTGGTCAAACGCTTTTAAAAACATTCGCGCATTTTTTCCAAGACAAGTGGACGAATGAATTACAAAATGAGTGGATCAAAGTTTATGAATTCATCGCCAATACAATGATCGAAGGTGCCTCTCAAAAAGAAGAAGGTGCTGATGTACTAGAGATAACTCATGGACATATTAGATCTAAGGCCAAAGATATTTGTCATCAAATTTTAATGGAATCTATTGATGATCAAATTGATGACACAATTCGCGATGTGATGAGAGCCAAAGTAAGAAAAGTCATCTTAGAAGTGTTGGAAGAAGAATCAACAAGCATCTTAAAAAAAGCGGCCTAATTTAGAGTGCTCTTTTTAAATTAAAAGAGAATGTTGAGCCTCTATTTTCTTCACTTTGAACTTTAAGTATAGAGCCATGTTCTTTAATAATATCAAAAGAAAGGGGTAGGCCAAAACCTGTCCCTTGTTCTCCAGACGTCCCTTCTCTTGTGGTCTTTACATTTTTTAAAAAGAGTTTTGGTAGAAGATCTTTCGGAACTCCAACTCCATTGTCAGAGACAGAGATATGAATATCGTCTTGTTCCTCATGAGCAATCAGATGAATAGAACTTCCCTTATTACTAAATTTAATTGCATTCGAAAGAAGATTAATTAGAACCTGCTCTAAGCGGTCTGGATCAGCCTCAACTTTTAAGTATTCATCAATATCAACTTTAATATCGACTTGCTTACTCTTTGCGAAGTGAGAAACTTCAAATAAAGCTTTCATCGCCAATTCTTTGAATCGTATTGTTTTAAATTCAATTTTTACCTTACCTGCGCGAATCGCAGTGATATCTAAAATATCATTAACGAGGCTGAAACATTTCTTAGCACTCTTCTTAATTATGGGGATTACTTCCTTAGAAGATTCCGGTTCCTGCTCTAATACTTCTAGGAGCGAGGTGATTGTTGAAAGAGGGCTTCTGATGTCGTGAGAGACAATGCCGACAAAGTCATTGAGAGTTTCATTAGTGGCCCTAAGCTTCTCTGCACTCTGTCTAGCTTCCTGTTCTTTACGAGTTAATTCCTCTGTTCTCTTTTTCACAAGACGATCTAAAAGAATCACCATGAAAAAGAGAAAGATAAGTGTCCCAGTTCCAATGGCCAGAGGTACTCGAATCTCTTCATAAATATTTTTCGGATATTGATGAATTTTCGAATTAGACGGTAACTTTGAGAGATCAATCTTAAATCGAGCAAGAACTTTATAATCAAACTCAGGGTAAAATCCCGTTTTCGCAACAATAGGAATATCTTCTACTGAACGACCTTTTAAAATCTCCAAGGCCATATTTCCAGCATCCCTTCCATGTTCGATAGCATTGGTCATATAGCCACCTACAATCCCATTGCCTATAAGGAGACTCCCCCACATTCCATAAATAGGTACAGAGCTGAGTTCACTCATTTTTTTAAGCTCTGTAAAAAAAGAAAAATAGCGACCAGCTTTATCTTGGTGAGCAGCTAACAATAAAATAACTGATCCTTTTTTTAATTGGCCTGTTTTATCGAATAATTCGTTTAATGTGTAATTTTCCCATACTGTAATTTTTAAGTTTTTAAGGTTCATCTCCCTTATTTCAGCAAGGGCTTCCTCTTTTATCATTTGACCAAAACTCGTAAGATCTGAGAGCAAAATGATCTCTTTTGTCTTTGGATGAAGAGTTTGAATTAATTCTATATTTCTCTTAGCTTCAAGCCCTTCTAAAATACCAGTAACATTTTTTCGACTCTTGTAGATCTCTTGGTTCATCACATTTAAACCAGCGAACACAATAGGGACATTCGTAAAGAGCTCCTCTTTAATGCTTAAAAGAAAGTTCAAAGCATAATCATCTGTTGTTATAATCACATCAGGGTACTCTTCAGCATATTTGTAGCGAAAGAGATCTAAGAGTTTTTCAAAGTACTTCGCATCATTTAAAAATCTTCTTCCCGCAAGAAATTCAACATGGATTTTTTCATTCTCTATATAACCATCAAGGGCCTCTCTAATTCCATCGACTTGATCGTGTGTCCATTGATATTGGGGAGTATAAGAATTGAGAATGAGTACTTTTTTATGAAAAAGGTTTCTCGCACCAAAGGTTGAACTGGCACAAAGAAACATGACAGAAATGAATATTAATTTGAGCAATAGTTTCATAAGACTATTGTAAATTAAAACTGTTCAGGAATTATGAATAAGATGACTTAATTTTAATTGAAGAACTTATTAAAGAAGCCTTTCTTCTTACGTTCAATATTTTGAATGATATTTCCTTCACTTAGAAGCTTTTCAATAAGCTCGCCCGAGTCAGAAACCTCTTGTAAAGACGAGTTATATTGCTCAACAGAGTGTAAACTAATGAATGAAAAGTCAAACTCTTCACACACTCTAAAAGCAAAACGATTGAGATCATCTAGGCCATCAAAAGGGCCAACGGCCTCTCCTGGATTAATCTTAGTAGAATATTCGTGTTCAAATAATTCTTGAATATGGTTTTTCTCTAAAACGCCTGAGTCACAAAAAAGTGTACTGAGATAATAAAGACCACCCTCTTCTACTGAAGCAGTTTTATAATGGTAAACCCCAACAACACCTTCGTTAAAAACCTTATCCATGACCTTCCCTAAGAATAAATTCCAAAATCAAAATTAACAGACGCTCCAGGAAGCATTTCAACCGTAACAGTATTATTATGTGTCTCTACCGTTACATTCATTTGATCTAATACTTTAATAAGTGCAAAGTTCTTCGGTAAAGAGAAAATCACTTTCTTCTTATAAGAACTTTCATTGTAAACACCTAGTCTTCTCACTTCTTCATAGCTCAATTCACTTGCCGAAGTTGACCTTCTTCTCCAAGAAATATCAACGCCATCAGGTAAATCCACTTTTAAATGACGTGTTTCAAAAGTAGAAAAGACTTTGTTCCAAAATGAGCTTGCTTTATCTTTTGAAAGCGAAACCAATGGAGCTCCATCAATGAGAACCAAACGCCCCTCGCCAAGAGAGATATTTTGCACTCTTGTATGGTAATTAAGTTTTTCAAGTTGAAGAGAGTTTTCCAAATAAAATGATTCAAGCCTTCTTTGAAGTTCATCGCCGAGTCCTCTCGTATCGAGAATAACTCGCCCACCGTTCATAAAGAACTTAAGCATTGCATGAAAGCGCTCTTTTGATAGACTTCCACCATCGATTAAACGAATAGTATCTGTCATAGCAATCGATTCATCCCACTTAAACGTATCCATCTTTTTATACTGATGAGCATGGTAAAAGTCTTCTTCGATAAAATCGATAAGACCATTATCTTTCCATACGTTCTCAATATGAAAATCATTTTCGTAGACTTCCATAAAACTAAGAGGTCTAAAAAATGATGAATTTTCTTCATCATAGAAAACATCTGTGAACTTTAATGGAATTTGAGACTGAGATACGAGATCATCAAGAACAGTCTTTAAGACATGCCCTTTATTCTTAGTTGGGATTAAAACACTTGAAGGAATGATATCACGACTAAGAGATGAGAAAACGTCTCTTGTATAGGTTTTGCGATCATAGTGATCACTCAAACGATTAAAAAAGTCCTCATTGGAACTAGAGAGAAAAGAGAATTCAACAGTTCCCTCCCAATTTCCACTAAGAGACGATTCAGCACTGGCCTTATAAAGGTCTCTAATTGTATTTCTAAATTCGCTCTTTAAAAGAGCTTCATCTTGGGCATTTGATATAAGAGGAGTATCATCATTTGGGTCATCTTTTAGTTTCTCTTCTCTCTTGGCCTGAATAAAACGGCCAAATGCCTGTTCAAAGGCCTTCGAAGTGTCATTAAAAAATGACTGAAACTGTCCCTCAACCATGGTTCCACAGTTAATCCCGTAGACGTCCTCACCGATTCCCTTTTCTGAGAAATAGCGACCAAGGGCCTTTACAAATCTAGCATAGCCCTGAAAAACTCTTGGATCGTAGAAAGAAAAAATCTTTGTTAACTTTTTCTCCGAGTCTAAGAAAGCATGGGCCATTCCATTTGGACCAGAGGCAAGAGATCTCGAAAGTAGATGAGGAACACCACCATTTGTTAAAAATGGAGCTGGAGACAGCGGTAAAAGAAAGACGATCTCGCGCCCAAGGTTGTGCGCAATATCCACTAGTTTTTTAAGATCAGTCTCAGGACGAGTCTCAGCAAAATCAAACTGATCCCCTGTGTCACTGTGAAAAGCCCAGTTAATTGGTACCAAAACCTTACCAACAATTGGACAATCGGCCAATTTACTCTCCCAAAGTGAGGCAGAGGTCTTCCAGTAGAAAAACAAGTTTTCTCCAGGAAAGACAACGTCATTGTCGCGTGGTACTGGTGTGGTTAGGCTCAAATTCTCTCCGCTAAAATAAGTACTTTCTTCCATGATAATCCCTATTTATTCATTCTAGCAGTAATGAAAAAATGATGTAAAGCACACAAATCACTATTCTTACGTAAAAGGCACATTGCGCAAAGTTGTGAAACCACATCAATTTTGCTATAAACTTCTGGCTATAAACCATCGACATAAATAAGAACAACAATAAAGGATACGCTATGTGGTACTTCACAGAAGAAGAAAAACAGTTGCAAGAAGTTTGCCGCGACTTTGCTAGAAACGAACTCGCGCCTCATGCTGAAAAGCATGATCATGACGAGTCTTTCAATCTTGATGCCTTCAAAAAAATGGGGGAACTCGGAGTTCTAGGGATTACAGCGGATCCACAATACGGTGGAGCCGGAATGGGTGCTCTCGCTGCGACAATTGTTATGGAAGAATTTGGTAAGGCCTGCGCTGGTTCTACTCTTTCATACCTCGCTCACTCAATGCTTTGTGTAAATAACCTTCAAAACAACGCAAGTGACGAACAAAAAGCTAAATATCTTCCAAAACTCATCACTGGTGAGCATATTGGGTGTATGGGAATGAGTGAGCCAGAATATGGTTCAGATGCCGTTGGAATCCAAACAAAGGCGGAAGATAAGGGAGACCACTACCTTCTTAATGGAACGAAGATGTGGATCACAAATGCTCAGTACTCAGACATTGCCTACGTTTACACGAGAACTGGAAGCGACAGAAAAGACCTTTCAACTTTCATTCTAGAAAAAGACAAGGGTCACTATGAAGTTGGAAAGCCAATTCATAAAATGGGTATGAGAAGCTCACCTACTGGAGAGCTTATTTTTGACAATGCTAAAGTTGGTAAAGAGCAGCTTGTTGGAAATGTTGGAGACTCAATCTATCACATGATGAAGAACCTAGAGATCGAAAGAATTACAATCTCAGGGATCTCACTAGGTATTGCTCAAGCTTGCGTTGACCAATGTCTAAAATACGCAACAGAAAGAAAGCAATTTGGAAAAGAGATTGGAAACTTCCAGCTCATTCAAAAGATGCTTGCAGAGATGGCGACAGAAACAGAGATGATGAGATCTTTCCTCTACAATACAGCTAAAATGTATGACGAAGGAAAACTTGGAAACGTAGCCGCTGCACAAGTTAAACTTGCGATCCCTAAGATGGCTACAAAGATTGCTCTGGATGCCATCCAACTTCACGGTGGATATGGATACTCAAGAGAGTTCCCAGTTGAAAGAATGATGAGAGATAATAAACTTAATGAAATTGGTGCTGGAACTAATGAAGTTATGATTATGATCATCGCAAAAAACATGCTTAAAGAAATGATGAAATAATAAATGGCCCTCACAAGAGGGCCTTTTTTTATTCATCAACTAATTCGATATCAATACCTTGATCTTGCAATTTCTCTAAAATATCTGAATAACCTCTAAAAAGGTGCTTCACATCATGAATTTCCACATCTCCATTTGAGCGTGATGCCATCATGATAAGGGCCGCAGCTGCCCTTAAGTCAGTTGCCTTTGCTGAAGTAGAATTGAAAACGGCATTTTCACTCCCATTAATAGTGGCCAAATTTCCATCTCTAACAATGTCTGTTCCCATATCATTAAAGTATGGCACGTGCATGAAGCGGTTTTCAAAGAGTGTTTCCATAATTGTAGACTCCCCTTCAACCGTTGATAGCAACGCCATAAAAGGCGATTGAAGGTCCGTTGGAAAACCTGGGTGTGGTAGAGTTTTTACATTAATAGGCTTTAATTCACTTGGAAAAACTTCAATGTAGTCTTCACCAATATCCATCTTAGCACCCATTTGCTTAAGTGCCTCGAGTGCTCCACCCATATGATTTGGATTGAAGCCTTTAATCTTAATCTGTGATTTCGTCATCAAGGCCATCATGACATATGTACCGGCCTCAATTCTATCGCCAATCGGCCTATAGTGAACTTCTTTAAGTTCTTTAACTCCTACAATTTTTAATACACCTGGAGCTGACCAAGAAATCTGGGCTCCCATGGCATTGAGAAAATTCATGAGATCATCAATCTCAGGCTCTCTCGCAGCATTTTCAATAATCGTCGTTCCCTTCGCAAGAACTGCAGCACTCATGATATTTTGAGTTGCTCCAACACTTGGAAAGTGAAACTTAACTTTCCCGCCTTTAAGATGTACATCTTCAGGGAAATCAACTCTCTTAGCAGCTTGTAGGTAATCCTCACCTTCATCAAAGAAAGCACCCATCGCTTTAAGCCCCTCAACATGTAGATCATATGGGCGAGATCCAATTGGACATCCTCCAGGAAGAGCAACGCGACCAGCACCTGTTCTTGCCATTAATGGCCCTAGAACAAGCATTGAGGCCCTCATATTTTTAACCATGTCACAAACGGCCATATTAGATTTAATTTTTTGAGCATGAAAAGTTGTACGATTTCCTTCTACAGAAATCTTCACTCCTAAACTCGAAAGAATAGACTTTAACTTATCAATATCTGAAATTTTTGGAAGATCATATAAATGAACCGGTTTATCAGAAACCAGTAAACTTGTAACAATTGGTAGGATCGCATTCTTTGCAGGATTGATCGTGATATCTTTTGTAAGCTTAAAAGGCCCTTTAACCACAACCTTTTTTCCAACTCCTTTTAAAGAGAGAGACTCATCAACAAAAGCGGCCATGGTGTCACCATCATTATAAAGTTTCTTCTCAATTAAAAGAGCATTGAGATTATGAGTGTGCTCTTTCATCATTTGATAACAATTACGTCTCTTTCTAACTTCATTTGTTAAATCAGAGCTCGCATAAGTCGCACTCGCCGCAAAAAGTAATGTCGTAATAATTAAAGTTTTCATAGGGATAGTTAAAGCAAGATCCGGGCCAATTCTAATAAGTATTATTGAGGGAATACAAACGAATGTTGTCTAAACTTTATACACATGTCGTGAAATTCAAGTTACTTTATCGAATCGATAGCACCAATGAAAAAGAAAGGAATTTCACCCTGAGAATTTTTAGAATCGACGATATTTAGAATATCCCGATTGGCCTTTTTTTGAATCGTTTGAATCTTTTTAATGGCCTTCGGGCAAAGTGATTCTGAGAAATTAAAATAAAGGTTTGCATGTTCCTCATTGCCACGAACTTTTATGAAATCACTAACAGCTTTAAAATTTTCAATGAACCTCTCATCTGACATTCTGAAATATTCGTGAACATTAAAAAAGAAACTCTCTCTCTCTTCTAAGACTCCACTTTTTACCATTTTCTCAGCACTCATAAGACCGAAATCACCAAAGAGCCTTTGAACTTCAGACTTCTCGACTCCATTTGAATTGGCGGCCAATTTATAAATAAGATAGCTCTGCTGATCAGGAATAAATCGATCGACATCAAAAGCGACACTTCCCTTTTCAGGGAGAAAGAACTCTTCTTTAACATAGTTTTTTAAATCACCTTGAAGGCTTTCAGCAATAACCATCAAGTCATCAGTCTTAAAAATAAAAGACAAGATCTTAAGCAAGTTGTCATTCTTTGGAGGTCTAACAAGTTCACAATTTTTTATTCTTCGCAAACTCGTTTCAGGCACTCCCATATTGATTGCCAAAGAATTCAAACTAAGCTGCGGTCTTTGTTTTAAATAGTTTGAGATTAATGTTGATAACTCTTCAATCACAACACTAATCCTTTTTGTAAACATCCATAGAGATTTTTGGCAGCGCTCGCTCGTAATCGACGACTGACTCAAAAGTTGATCTCATATTTAAAAAACGCGACAAAGCACTTCCATTTTCAGACATTCTTCTCATTTGCTCAGCATCGATTCTAAAATTGACTCCAATTTTAGAGCCTCCTCCACCGCCACTTCTTTCACCACCAAGAGACATTTGATCAGTATCTTTCCATGATTGATAATGAATAAGGTCTTTTGTTTGATCAAGATTAGAGATGGCAACCATAGAAATACGATCACCCTTTGCATATTCTTGGTGAACATAATCTTCTAGACTTTGATGCTTCTTCCAACTCTCTAGCGTCGTAGCACTGAGGCCGTGATTTAATAAGTTCCCATAGAAAAGAGATTCGTAGGTCGATGCTTTACGAGTTTTTTCGAATGAGTCCAATGACTTATTAAAAATAGAATTTGAACATTCCTGTATTTGAATATTTTTGTATTTCTTCTCAATTCTATCGTAATAGCGATGCTTTGATGGAATGAGGTCAACTTTATGAAACGTTCTTTGACCTATAAGAAGATTCGTAATCGACAGGACTGGAACCTTTTCATCTACTCCGCTCCATTCAATCGGACGCAAAAAACCTTGCTCAAAACAGAGTTTATTAAGCGGATAAGAAGAGTTGTTAATCGTGATCTCTGGAACAATTCCAGCAAATGATATTGTGCTCGATAAAAAAGCGAAGAGAATGATAATAGAACTTTTCATTCTATAGACATACCTTATTTAAAATTTTGGAGAAATAAAGACATTTCATTTGATAATAATTACAGACCCGAGAACTTTCATTCTCGGGTCCTTATGCACAACTACAGACATGCAGGAATTGTGTAGTTCCAAGAGCTTACAACTTTTCCTAGGACGTCATCTCCGTCTTCTCTTTCAACTTTATATTTTTTGATTGTATAAGTAAGTGGCTTATCTGTTGTTGTGTATTCAACATCTAAACAACCTTCCTCACCACTTCCATCTCTACCCCACTGAACACATTTTCCTGTAGTTTTTGTAGCAGCTCCAAAAAGCATAAGGCTTCCATATTTTAGACAACCGTTTTCAGCATCAAGGTACTCGTTTCTAGAGTTAAATTTTCTAGAGTACTGAACACATTTATTTTTTGCTAGAGCTTGGAAAGTTCCATCAGCATTTTGACAAATGTCAGTAACTTTAGTGCTTTGGAATTCAAATCCATTCTCAAGTAGCATTTGTGGAACAACTGTTTTTGTTCTTGCAGCTGCAGAAGTAGCAACAAGTGTTAGTCCAATTAGAATCATTTTTTTCATAGTAAGTCTCCCTAATCTGTTTGTGTTTTGATGGGGAGAAATTAGTTTTTCAGACATCGTTATTCAATTAAATACCTCTACAAAAAGAATCTATTTCCCCAGCTTTCAAAGCAGTTTTTTTTGGCGAAACCTAACTAGCGAATTAAGCACAATGCGTTTTCGCCGTTTTTTGTAAATGGCGAACTCTTCAAAGAGATTTGAAGATGTTTTTTTTACACTTCACCTCATTAACAAGAACTATTTATGTATAATCGCCTCTCTTTTAGAAGAGGAATCCCCTATGAAACTCACTTTTTTATTATCTGCTATTCTTTCTCTACCATCACTTGCCTTTATTGATTTAAAAGTACCTTCAATGGAAGAAGATTTCTTTCAAATGAAATCACTTCCACTAAAAACAGAATTTAAAATAATCGAAGTTGATGGTATTCCAACTTATCGAATTGAATACATCACTCTTTCTTATCAACCACAAACGATTCAAAAATCGATGATAAGACTTGTTGATGAAGTGACTCTTGAAAAAGAAACTTACATTCAAGAAGGTAAAGTTAAAACACTCTTAGAGAAATACAATTACGACAAAGAGAGTGAGCAATTAACTCATATCGACTCATACAACGATTCAAATCAAGTCATCACAAGAAAGATGAACTCTCCTTTAGACCTTATGCCGATTGAAATTCACTATAGCTACGAAAGTAAGCGCGAAAAGAAGGCCTTTGCTTTTGATGTCTTTGTAAGAGATACAAATAAATTGCTCTATCATTATGATCAAAATAAAGTCTTTGATTTAAAGACCGCCTACCCTCAATCATCACAATCTGAACTTGATAAGAAGCTTAAAAATTTACGAAACTCTAAACGCCTCAAAGTAGCATTAATAGACTCGGGACTCGATCATCATCACCCGGCCTTAGCAGAAAAATTGGCGATTAATTTCAATGATCCAATCGATGGGATAGATAATGATCAAAACGGTTTTGTCGACGATTACATTGGACTTCAGGCCTTAAGTGGTGTGGGTTTTCCTCTGGAGTCGATTAGACCAGATCGAGAGATCTACCCTCTTTCTCATGGAACTCATGTCGGTCACATCATGGTATCAGGGGTTTCAAATGTAGCACTCTTTCCTTTTGTAGGAGAATACGGAGAAGCTTACTTTCTAAAGCAAATCTCTGATAAAATCACAGACGAGAAAATTGACTTCGTCAATATGAGCTTTAGTTTTCCTCATTGGTCGCTCCAAGACATTCCTAAAAAAACATTCATGAATCTAAAATTTATGATTCTAAAAAATAAAGAGACACTCTTTTTTGCAGCAGCAGGAAATGACTATCAAAGAGTTATTCACTATGGTCGAAATGGTGTGTACCCAGCATCTTTTCCAATGGAAAATATACTCACAGTTGGAGCTCTCAATACTGCAACCTTTTCCAAAGATGACGCTCATACTTATAACGTTGCCGACTATTCAAATATTTCAAATCTTGTCGTCGATATTTTTGCACCAGGAACAGATATTTTGGCTGCATCTCTTGGCGGTGGATTAATCAAACATTCCGGTACATCGATGGCAACACCTTGGATGGTAAATCAATCCATAAAGTTAAAGAAGACCTATCCAGAACTTACGAATCGACAAATTAGAGACCTCTTTCTTTATACGGCTTATATTCCAAACATTGATGAACCTCTTCCTTGCTCTTCAGGAGGAATGGTTTTTCCTACGAGAGCGCACGCCCTTGCAAAGAGATTTTTAAAGAATAAAACAAAATCGATAAAAGAACTTGCCCTAGAAATGCGGGCTCAAAAAGAGCTTCTTCTCCAAGGAGAAGAATCAAATGCGAACTATCTTGAAAAGCTTCAAACTCTTTGGAAGATGCGCCTACTTTAACTAGGCCCAATCAACTTAAAAATAATCGGATTAATTATCGAGTTAAACAAGATAAAAACTCCGATAAAGAGTAAGAATACCACAAAGGGGTACGAGTCGATTCCAAACTCATCCCCTAGAGGGCCTTGAAGATAGCTATCCTCAATGTGGATCGGAGCTCTCAAATCCGTCTTTGAATACTCTTTTCCCATAAAACATTCCCCTGTTTTTTTCCCACTTATAATTTTAAGCTGATCTATGTCATAAAAATAAGGAAAAATGACCAAATCCCCAGTTTTTAAGGGTGTCTCAAGGCTCACGTACACAATTTCAACCCCTTAGAGATTTCTATATCTAGGTGCGACTTGGCTGAATCATGATAAATTGCTAAAAATACTCTCTTAATACCGACAATTAGCTCTCACGGAGTCATCGCATGAATGAATTGCAACTTGAACTAAAGAACCAATTAGCAAAGTTTTGCTTAGCAAATATTGAACCTCATATGGAAGAAGATGATCACGCCGAGAATTTTCGCAAGGACCTCTTCCAACAATTGGGAGAACTAGGTTTCACAGGAATGACTCTTCCAGAACAATATGGTGGTATGGGCCTCTCTTACGAAGACCTCTGTGTTGCTCTTAGTGAAATCGCAAAATACTCTGTTTCCTATGCCGTTACTATTTCTGTTTCAACAATGACTCAGGCTATCCTCAATGAATTTGGAACAGAAAAACAAAAAGAAACATATCTTCCTGCTCTTACGAGTGGTGAAGAAATTGGTGCATTCGCTCTAAGTGAATCACACTCTGGTTCAGACGCCGCCGGTCTTAAAACGACAGCTAAAAAAGTAGAAGGCGGATACATTCTTAATGGTACGAAAATGTGGATCACTTCTGGCGGTATTGCTAAAACCTATATTGTAATGGCAAGAACTGGAGAAGAAGGGGCCAAGGGAATTTCAGCTTTCATCATTAGAGATGGAATGGAAGGATTCAGCTACGGAAAGAAAGAAAAGAAAATGGGATGGAAAGTTTCTCCGACAAGAGAACTCGTTTTCGAAAATTGTTTTGTGCCTGAAGAAAACCTACTTAGAGAAGAAGGCTTTGGTTTCAAAGTTGCGATGGCCGCACTTGATAAGGGACGTATCACAATTGGTTCAATTGCAACAGGTCTTGCTCAAAGAGCTCTCGATGAAGCAGTAAAATACTCTTTGGAAAGAAAACAATTTAATAGGGCCATTTTTGATTTCCAAGGACTTCAATTCATGATGGCAGATATGGCCACAGATGTTGAATCATCTCGCCTCCTTGTAACAGAAGCTGCAAAGCTTTATGATGCAGGAACTCCAAATCAAAAACTAGCATGTATGGCAAAACTCAAAGCAACAGATACAGCGATGAAAGTAACAACAGATGCTGTTCAAATTTTTGGTGGAGTTGGTTATACAACAGAATACCCTGTTGAACGTTTTATGAGAGATGCAAAAGTTCTACAGATCGTAGAGGGAACAAACCAAATTCAAAAAGTTGTTATTGCAAGGTCTCTTAAAAAAGAATATTCAAATTAGGAATTGGGCATGCTTACATTTAATTTTTCACAAAATATAAAGAATCAATTTAATGAAACAGAACTTGCAAATAAGTTTTCTAAAATTATCAACGATGAAAAACTAGGTTTCTTCAAACTTGTTGAGAGACAAGAACTTATTAGCGAATCAAAAATTGCCTTTGAAAAATTTAAAACTAAAAAGCATTTTGTCCATGTTGGTATTGGAGGAAGTTCTCTTGGAACCGAGATGCTTATTAAAGCTCTTAACAACAATCCAGAGGTAAAATTCACTTTCATCAACAATATTGATCCTGATGAAATCTACGATCAAATAAAACAGGTAAATTTAAAAGAGGCCGTGTTCTTTTTCTGTTCAAAGTCAGGGGGAACAGCTGAGCCAATGGCCGCCATGGCCATTATTACAAACCTTCTCGAGCAAGAAGGCATTCCACTTAATGATCTTAAAAACCACTATGTTTTTGCAACTGATCCACTTAAGAGTGAGTTGCTTAATATTGGACGTGAACTTGGGATTCAATGCCTAGAGATACCTTCAAATGTCGGGGGACGCTTTAGTGCCCTTAGCCCTGTAGGCCTTTTTCCAGCACTCTTTGCTAAAATAAATATCGATGAACTCTTTCTAGGTGCAAAAGAATTTGGTGAGACTTTGAAAGAAGAGTCTGCGACGAATCCCCTTTTTACTTGTTCTCAGTATCTTCTAAAACTAAAAGATAGTGGCATTAACCAAACTGTTCTTATGCCTTACTCATCAAAACTTAGAGAACTCTCATTTTGGTTTACTCAATTATGGGCAGAGAGTTTAGGAAAGAAATTTGATCTCAATGGCAATATCATCAATACAGGATTAACCCCTATTCCTGCCTACGGACCTACTGACCAACACTCTCAAATGCAACTTTTTATGGAAGGACCATTTGATAAGTGCCTTGTTCTTTTGGAAGTTGAGAATTTTCATCAAGATTTTTCTTTGAAGTCTAACTTCAAAGGACGTGCTTTTGAAAAGTTAAATGGCCACAAACTCAGTGATCTCATGAAGGCCGAGTTTCATGGTACACTTAGGGCCCTAAAGGAAGCTGAAAGACCGTTCATCCACATATCGATCAATCAACTTAATGAAAGAACTTTAGCGAGCTTAGTTCTCTTTTTTGAGTCACTTACAGCTCTTATGGGCGATCTGATGCAAATAAATCCTTTTGACCAGCCTGGAGTTGAGGCCGGAAAGATCTTTGCTTACGAATTTTTAGAAAAAGGCCAATAAAAAACTAAAAAGAATGGCCATTGTGTTCGATAAGCAGAGAAGATAAAATCAAAAAAAACAGTATGTTAGTTTTCATAGAAGGAATTTTTTTATGAGTGATGATGCTACAGTCGTACTTACGGACATTAAATCTGCTCTTGCTTCAGCTGAGAAGGAAGCGGCAGAAAAACCTGCTGCACTCTTAGTAGTAGGAGGAGAGCTAAATGGAACGATCTTCGATCTCGACGAAGAGTTGGTTATCGTTGGGCGCTCGCCGGAAGTAAAGATTAGCTTAGAATTTAACGGTATTTCCAGACAGCACTTCAAATTAATCGCAGGAGATGAAACATTTCTTGTAGAAGATGCAGGCTCTAAGAACGGAACTTACGTCAATAACAAAAAGATTGAAGGACAATACGCTCTTAAAAAGGGCGACATTATTAAAATCGGAAGTATCGCTCTTAAGTTTCTACCAAAAGGTGATCCAGAGAGATTAACTTACGATAAGCTCAATCTCGAGGCCAATACAGATAAACACACAGGATGCTTTAACAAGGCTTACTTCAACGACAAGATCGAACTTGAAGTTAAAAAGTCTAAAGTCACAGGTAGCCCTCTTTCGTTAATCGTTTTCGATTTAGATCATTTCAAAAAGCTTAATGACAACTATGGTCACGATGCTGGAGACTTTGTTCTAAAAGAAGGCGCAGGCATCATTAGAAAAAATGGTGTTCGTGATATCGATATTTTCGCTCGCTACGGTGGAGAGGAATTCGTTATTCTTCTTCCTAAGACGAATCTTAAACAAGCTTTTGAGATTGCTGAGCGTCTGAGAAAACTTCTTGAAACTCATAAATTTGTTTATGACTCTCAAGTACTTCCTGTATCTGCTTCAATTGGAGTGGCCGACTACCGTCAGGGAGTTAAAACAGGAACAGACCTTTTCAAAAGGGCCGATGAAGCTGTATATAAAGCTAAGCAAGGTGGAAGAAACCAAGTTCAGTTTTATAGGGCATAATGATATCGAATAAAATACATTTATTACCAGAACATTTAATTGACCAGATTAAGGCCGGAGAAGTTATTGAACGTCCGGCCTCGATCATAAAAGAGCTACTCGAAAACTCTATCGATGCCGGCTCAGATAAAATCAATATTCAAATTCGCGATAATGGACTCGAGCTTATTAGCATCGAAGACAATGGGCATGGAATGGGTTTTGAAGACCTTCCCTATGCCTTTTGCCGTCATGCAACCTCTAAGATTGAGCGCTTCGAAGATATATACTCTCTTCACAGTTATGGTTTTCGTGGGGAGGCCCTTGCCAGTATGGCAAGTATAGCTAGAATTACTTGTACTTCGACTCCCGCTGAAAATCTAAACGCCGGCGGAAAGATCATTATCCACGGAGGAGAAACCAAGGCCCACTCCGAGCATCAAGGAAGAAGAGCAGGAACTTCTTTTTATATTAAAGATCTCTTCTACAATACACCTGCCAGACTTAAATTTATCAAGTCAAAGACATCAGAGAAGAACTCTCTAAAAAGAGTTTTAAATGCATTTATCTTATCAAATCCTCATGTCACCTTTTCTCTTAAGTGGGATGACAAAGAAAAAGATATTTATCGTAAATCTGATGATGGTTCATTTGAAAAAAGAGCAAAGCAAATTCTCTTTAAAAAGAAGGCAGAAGAGCATGAAAAAACGCTGCTCGAAATTAGCGGAGCCTATGAAGACTACAAAATTAGCGGATATGTAAGTCAATACTCTTCAAGAGGTAATGCTGGAAAGAATCAGTATCTCTTTATCAATGGTAGACTTTTCACTGACCGACAAATTCATCAAACAATCATCAGAAATATGGAAAAGCTTTGGCCATTGGGAGAAAGCGGGCACTACTTTGTTATGCTGACAACTCCTCCTTCAGGAGTTGATGTCAATGTCCATCCCAATAAGACTCAGGTAAAGTTTTTTAAACCAAGTCTCGTATTCTCAATGGTCAGTGCTGCAATAAAGAAGACCATCTCTGAATATAGAGAAAAAATGGGTGGTTCAACTAACCTACTCTCTTCTTTGCAAAACGAACAAAGAGAACTCTTTAGTGATGAGGTTAACAAAGGTCTCGCTCTTGAGAACTTCTCTCAAACACCTTTCTCACTAGGAATAGACTTAAATCAATCCCAGTCGAGTTACGGTTATCAAGATTCAAATCAACACTCTTCTTTTCAACAAAAAGAGACCGGTTCACTTTCAACTGATTATATAAAGCTTTCTTCAGGCTTCTCTTTAATGAAAGATGAAAATTCAAACCAAATGCTTCTTCTTAATCACTCACTTATTATGGGACAGTATCTTGGTGCGAATTTCTCAATTAAGGAATCTCTTCAAGAAAAAGATACAACTCCTCTTCTTATTAGTGAGCCATTTGAATTAGCAAAGGGAAAGATCGATCAATTCTTCGAAGTTCTTCAACATGTTGGCCTAGAAGTCGATCGACTAGATGAAGATGTTATTGCTCTTAGAAGTATTCCAAATTTTCTCAATGAGTTCCCTATTAGAGAGACTCTCTCCCCATTTTTTAGGGATATCCAAAAATATAATGAGCTTTCAATTGAAGATGTTTCTGAATATTTCTTCAATCAATATAGAGTAGAGTTTCACAGTCATATTGAAATGGAATTAAAGCTTATGTGTAAGAGGCTCTCTATGACAACTCTACTGAGCTCTAAGGCCATCGTTCCACTAACGGATAAAAACCTCTGGAGCCTATTCAATGAATAAGCTGGTTATTATTTCGGGACCGACATCTAGTGGAAAAACCTCAACAAGTATCTCTTTAGCGACAGAACTTAAGAAGCTTGGAATTTCTTCGGCCATTGTAAACTTTGATTCTCTTCTCTTTTATAAAGAGTTGACTATTGGGACAGCGAAACCAACCAATGAGGAACTAGAACAAGTTGAACATCACCTTGTGAATATTTCTTCTGCTAAAGAGCCCCTTAATGCCTCCGACTATATAAAGTTGGCCGAAGAGAAGATTATAGAGCTTTTTAAACAGAATAAGATCGTTTTCCTTGTTGGAGGCTCAGGATTTTATCTTCGTGCACTTATTAAAGGAATGTATGAAAGTAGAACTCCCAATGAGCAGCTTCAAAAAGAGCTTGATCAATTATACAAAGAACAAGGTATAGCACCTTTTCTCTCATATTTAGAAGAGCACGACCCTCAATCACTCGTTAATCTACACGAGAATGATCACTATCGTTTAATCAGGGCCGTAGAACATCACAAAATGACCGGTGAGCCGATCTCGAAGGAAAAAGAGCGCTTCGATCAGAAAAACCCTTATGATTTTTCAGAAAACGGCCATCCAGATTGGGATATATTTCACCTCTACTTAGATCTTCCAAAAGATGAACATTGGGAAATTATCCAAAAAAGAACTCAAAAGATGTTTGATGATGGACTTGTCGATGAAGTTCAGTCACTTCTTGATCAAGGCTTTAGCGGTCTTGAAAAACCTCTTCAGTCGATTGGTTATAAAGAGACAGTGGGCTATCTCCGAGGGGAATACTCAACAATAAATAATTGCCAAGAGAGACTCAATATCTCAACAAGACAATTGGCCAAGTCCCAAAGAACTTTCTTTAAGAAAGTAAGCCCTAAAGTGCAATACCACCCACTTCAAGATAAACAAAAAATACACCAAGATCTTTTGAAATTTATTACACAGAAGAATTAAGGGCCTATTATTTCTTTCTTCTTTTGTTAATATAAATTGAGATAAAATAGATCCAAACAATTAAGGAAGGCCTCTATGTCACCTCTTACGAAGAGACTAAAGATCATTATCATTTCTGATGGAACAGGAGAAACGGCAACTGCTATTTCCAGAGCAATTATGACTCAATTTCCTGAAAGAGATGTCTACTTCACTCGCTATAAAAATGTTCGCTCGAAAGATCAAATTACTGCAATTTTTGATGAAGCGGCCATTCACCACGACCTGATTATTTATACGGTTGTAACAAGTGAGCTTAGAGAATTTATTGGAGAACAAGCTCGAGTAAAACACGTTCGTGCACTCGACCTTATTGGACCGGCCCTTACGACATTTGCCAATTACTTTGAACAAGAGCCAAAGGCCGAGCCAGGACTTCTTCACGCCGTTAATGATGATTATTATAAAAGAGTTGAGGCCATGGAATTTACTCTAAACCATGATGATGGAAGAAACCTTGCCTCTCTTCACCTTGCCGATGTTATTCTCGTTGGTATTTCGAGAACATCAAAGACACCTCTTTCAGTTTATCTTTGTCAGCACGGACTGAAGGTCGTCAATATTCCAATCATTTCTAATCAACCTTTACCTGTCGAACTTCGTGAAGTTGATCAAAGAAAGATCTTCGCATTAACAATTGATCCGGATGCTCTTATGGGTATTAGAAGAAATAGACTCACAAGATTAGGAGCACAAAATCACACAGGTGATTATGCTGACCATATGAAAGTTATCGAAGAAATTGAGTGGGCCAATGAATTATTTGCAGAAAATAAAAGATGGCCAGTTTTCAATGTTACCGACAAAGCACTCGAAGAGACAGCGGCAGACATCATGAAGCTTATTAATATGAGAAAGAATAATATTTTCAAACAGCTCAAAAGAGAGCAAAAAGAAGATTAAAGATGGGAATATTTAAAAACTTTCCTAATATCACCGTTAACTTTTCAAATGCACTAGGCGCAACTTTATATAGTGAAAGTGGAAAACGATTAGGAAAGCTAAAAGATTTTTTCGTCGATTATGAAGAAGTATATCCTCTCGTTATCGCCATCCAATTTGTCAGAAATAATCAATATTTCTATATCGACTGGGATGACATTAAAGAATTTTCTTATAAGAGAATCACCATTAAAGAAGGTGCCTTTGAAGGAAGAAGCCGCACCTATCCAAAGACTCCAAAGAATAAAGTCATTACGAGTCTTTTGGCCAACCAATTTGCAGGTAAAGCTGAAGAATACCCTCCTCTTGGAAAGATCGTTCTTGATAAGCAAATTGTTGATACGGCAGGAAAAAAAGTAGTACGAGTTAATGATATTCAACTGATCAAAGCAGGGAAATTCTTAAGAGTTACCCACGCCTCTATTGGACTTCGTTCGATGCTTAGAAGATTGGGTTATGAGAGACCAGTCGATAAACTCGTTAAGACCTTTAAGCCTCACGCAAAATATTTAAAGAGCGAAGTACTCATTAATTGGAAATATGTTCACGCGATTCCAAGTAGAAATATTCAAAGCTCAGTAAAATTAAATCTTTCAAATGAAGATATTAAAGGACTTCACCCTGCTGACTTAGCCGATATTCTTGAAGATCTCGATGCTCACGGACGTGACTTAATCTTTAAAAATCTCGATCCAAAAACAGCTGCTGAAACACTTTCCGAACTCGAAGAAGATGTCCAAACGACACTGATGAAAAAGGAAACTGCAGAAAAAGCAGCGAAAATTATCGAGAATATGGATACAGATGATGCTGCCGATATTCTTCACGATCTTGGAGAAGCTAAGGCCAATGCAATCATCGATAAAATAGAAGATGAAGAGACAAAAGAAGAAGTTCAAGAACTCCTTGAATACGATGAAGATACTGCTGGAGGACTGATGTCCACAGAGGTCTTTGAAGTAAGAGAGCATCTTAAAAAATCAGATATTTTAGAATTCATTACAAAAGAGCACGAAGACTTAGAGACAATCTATGATCTCTACGTTATCGATAACTCTAATAGACTTATTGGAACTTGTTCTCTTAGAGACCTTCTCATTCACAAAGAAGATGTCATCATCGGTGATATAATGAATGAGGATGATATGAAAACTCTTCCTCCAGATACTTCATGGAAAGATGTCGCAAGTTTTATGAGTAAATATAATCTCATAAACGTTCCTATTATTGATAAAGAAAAAGAATTACTTGGAATTGTCTCTGTAGATGATTTACTTCCATGGCTTCTCGATGAGTAGGGCCTAAAGGTATAACGTGGATATTGATAGACCAAACATTCCCCCATTCGTAAAAAAGATTATTGTTCTTCTTGGAATCATTGGACCAGGTCTCATAACAGCAAATATTGACAATGATGCCGGTGGAATTGCAACCTACTCACTAGCGGGAGCAAAAACAGGATTTAGACTTCTGTGGACTCTCCTCCCTATCACTGTTGCTCTCATTATGGTTCAAGAGATGTCTGCAAGAATGGGTATTGTTTCAGGAAAAGGGCTTGCCGATCTAATTAGAGAAAAGTTTGGACTTAAGGTTACTTTCTATACTCTCTTCTTTTTAATTTTTGCCGACCTTGGAAACACTATGGCCGAGTTCGCAGGAATTGCCTCCGCAGGAGAAATATTCGGTATATCCAAGTACATTTCAGTTCCCATTTGCTCGCTCTTTGTATGGCTTTTAATCCTAAAAGGTGATTATAAAATTGTTGAAAGAGTCTTTATAGCGGGATGTACAGTCTATCTAGCCTATATTGTATCCGGTTTTATCATTAAGCCAGACTGGATGGAAGTGACGAAAGCGGCACTGATTCCAAATATTTCATCAATTAACTTCAAAGATATGCCCATTATCGTCGGTCTTGTCGGAACTTCCATAACCCCTTGGATGCAATTCTATATTCAAGCAGCCGTTGTTGAGAAGGGAATCTCTGTTAAGCATTTAACACACTCTAAAATTGATGTTGTCGTTGGCTGTACGTTCATGGTCCTTGTTACCATGTTTATCATAATCTGTTGTGCGGTTACATTGCATGAAGCGGGCGTTCCTATTACAGGAGCAGCCGATGCAGCCGTGGCGCTCGCTCCTTTAGCAGGTCCCTACTCTTCTGTGCTATTTGGAATTGGTCTTTTCAATGCATCTATTTTTGCAGCAGCTCTTCTTCCCCTTGCTACAAGTTACTATGTCTGTGAAGGTATGGGCTGGGAATCGGGAGTGGATAAATCTTTTGACGAAGCACCACACTTCTTTACAATTTTCACGGCCCTCATTGTTATAGGTGCGGCCATGATTCTTATACCAGGAATCAATCTTTTTAATATTTTGATTTGGTCACAGGTCATCAATGGAATTTTAATTCCAATCATTCTCTTGTTCATTATCAATCTCTGTAATGATCCAGATGTTATGGGAGAATATACCAATACAGCGACATACAATTTTTTCAGCTACGGAATTGTCGCTCTCATGATTCTCATTAATTTAGCTTTGATTTATTACGAAGCAATAAGACCGCTTCTGTAAGCTTACCGACTTAGTCGATAAGCTTACAGAGATCAACTGCAATACTATCTTCTACAGTGACTTTTAAAGACTTCTCTAGAGACTCTCCATCTCTTTTATAATAAAGAGTATACTCTTTTGGCGCTGGCTTACCATTCTCATTTACATTAGTGGCAAGTCGAATACCGTATTTTTTAGTAATGGGTAGGCTTTCAACTCTTTGTTCACCAAAGAGGTTAAAAGAGATATTACCAAAGACGCAACGAGATGAAGTAATTAGAACACCATAATAAGCAAACGGCATTCTTTTAATCACAAGCTCATTTCCAGTCTTCTCACTATACGTCGCTTTATGAATAAAGTGTCTGCGATTATTAGTCTCAACTCTTACTGTTACTTCCTGATTCAGTGGAACTTCGATAGCCCCAATGATATCTGGAGTGACCTGTTTTCCATTGACGAAGATTTTCTTATGTCGCTCACGCTCATAATTAGTAATAAGTAGGCTTCCCATTTCTTTAACTTGAGAAGGCACTCTATTTGAATCATCTTCTACTGTAGTGCTCGTTGAACCAGCAACATTAGGAACTTCTTTGCGCCCCTCTAAGTATTGATAACCTCCATAGGCAACAACACCAGCAATTGCAGCAGCAATGAGTCCTCCAGTAGAACTTTTCTCTTTTTTCTTAATTTGGCGTACAGATGTTCCAGACTTTCTTGGATTCTTATTCAAGCTTGTGACATTCGTTCTCGTCTTGCTCGATGAAACCTGTCTCTTAGTATTTGTATCACCAATTTCAAGTTCAACCTCTGTCTTCTCTGATGGTGAAGCACTGGCCTTTGAATTAGGTTTTGCTACAGCACTTTTAGTTGAGCCTTTAATACTGGATTTAACCGTAGATCTTGTTCTTTCCTCTTCAAAACCAAAGTCGAGAACAACCTCAGCACTTCTTTGTTTCTGCTGTGCTGAATTTGATATTGTTGATTTATTTGATCCTGAACGAATCATCTCAAAGTACTTGCGCACATCGATTTTTCCGAAACGAAAGAGTCTCTCTCTGTCTTTGCGAATTTCATCTTTAAAGACTGAGTTAATGAGATGAACCGTTTGCTTTGAAGAAAATTGAGGATATTTCTTATAAAGAAACACTTTCAATGTATCACCAAAGTCTTGCATATCTTTGAATCTCTTTTCTCGATTCTTTTGCAAGGCCTTCAATACAATCAGATCAAGTTCTTTTGGAACTGCTGGATTGATTTTTGACGGTGGAATGATTTTACATTCCTGTATCTTCTTTAGAACTGCTAAATCATTCGCGGCCTTAAATAGCTTTTGACCAGTTAGCAATTCCCACAGAGTGATCCCAACAGCGAATTGATCATAACGATGATCGAGCTTCTCACCTTCTAGATATTCAGGTGCAAGATAAGAGAGCTTCCCCTTAATCGTACCCGCTTGTGTCGCTTCAGAACTTTTTTCTGACTTCGCAATACCAAAGTCAATGACTTTAACAGTTCCATCAAAGTTAAGCATAATATTATGAGGAGATATATCTCTGTGGATAATATTTGCTTTTTGACCTGTTAGCTTATCAGTAAAGTTGTGTGCGTAATGAAGAGCAAAACAAACATCTGAAACGATATTTGCCGCAACAGAAGGTGGAAAGAATCCTTTAAACTCGCCATCTTTGATTTTTTTAATTTTATCAGAGTATTCTTTTAAGTTACGTCCATCGAGGTATTCCATTGATACGAAGAGTTGCTCGTTATACATACCACTATCAATGATCTGAACAATATTTGGATGGTGTAATTGGAAAGTTAGACGAACTTCATCATCAAACATTTGCTTGAATGAATCATCTTTTGAATATTGGGGTTGAACCATTTTAATCGCAACAATTCTCGACTCCTGTTCAGTTAACTGAAAGGCGCGACAAATCTTTGCCATTCCCCCATCAACCAGGTGGTCTAAAATTAAATAATTGCCAAAAAGTTCATATTCGTCTTTTACGTCTGCCATAGAGTACACTCTCCTAGTTACTCATTTCGGCATTTTAAGCTGAATATTTAGCGACTAACACATGGATATAAAGAATTCTTTAAATTTATCTTTATTTCAACAAGTTAACAGATTTGTATCCAGGAAACGTCACTGATAAGTCTTTTGACTTTTCCTCTTTGCTACAAAGAAGGTTGAGACTGTAAAGCTGGAGTGAGAGCAGTTCGAAGTCTGGATGCAATTTGATATTTCTTTGGAAATTAGGCAACAAATACTCTTTATAACCCTGGCGTTCCATATCAGAGAAGAGCATACGTTTAGATATTTTATCTGAATCAAGGTGATAACTTAGAACAAGGTAGTGGTCTCTACAGTCAGCAAGAAGCGCTTTTTCCGAAGGAGAAAGCCACTTACGAAAACGAGTATCATCATCTAACTTAGTGATTAAAAGATCAAATTGAAGAGTTAATTCGTGAAACCATGAAATACGTTTAAATTCTAGAGACTCATCCCACTGACTTGTCTTATAGACACCTCTTTTAAGAGTAAACTCACCTTCTTTAATGATATTTTTAGAAAGGTTTGTACAAGAGATTAAGAAAAGTAGACTGAAAAGAAGTCCTAAACGCATATTATTCACCTTATTTTATTTTTTATCCAATTATAAAGGGCCTGAAAAAATTTGTCTCTATTTAATTCATTAAAAAGGTCGTGTCCAAAACTTGGCAACTCGAGAGAATCGAAGAGCCTCTTATCTCCGCCCTTGATAAAGAGTTTTGTCATGTCATGATCACAAAAATAGTCTCTCCATCCTATGACAACAAAGGTCGGAACATCAATATAATATGAAATTTGTCTTAGTTTTTTAGATGTCGAATAGACTTCCTGCAACAAAGAATTTGAAATGAAGTGATTCACAAGAGGGTCACTATCGTAGGCCATGGCCTTGACTTCATCCTGAGTTAACTCTAGACCATGTATATGGTAAGGAACACGCACTTTCTTTGTCAGAGATCCAAAAATAGATTCATCCATTTTCCCTAGATAACGAGGAAACTCCATTTTCAATCGAATACATGGATTAGTTAAAATGAGCCCCGTAATTCTCTTAGAAAAATCTTCTGAATAAAGAGAAACATTATTTAAAGCAACTAAACTCCCTACTCCATGTCCGAGAACAAATGTAGGAACTTCACTATTCACAATAGAACTCAAGTAATGTTGTAAATCTCGAGAATAGTCATTAAAACTTTCAACATAACTTCTTGCTCCACTACTCAGTCCATGACCTTTTAAATCAATCCAAGAAATGGCCAAATCATCCAATTTCTTTTTTTCAAGAAATGAAACGATTTCTAAATAACGGCCGTGATGCTCACTAATATCATGAATGATAATGAGATGGGCCTTCGCTTCTTTATCTGGAGAATAAGTTTTAAAATAGATTTTTTCTTTGGAACAATGAGAAGGGAAATTTCCTATATTAAATTTCCCTTTCATTTTTTTTTCTTTTATTTGAGCTTTATCATTAAACATCGTATGTATATTGTTCGATCACAGTCTTGGCACCCGTATTCAATTCACTAAAACGAATTGAAAAACCTTGGCCACCATCGAGTAATCTAACAATTCTTCCTTCAGCAGTAAATCGCACATCACTATTATCAGGATGTACATTAATTGAAACAGAATCACCTACTGCTGCGGGAAAATCAGAAACTAAGATCTGCATTCCACCAACAGAGATATCGCGACAAATACCTTCAAATACTTCTTCATTATCATGAAAGAGAAGTCTCGCCACAAATGGCCTTCTAACATCAACTCTTCTCTCTGTCTCTTCAATAATTGGAGGAGCCGTTTGAAAAACTTTTTCAAAGATTGGTAGATCTGCTAGAAAAGTCCAGTTCTCCATCCCATGAACAAAGATAAAAGTCTTTTCATTGATTCTATTTTCGTCAAAAGCTCTTTTTAATTGTTTCATATTATAAGGGCCATACTCTGTCTCAGTCGCGCCACGATCAATACCAATCTTGATCATAAAAACTCGATCACTTTCAGAGATTGAATCCCAATCAACACCTCGTTTAATTTCTCCAAAATCAATCGTAGGAATTTCCTCGATGGCATCATCTGTTTGTTCGAGAATGTGCTGTAACTCAGAGACATCTTTTAGATGAACCCAATTATCAAATCCTTTTTTCCAAACATAGCTATCTGGACCGAGGACTTCATCAGTCACTAAATCCTTTAAGTCAGCTTCCCTAACTGGACCAACTCTTTCACTTCCCTGTACATAATACCAATTCACCATTGCGGTACTCCCCTAAATAAAACGATCAACCCCTATTTTAAAGCTTTGAAAAGACTAACTTAACAGGGAAAAAAACGCCGCGAAGCAACACGTTTTTAAATAAAAATGAAAAGCTCAAGTTTATTCAGAAAATTTCCGATAAGCCATTGAGCTCTAATATCCTAAGGATAATTTATGAAAGTAAAATTTCTTCTTATACTCACGCTAACTCTTCTTTTTTCTTGTGGAAAAGAACAGTTTTCAATCAATACCCTAACTGATCAGGGCACTGTTCCTGAAACCAATACAATTAACAACTACAAGTGTACAAAATACACTCTCGTTCGCCCTGAAGTTGATTTGCTCTTTCTTTGGGACAACTCTTCAAGTCAATTTAATACAAAAGCTGAGATCAAAACAGCTCTGAACAATGTCATTAATAATATTTCCAATCGCTTTGATTACAACGTGCTTATGGCACCTCTTATTGGAACTGGAAATAGCAATACCTACTTTTTTAGCTACTCAGGTCACACGCCGGGATCAGGTATAACAAAAATAGATAAAAGTAATGCTGCCAATGTGCTTGGAAATTTTCCAACAGGTGGAGCAACTGAAGAGGCAGGGGTTCAAAGAGCAGTTGATCTTTTACAGAATAACCAAACCAATGGTGTCTTTAGAGATGGCGCTTATACAATTGTCGTTGTCATGTCCAATGAAGATGACAACTCATATAATCAAAGTAAAAACTTTGAAACACCACAGTTCAAGGACCCTTACATTAAGGCCAAGACTCAAGACCTTCTATGTTTAAGAGGAAATTACTCTCCAGATAGTACGAAATACAGTAGTAGTTTTTCGACGTTTGGATCAAACTGCACAGGGGCGAATCGACTGAATAGCCCTATGATGAGATTTATCTCTATCACGGCACTTGGTTCTTCATCGAGTTGCCAAGCGACAGTTGGAAGCCACAATAAAGGTGTTGTTTATAAAACTGTTTCCAATAGTATTTATACAACAAGCTACACAAATGATATTACAGCTCCGACAGATCAAAATTCGAGAGTCTTCTATTCAGGTGAAACCAACGATGCCTATGATATTTGTCGTGGAAATTACCAACACATCTTTGACGGTGTAAATAATGCGATTCAAGATACAGTACTGAAACATAAGTACCAATACTGGCCAGTTGCTGATTCTTCGACATCAATCGATAAGGCTACAATTAACGTACAAACAAATACTGGAAAGCAATTCTATCCAATTGATGATGATCTAACGATCTCAACTGATTCAAGTGGAAAAGATACAGATCAATATGGAAACCCAGTCAATGGATTTCGCTACTTCAATACGAATCAAACGGTTAATACGAGATTCTACCCATCAGCAGGAGAATCATATACTGGAAAAGTCATTGAGCTCTATGGTGATGCAAAAGAAGTCGTATGGCCTGAATGCTTTATGGTATCAGCGAAGGCACCAAAAACTTACTACGGCTATATCTCAATGAACTCAAAGCCAGTTGAATCAACAATTAAAGTAACGATCAATGGTGTCTCGATTCCACAAAGCTCGACTAATGGATGGCAACTCGTAAAGACCAATGGAGAGGCCGCCTATATTGAACATCAAAATATCAAAGTCAAAGGTGCAAGTGATAATAGCGAAGCTATTCCGGGAATCTTTGAAACAGGCTACTTTGTTAAGCTCTATGGAAGTGCTATTTATACAGATGGTGCGACGAAATCAGTTAATTATGAGCCCGCTGGGCAATAGAATATAAGAGCGAAGTACACCTAGTACTTCGCTCCATTTGTCTTAGATAAGTTTACTTGATCAACCATTCTTTGCAGTTTAATCGCCGGATATAATTTTTTAATTAACCCGTAATTGATAACGGCAACCTTCTTATTGAGATCCCCGACAATAACATCATCAGAGAGCTTGGCCAATACGGCATCTTGAAGATCTCCTTCATTAAGGGCAATCCCCTGCTCTTCACCAATACGAATAATTTCACCCATATCACAGAGAACTTCTCCATCACGTAGCTCTCTTCCTGGATAAGCAAGAAGAGGTTTACCGGCCGAGTCTTTCGTTGGCCCTGGAGGATTTTTCGTATAGTAATCAATAAAGACGCTAAAGAGCTGAAGACAGCGATCTCCAATAACAATTTTTTTAGCATCTTCTTTTAATCTTTCACTGTTAATAAAACTTAGCATCCCCTTTAAAGTCTCAGGACTTTTCAGCTGGATGTGTTTTGGTTGCCCTTCATCGTCAGCAACGATATCAAGGAAGCTTCCTTTTTGCATAATTTGAAAAAATTCTTCAAACTTAATTTCCTGAATATTGAAAATATCAAAAGTATAAAATTTCAGACGATTCAGGTGAACTTCCCACATTCCACTCTCTTTCTTTTCACCATGTGATTTAAAAGTGAGATAGAAAACAGTAAGAAGACGAGTGATATCCTGATTATTAAAAAATTTGTAATCAGCAACTTTTCCACTACCAGCAAAGCCTACAGAGTTACTTTCAAGCTCTTTTACGCGATCATTTGTCTTTCTTAAACGATCAGCAAGAGTTGTAATAATCGTTCTAAACCATGGGTTTAGATTTTGAATTGTTTTATGAAAAGCATTAAAAGAAATCTCGATAACTTCAGTCGTGACAATGGCCTGAGCAGAACATGATCTTCTTCTCGACTTTTCATCGAAGTAGGCCATCTCCCCTAAAACTTCACCTGCACGCAAGATAGCAAGTTCAACAAACCCTCTTCCCTTTGGAAGAAAGAGCCTTAATTGACCTTTTTGAATAATGAAAAGAGATTCAGCGGGATCGTTTTGCTTGAAAAGAGTTTCACCTGGTTTTAAAACTCTAATCCCTGATTTTTTTGAAGCGGCAGCTTTTTTCTTTGCTGCAGTTTTTTTAACCGGCGTCCCTGCCATAATTAACCCTTAGTCTGAGAGTTGAGAGAGAGCATCCTACTCTCTCTCATATTAAATTAAAGTCTTTCTACAATTAAACTAAGTGCTTCACCACCACCAATACAGATTGAGGCCATTCCGTATTTTGCAGATTTTCTTTCCATCGCATTCATAAGTGTAACGACAATACGAGTTCCAGAACATCCAATTGGGTGACCTAGAGAAACACCACCACCAAAAACGTTTACCTTAGCATGATCGATATTTAATTCTTTCATTGCTGCCATTGTAACCGTTGCAAAAGCTTCGTTAACTTCGAAAAGGTCAATATCTTCTAGTTTTAATCCAGCTTTATCTAATGACTTTTTCATTGCTTCTACAGGAGCTGTTGTAAACCAAGTCGGGTTTTGAGCATGTGAAGCATAAGAGACGATTTTAAACTTAGCTTGGTCTTTATATTCTTCACCAGCTAGAACAACTGCCGCTGCTCCATCATTAATAGTCGAAGCATTTGCCGCTGTAATCGTTCCATCTTTTTCAAATGCTGGACGAAGAGCTGGAATCTTATCAAATTTAGCTTTGAATGGACCCTCATCTTCCTCAACAACAGTCTCGCCTTTGCGCCCTTTGATTATAACAGGTTCAATTTCGTCCTTAAATACACCTTCTTTAATGGCATTTTGTGCCCTTTTAAACGATTCAATTGAGAAATTATCTTGGTCTTCTCTAGTGAATTCGAATTTACGAACACACTCTTCCGCACAATTTCCCATAGGACGATCTGAGTAAACATCCCATAGTCCATCCCATTGCATAGCATCTTTCATTTCAGCTGCACCAAACTTAGAAACTCCCGTACGAGAATTCATAATAAGGTGTGGAGCTAGTGACATATTCTCCATTCCACCGGCCACAACAACTTGATTGTCACCTGCAAGAATTGACTGTGCACCCATAATGATTGTCTTTAGACCTGAACCACAAACTTTATTAACTGTTGTAGCAGGTGTTGACTCAGGTAGCTCAGCAAAGAGAGTCGCTTGACGCGCCGGAGCCTGCCCTACACCAGCAGTAACAACGTTCCCCATGAAGACTTCATCTACTTTAGAACCATCAACATTGGCCTTCTTTAGGGCCCCTTGAATTGCCGTGGCCCCGAGCTTTGGAGCTGGCACGCTTGAAAGCGCTCCTAAAAAACTTCCACTTGGTGTACGTGCACCAGATAAAATATAAACACTCATAATTCCCGTCCTTTTTACTCTGATAATTATTCGCTCCATTAAAGCATAAACGATAAATAACGTTAAGACTCTAAGCAGCGATACTATCTCATTTCAACGACTTGGCCCATTAAACTTTTCTTGTTCATGCCCCGATAAGGAGTATTGTGACGAATCCTTGTTATTAGATATGCTGCCGCAAAAAATGAAATGAAATTAAGGTCAATGATGAAAACCAACATGATTCTCATCCTCTTTTTTCTGATCACGACAAGTGTCCAGGCAAACTACTTTCTATTAAAGAAAGGATTTCTAATCACAGAAAGAGGAACTGTCGTTCCTGCAATATCAAAAATGGAAAAGAAATATAGTCCAAAGTTTTTTCCAAGAGACTATGAATTGTACTTTGAGAGTGAAAAAAGCTATCTCAATTTTCTAAAAGAAGCTTCTATTGTTAGAGAAAAAAGAGGAATTAATTGTCACGAATACATACTCTATAAAGGCGAGATTGTTGTTCACAAACGTTTCAATAGAATGGAACAATGCTTTGAAAAAGAATATGAAAACTACAGTTGTAATCTCATAGAAGAAAAAAATGAAATAAATGCTAGCTATACGATTTCCTATGAAACAAATCTCATAAGAAATTGCCTCATGCACCTGACTTATCAAGGTGAAAGAATCAATAATCAGACAGAAATGAAAGATTGCAAAGAAGTGAAAATTTCATTTCGAGACCTCAACTATCCAGACAGAAGAGATAATTCATCGATTCAAGATCTCTACTACGTAACGGATAAAGGACTTGTCGCGAAAATTCATAAGCAACCCTTTCTTGAGGACTATTATAAAAGAGATGGTAAATTTTATTTTGAAACGAAGAAGGCCTACAACCAATTTAGCAGTGACACAAAAGTTTTTTACAAAAGAGAGCAAAAGCTCATTGGCTTTGAATGTATAGAGATCACGAGTATAAATGGCTTTGAGAAGAGGCGTTCCGTTAAAAATACTCTTTGTATCAATTTATAAAAAAACTTAGAACCAAGAGAAGTTCTTCATCAAACTTCTAATTTTCTTTCTCATTGGAATTAAAATATGTTTTTTGTATCCACTATATTGTCGAGAATAAATTTTTGAAACCCGATACTGATCATATTCGCTCCACCAACGTATTTCACCGCAATTTAATTCAACATTCTCCGAGATATTCTTAATCATGTTCCCAACATCTAACCCATAAAAAACCGATTCTAAATGAGATAAGATAACTCGACTTAATTCAGGCTTTAATCCAAGTTGACGGCAAGAAGACCTTGCAGCGATCATATTCATAAGAGAAAGAACACTTCCTCTAACTTCTTCACTTTTAATGCGTTCTTTAAGATGAGGAACCGTTTCAAAGACTTGATTTCTCTTTTCTTTGGAAGCAACACTTGAAGAATAAATAACAATCGCATCTAAAAAGGATGACTCTGATTTAAAAGAGAAACTTCCATCCACTTCTGCGTCACGATAGAGATTCGTAAAGATCTCGATAATGACTTGACTGAAAAAAGGATGAAAATTCTCAATCATACTCGCACCATAAGTATAGCGAATCCCACCAGAAGAGAGAAAATCGAGAACAGTTTGCTTATAAGTATTGATAAGATGATCGATCTTCTCTCGCCCCTCTTTTTTCGTATGAAGCTTTGAAGATAGTAAGTAAGCATTTTTTAAATCATCATAGTTGTTATGCTTATCTGATAAAGAAAGAACTCTATCCCACACCTCTTTAGCAAGGTTATTTAAATCTAAAAGAGAATCCCAATCATTGCTCTCTAATAGAAACTCATAGGACAGGTGAATACTCTCTCTAGTTGGAAACCCATAATTAAGTCTAATTGTCCTTGGCATATTTTGAATCGGTTTAACCCCGAGGGCCAAGTCGGGATAACTTCCAAACTCATCAACCAAAAGCTCTTTACCTAGATGATAAAAGACAAGTTTCTCACTCAAATCAAGACGAGATTTTCCATAGTCCTGATCCTTAGAAGAAACGCCATAACGAGAATCATAGAGATAACTTTTTCTAAACTTTGGCGGGAATCCCCTCTCACACATGATCTTCTCGAGACTATTACTTTTAAAAAAATGCTCTAACTTAAAATCTCCGACCTGCTGATATTGTCCATCACAACTATCGTTTTGATAGATACTAACTTTCTCAAACCCATAAACAGAGAATGAGAAAAAGGCCTGAAGCGCGCAGAGAAGAGAGAGATAGAATAGTACTTTTATCTTTAAGTTCAAATCAATACCCTGCCCAATCAGTCTTTTTAAATAGTTTAACCGCCTTTTTTCTAAAAGGGATGAGAATATCTTTTTCAAAATATTTATAAGCAGCATTATAAAGAATCGAATGAACCTTTCTGCCCATAAGCTCTGTCTTTCCACAATTGAGACTTAGATTCCCTTGTGTATTTTTGAAGATATTCGAAATTTCAGTACTGTATAAATAGTTATTCATACTAGAAATGATTGAACGACTTAATTCGGGCTTTAATCCTAACTGAAAGCAATTCTTATTCGCTACCGCCATATTAATCAATGAGAGTATACCTGCTTGATACTCAAAGTGTTGATAGGCATTAGATGATATTTGAAAAATTTCTCTTACCTTCTTATCGTATTTTTCATTAACAAAAAGCGAGGCATAAAGAATTTTCGAATAGCTATAAAGATCAGCATCCTTTATTCGTCTCTTATCAATAAGGGAGCTGATGAATGATTCAGAGTAAAATTCAATGATCGTCTGCATAAAGAAAGGGTGAAACTCACTAATAAGTGAAGCACCATATGTATAGCGAACTCCACTCGAGCTTAAAAAGTCCAATACACTTTTTTGGTAGTTAAAAATAAGTTCGTCAATTTCTTTTCTTCCACTTCTTTTTGAATGCAACTTTTTGTCGAAAATATAGGCATTCTTTAATGAATCATAATCATGATGTAAATCAGACATCGAAAGAACGGTTTTCCAAACATTAGCAGCTTGTCTATTTAATTCATAAATACCGTCCCAATCATTACTTTCTAACAAAAAGTCATAGGACAAGTTAATATCTTTATAATAATCAAATCCATATTGTTGCCCTAAAAAATCTTCTGAAAATACAGGATAATGTCCATCTTTTGAAATATGAACGTTAACACGCTTAGAAAGGTTTACATGTGAAAGAGAAAAAGACTCAGAATTTCTTATAACTGGTGCGTCATAATTTTGAACATTAGAAGGCACTCCATACTTATTTGATTGTATCGACTTTCTATTTTTATGATCCGGAAACATTCTTTCACATAAACGGTATTCAAGACTATTTTCATCTATCGGATTTACGATCTCTACGGTAGTGGCCAGAGATACTTTAATTCCAGGGCAGTATCCTTGCTCATTAACTTCAAAGTTAATTGCAAACGCCTTCACAGAAGACAAAAATAATAAAGAGAGTGCAAAATTTATCTTACCCATTTATAATTCATCTCCCAATCCACAGAATCCAAAAAGCGTTTTCCATTTTCCCTAAAAGGTTTAACGATGCTTTTTCCAAATTGCGGATAATAAATATTATAAATTCTTGATTGTAATTGAATGTCTGGAAAAAATAGACTATCTACATTTCCACAACTCTGTCTTATATCAGATTTTAGATACATCATGATTTGCTTTGAAACCTGTCTATACTTATCAGTATGAATTCCTAGTAAGACTGAACGAGAAATTTCCGGTTTGAGGCCAAGTTGTAAGCATTCTGTTTCAGTTGCGGCCATACTCAATATAGAAATGATTGCTCCACGATGTTCGTATTTAGAAAGTAGCTCTTCAAAATTTTCAATCCAGTGAGAATAAGCAATCATCATATTAGGATTTGCAATGAGAGTTGCATTCAAAAGCTGATAATCAAGTCTAAAATTGAACTCTGAAAATCTATCTCTATCAACGAAATCAATTGCAAAGAGTTCAGAAGCAAACTCAATCACAATTTGTAAAAAGAAAGGGTGAAAATGATCAATAAGAGAAACACCATACGTATAACGCCCACCACTTGATGAAAGAAAATCAAATACATTTTTCTGATATGCTTTGATCATATGATCTATCTCTTTTCTGCCTTTTCTTTTTGAATGGAGTTTTTTTCCAAAAACATAAGCATTTTTCAAAGAGTCATAGTCTTGGTGAATATCAGATTTCTCTAAAATCAAATCCCATATTTTTGAAGCCTGAATATTTAAATCCAATAGGCCTTGCCAATCCTGTGATTCGATTAAATAGTCATAAGATAGTGCAATTTCATTAGGCCAATCCGTATCAAAACCATATTCCTCTTCAAAAAACTTAGGATATTTTGGATATTCCCCATCACTCGAAACATTGACAAGAATAGGAGTTGTAGTAAATTCCATGGACGCACGCAGAACTTTAAAATGATCGATCTCTTTTATTTTAGGTGCACGATAATTTTGAGCTCGAGATGGAACTCCATAATCACGAGATGCGAGAGCTTTTTTATCATTCAAATCAGGAAATAGTCTCTCACAGAACTTGGCTTCAAGAGAGTTTCTAAAAAAAATGTTTTTATTCGCTTCATTGAAACGCTTATCTTCGCATGTATTATTCTTATCAATCCGATAATTCGAGGCACTACTTTTTAATGAGATAAGTGAGCAAGAAAAAATGATGAGAATCAAAGAGGTCTTCATAGCTGAACCTCCTTCCAATCAATTTGTCTCAAATCCTTTTCTGCTCTCTTTCTAACAAGCTTCAGATAAGATTTATTAAAACTTCCAATAGCGCTATTATAAAAGTTTGTCGGACTTAGAAAGCAATTATAAATGAGATTTTGCTGAATATTTGTAAAAATATGATTTACACTTAGTTCATAGATAACAGGTTTAAAATGAATTAAAGAATTAAGACTAACCTCAGGAAGGAGACCAATTTGATCACAATTTTTATTCGAGGCCACCATCGCAATCAATGAAACGAGGCTCCCTTTAAACTCTCTTTTTCGATACAGGCTTTCGTCTATATTTTCAATTCTTAAAATATTTCCAATGAGTTCTTCATCACCCAAGATTGATCCATAGAGAATCAGAGAATCTTTTTGAAGTTGTTCAGCATCAAATCTCCTTCTATCAATACCTGCATATAAGAAAGACTTAGAAAATATTTCGACCAGAACTTGAACAAAGAAGGGATGAAATTGATCAACAAGTGAAGCACCATAAGTATAATGAACACTACCAGAAGAGAGATAGTCATAGACTTTCTTTTTAAAGTTTATAATCTCTTTTTCCAATTCCTTTCTGATCTTTCTCTTAGAATGAAGTTTATTCCCTTTTAGATAAGCACGATTAAGCTCTTCATAGCTTTTGTGTAGATTAGTTGTCTTTAGTAACTTCTTCCATAGTCTATGTGAATCATTATTGAGCTCTACAAGAGAATCCCAATCATTACTCTCTAATAAGTACTCGTATGAAAGATGAATATCGTCAATTCCATCAAGGCCATAAGAAATGTCTCTCCCATAGACATATCGATCTCCACGATCAAAGCTTGGATAGCTTCCTTCAAGAGATACTTGTAATTTCTTTTTAAAATTAAAAAGAGCGGCCGCATAATGGTGAAAAAGAAGTTCAGTCTTATCAGTAAGCTTCGTTTCACTATATGAAGCCGCGGCCAAGAGACTTGGCGAGCAGAAAGTAAAAAATAGAATTAAACAAAGCTTTTTCATTAAACAACCTGTTACAAGGTGATACATCTGTCCATTTTTTACACAGAAAACCTTTAAATTTGGATACTTAATCAAGTATTTCGTTATTATGTTGCATGTATAGTGCCAAAGGTTTTCTCTTTGAGCTCGAACATAAACAAACAAGAATGGACCAATTGAACTTCTTTAGAATTCGTTACGTTTTCTAAAGAGCTTGAGCATATCTTTATTGAGACCTTTATATTCTGAATGATAGAGATTCGAATAATAAATTCCATACTCTTCATCCTTTCCAATTCCACAGTTATGAGCAATATTTCCGCTAATATTAGTGAAGATCTTACTCACTGTCTGGTGATAATAGATAGGATCAAAACCTAAAAACAAAGTACGACTGATTTCCGGTTTGAGACCAAGTTGAAAACAATCTTTTGTTGCCGTCATAGAAAGTAATGAAAGAAGACTCCCTTTTACTTCATTATTAGCAAAGTAAGTATTCCACTGAGTGTCATCGTTCGAAACTAAACGAATCACTTCCTGGTCACCAAAAGCTGCAACAAAGAGCGCCAATGACTCTTTTTCATAGTCATGTCCTTTCTTTCTTTTACCATCGACTTTCGCATAATTGAAAGAACTAAAAAACATTTCTAAAAGGACTTGAGTAAAGAATGGGTGGAATGAATTAAGCATCGAAACACCATAGGTATAGCGAATACTTCCAGAAGAGAGAAAATCGTAAACTTGTCTTTTGTAAGCTTTAATCATCTTATTTATCGATCTTCTTTCCAACCAGTTTGAGTGTAACTTCTCCCCTTGAATATAAGCATTATTCAGTTCATCATAAGAACTATGAAGATTTGATTTCTCAAGAATAGATCTCCACATTACTGAAGCTTCCTTATTCAGCTCCAGTATCATTTCCCAATCGTTACTTGTTCTCACGTAATCCAAGCTTAGATCAATTACTGTCAAAGAATTAAAACCATATTCTATATCGATTTTCATATGACGATTAATCGACTTTTCATTTTTTATAACTTCTGGGTGTTTTCCATTTTTTGAAACAAGAATTTTTCCAGGTGTACTTTTGTGAAAGATAGAATTTCCTGAAGAACTAGGAATTCCAAGGTAGCTTTGTACAGAAAGCTTCTCATAATCAAAACGGCTCTTATAATGTGATACAATAGCTTCTTCAAAATAATCAATTTTAAAGTCATCGTAATTTTGAAAAGCTGATGGCACACCAAACCTTTGATCATACAAAGATCTCCTCGTTGCATCGGCAGGAAACATTCTTTCACATAACCGATACTCAAGTGAACCTTTTTGAATATTAATAAAAGCACCGCTGTTTTTCACATTAATCTTTTCGCAATGTCCCTCATCGTCTCTAACAAAAGTCGATTGCCCCAGTGACTCTGAGGCCAATAGGAACAGAGAAAACAAAACGGATAATTGAAGAAAACAATGCTTTTTCATTAAACAACCTGTTACAAGGTGATACATCTGCCCATTTTTTAGACAGAAAACCTTTAAATTTGGATACTTAATCAAGTATTTCGTTATTATGTTGCATGTATAGTGCCAAAGGTTTTCTCTTTGAGCTCGAACATAAACAAACATAACTGGCCCAAAAAAGCCCCTTGAAAGCCCTGCTTTTTCAAGGTATTACCATTAATTCAAATTTAAAGGAGAACAACAGAATGTTATCGAGAATAGAACACGATAAACCAGCACTTAACCTACCCGAGCAATGGAAAGAAAGTGTGACTGAGCTTCTACAAAACTCATACGGGACACAATGTTCAAAGAAGAGTAAAGTTTTTGAAGTTTATGGACAGTCCTACCCAAGTGAAGTGCTTGTGATGGTATGTCTCCTTGATGCCAATGATAAAATGGCCACACCTATCTCATATTTCGCTTCGGCAAATCTAGATGATAAGACAAATCCTGAAAAAATCATGGATACTCTTGTTGATTCTGTAGGTGTTTTCTTTGACGAGTATTTTCAAACGGAAAATTGGGATGATTACACAAATCAATGGAATGAGACAAAAATGAATAACGTTGATTTCTATTATAAGACAACCAGAGAAAATGTTGGTCTAACACTCAAGGCCGATGAAATTTTAAAATTTGTATAAAAAAAGCCCCGATTAATTCGGGGCTTTTTTTATTCTTCAAATTGTGGCTTATTTTGAGCTTTCGTTTCGTAGGCGATATCAGAATCGTCTGAATCATAAGCATCATCGTCCATATTGAAGTCATCTTCATCAGCATCAATATCAAGTTCTTTAAGAATACTGAAAAATGATTTTTCATCATCAAGATCACCAAGGATTGATTCGATGTACTTCATTGGATATTTAGCAACAAGCTCTTGGATAAATTGCTGTAACTTACCTTCTTCAAGAATGGCCTGCTTACGTTTAATTTCTTTCCAATTTTTGATGTAGTGAAAACGACAATAACCCATTGTTGTGGCCGGGTTATCACATGCCTTCTCAATACACTCATCAATACTATTAAAGAAGAAATCGATTGTTTTAATCGCATCAAAGATATCTTTAAGCTTATAGTCTTCAGCAAGTCCTACAACTTCCTCAGCTACAACTTCTTTAAGGTCCTTAATCAGCTCATTTTTCTTTTTCTTAGTCATATCGAGAACAGGCTCTTGCGCCTCCTCTTCTTCAAGACCTAGATCAAGTTCAAGCTTTTCTTCTTTTGCTTTTTTCTTAGATTTTTTTTCTTCAACAACTTCAGCAACTTCTTCTTCAACCTCTTCAAGCTCTTCAACTTCTACTTTTGCAGATGCTTTCTTAGCTGTCGCTTTAGTCGTTTTCTTTTTAGCCGTTGTTTTTTTCTTTTCAGTCGCCTTCTTTACAGGAGTTGCTTTTTTAGCAACTTTCTTAGCGGCAACCTTCTTAGCAGTTTTTTTCTTTGCAGCAGGAGCTGCTTTTTTAACAGTCTTCTTTTTTGACGTGGCTTTTTTTGCAGTCGCCTTTTTAGATGCTGTTGTTTTCTTAGCAACTTTCTTTGCAACTTTTTTAGCTGTCTTCTTTTTAGTTGCTACTTTTTTCGCAGTTTTCTTAGAGGCCGTCGTTGTCTTCTTTTTAGAAGCCGAAGTTTTCTTAGCAACCTTTTTAGCTGTCTTTTTCTTGGCTGTAGAAGCTTTTTTAGCAACTTTTTTCGTTGTTTTCTTCTTAGCAGTAGAAGTAGCTACTTTTTTCTTAGCAGTTTTCTTTGCTGTCTTCTTTTTAGAAGTTGCAGTTTTCTTTTTGGCCATATTAACTTTCTCCAAGATCTTTTTTACTAAGCCCATGAGATTTATTTACTTATAGAAAAATGGGGATGCTTCAGCATCCCCATAGTGATTACTATGAACTTTAAAGTTCTGATCTTTATTCGTATCAAAAACTGCTTAATTGAGCAATACCGTTATTGAACTTCTTTAATTTCGTTCGCAGCAATAACGATTCTTTGCACTTCACTTGTTCCCTCATAGATCTCAGTAATTTTCGCATCACGAAAATATCTCTCTACAGGGTATTCTTTAGTATATCCATTCCCACCACAAAGCTGAACGGCCTTAGTAGCGATCCACATTGATGCTTCAGCAGCGAAGAGCTTCGCGTGAGCAGATTCTTTTGTGTAGTTCTTCTTCTCATCTTTTAGACGCGAGGCTTCATAAATAAGAAGTTTAGATGCTGCAATCTTAGTACTCATATCTGCAAGCATAAATTGTACACCTTGCAGATTTGAAAGCGGTGCTCCAAATTGAATTCTCTCAGTTGTATACTTTCTTGCATACTCAAAAGCAGCTCTTGCAATTCCAAGTGCCTGAGAAGCAATACCAATACGTCCACCATCAAGAGTGGCCATAGCTACTCTAAAACCTTTCTCGTAATCACCAAGAAGGTTCTCTTTTGGAACTTTAACAGAATCAAAAGCAAGTTGTGCTGTCGAAGACCCCTTAATACCAAGCTTATCTTCGATTTTAACGATGCTATAACCTTCAGTAGCCGTCTCAACGATGAATGCTGAAATACCTTTGTAATTTGGTGTCTTTGTCGTTTTAGCAAAAACGATAGCAATATCTGCTTCGCGACCATTTGTAATCCAGTTTTTCATCCCTGTGATTTCGTAGTGGTCACCCTTATCTTCAGCAAATGTTGTCAGTGAACCTGCATCAGAACCAGCACCTGGCTCAGAGAGAGCGAAACAACCAATATGCTCACCTGAAGCTAGTCTTGGAAGGTACTTTTTCTTTTGCTCTTCTGTTCCAAAAGCAAGAATTGGCCATACACAAAGAGATGTGTGGGCCGAAACAAGTACTCCTGTTGAAGCACAGGCTTTAGAAAGCTCTTCAACGATAAGAGAGTAAGATGTGTAATCCATCCCGGCTCCACCGTATTCTTCTGGAATATATGAACCTAGAAGTCCATTTTCACCAAGCTTAGCGATTAGCTCAGCTGGAATTTGTTGATTCTTATCGATGTCATGTGCTAGTGGTGCAACTTCTGCTTCTGCAAATTTTTGAACCATGTCACGAATTTCTTGAAAATCACTCAAGCTCATTTTTCTCCCCTTATTTCCCTGTAAATTTTGGTGCTCTTTTTTCCATAAAAGCAACGGTTCCCTCTTTCATATCTTCAGAGTTGAAGATATTTCCAAAAGCTCGTGCTTCCACATCTAGACCTGCTGCAATAGTCAGATCATTTCCTTCATTCATCACTTTCTTCGCTTCATAAACAGCAAGCGGTGAATTTCTCATCATCTTAGAAAAATACTTTGTCGCCGCTTCCATCATCTCTTCCTTTGTTTCAAAGAGAGAGACAACAAGTCCAATTTGCAGTGCTTCTTGCGCTCCTACATTGCGTCCAGAGTATGTAATTTCCTTTGCTCTATTTCTTCCTACAAGTTTCGATAATCTTTGAGATCCCCCAAAACCAGGAATCAAGCCAAGCTTCACTTCAGGTTGTCCAAAAACAGCAGTATTTGTCGCAAAAATAAAATCACAACTCATTGCCATCTCACATCCACCACCAAGTGCGTACCCGTTAACACAGGCAATGACTGGAACATTTAAAGATTCAAAAAGAAGCGTATTTTCCTGACCAAGACGAGCAAATGTCTCAGCTTCAGAAGCACTCATTGTAGTCATTCCTTTAATGTCAGCTCCTGCAATAAACGCCTTGTCGCCAGCACCTGTAAGAATCAAACCCTTAACTAGTGAAAAGTCAGTGTTCTTTTCTTGAATTTCTTTTAAAAGAGCATTCAATTCAGTGTGGACTTGCTCGCTTAATGCATTTAAAGCTTTTGGGCGATTAACTGTAATCGTTCCAATGTCACTTTCAACGCTAAATTCAATCGTTTCAAATTTAGTTGTTATAGTCATAAAAACCTCTACCTACTTTTCTTCCAAGTCTTCCTGCAAGTACGTATTTTTTTAGAAGTGGACATGGTCTATACTTTGTATCGCCTAGCCCATCGTGAAGAACTTCCATAATGGCAAGACATGTATCGAGACCGATGAAATCGGCAAGAGTAAGGGGACCCATTGGCTGGTTTGTACCAAGCTTCATGGCCACATCAATATCTTCAACAGAAGCAACACCTTCATAAAGTGCATAAACTGCTTCGTTAATCATTGGCATAAGAATTCTATTAACAGCAAACCCTGGAACATCTTCAGCTCTTACAAATGTCTTTCCCATTTTCTCTGAAACAGCTTGAACAGTATCAAATGTCTCATCACTTGTTTCAAGGCCGCGAATTCCTTCAACTAACTTCATTACAGGAACTGGGTTCATAAAGTGCATCCCAGCAACATCTGCTGCACGCTTTGTAACAGCAGCGATTTCTGTAATAGAGATTGATGATGTATTCGTCGCTAGAATTGCTCCATCCTTAACGATCTCATCAAGATTCTTAAAAATCTCAAATTTAATTTTCTTATTTTCAGTTGCTGCTTCGATAACAAGATCACAGTCTTTAACAGCATCAAGAGATGTAGATACTTCTAAATTGGCCATTGTCTTAGAAACAAAGCTTTCATCCCACTTTCCTTTCTCAACTCCTCTATCAAGTTGTTTTTTAATAAATCCATGACCTTTTTCAAGTCCTTCAGCAGAGATATCATACATAACAACAGAGTAGTCACTCATGGCCGCTACTTGAGCAATCCCACGCCCCATCTGACCAGCGCCTACAACACCGATTTTCTTGATGTCTTTCATAAATAATTCCTTTTTAAATGTTCAAAAAGTGTGATGTTCAAAATAAATCCTGCGGATCATACCTGTTTGAAATCAAAAGCTCAATTTGTGCTGCGACAGTGCTAACATACTGATACCTTATAAAAAATGTCGCTCGGCCCAAAAAATCTACACTTCGGCCAAAATAGTCTTGCCAATCCCTCGATTTTGATTTAAAAACTACAATCTGAATAAACTTTACAAACTGCATTAATTATAAAGTTGAACAAATCTATAACGGTAGGAGTTGATTGTGGCAAACCACAAGTCTGCGGTAAAAAGAACTAGACAAAATAAAATTAGAAACGAAAGAAACACAGTAAAAAGATCTGCAACAAGAACTGCGATTAAGAAAGTTCGTGAAGCAATCGAAGCTGGTGACAAAGCTAAAGCTAATGAGCTTCTAGTAAATGCTCAAAAACTTATTGCGAAGCTTGCGAAAGCAAACATCGTTAAAAAGAACAATGCTTCTAGAAAGACTTCTCGTCTAGCTAGCCAAGTAAGCAAGCTTTAATTCTTAAAGAATACAAAAAATAATAAAGGTGCTCATTCTCATGAGTGCCTTTTTTTGTTTCTAGACTTCAATTCTTTTAGAGTTTCTCTTTTTACTTTCTTTTTAAATTTATCTTGGTGACCTAAAGTACTTCATCTTTAGTTCGTTCAATAGCGCTTGATTTTTCGACTTCGCTAGAACTTCTAATTCAGAAAACATTCTTAGTGCCCGAACGAGATCATCATGATTCCAAACTCGTGATAATTTTTGAATTTCTTGATCATACTTACTCAATCGTGCTTTCTTGCTCGCATAACTTGGATCAAGAACTTTAAAAAGGTGGGATTGCATGAAGGTAAATATCCCTCGAAGAGATTCATAGTCTTCTCCAAGGCCTAGTAGTTTTTCAAAAAAACGTTTGAACTTCTTGGAACAAAAAGTATCCGCGAGTTCGAATTGATCAATTTTCGATATTTCAATTAACTCACGCGCTTGTTCTAGGGATAAACTCCCCTCTTCGCCAGCGTGAAGTTTAAGAAGGTTTACAGCATTGAAAAAGTGAAGTCCATCATTCTCGATGGCATTTAAGATGTAATTCTTAATTTGGGGGGCCAATTTTACATTTAGAGAATCGCAAAAAAAGTCGAGATACTTTGCCGACTCCCAAAATTTAGGCGGATCAATCTTTGTAAATGTGCCCTTCGTTGCCTTCTCCAATTGATCGAAAACTTTTGATGTCTTATTGAAAGAGAAAATTAGAACTCTTCCCTCAACACTAACTGGGTTTTCTTTTAGAAAATTAATCACTTGGCTTGAAAGCGACTGAGACTCTAGCACGAGATAAGAATCATGACTCGAGAAGAAGTCAACAGTATTGAATGTATTCTCTATCCAAGCGCTCGTTAACTCACTGGCATGAAGAATATGAAGACTTCCCTGCTGAATCGTTCTTGGTATAGCATCAAGGATGAGACGCTCACAGAAGATATCTGGAAAACTAAGGCCAAAAATACCTGAGCGAGAGTAGTCATGTTGATTTTTTTTATATTCCCAAGCAAAGCATTTAAAAGGCATTTAAAACAACCTCTCTAAAAGTATTAGCAGAAGACTTAGCAAGATCTTCTATACTCTCGTTGAAGACTCTTTGGTTTCGCGTAAAGTTAACAACTCCACCTTCATCGACCGACTCAGAGGATTCGATAATCTTTGAAACACTCGCTGTAATAGGAAATACTTCATTAAATACAATCTTCGAATTTTGGGAAATATATTTTCCAAGATCACCTGATACGAGTTCCATTTCTTCTTTAGTAGGTCTTCTAATGATAATAATTCTAAGCGAGAGTGTATAAAGAACTGAACTTGGAAGATAAAATGACTGACGAGCACCAATAGATTTTGCGAGGGCTCCATCAATAAAGACATTGGATTGCCTTTTAATTGTACTCTTAGCAAAGTTCGATGAATCCAATATCCCAAGCATAATCGCATCAGCTTTAGAGTGGGCCCCCGATGTAATTCGAATCTCAGGAAAGGCCGAGATTGATTTCATATATTCATAGGTAAACACTCCCGAAATATTGGGAATTGTCGTCCTATTGATAAACATTGGGACACTAATGTGTTTAATTCCATAGTTTTTGAAAGGGTTTGACCTCTTTTTGAAGTGATATCCACTACATGAAGACAAAAGAGTAACGAGGAATAAACAATAAAAGATATTGAAAGACTTTTTCATAACGTTGCTACTATATCTTAAGCCATTTGGGGTTGTCGAAACTTTTTGTCAGAGCTATGATGCTTTGAATTACTCAGGTGAACAAATGAAATTTAAATCACTCAAAGATCTGTTAAAAGATAATGCCTTTCAAAATATCAAATCTTCTTCATACGAAAGCAACAGTCGCTACGGTGATGATACATTTGATTTTTTGACTCTTATTAAGAACTGGCATGAAATCATTGGTGAAAAATTCGCAAAACTGACGATTCCTCTAAAAATCCAATACGGTACACTAACAATACTTTGTAATCACTCTGCTTTTGCACAACATCTTGGCTTTCTAGAAGAGCAAATTAAGCTTAAAATTGAAGCGAGATACCCGGCGCTGAAAGGCAAAATTAAAAGAATCAATTTTCAAAATAATCCGCGTCACTTTATGCAACAAGTTGAGTCTTATAGAAAAGAAGAGATCGTCAAAGAAGAGCCACCTGAAAAGCAGATTCACAAATACTCTCCACGCTACAAAGAACTTGAAAAGAAGGCCATAGAGCTATTTAAAGATTTAGAAGAAGATGAAACGAAAACAAGCTTGATTTCAATCTACATCCAATCTCACTATTTCGAAGATTGAGTATCGGCCAAATTCCTTTTTCACTATGGCCTTATAATCCTTGAGTGTTGGCCTTTCTCTTAAGACTAAAAACATTTTCCCATTTTCACGAAGTCGATCGTAAAATAAATGAATAAATTCACTTAAACTGCCTTCTTCAAACTGACGGCAAATATTTTTGTTTTTATTTTTTCCAGGTCTAACTTGGGAGGGATCAAAGTATGGAGGATTCGCCAGAATAAAATCAAAATCATTTTTGAGACCAACAGCAAAATCTCGATAGTGTTTGATATGATAACGAACAAAAGGTTCACTGTGAGTGAGTGAGATATTTTCTTCAAGATGCTCTTGATATTCATTTTGAATTTCAACAAGATCAATCTGGAGAGGTTTATTAAACTTCGTTAAGACCTCAAGTCCGATCACACCGCAACCACTAAAGACATCTAAAACACTGGCTCCTTCAAAAAGAAAGTCACTTGCGATTAAATAATCAGCAAGAGCGATTGAATCCTCGCTAAAGTGATAGAAATCAGGCTGGGAGTAATTTAATATGCTCTTTAACTTCATTAACTCGAAAACCTTCTCTTAAAAATTGAAACTCTCCATTTTCTTTCATAAGAAGAATACTTGAAGAATGACCTGAAGGCTTGAGAGAATTCAAGTTTAAGAATTTACAATCCGGTGCATATTGTTGATGGAATTTTTTTGCTTCATTTTCATCAATACAAGGAGCCTGTCCCGTTAGATTGAGACTCGTTGTTGAAATGGGACTTCCAACTTTTTGAATGATTTCTCTAAGAATCTCATCTTTTAAAACTCTAAGGCAAACAAAGCTACTTCCACAGCTGACATGTTTAGGAATTTCTGTTTTGGCCAATGTTAGAGGTACACCTAATGTAGCCTCTAAGCTAAAGAATGTTTCTAACCACTCTTTTCCAAATACTTTATCGATCTCAAAATATTCAAGTAAGTGTTCAACGGAATAAAATAAAATTGATAATGGCTTTGAAGTGTCTGTCCCTTTAATTTTAGCAATTTCAAGGTAAGTTTTATTATCAAAAATATCGCCGCCAATGCCCCACACAGTATCTGTAGGATAAATATAAATATCACTCATAGTACTAACCACCATAGATAACTTTCATTAAAATCACCAAGCTTTAAAAGACTATACAGTGCATAGGAGCTACCTTGTCCAGAGAGAAGTTGTTGTAGATAAAAGTTTCTATTAATTGAAAACAAAGCATCTTTAATCTCCAAGTTACTTTGTTTAAAAGAACTTCGAACGACTTCTTGTTGAAAAAGAGAATTCGCCACAAAACGATTAAATATATCCTTTGAGTTCTCCATTTCCTTAATTTTTTTAACGAGAATTTCTCGTTTGATTTCATGTCTTGGCCAATCAAACTCAAAGACCATATATTGATCGATATCCATACGATCGATTTTCTCAAGAGTCGTCACTGAATTGAAATAATCAGTTAATTCTTTCTTAGTTCCATTTCGATATAAGGCCTCAACCCAAGTTGGATAAAACAACTTATTATTCTCGATATTTTTGAGTATTTCTCTGATATCAGAAATAGTTGGAAGACTTTCCTCGTATGAAATACCATCAAATTGATTGAAGTAAAATTTAAAAGCCGTTTTCCAAAAATCATTTTCTAAATTATTAAAATAAAGATTAAGAAGCTCCTTAAAGAATTTATCATCAAGTTTTTGTGAACTTTCCTCTAAAAAAAGAACCCTTCTTGGATCAGTATGTAGCAATTCTGCAATAGCCGTTTTAAACCAACTCTGATTATTAGCTCTTAGTGCAATTAAAGGCATAAAAAGTCTTTCAATAAAAAGAGAATGAGATTCTTTTATATAATTTTTAAATTTCTTATTTTCAAAATAGAGCTGATGTTTTTTAAGGTCCGCAATATTCAAATTAAAATACTTTTCAATTACATTAAGCTCAAGTAACTGGTCATAATTCTTTTGGCCCATAACTTCATTGGCCATATTAAATTTTTCAGGAGCTAAGTTGTATTGTTTTAATAGAGATTGTTTTTGATTAGCATTAAATGTCGGATTATCGAGTAGCTGATTCATAATCTTTAAATCAACAGGAAATATACTAGAGCACTTTAACTCTAAGCTTCTCCAAGCATGATCGATATTTTGTTTTTTTAATAAAATATAAAATAACTTCGTTTCGAATTTTTCAAAATCACTACACTCAGTTGGGCTTCTCTTTAGCGTCGAGACGACGAGTCGTGGACCGAGAATTGAAACTTCAGGCGATATACTTCCGTGAGAAAATTCAACACGATCCTTAGCAATTAAACTTTTTTTTTTATATCAAGACTTAAAATTTCCTGGGCAGAAACGGAACTTATAAATGGTAGATCTTTTCTAAGAACTTTTGTCCAATAATAATAAACCCCATAGAATGCCGCAAAAACAAGACTTAGCAGTAAAACGATTAAGATAAAATCATTTCTATAAGACTTCTTTGGTCCAGCCTCTTTTGTCGCCTTAGAGCTTTTCTTTTTCTTTTTTGATGGTTCTTTTTTTAAGACTTGTAACTCTTCCAAACTTTTTTGAGCAGCTTCTGTTTTAGGCTGACTCAACTTAATTGGATTTTCTTTTGGCAAACTTCTTTTTGGACTGACACTTTCTCTTGGAAGTTCCTCTTGAACTTCCTCAACGGGAATATCAACTTCGAAAGTTGGAACTTCATTATCTACATCTGTTGAACTAACTTCAAGATCGGGATAGGCAAGATCGTCATCATCCGGAATTAAAGCGTTCTCATCGCTCAAATCAATTTCAGAAGGTTCAACTTTAGTCTCTTTCTTCTTTGGATTACCTGGAGATTTAAGCATTTCAGGATCAAAGCTCATCGATACCTTGGTTATATCATCGACCTCTTCAGACTCATCAAATGTGAGATTATCCATATCGGGATAAGCGAGATCATCATCTGAAGGAATGAGCTCACCTTCATCAGTAGTATAGCTTTTACTTTTTTCTTTTACTTCTTGAGGGAGACCCGATGGCTTAAAAGAAGCTGTCGTCTCTCTTTTTAGAGAGTGGGCCGTTAGAACATTTTCCGCTTCAGAGATCGGATTAAAAGTTTGAGGGATATCACCAAAGACATACTTGTCTAGAAGATCTTTTTCTCGAATTTTAAACCAATAACCGTTACCGGAGACTACTTCATCCTCTCCTACAAGCGAACCTTTATTGATAAACTCAATGAGTTTCGCCTTAGAAATTGGTCCCAAGATCTTGTTTGATCTCGTTCTGATTAGCCAATTCTTTTCCATAGAATCCTTTCTATAGGAAGAACCCCAACAATCCTTTGAGGTCCTCGTCATTAAACCTGAGTCCTGCTGCAAATGTAGCACTTCTATTGTCGTCTAAGATGTCCTCACCCGCAACTCTTCCGTAAAGAACGTTCCAAATTTGGATTTCAGTAGACAATCTTAAGTTAAATCCAATGTCATCTCTGTAGTCGAAAAGTTCAGCCGAAACTTTTGATCCAAGAGAGTAAAGATGATAATCCACACCAAGACCTGCCGTTGACTCGATGAAACCACCACGAAGAGTCCAGTCATGGATCTGACGACCAAGCTGAACATCAAAGCGAAGCTTGTCTTTTACACGCTCACGCTCAATTTCATTTGTTTCTGTACCATTAATAATTCGAGTTGTTTGAGTCTCAGACTCAGGCCCAAACTCAGAAGTAGAAACACCAATGAGGTAAAATCTCTCTGGTGATGGATAAATTTTAAGGTGAGCATAAGAGTCAGCACCAAAGTCAGTATTAGCCCCCGTAAAGACAGAAACCTCAGTTCTAATAGCATCAACTCTATTAACCATCTTTTTAACGCCAGCAAGAGTTTCTTTAACTTCGTCTGCGATCTCTTCTTCAACTAAAATCTTTCCAAGAGTTCCGCGTCCGCCTTTGATATCGGCAACCATCTCTTTAAGATCAGATGTTAATCTTTCAGCATTGGCCAAAATCTTTTTCACATCGGCCATAGCACTTTCTGGTTCATTATTATCTGTTTGAAAAGCAATTTGCTCTGAGAAGTCTTCAAGATTAGCAATCATTGTATTGATCTTCTCTTCATTCCCATTCATGATTCTTTTAAGTGATGCTGTAACTTCTTTTGTATTGGCTGCAAGGGCCTTCACATCTTCAAGAATCACTTTAATTGGAGGTTTCTCACCAGCAGGAGCAACTGAGTCCTTCAAGCTTGAAACGATAATCTTAACATCTTTCATAATTTCATTAGCTTCACGAACGAGGGCATCAACCCCTCCTCCTTCATCGGCCTTAATGAAACTATCTTCAGTAAGCATCTGATTTGATTCCCCGATAAAGAGCTCAAGATATTTATCTCCAAGAAAACCAACAGACTTAATTCTTAGGCGAGAATCTTTTACGATACGAACGTCTTTTAAAACTTCAAAAGCGATGTGGGCATTATTTCCCTTAAGTTCAATTGACTTGATTCTCCCAGCATTAATCCCAGCAACTTTAATTGGAGTTTTTGGAAAAATACCAGAAGCATCGCGAACAATTGTCTTATAAGTGACATAATCACCAAATCCAGATTGATTTGAAGTAACTTTTAGCGACAGAACAATTACTGCGGCCATGGTTACAAGGGCCATCAACCCAACTTTAAATTCATTCATCTTCGTTTCCTTGCCTAATGCAACAGTCTTACCCGAGTCAAACTATCAACTTATAAGTTAATAAACTCTTTCACAAGAGGGTGCTCAGAGTTCTTGAAATCTTTTGCCGGTAAGTACTCAACAATATTACCACGGTCTAAAAAAGCGATGAAGTCGGAAATTTCGAGGGTCGCCTTAATATCGTGGGAAATAATAATTGATGTAAGTTGTATATCTTTGTGGTTTTCAGATGTCTCAGTAATGAGATCGTTAACCATTTTTGTTGTAATAGGGTCAAGACCCGTTGTTGGCTCATCATAGAGCATAATTTGTGGACTAAGAGCGAGAGCTCTAGCTAGTCCTACTCTTTTTCTCATTCCACCAGAGAGCTCAGATGGAAGTTTATCGTGTGAAACTTCTTGAAGTCCAACAGACTCGAGAAGTTCTTTAACACGCTGATCAATTTGAGAAGCCGTCATCTTGGTAAATTCTTTTAAAGGAAAGGCAACGTTACCTGAAGCAGTGAACGAATCAAAGAGAGCTGCATATTGAAAGAGCATTCCAAAATTCTTTCTAAACTCTCTTAGCTCCATCGATGTTAACTCAGACAAGTTATTTCCAAGGACACTGACAGAACCCTCTGTAGGATTTAGAAGTCCAAGAATATGTTTCATCATTGTCGACTTCCCAGCTCCAGAGAAGCCTAGAATTGTCGTTATTTTTCCTCTAGCAATATCAAAGTTCAAATTATTGAGAATTGTATGCTGCCCAAACGTCTTAGTGACGTTCTTAAAAGAAACAGCAGGGTTATCAAATTGCAACATAAATCCTCTTTATAAAATATGAACCAAAAAGCTTGTTAAGAAGTAATCGAGAACAAGAACAGAAATCATTCCCCAAACAACGGCGAGGTTCGTTCCCTTCCCTACTCCTGCTGCACCTTTTCTAACTTCAAAACCAAAGTAAGTTCCAATAACAGCAATAACAAAACCAAAAACAAAGGCCTTTAAAATCCCTTGTACAATATCGGCCACAAACATAAACTCACCAAGTTTTGATAAGTAAATCGTCTCATCAATCATCAGGGCCTTTGTCCCAACAATGATCGATCCAATATTTCCGATAAATTGAAATAAAACAGTAAGCATTGGAAGCGCTAAAGTAGCAGCAAGAATTCTTGGAACTCCAAGGTACTGAAGAGAAGAGATTCCCATGACTTCAAGTGCATCAATTTGCTCAGTAACTTTCATTGTTCCAATTTCAGCGGCCATGGCGGCACCAGCTCGACCAGCAACAATCAGGCCAGTAAGAACAGGAGCTAACTCTCTTGCCAAAGTGATCGCAACAACTGGACCAACTAAGGAGTCGACAGAGATGAGCTTAAAACCAAAGTAAGTTTGGTAGGCCATAACCATCCCAGTAAATGATCCCGAAAGAAGGACAATAAACAGTGAGCGGTTCCCAATGAAGTACATTTGATCAAAGAAAAGTTTCCAACGAAATGGAGGCTTGAAACACCAGTAGAAGAACCTTGAAATAAAGCTCATGATACGGCCTAATCCTGCTACATTTTTTATAACAGTTTTGCCTAAGAGTTCTGTAAATTTAACGAACGCTGTATTGATGTGGGTCACCTAATTTCCAATTTTAACTTATTGCGACTATTTTACTAAAGAAAACATAACTTGGCGAACAATTAACACTGGAAGTCATTCATATTTACTAGCGATTTTTCTCAAATCCGAAAGAGCCTTTATTTAAGCACATCTAGTCAAACATAGACTCTCGGTACGCGCGCCGTTAGGTGTAGAAAAATTTCATAGGGGATGGTCCCCGTCTCATCTGAAAGTCGCATAATTGATTTTGGATCATTGGACCATATGACGAATTTATCATCTACTTTTAACTGGTCGTAGGCATCTTTATCAAAAACAATCTGGGCCATATCCATATTAACTCGACCAGTCACTTTTCCTTCATGACCTTTGTGCTCTAGAGTGGCCCCCATATAGCGTGTAGAAAAACCATCACCATAGCCTAGTGCTATGATTGCACACAGCCCGTCTTTAGAAACGGGAGTTGCTCCGTAACCAATAGGCTGACCCTTCTCAACAGGAAAGACTTTGATGATATAAGTTTCAAGACTTGAAATATTTCTTCCCGTCCACTTTGACAAATGGCGATAAGGCCCAATAAGTGATGTCGGTCCATACATCATCAGACCTGGACGAACGTGGGTATTATCAAGGCCAAAACCTTGCTCAATAGTTCCAGAATTTGAAAGAGATGTTCTCTCTAGTTCAATATTCGCATCGCTAAATGCTTTTTTAATTTCATTAAATTTTTCGCGTTGGAAAATATTTCTTTTATTCTTTTCCATTGAAAGAGAAGCCGAAGAGAGGTGCGACAAAAGGTGGTAAACACTCTTTCTCCCCTTTCTTTTTAGAAGATCTATAACCTCTTCAGTTCTTTCGTGATGAATCCCTAGACGATTCATTCCCGTATTAAACTTCAAACAAAGTGGGAAATTTTGAAAATCTTGATTATCTAAAACGTATCTTAAATCATCCATATTCGACAGAACTGGTATGATTCGACGATTGAGATAAATTTCAGAGCATTCTTTAAGACCGAGCTGAACGTCGGAAAAAACATAGACTTCGAATTCGAGATCAAAGAGTTCGTCGCGAAGATTGAGCGCCTCACCTAAAGTGGCACATCCAAACTCTTTTATTCCAAGTTCTACAACTGCGAAGCGAACGATAGGAAGAACTCCGTGCCCATAAGCATCGGCCTTCACCATGAAGAGGACTTCGTTATTAGGACAAATTTCTTTTAACTTTTTATAATTATCAGCAAGGACACCTAAGTCCACTAGCATTCTGCTTCTAAATCGCATGCGATCCTAAATTGTTAAATCCGGAGCATCTCCCCAGATAATTTGTTTTGTCTTTTCTTTCTTTTCTTCAGCAATCATTTGGTTGGCCATTGTAAACTCTAGCCCATCCATCAATTGAAAATATGCTTTAGAAGAAATCGGAGACATTCTAAGCATCGGTTTCAAAGACTGTACTAATACGAGATCAGTTTCTTCGAAAAAACGCCAGAAAGGATAGCGCCCAATAAGTCCTTTCACAAGCTTAAACGCATCTTCACTGTAATTTTCATTCACGAGAAGACCCATGTTTTGAACACCCATTGAAACAATTCTTAGTGAGTCAATTTGTAAGTGATCAAGTCTAGCAACAAAGTCCGCGTGAAACTCTTTCCAGTAAAAACGCACATTTTTTTGTGAGCGAATATAGTCGATAAGATCAGAGAAATCGATATTCATCAAGGCCACATCGCCTTTCAATAAATTACTTGGAAGAACTTTATCTCCAGGAAGTTTACCAAAAGCATGAGAATCGAGAGTGCTCATTAACTCCCATGGATTTAAAAAGATTCCCTTAGATAAATTGCGTGGGTTTTCTTTAAGTTTATGGTGCTCACAAACTCCACTTAAGTAGCGCTCAAAGAGATCCCAATTGAAATGATTGAGCATTTGCTCATCTTCACATTGGATAAACATGAGCATATCTGGGTTTTTCTTCATTCCCATTATATTGAGACAAATAAGGTTTTCACCCATGAGATCAAAGGCCACTTGTGAAGCGAGATTTTGTGCGAAACCTTCAATACCATTTTTACAAAGTTGCCCTAGCCAAAGAGAAGGAATTGAAAAATACTTATCGCTACTTCCCTCTAGACCAACAAGTTTTTTTCCATTCGCTGATAATTCAAAGCAAGTATACTGTTCAATCTCATCATACTTAGAAAAAACTCTTTCAATTGAACTAATAAAAGATTCATCATTTCTCGATTTCTCAAAATCCTCACTCATGCGATAAAGAAGATCGTTGTAGTGATTCATTTCTTGGAAACGTTGATTGGCCATAACAACGCGCTCAACTTTCGTATCAACATCTTTAGTTAAGGCCTTAAGCGTTTCATTTTCTCTATCGAGTTTATAAAAATGATTCACTCTTTTTAAGAGTGCTTTAATCTGATCAGAGTATCCGAGCTCATTTTTAATAAAGCCCAAACTTAAGCAATCAAAAGCTTGTTTCATAAGGGCCTGTGTTTCGTCTGTGTAATAGAAAACAAGTGGAAGTTCATCATTTTGAACAAAGGGATGGGCCGCAAGAAATAACTCTCCATCACTCATCATTTTAACATCAACAACACTTAGAGATGGAACGTCATGAATAATCCCATTCCAATATTCTTTGAGAGTTTCGTAAAAATAAGGAGTCACTCCAGCTTGCTTAAAAACGCGAGAGATTTCTCGAACAGCATTCATGTCACTAATGAGTAAAGCTACAGTAAGTTGTCCATCGTTTTGCACTTGTTTTCCCCTTGTCACAAGACTGTATTATTATGACTAGTTTTACACGATTAGTCTAATATTTAACTCTACTTGTCATTGGCATTAAGAAAATGAAATAAATCATCTAAAGATTTTACTTGTTCTATTTGCTCGGGCTTTAAAAGAATTTTGGACTTTTTATATTGATCGCAGCGCTTAAGGTATATTTCACGCAACTCTTCATCCCTTTTATCAAGCATTGGTCGATTGCGATCACCTTTAATTCTTCTTAGACACAATTCAAAAGGAGTATCGAGCCCCACTAAAATATGCTCACTTTTTTGGATCTTTAAAATGTTCTCCTCCCTCTCAAGAGTTCCCCCTCCAAGAGCAACGATATCTCTATGCCCAAGGCTACTTAGAACATCACAAAGCGCCTTCGATTCTCTCTCTCTAAATGAGTCCCAGCCAGCTTGGCGAATATACTCTCCCAGACCTTTAAACTCAGGAGCTAATTGGTCCAAAATAAGCGAGTCCAAATCAAAACAAGTCCCCGTTTTTTCATCTCTTTTTAACTCTTCAATAAGAGTTGTTTTTCCCGATCCCATAAAGCCACAAATAATAAAACCCATATTCTCACCGCAAAGTGTAAAAATTCCTTTGTCATGGCCTAAAAGCCTGATACAAGGTAGCTTACACTACAGTTTTTTGAATTGAAATAGGACGATAAATGCGAAAGAAAACACCTGAGGCAAGCGACTTTAGCCCAATCATCAACATCTCTCTTTTTGATGAAGAGCCTGAATCATATGAATTTGATCAAACGAATTCTGAATGGGTAAGAGAAATTCTAAAAGAAATCGAAAATGACTTCTTTGACGAAGAACTCCCAAAGGGTGAAGGCAAAATTGAAACAAACCTCGAAATTAAAAGACTCGTGAATAATATTTACGGTGAACACCTCATCGTACGCGGGGAAGCTAAGGGTCAGTACTACGCTGCTTGCGTTCGCTGTCTAGACCCTTCTTTTCAAGAATTTGAGTGTGACTTTAGAGTTGCTTTCATTAATTCAAGATACGAGAAAGAACCGGAGTACGAGGAAATCACGCATATCTTTGCTGACGGAGAAGATGTAGAGCTCTATTTCCACGAAAAAGGAAAGGCCAACGTCAAAGAAATGCTTCATGAACAAGTTTACATGCATTTAGAGCCTCTTCCTCTACACGCTGAGGATTGTAAAGGACTTTGCGGGCAATGTGGGAGCAATCTCAACAAATATAATTGTGGACATAACTAAAAAAAGCCCTGAAAATATGGCCTCGTGTTAAAAAGAACTTGAAAATGAGCTAAAAATAACGTAATTATCTCATTCACGTTTATTAAAAATAAGAATAATAAAGTTGATCTGAAAATATTGGAGTAGAAAATGGCAGTACCTAAGAAGAAAACGTCCGTTTCTAGAAAGGGAAAAAGAAGAGCTGGACAGCATCACAAACTATATGGAAAATCTAACGTTCTAACTGACGGAACTACTGGAGAACTAACTCTTAAAGGTTGTATCTCTCCATCTGGTTACTGGAAAGGACAAAAAGTTTTCGAAACGAAAGCTGATAGAGAAGAAGCAGATACAGAAGAATAAAATTTGATCTCAAATTCTTTATATAAAAAAAAGCCCCATTCATTGGGGCTTTTTTAGTTTAATCCTCCCCTCAATTTGGCGAATAATTGCTCGAATTTATTTAGACAAATTGAACTTCAACCCATTAAGATTGCCCAATCAAAGGACTCCTATAAAGTCGTTTGCCTAAAAAACACTAAAGGTGGATTTTATGTCTAATTATAAAGTTAAAATTAAAGGGACTGGAATGTATGTCCCAAAAAAAGTTCTAACGAATGTCGATCTCGAAAAGATTGTCGACACAAGTGATGAATGGATTTTTGAAAGAACAGGAATGCGCGAAAGACATATCTGTTCTACAGAAGGTGGAGAATGGCCTACAGACATGGCCCTCTATGCAGCAAAAGACGCCCTTAAAGCTGCAAACCTTGAACCAAACGATATCGATTTCATTCTCTTTGGTTCCGTTACTCCTGACTATAAACTTCCTAACTCGGCCACTGTTCTTCAAACAAAACTAGGTATTACAAATAACTGTGCAGCTCTGGACATTTCAGCAGCTTGTTCTGGTTTCGTTTACGGCTTCAATATGGCCACGGCAATGATTAGAACGGGCATGATTAAAAATGCTCTTATCGTTGGTTCTGAAATGCTTAGTCGTGAAGTGAACTGGGAAGATAGAAACACATGTATTCTTTTTGGAGATGGATGTGGTGTCGCTGTCGTTGGTAGAAACGAAGATGAGAATGATCAATCAGATGTACTTGCAACTTATCTTGGTGCTGATGGAACTGGAAAAGAGTTTTTCGACCAACCGATTGGTGGAGCAGTTGAACCGATCACAGAAGAGCATCTTGAAAAGAAAAACTACTTTATGCAAATGAAAGGTAGAGAGATGTTTAAAGTTGCCACAAGAACACTTGCAGGAAATGCAAAGCGCGTTCTTGAGCAAACAGAACTAAAGCTTGAAGATGTTGATTGGCTCGTTCCTCACCAGGCCAATATTCGAATCATCGAAACAACTGGAAAACTTCTTGGAATTGATCCAGACAAAGTCATTATCAATATTGATAAATATGCTAATACATCAGCGGCAACTGTACCAATGGCCTTCCATGAAGCCATTCAAGAAGGAAAAATCAAACGTGGTGACATTGTTATGTTTGATGCTTTTGGTGCTGGTCTAACAACGGGTGCAACCCTTATTAAATACTAAAGGTGAAGTTATGACAAAATCAGTAACACTTCTCTTCCCTGGACAAGGGGCTCAATATGTTGGAATGGGAAAGGCCTTAGAAGGTCACTCTTCTTACGAATTATTTGAAAAAGCAAACCAAGCTCTTGGGTTTAACATCTCTCAAATGATGTTTGAAGGTCCAGAAGAAGAACTTAAGCTAACAGAAAATACTCAACCAGCAATCTTAAGCCATTCGGTAGCTCTTTTTGAAAAACTAAAAGAACTTCTCGATAACAAAGGTGTAAAAATTGATCGCGTTCTTGGTCACTCTGTTGGTGAGTACGCTGCTCTCGTTGCAGCAGGAGCTCTTCCTTTTGAAGATGCGGTTAAAGCAGTAAACCTTCGTGGGAAGTTTATGCAAGAAGCTGTTCCTGCAGGAAAGGGAAAGATGTTTGCCATCATGAAAGTTCCTGCTGAAAAAATTGAACAAGCATGTACTGAAGCTTCAACTGAAACAGAAAAAGTTATGCCAGCAAACTTCAACGAGCCAAACCAAACGGTTATCTCAGGTGAAGCGAATGCATGTGATAGAGCTGTTGCTTGGCTTAATGAAAATATGGAAGATCCATTTAGAGCAGTCGAACTTAACGTTTCAGCTCCTTTCCACTCTTCTCTAATGAAACCAGCTGCAGATAAACTTAACGATGCTTTTAGCGAGTTTAAGTTTAAAGAAAATGATTTAGCTTACGTTGCAAATATCGATGCTAAAGAATACGCGGCTGGAACTTCTGCTGAAATTATTAAAGAAAATCTCTACAAGCAAGTTGATGGAAGTGTACTTTGGACGCAGAGCTTTGCTTCACTTCCAGATGATACAATTTGCATTGAAGTTGGACCGGGCCGTGTTCTAATGGGTCTCGCTAGAAAAATTAATCGCAATATCAAAGTCATCTCACTCGATAAAGATGGTGCCTTTGAGGAACTCGAGGAGCTTCTCTCATGAAAGTAAATTTTGACGATCTAAAAGGTAAAAAAGTACTCGTAACAGGTGCAACACGTGGAATTGGTCGTGAGATCGTAAGAAGTCTTGCAACTCAAGGAGCTCACGTAGTTTTCAATTACCGTGAAGGTAAAGAATCTGTTGCTAAAGAAATTGAAACAGAACTAAAAGAACTTGGAGCGACAGATGCTACAGGACTTATGTTTGATGTTACAAATTATGAGCAAATTAAATCAGCAATCGATACCTTTACTAAAGATGTAGGATCTATTGAGGGACTTGTAAACAATGCAGGTATCTCTAAAGATCAAATTGTTTTAAGACTTAAAGAAGAAGATATTCAGCAAACTCTTGATACAAACCTTAAGGGGTCAATCATGGTTGCTCAGGCTTGCTCTAGAGGCTTTCTAAGAGCTGAAAATGTGTCTGTCGTTAACATTAGTTCAGTTGTTGGACTTATGGGGAATGCTTCGCAAATCGCATACTCTGCATCTAAAGCGGGAATGCTCGGTTTCACAAAGTCTTTCGCAAAAGAACTTGCAGGTAAAAACGTAAGATGCAACGCAATATGCCCAGGATTTATTACAACAGATATGACAGATGCCCTTGATGATAAGGTAAAAGAAACATATCTAACTCAAATCCCATTGAAAAGACTTGGTGATGCACAAGAGGTTGCCAATTTGACGTCTTTTCTATTAAGTAATGCTTCAGCCTATATTACAGGTGAAGTAATTAAAATTGACGGTGGACTTTATATTTAATTAAGATAACAATACTTTCGTAAAAAACTTAGGAGAGAGAAATGGAAGAAAAAGTAATTAAACTTGTATCAGATGCTACTAAAATCGATATTTCAAAAATCAAAGCAGAAACTAGCTTTGTTGACGATCTAAACCTAGATTCACTTGATATCGTTGAGCTAATGATGAAAATGGAAGATGAGTTTGGTGTAGAGATCCCTGAAGAAGATGCTGAAGGGCTTAAAACAGTAAACGATGTTGTTACTTACCTAGAAAAGAAACAATAATAAAAAGGCCCTTTCAAAGGGCCTTTTTTTTATCTTACTTTGATGGGCTTAAAAGGTTGGCCTTTTTAATTGCCTCTTCTTTATCTAGCCCCTCTTTCATTAACTCCAATGCCTTATAGAATCTATTTGGAGCAACAATCCCACCACTCTCACATGGAAGTCTTCCAGAGCTTGGAATATAAACAGTCTTCATAAGAACTTCTTTTAACTCTAAAGCACTTAAAGCGGAGTTAACATTGTGTCCCTTTAAAACAACATTGAGAACATAGGGAGAGGCCATAGAAGTACCATTGAGTGCAATCTCTCCCCCACCAGACTGTGCAGAGAGAACTCCTTGGCCAGGGGCAAACACTTGAACTTTTGTAACACCAAATTTTGAAAAGAAGGCCGGCTTATATTCATCAAATTTTCCGTCTTCTAATTCAGCAGTATTAATCGCCCCCACTTTGAGCATATTGGCGTAAGTATAACTTGCTGGATAATTATTGTTTCCTGGCTCATCTAAGTCGAGAGCTCCACGACCATTCCCAGCTGCAACGACAAAAAGTGTCTCAGGATTGTTCGTAAAAATTGATTCAAGAGCTGTGAAGGAATCGCGTGGTGCCGACATTGGCGCCCCAGGAAAACCAATGGCAAAACTCATATTCACAAATTTAATCTGCTTATTTTTAATATACTCACCAGCACTAAGAAGATGATCATAAATGGCCACATCTCCAGCAAAACCAACTAGACCATAATTATCTAAGTCCTTAAGGGCCAAAGAAGCTACGTGTGTTCCGTGAGAAACAGGATACGGAGTGTGAATTAATGAATGTGTTTCTAAAATATTATTATCATCTCTAAGAAGACTTAGACCGGCATCATCCTGTCTGTGCCATCCCCAAGAATCATCAACTCTCCCATTGTTATCGTTATCAATTCCGTCATATGGAACATCAAATGGAGAACGATAAAGCTTGTGCGCCAATGAAGGGTGTGAAATATCAAAACCTGTATCAATAATCACAACCGGCTCTCTTGTCGTATCATTAAAAACGGCAAGTCTTCTTTCAAATTCTTTTTTAGAAAGATTGTAGCTCGACAGAACTTTTTCAACGTTAAATTCAAGAGATTCATTATATGAACCAAGCAACTCACCTGAAGGAGTGTATGCCTTAAATTCATTAACAAGATTTGCGGCCATAGGAGCATCTTGGTTATATTTAACGAGATAATACTTAACGACTTTTCCTTCTTTTGAAAGGACATCAATGCGACCTGGCTTTTGTTCATTCTTTTTAAAGTGACGAATAGCAAGTGGTCTTAAAGATGAATTAGAGAAAACCCATTCTTTTATAACAACTTTCTCTGCTCCTGAAATATCGTATTCACTTCTCGCACGAACCATTCCAAATTTTGAATCAGGAAGGGTTGAAAAAAGTTCTTCAATTTGTCTTCCATAATTTACATATGAGTACTTGGCCCAATAAGTGAAACGTCCTTCTATGCTCCAAGACTTCGACTCAATGACTTGCCCTTTTACATTATTTAATTGTAGCTTTGTCGTTGCTCCAGATTTCAAATGAATCGAAACTTCTTTTCGAACAACACCATCAATGCAATAAGCGATGTCTTTCCAACCGTAATCATCGTATTGAACAGAATCTTGTTCGCAGCTTTTCGCTTGGGTTTGGACAGTTAAAAGCAATGCACTTAATAAAAATATATATAATTTCAAATCGACTCCATTGTTGTAATTTCAACAAATTAACAAATAGGGAGTCGATATCCTTTCGAAAGTGTAAAAACTTCACTTAATGTTAGAAATAGTAAGGATTTGACATCTAATATCGCTTACAAAAGACCGTAGAATTCGATCCAAAAGCATAGAAATAGTCGAAGACTTGCTTTAACCAATCGTGCAGATTTGTCCAAGAGACAAATCGATAACTATAGTCGAAGCGAGATAAATAAGATTGATCGCGAGAAATAATTCCTGATGAACAAGATTTCATTCTCATCGATAAAAGAAAAATAGCTGAAGAGACTACCTTTAAATCAGAGATTTGATGTCTATTTTCTTTAACTAATCGAATCCCTCTCCAATAGCTTAATGTATTAACTGAATGCAACGGTAGTTGATGTAAATAGAAATAGTAATATTCTCTCTTATTAGCATCGATGCTAAAATGATTTTGATTATTTCTAAAGATATCGTCTTGAAAGTTTTCTACAATTTCAAATAGGGCATCACTGAAAAGTGGGTGGAATCGATCAATAAATGAAAAACCATAAGTATTATAAACATCAGATGATTCGAGAAAGTTTTTAACAGTATCTAGAAATAAAGACACATCTTTAAGTCGCTCATCTTTTTTTCTAAAAAGTGAAAATGATTTCTTTTCTTTTTTATTATAAACAAATTGGTCTCTTCTTTTATCAAGAAGTTCTTTATAAGCCTTAATGAGTTCAGATTTATTTTCATAGCGATTCCCTGCATTTTTCCATACAGTATCTGCCATTTCATTGAGCTCAAGAAGCGTATCCCAATCTACGGCTTTATAGAGATAATCATTGCTCACAAAATGTGTTTCTTTTTCAAGATTTTCCCAAGCACCTGAATGATTGAAATGATAAGTCGTCATTTGGGGATTAAGAGCTGCTGAAATTTGATTGCGATAAAGATGACCATCATCAATTAGAGATACTAAATCAATATTTCGTTCATTCACTCTTTTAATATGTGATATTTTTTCTTCTTTTACATAATAGATATAGTCTTGAGACTCTGGAGGATCAATAAGTTCAGCTGCACACGTAAGACCTGGTGCTATCAGAACAATTGAAATAAAAAAGATGCTCAACTTTTTCATGAATTCTCCAAAAGTGAAAATAGGCTCAACACCTGTTTAAAACTTACTCAGTTTTAAGAGGGGGGGAGTAGGTATTGAGCCTAATTTCATTGTTAAGCTGCAAGACTGATTCCAATCTTTCGATGTTTTGTTGAGACTAATATAGTGGAGAATTTGGTCCATAAACTTAACAAACACTAACATTTATGGACCGTTTTAAGAGTATAAAATTACTACGATTCTTTCATTATTTCACTGATTAATGACTTATCGTTATCCAGTGACTTGAAAAGCTTCATACGAAATTGACCCTTCTTATTCATAAGAGTCTGCGCCATTTTATCAATGGCTATAATACTTAGAACTGTTTGAATAAAGCCCTCGATCAGGTCATCAGTACCAATTCCAAGAGAGTTAAAGTCCTTTCTATCCATGAGCATTAATCGAGAAGTATCAGAAGACCACTGGTTCTCCCCTAACTTCACAGACAAGTTTGTTCCAAGAACTTCCCAACTCGAAGAGTTTTCATTTAACTCAGGAGCAAGTGCTCCCTTAGCTCTTCTTGCGTAAATAGCACATGGATAAAATCCCTTAGGAGTTGAGTAAACCATGATTCGCAAGTCAGCGACGTAGATCTTCCCTTTTTTATTTGGAATTGTACCAATGTGATAGTACTTTCCAGCACTCGATTGAGATGACCAATTATAGTGTCCGATCAATGATTGAATAATGAACTGATCATAAGAGTGCTCTTCATTCATGAAGGCCTCTAATTCTTTTTCATTCGTAATTGTATAGACACCTTGTCCAGCGTTTGAATACGGGTTTTTAATAACAGCGTATCCACCAAAGCGCTCAATCCAAAGAGGTACTTCAACCTTACTTACATCGCGAATTGTTTCAGGCATATTGATTTTAAGTCCCGACTCATTAAGTTCAGAGTTGTAAAATTCGTAGGCCTTATTTGCGACAAGTTTATTTCTTCCACCGGCTAGGCAGACGAGAGTTGAGTTATAGATAAAAGTTTTCGTTACGACAGGAAGTCTATTCCATGGCTTTTGTGTTACGTATCGAAAAGCAGCTCTTATAGCGACATCTTCTTCGCCATCAATTTTCACGTAGAGAACACCATCTTTAAAATAAGCGTGTTGCTCCTCATTGTTAAAGTGAGGAATGAGATAAACTTTCTCTCCAGTTAAGTCTGCAAGAGTTGCAGCATAACCAGAAACTTCCATATAGTTTTTGTCATAAATAACAGCGAGAGCACCCTTTGGTAAGCGCTTCTTCTTTTTTAAAGCAGGTAGAAATGAGTTCTCAATAAGAAACTTATAACCTCTATGTTCATCATCATCTGTTCTTTGTGGCATAGATTTCTGGCCAGATGGACAAGAGTTCGTTTCAAGAACAACCATACTTCTATTACCCTTTTCCGTCGTTACATAGAAAAGGTCAGCTCCACCCCAATAGAAATGCTTGCTCGTATAATTAAGAATTTCTTGCAAATACTTAGGATCTACTTGAGGATTTAAATGACAATACCTTTCGATAATTCTTTTGTGATCTAAATTAAAAAAGTGACTTACCATGGCGTGCAATTGAGTATTTAATGCTTTTGGATAGAAGTGATTATCCTGCTCAAAGTCGTTTGGAGTTACAATTGATACTTCGTTTTTCATAACGGCCTCTTATAATTTATTTGTCAGAAGGTCTCTTCCGATTCCTTCATAGCTATTTTTAACAATACCCCAAACAGAGGTTTGTAATTCTTCAAGTTCACCTAAAACAATTATATTTTTATTATTACAAAATCTTTTCATGGCCACTTCAGGCACAATTGTAAAGGCAAGTTTTTGCTCTGTGATCATTTGTAGTAAATCAACATCATCAGCTGCGCCAATTGTTTTTGGTGTAATGCCATGCTTAGAAAAGAAAAGTTCTATTTCGTATTTTAAGTAAGCTTCATTTGTATAGTTAAAGAAAGGGATTTCATTCAAAGATTCGGGAAAACCTTTGATATGCTTTTGGAAACTCTTGTGAGCAACAGCGTAAGTTTTATTAACTCCTACCCTGTAGCTATTCATCGTTGAAGAGATTGAATCTTTAGAATCGGTAAAAACAATATCAAGTTTCCCCTCTTCTAGATCTGCTAGAAGGTAGTGCCTCTCACCTTCGTGGATATTTACACTCAACTCGCTCTTTTCAAAAAGAGGAAGAAGCTTACCATAAAGAAAATACTGACTCATATAATAGGTAACACCGATATCAATCGACTTCTTATGAATTGAAAGATTATTTCTTAGCTCTGCCGTTAAATCACTTCCAAGTGAGAAGATTTTTTGTGCGTACTTGTGTGCAATCTCACCTCTTTCATTGAGAATGAGGCTTCTATTTTTTCTTTCAAAAAGTTTACAATTTAGAAACTCTTCTAAGAGTTTTATTTGATCACTAATTGTTGGCTGTGAAACATGAAGACGCTCTGATGCTTCTTTAATTGAACCTAAATTGGCCACAACATAGAAGTAGTAGAGGTGATTAAAATTGAGTCTATCCATACCCTACCAATTAACTTAACCCTAATTAATTTAATTATTAAAACGATTTTACCTAATTTATCATCGGCTCAATAATTAGCAAGAGAATTTATCTTTCCCTTTGGGAAAAAGGAGAAATTAATGAAAATTTTAGCTATTGCCATGATCCTCTCAATTTCAACTCCGGCTCTCTCTAAGACACCGAACTCTTGCAAGAAAGGATATACTCCAATCTCTTGTTCGGCAGTCGCGAAAAAACAAAGAGAAGGATTCTGCTGGAAAGGTAAGATTTCCAAGGCAAAAACACAAAAGATTTGCCTTAAAACTCCTAAGAAAAAGTAATTTCTCTCTCGGTGCAGGCCCCTTATCCTGCACCATTTTCTCCCCTATTTTTGCGAAGTTTCGCTGTAAATCTCATTATTTACTTTTTTTCCAGAAGATAGTGCTCCGAGTGTTGCCAATTGGTGTTTGATCAAGTGAAATGAAGGCAATTTTTATACTATGATGCTCAAAAAAGCAGAGGTATTTATGACAACAAATAGAGTTGCAATCACTGGTATGGGAACGATTTGTTCTCTTGGACACAACCTTCAAGACGTATGGTCAAATATTAAAGAAGGTAAACCTGGAATTAGTAAAATTACAGAAGTCGAACTCGACGAAAAACTTGCGATAAAAATTGCAGGAGAAGTTAAGAACTTCTCTCTTTCTGAAGATATTCTTCCAGCGAAAGAACATGCTCGCTATGACCGCTTTATTCAATTTGCTCTTCACTCTGCTGAAGAAGCTCTAAAGCATGCAGGATTAAAAGAAAACTCTCCTTACGATAGAGAGAGAATGGGATCAATCCTTGGTGTAGGAATTGGTGGCTTCCCTGAGATTGAAAAAACTGCTAGAAATTTTATTGAAAAGGGACCAAGAAGAATTGGGCCATTTTTCATTCCGGGTATTATCCCAAATATGACTTCGGGGATGATGAGTATTCAACATAACCTCCAAGGTCTTAACTACTCAATCTCTTCGGCTTGTGCCTCTGCGGCCCACGCTATTTCAGCATCAGCTTTTGAAATTATGACAGGTCGTCAAGACGTTATGGTTTCAGGTGGTGCTGAAGCCGTTGTTTGCAATCTTGGTCTTGGTGGGTTTATTTCTATGAGGGCCCTATCGAAGAGACAAGATGAACCAGAGAAAGCTTCTCGCCCATTTGATAAAGACAGAGATGGATTTGTTATGGGAGAAGGCGCCGGTATTCTCATTCTTGAAAACCTTGAAAAAGCAAAAGCTCGTGGTGCTACAATTTATGCAGAAATCGTAGGTCACGGAGCAACAAGTGATGCCTACCACATTTCAGCTCCACACCCAGAAGGTGAAGGTGCTATGAGATGTATGAAAATGGCCTTAAATCACGCGGGAATCAAACCAGAAGAAGTTGGTTACGTTAATGCACACGGAACATCAACTCCACTTGGAGATGCTGGTGAGACGAATGCAATTAAGAAAACTTTTGGTGAGCACGCTTACAATATGGCCGTAAGCTCAACGAAATCAATGACAGGTCACCTTCTTGGTGCTGCTGGTGGAATTGAAACAATCTTCTGTGCCATGGCACTTCACGAAGGTGTTCTTCCTCCAACAATTAATTTAGATAACCCTGATGAAGCTTGTGATCTCGATTACGTTTCTGAAGGTGCTAGAAAAAAGCAAGTTGAATACGCCCTCAATAACTCATTTGGGTTTGGATCAACGAATGCTTCCCTTGTTCTAAAAAGATACGCTGAATAAGAATCGGAGAAAATATGTTTCATAAAAATGCCACTTCATTAGAGTCTATGGACGCAGAAATTTTTGCTCTTGTAGGAAAAGAACTTTCTCGCCAAGAAGAAGGTCTAGAACTTATCGCTTCAGAAAACTACGCTTCAAAAGCTGTGATGGAAGCTCAAGGTTCAATCCTTACAAATAAATATGCAGAAGGTCTGCCAAAGAAGCGCTACTATGGTGGATGTGAATTTGTTGACACTGTTGAACAACTTGCTATTGATCGCGTTTGCGAACTTTTTGGAGCAAAGTTTGCCAACGTTCAACCGCACTCTGGTTCACAAGCAAATATGGGAACATACTTTGCTCTTATACAGCCAGGAGACAAAGTGATGGGAATGGATCTTGCTCAAGGTGGTCACCTTACGCACGGTTCACCTGTAAACTTCTCAGGGAAACTTTTCAATATCGTTTCTTATGGCCTAGATGAAAAGTCTGAAGAACTTGATTACGATAAAGTGAGAGAGGTCGCTCTTAAAGAAAGGCCAAAACTCATTGTAGCTGGAGCTTCTGCTTATGCTAGAACCATTGATTTTAAAAAGTTTAGAGAAATCGCAGATGAAGTTGGAGCCTATCTCGTAGTCGATATGGCCCACATTGCAGGACTCGTTGCCGCAGGACTTCATCCTTCTCCAGTACCATACGCACACGCTGTAACATCGACAACTCACAAGACACTTCGTGGTCCTCGTGGTGGTATCGTTCTTACAAATGATGAAGAGCTTGCTAAAAAGATCAACTTTAATATCTTCCCAGGTATTCAAGGTGGTCCTCTTGAGCACGTTATTGCAGCAAAAGCAGTGGCCTTTAAAGAAGCCCTGACTCCAGAATATAAAGAATATCAACAACAAGTTATCGATAATGCCAAAGCTCTTGCAGCGGCACTTCAATCAGAGGGAATCGATATTGTTTCAAACGGAACTGACAATCACTTAGTTCTTCTTAAAACCGATTCAGTAGACCTGACAGGTAAAGTTGCTGAGCAGACTCTTGAGAAAGCTGGAATCACTTGTAATAAAAACATGATTCCTGGAGACAAGAGATCTCCTTTTGTTACTTCTGGTGTTCGTCTTGGAACTCCTGCTGTAACAACTCGTGGACTCAAAGAAGAGCACATGAAGACACTCGCCTCATGGATTTCTAAGGCCCTTAAGAACTCTGAAGATGAGAAGGCCTTGGCCGGCATCAAAGAGGAAGTCCTCAAGCTTTGCAAAGAGTTCCCTGTTTATTAAATAAAATACTCAAAAGGCCTCCACAATAATGGGGGCTTTTTCTTTTTCACCCTTAGTTTCTAAGTACTTAGCTATCTATATTTTTTGCTTTTCCCTTGCCTAAATCGCTGCTTCTAGGTAAAACTCATAAACTTAGAGGAAACATTTATGCACTGCCCAGTTTGTAACGCCCAAGATACAAAAGTTATTGATTCAAGATTACTTCTTGAAGGTCAGACGATTCGTCGTCGTAGGAAGTGTTGTAATTGTGATAATCGCTTCACGACATATGAAAAGATACAAATTCAAATGCCAGAGATCGTCAAAAACGATGGCCGTCGTGAAAATTACAACCGTGAAAAAATTCTTAAAGGTCTTAAGAAGGCCTGTCAAAAGAGACCAATCACAACAAAACAAATCAATTCATTAATCGATACAGTAGAAAGAGAGATTATCAGTAAATATCCTGATGAGGCTCCAGCTAACCAAATTGGAAAGTTAACAATGAGTAAGCTCTATGAACTGGACCCAGTAAGTTATGTTCGTTTTGCTTCTTTCTACTGGAACTACAAAAATATCGAATCATTTATTTCCAGTTTACAAAAAGACATCGCCTCAATCGAGACGTGTGATGATAAAGGATGTGACCGTGACCAGCTTCAGTAACAAAACAGTTGCTAGAGATTATGCTTTCAAATTTCTCTATAAGCACCAATTGAATGAGTTTTCAGATCTTCGTGAAACTCTTTTAAAAAGCAAAGAAGCATTTACTTTAGCTGTCGACGAATTCGATATTAGTTACGTTGAAAGAGATAAAGAACATCCTCAAAACGATCTTACGCCAAATGCTAAAAACTATGGTGTACGCCTTATTGCAGGTGTTCTTGAAAATCTTCCAGAATTACAAGAAATCATAAAACCCAAGTTAAAAAGAAGTTTCAACTCTCTTGAGAAAGTAGATGCGACAATTTTACTTGTAGCAATTTTTGAAATGAAAGACATCTCAGAGACTCCATATAAAGTTACTATAAACGAGGCCATTGAAATGGCCAAGAAATATGGAACAGCAGAAGCAGCTCGCTTTGTTAATGCAATCCTCGATAAAGTTAGTAAGGAACTATGAACCAAGTTTTCTCAAAGCTTCAAACAGAACTCATGCCAGGCGTGGCCGGACTTATCTGGGTAACAGAACTCCCTCTAACGAAAAGACCGGCCGGCCATAAAGAACTCGACTATTTCTTTGATGGCCTTCTTACAAGATTTGAAGAACAAGGAAATGAAGAGCAATCGAGCTCTTGCACCTTCTTCTCGACTGAATCATTTGGTGAGAATTTTTCTCTTGCTCATGTACATGGCGAGAACAAAGAAATTGAAAATCAAATCAACAATCTTGCCTCACTCTTTCCTAAAGAGGGGGACATCCTTATCTTCAATCCAGAAGGTCTTAAGTTCAATTTTTCAAAAAAAAGACTTCGACAAATCACCTTGTAATTTTGACTACTTAAAAAGAAAAACTAAAAAAGTCGGTCTTTTTAGCCGATAATATTGTCGTGCGCTTAGTAATCGTTATTTTTCTATTTATTCTACAAAGTTGTGGCCATCATAATGTCATCAATTTTCGTATGCCCTCCTCTTTCAAGGAGAGCAAGATTGCTGTGCTAGGTGATCTAGAGGGAAATCTCAATCGCTTTGAAGACTTCATTAATAAAACTGACACCCTCTATCGCTCAGAAGACGGAAAGCTCAATCTTATTGGAGACAAAAAATTTGTCTTTCTTGGTGATGTCATGGATCGAGGTCCTGGTTCTCTTCGAATTATGAACGATCTCATTCATCTAAAAAAGAAATATCCAAACCAAGTAACGATCATCCTTGGAAACCGCGATATTAATAAATTAAAAATTATGTCTCTTATGGACAAGTTTTTAAATAAGCCTGTACCTGAAATTGTTCTTCCTTGGTACAAAGAAGTTTTTGAAAAAGACTATGGATTTAAAATTCCAAAGCATCTAAATACGAAGGGTGTTCAAAAGTTTGTTCAACGCTATGATACACCTCTTCTTCGCTTTAAGGCCTTTTTGGCAGGAATGAATGCTCCGAAAGCTTTTGAGTATAGAAAAGAAGAATTAAAGATTCTCGTTCCAACGAGAACAATTGACGATAACTTTGTCTTTGCCTCTTTTTTAAATGACTATGAAGAAGGTGGAATTTTAAGGGAGTATTTAAAACTAGGACAACTTGCAAAAATAATCGATGGAAATCTCTTTGTTCACGGAGCAGTCACTGACAATAATATTGGCTATGTTCCAGGTAATTTTTTTCACTTTAAAGATCCTCGTGAATGGATATCAAAGCTTAATCAATGGGCCAAAAGTGAGATTAATGACTGGTTTAAAGATTCTTCCAAAGGTGCAGATCTTCTTGTCTATCATGCCCCTAAAAAAGGAACGATTCAAAACGAACAAAGTGTTATCTATGGACGCTATTCTGATGAAGAGGGTAACCCTCACTCCCCACGTCGAAAGCTTATTAAAAAGCTTCAAAGCGCTGGAATCCATCGAATTATTGTAGGTCACACACCAACGGGAGACTATCCCATTCTTCTTAGAAAACCTAATTTTGAAGTCGTACTTGCTGACAGTTCATTCAGTTCTACAGATCATGCTTCAAAAATTATCATCCAAGGTGAAGATGTCTATATTGAAACCGAAAATAAAGAAGGGTCGAAATTAATTGTTCATTCCAATGTGAATGAGACAATGAATCCAATTGGGATGAAAACAAGAGATGGGCATAGAATTATTGGACGCTTTGAGAATAGTGATGATCTTCTTGCTCTAAAAGTAGAAGGAAAAGGTCGAAAATTTACGACACAATATTTAAAAGAGTCGGCATTAGATCTAGCAGAAAGGGGCCTTGTTGAAGCATTTGAACAACGCTTAAAAGACCCCTGTACTAAAATTATGAAAATATTTTTAAAGAAAGATTCTATTTAACGGCGCAAATATAAGTCACCCAAGACTCACAATTTTCTGCTTTATCAGTGCGATAGAAATTACCATCTCCACCACCATCTCCGTCTTCACCTTCCCAGTAAGTTTGAACTTTTGAAAAGCCTGCATCTTCCATGACATCGATAATTTCTTTGATCGACCACATTCTCCAATCGTAAGTAAAAACATTTTCGTACTTAATTCCGTTATCATGCTTTTTGAAATGAATGTAATAAAGAACTTCATTCGTTAGTGGATTATAATCTTCACAATCCCAAAAATAAGAATGATCATCATGCTCAGTCTCTTCAACCATTGGTTGACGAGCTTCTGTTCCACCAAAAATATCAACGAAAAAACAACCTTCGTCATTTAATCCTTCTCTTACTTTTTTAAAGTAGTTAAGAAGGTCATTGCGTTTTTTAAAGATAAAATAAGAAAAGTTAAAGGCAACAATGACATCTGTTTTGAATTCTTGGTTGTCTAGAACATTTCCTTCAATATATTTCATTCGTTCTTTCTGCTCATCAGAAAGTTTTGAATAATGATTTTCAAGTCCGTAAGAGATTGGCTCACTATCGAGGTCGATTCCCCATGCTCTGTGCTCTGGTGATTGCTTTACCCAATCACAGGCCATGGCCGCAGTTCCACCAAAGTCCTCTCTAAAAGTTAATGGTTTTCTCTTGAATGTCTTCTTGAATTCTTTGTTAACGAAATCAATATCAACTTCATGATTTTGAACAGAAGATTCGTAAAGTCTATACTTGTCTTCGAGTGATAATTTAGGCATGGATCGCTCCCTCAATATTTTTCATATGATTTAACTTCTTTCACATTTGAGCCGAATTTCAAATTTAGCTCATTCTTTATCTCATAGCGTTTATCATTCGTCATATAAACACTGCGAGCTAGATCAATAAATTCTTGATCAAACTCTCTAGCACGCTCTTTTTCACGGATATCATCTTCAATTTTCCATAAGAGCGAGTTAATTTCAACTAGCTTTTCTAGGAAAATATCGACCCCATCTAAATTAAGAGAAAAGAGTTTTCCACTCAATAACTTTTCCTCATGCGAAACAAGCTCCAACTTAGACTCGTCCGAAATATTCTTTTGCTTGATTCTTAAAATTGAGATTTTATCAACTAACTCACCTAGTGATACGGGACATTCAATAATCATGATGACTCTCCAAAATCAATTGCTTCATAGCGTATTTCTATAATCTCATACTCCACATTACCTTTGGGAGCTCGCACAATGACATCATCCCCTTCTTCCTTAGTTAGAAGAGCGCGGGCGACTGGAGATTTCCAACTGATAAGCCCTCTTTGTGCATTACTTTCATCTTCTCCAACAATGCAAAACGTCTTTTCTATTCCATTCTCATCGCAGACCACGACAGTTGCGCCGAACTGAACTTTCGAAGATTTCACATCGAGCGGATCAATAATATTGGCCTTATCAATTCTCTTTCCAAGAAAGCGTAATCTTCGATCGATCTCTCGAAGTCTTTTTTTCCCATAAATATAGTCTGCATTTTCAGAGCGATCACCAAGAGAAGCGGCCCAAGCAACAACTTCGACAGTCTTAGGTCTTTCAACTTTCGTTAAAAGCTCAAATTCATCATAGAGCTTTTTATATCCAGTGGGAGTAATGTAATTATTTTTTTCTATTTTCATCGATTATATATTTTAAAAGGCCTTCACTTGCATCTTCAACGATATCTAAGACGTGATTAAAACCATCTTCACTACCATAGTAAGGATCTGGAACTTCATGAACTTTAAAACGGCTACAAAATTCAACCATCATGAAAACTTTGTGCCCATAGTGTCCAGATGGATCGAGACGTTTCACATTTTTAAAGTTTTGACCGTCCATACAAATAATAAAATCAAAATCTTCAAAATCGGATTCGAGAAATTTCCTAGAAAGAGACTCCAACGAGATTCCTCTTTCCTTGGCCTTATCACGCATACGTCGATCGGCCTTCTCACCAGCATGGAATCCACTTGTACCAGCAGAATCAACATGAAACTGGTCACTTATTTGCTTTTTCCTAATGAGATCTAAAAAAACCCCTTCAGCTGCCGGAGAACGACAGATATTGCCAAGACAAACAAATAACACTTTTGTTTTCATTTTATTTTCCTTCTCTCTAACTTGGTTTATTATAGAACTTCATGATGCAATTTTTAAAGGACTATTATGGGCGCAAAAAGAGTCATTCGCATGGGTCATCCGACATTACGACTAAAAGCTAAATCTCTTAGTAAAGAAGAAATTCTAAGTGATGGGACAAGAGATCTTGTACAAGATCTCATTGACACAATGGAAGTCGAAGACGGAATTGGAATTGCGGCCCCACAGATCAATATCAGTAAGCAAGTGGCCATCATTTGTGTACCCGATAATAGCCCACGCTATCCAGGCTCTAGTCCTTCTGGACTCAATGTCGTTATCAATCCAAAGATAACGATATTAGATGATGAACTTCAAGGTTTTTGGGAGGGATGTCTCTCGGTTCCAGGCCTTAGAGGATTTGTTAAGAGACCACGCAAAGTGCAAATCGACTACTTAGACCTTGAAGCAAAAGAGCAGACAATTATCGCCGAGGACTTTCTTGCAACAGTTTATCAACACGAATTAGACCACCTCTTTGGCCACCTCTATATTGATAAGGTCAGCGATCCAAGTAAGCTCAGCTACAATGAGGAATTCGTTCAATTTTGGGCCAATGATGCTCAGAATATAGAAAACCAGCAAGAGGAATAAACCCCTAGAAAAAGGCCAAACATGTCTTTTTTACTTTAGAGCTTTAAATAACCGACCGATAAAGTAGAGTAATCTATTTTGGAGGTTAAGAGTGGAAAAACCGGTTAAAAATGTGCTCTTTAGTGCTGCTAGTGTCGTCGCAATTGCGCTCAGTACTCACTATATGGTTGAGCAAAATCAAGTTCCAAACCCTTATTGGGGTGAAAAAACTATGGAGCGAGCACCTGCTAGTTTTGATTTATCTATCGATCCTAGTTATTACCGAGATTTTTTTCTTCCCGATAGGTATGACAATTTCATTGATTACGATGTGAGCATACGCTTTTCTACAGATAAAGATAAAAGCTACATGAGAAGAAATGCAAAGCTCGCACTTCACGAGGCCTTTTCTCAAACATTTTCTCAAATCAATGCAGGAGAGCGCCCTAGTGAGCAGATGCTTGCCCTCTTAAAAGAAAATGCTATTTCAAGTTTTATGGATAAATTTGTAAAACGCTTACGCTTTTATAAGATCCTAGATGGAAACTTCCAGATCGACTTTATTTTCACTCCAAAAGAAGTCAATTCACTCGAACTTAAAGAAGAAATGAGAACAAACCAACTCGTTCACCACGATATGCGTGGAGATCTCTATAAAAAGCTTACTGATAAAGACAGAACAATTCCTGAAACGATGGAAAATAACCCTCTACCAAATAATGGTGAAATCTATCAATTCTCAGGTGGAGCCATTTCAATCAACTTAGAATTAGCTGATACAAACTTAGTCTTTAAAATCCCAAGGCCGACGAAAAATATTCTTAAAGGACATGTCCTCTTTAGAAAGTACTATCGTGTTAACGAAAGAGGGATGCTAAAAGTAGCTTTTAGAAGGGAGAATTTCCAAGCGGATATGGTCCACTTTAAAAAGGATGGAAAAGCAAAAGAGCGTTATGTTACTGCTGATCTCTATAAGACGTTTAATTTAAAAAACCCTTTGCCAAAGCTTGATCGCATGGAAGTTTCTTTTGGAAAGATCAAAGATCTGCCTATGCAAAAGAGAAATCTCTGGGATCGCTTTTCGGGATTTTTCTCAAGCGAGGATAAGGAAACGGCAGATCTTGATCTCTACGGTAAATATAGAGGGAGAGAATATAAAGCAACAATTGAAAAGTTAGTTTATGACTTTAATGATTCTGAATTTACTTACTCTTCAAAGGTCAACATTGAGATTCCAGGATCTTTTGATAACACATCAAAGGAGATGAGTTTCAAAAATAGAGTTCGCACAGAGCTGATTAAACAATCTCGCACTAAGCTTATTGAGCAACTCCACCTTGAAGAATTACACACTAAATTTTAAGAAGGAATCAAAATGAATTATAAAAAGCTAATTACTCTTAGTACTCTGATTGCCCAAGCAAATGTTTTTGCAGCTGGTTCAATCAATGTTCAAGATAGAATTAAAGCGCAGTCTTTCTACCTTGATGTCTATAAAAGTGTCTTTGGAAATCCTCTCTATGCAAGAAGTGAGGACTTTGTCGATTTGATTCGATCTATTGAAAGTCAATCAAAGAAAAAAGAGGTACTCGAATTTATTAAGGCCCTCGATAATAAAGTTCCAGAGAAGATTCTACGACCTCTGGCCTATTGGTCTCTAGTTAAAAAAGATAAGGAAAAGCTTGAAGAAGTTATTTCCTACTACCTCGTCTATAAGGCGCTCTCTTTAAGGGATTATATTGATGATCCAACAACAAAGAAGTCCCACAAGATGTCCGCAATCAATCTTTTAAATAGCTATGGTAGCGAAGGAATTACGACCAACAATATTTCAACTAAACTCATTCCTCTTTTTAAAAAGAAGGCAAAGGAGTTAGCAAGTCTTTCCTCTAAAGAATTTGCTAGTGCATTTACAAAAGATCCATTTGTTCAAGACTTTAGAGAGAAGATTCCTGATATTAGCCCCTACACACTCTCCTACATAGGAATTGTCCCAGGGAATAAAGTTGAAGTTGTCAGTGAAAATCAGCGTGATGAAAAACGAATTGACTGGTTTAATGATCGAGTCATCTTTAATGGGGGAAGCCTTGATTTCAACTCCCCTTATATAAAAATGCCAACGAAAGAAGATCCTTCCGGTCATATTGTCTTTAAAGAAGACCCCATTTATATGAGAATCCGCGAAATGATTGATGAGGCGAAAGATTCAGTATTTATCGACATCTTTCTCTTTGGTGGAACACTTGGTGCAACATTAAGTGAATACCTCATCGATGAGGCGATAAAAAAGAAAAAGGCCAACCCAAATTTTAAGGTTCTCCTTCTTCACGACTATGCTACAAATTACAATATGCTCGGTGAAATGATGCCTATTTTTGAGTATATCAAAAAGAGAATCGATACAGAGCCTGTCGTTAGAGAAACGGTTATGCTCATGCAGGCCAATATTCAAAGACACCCGCCAGGAATCCCTTTTGGAATAACAAATATTATTCCAAAGAATCGCGAGACTTGTAAGTTTATGGAGTCTAAAAGTACGTATTACGAATCAAAAATCGATCACTCAAAAGTTATCGTCATTGATGCCAATACAGACAATCCTAAGGCCTACTTTGGCTCTAAAAACTGGACAGACCACTCGGGTGGTTATTACTACGATGATGCCATCTATGTTCACGGTCCAGCCGCGGCACTCGTTCAAGCATCCTATTATAGAGATATTGAAGCTGCTCTAACAGATGATAAAAAAGAGCTAGAATGCTTTTGGTTCAAAGAAAAAGGTTTTGATAACACGAGATATCTTTCAAAGAAAAAAGAAATTCTTGATTGGTTCAAAGTTAAAAAAGAAAATTACCCTGTAATTGGAAATCAGCCAATGAGAATTGCAGAAGCTGATGTTGATGGAACGATTAAAAATGTTAGAAACATTCTTATTGATATGATCTCTAAGGCCGAGAAATATATCTATATGGAACAGCTCTTTGTTTATGATCCTTATATCAATGATGCTTTGATCAAGAGAAAGATTCAAAATCCAGATCTAAAGATTAAGATTTTAGCCGATCACAATGGAAACTTCGGAATGAATGGTCTTCCAAACACTCTCTTTATGAAAGAAATGATGGGATATGACATTGAGATTCGTGCTCGAAAAACATTTGGAAAGAAGTTTATTTTTCCAAATGGACACGAGCAAGAATATCACCAAGAAAATCACAGAAAGATCACTTCTGTTGATGGTAAGTACTTGCTCGGAGGCTCTTCTAACTTAAATCCTGATACACTTCAAGGAAGTTTCAGAGAGTTTGGAGCACAGATTTTCGACAAAAAAGTTATTGCAGACTTTGAAAAGAAATTTGAAAAAGATTGGAATAACAAAGAGATGACAATGAGTCTTGATATTGAAAATTTCCAAGCGACTATAGGTGGAAAAGCTCTACCTGTTGATCTTTCGGAACTTATCAATGGCCTAGGTTCAACACTCTATAGAAATAAAGATAAAATAGAGAGACGTTATTAAACGTCTCTCACTTATCTTTTGAATAATTAAATAATTTAATTCCCATTAGGCCTCGATATAAACATCGGGGCATTCTATCTAAAAAATACATCACAGTTTTCATTTGCCAAGGAAAGACAAAAAGCGCTGTCTTCCTATCAAGGGCCCTTCTAATTTTAGCTGCACCTTTACTTGCTGGCATAAGCCATGGCATCGAGTGATTATTCTTCTTTGTTAATGGTGTATCAATAAAGCCCGGGCAGATACAAGTGACATCAATATTCCATCTCTTTAAATCGAGACTATAAGACTCACACAACTTTAAAACAGCAGCTTTAGAAGCGGAGTAGCTAGAAGCTCCAGGAAGTCCAACCATTCCGGCGACACTTGAAACAGCTGCAATATGACCTCTCCCTTGCTCAAACATTGTAGGAAGAGCTGCTTCAAAGGCATTTAAAACACCAAAGACATTTGTCGCAATGACATCTCTTGAAGCTTCAAAGTTAGGCATCTTCGTCTTATGCCCTACACTTCTTCCGGCATTCGCTATAATTAAATCAAGACTTCCCTGTGAAAAATCACTGACTGCTGCAATCATTTCATCACGATTGGTCACATCAACTTTGTAGGTCTTCAAGTTAGGATATTGATCTAGGAGACCTTCAGGAAGTTTAGATAGATCTCTTCCACAAACACCGACTTCATCACCTGTCTTTAAATAATTAAGAGCAAGCTCTAAACCAATTCCAGTTGTTCCACCTGTTATAAAAACTTTCATTTAACCACCACAACAGTCTTTCTTAAAAAAACCATTAAAAAATGAACGTACAGAAGAATTAACAATCAGCCCTTTTAAAAGACTAACTGATAAAACAACAGCAAGAGCAATCTCCCACCAAGCACTACCTTCTCCATGCTCATGCAAAGAAACTTTAAAATCTATTGGAAAACTATACGCACTATAAAGATAGTCTGTAAAATAACTCATCCCTAGGGCCACAAGTGCAATAACAAGCACATTGATAACAATCCCCTTCTTTCCTATATATTTCTGCATCACAAGAATATTTGAAATATTTGTGGCCGGTCCAACGAGTAAAATAAGAAGAGCCGTTCCAGGACTCATTCCTTTTAGTACTAAACTAGCAGCTATTGGTGTTGTTGCAGAGGCGCAGATATAAAGAGGAATTCCAACTGCAAGAATCGCTAATTTTTGTCCCGTAAGTCCCATCGTTTCAAAAAAGTTTGCAGGAACGAGAACTTCGATAACAGCACCAGCGATTAAACCGAAGGTAAGCCATAAGGCCATATCATCAAGAAGATCATTAAAGGCATAAGAGAACATTTTAGCAACTTTAGAGCCAAAGCTTGTTCTTTCAGTCTTCGCTTCATCTTTTGATTTTGAACAACATGATTTTACTTCTTCTATTTTTTCTCCACCATCTTTATTAAAAAGAAATTGAAGAATCCCTGCGACAAGGGCCGATAAAAAAGCGGCCACAGGTCTTAGGATCGTCATAGGAAGATCCATCATGGCATAGGTCACGGCAATAGAATCAACTCCGGACTCTGGCGTAGAAATTAGAAATGAAGATGTCGCGCCGTTTGAGGCTCCATTTTTTTTAAGAGTTGCAGCAGTAGGAATAACTGAACAACTACAAAGAGGAAGTGGTATGCCAAAAAGGGCCGCCTTAAAAACAGAACCAATACTCTCCCCGCCCATGGCCTTCTTAATTCTCTCAACAGAAATAAAGGCGTAAATGAATCCAGACAGGAGAAGACCAAAGATTAAATAAGGAGCAGAAATAAGAAGATACTTCCAAAATGCTTGTATAAAAACCATAGAATCCTATATGTGATAAGGTTACATTCGTAATCTTAGTATTTCACAAAAGAGGTCATTAAAAAAGAATTTAGACTATTTTAAACAATATTAGATTAGACAATTTCATCTTTTGGTATGGCCTTGTCGCGCATTCTCTTAATCATAGAATCGACATTATTTTGAAAATATTTTTGTTTTTCAATCTCTTCCTCTTTCATTTTAGGAAGTTGAATTAGATAATTTACAAATCTTCTGACTTTCATTTTAAATGTTTCATCAATTCCATTAACGATTCCTTTTAGCTTTCCCTTCTCCGACATATCGTGAAAGAGCGTAATATAAAAAGGATGTTCGCCATCGATAAAGAGAACGCTTCCATCTTTAACTTCCATTGGTGTTTTGATCTCCACAATATGTTCACTAAGATGACTAAGAATAACGGGGATCTCAACAAGAAACTCTCTTTTAATACCAATCAAATCAATATCATCACTAGTAATAACATTTGCATTTTCTTTACAGCGAAGTTGCTCTTTCCATTCTGATTTTGATTTTCTCTTATAAACTTCTAATAAACGTTCAATTATATCTAAGCTGATCTCGCCTTCAAAATTTAATTTGTATTCGAGTTTAGCTTCAATTGGAAGCTTTCGATTAAAAATCAAAAGAATTGGTGGCGTTTCAAATTCTTCTTCTAAAAAGCTGATGAGTCTTTGAATTTTATTTTTTGTCGATGATTGAACAACTGATCCATCTTCTTCGATAATCTCAAAGGCATCTTGTTGGACGATGAGAATCTCCGGCATGATTTTTTTAAGGATTTTAAAATCGTTTGAGAAATACGGATAGTTAAATAGGTTGAATCCTTTTGTTTCATACGAAGATTCTATCATCTCTAACAAACGGACTCTTTTATCGATAATCATTACTCTTGGCAGGTCACGAAGGGGGTTGTTTTTAAGATCACTTATTGTATTTTGAGCAACTTTATCGAAAGAGCCCTTATTCTTGATGTTTAATCTCTTTTCACATGTAAGGGAATTAAAACGTAAGTCGTGTTCAAATTTAGCTATTTCTTTAACATTAACTTGTTCACATCCAAGACCTTCGGGCAGATGAGAACTAATATTCAATGTATTAATATCCTCGAGCCATTTATATTTTCTTTGCAACTCAGGCGTCTCCTGTACAAAAGAGCGTGGAGCACTGAAGTTTGGAAGAAATTCTTCGAGCCACTTTTTATCGGGATCAATTTTATCAAATTTAGTAATCGACTTAATAAGCTCAGGTGTTATTTCCGTCATGCTACAAAGAAACTTCGCCCATAGAACTTCACTATGACCTTCGGCCATGGCGTACTTAGGAGCGCCAGAAGTGTCTTTAGAGATGAGAAACTTTAAATTATAGATAAAGTCTTCAAGGTCTTCTCTTTTATAATCACAAAGCACAACTCCGTGAGAGTAAATTTCTTGTAACTCCGTGAGGTGATGTTCTTCGCCAAAAATTCCAACTTTAGGAATGTCTTTTACGAAGGCATACTTATTAATAATTTTTAAAATATCTTTTTTGAAGCGCTCATTCCCATCGAAATCAATCATGATCAAAGAAAAGAATTTCTTCTCAATGAGTGCCGGAAAGAATGAAGTCAATTTTACATCGCGAATATTCTCATCACGACTAAAGACCACGACTTCAAATTGATCTCCAGCAAATATCGCAATTTGCTTTCTGATCCTTGCCACGTAGAGCGGATCGTCTGAAAAAAGGGCCAATTGTTTCTTTGTCGTGCTCATGGTTTCACCTTCCCACTTCACATTATGAAAGGTGAACATGCAAGAAGTAAGAAAACACTCTTAGCATAAGCAAATATTCTTTACTTCCAAGGACTTACATATTAGAAAACCACTGTAAGATACTGAAAACTCGTACTTTTAAGAATTTCTTATTTTTTTTCAAAAATGCTATTGACGTTACAACTTCAATCACTTATATTCTATTTCACCAAAGCGGGGGCGTAGTTAAGTTGGTTATAACGTCTGCCTGTCACGCAGAAGGCCGAGGGTTCGAGTCCCTTCGTCCCCGCCATTATCGATACCGAGTTTCTACTCCTAAGATAATGAACTCATTGAAAAAAGCCCGAACATTGTTTCGGGCTTTTTCATTTCTGGGGTAGTACAAACCCGATACCACGGAGTTGATACACAAGATGCAAAGGAAAACTCCAACCTTCAAACTTACAGCTGACATTGATATAAAACGATTTAGTGAAAATCTAAAGAATGCATTAAAAGAAGAAAGTAGTTTTCACGAAGCAATGAACTCTGCTCTAGTTAAGGACCTATCCTCATCTCTTGAAGAACTTCAAGAAAAAGGACTAATTAAAAATTTCAGAATAAAACCATATTCCTATCCTCAGAAAGGAATAAGCTCACTAAAACAAGCAACACAGAAAGGTTATGTCTTTTGGTACCTTAAAGTTGTGATTATCACATCGAAAGACATCAAATTAACCGAAAAAAATATTTGTTCTCCCACAAATTTAAAATGGGAATCCTTTACCTACGGTGGTGGAGTTCAAAAATATTTCAAATTCAAATTAACCGAACAAAAAACTCAAAACTTACACAATATCGAATTTCTCAAACTGACAGTTCCCAAAAGTATTTTAGCCAATTTGCATAATACTATTTCTCAGAATTGTGACTGCCTTACCTCAGAACTTCATCCTTATATTTCAGGTTCTTGGGACTGGCATCTTCAATTCATATGCTCAAAATGCGGGCAAAAGTATTTATGTCAATGCTTTAAAAAAGCCTTCGAGAAACAAATAGAAATCGATAATAACTGGAAGCTAAGTCAGCCAAAAGATCACATCAAGTCATACGAGAAGAATGGCTGGCCAACAGCAATGAGCTTAGAGTGGGCCAAAGATGCACAGTATAGAGAAGCTATTTGCCATCTCTGTACAAATACTCCATCAAACCTTACTTACTGTAGTTCTATGTATGGGAGTAGTATTAAAGTAAAGTACGGCCCATATATAATGCGTACAAGTATTGAAAAGGATATTAGCGAAAGAGAAGCAGAAAATGAAATAAGGGAAGAAATTGGATTCCCAAAAATTGGAGAAGGATGGGTTGGAGAAACAGAGCTTTATAAGACAGTATGCCATATTTTGGGCGATCAATATGAGGTCATCCGAGAAGCTTCTCCAAAATGGCTAGGCCGCCAACGTTTAGACATATATATTCCATCCCTAAGCCTAGCAATTGAATATCATGGGCAGCAGCACTTCCAGCCTGTTGAATATTTTGGTGGTGAAAAGGCTTTTCAAAAAAATATCCAACGAGACAAATTAAAAGAAGCTCTTTGTCGTGAAAATGGAATACACCTACTTATTATCAAACACTCTGATAAACAGAGTGAACAGACAATCAAAAGAAAAATTTTACAAAAATTGAACAGAGATCACTTATAACTATCCACACAAACATTAAGTAATTATGATGATTTATAAAACTCTCTCAATTTAAAAAATACAATAACAAACTTCAAATTCAAGATACCAGAGTTTTTAATTGCTATAGGTCTGAAAGGATCTAAATCACCTTTCCTCCACAATAAATTATCTCTTTTTAATTGCTTACTAAATTTTCTTAATATTCTTAATTGACCTTTCTTACCTGACATTAATTCGATAAAAGGGATATAATTTCTTCTCACAAAAGTTTTTCTAAATTGTGGCTCTGAAAAAGAAAGCTCTGTTGAAATATCATTAAATGCGGTTATTATTTCTGAGTAAGTTTCTCTTAGCGATCGAAACACAGAATGAACTTCATCGATTGGTGCTATCCACTCTCTACCGAGAAGAGCCGCAATTGCTCTCTACTACTATTGAGTTCAATAAGTATTCGATTGAATCGCTCTTCATCAATTTCAATAAGTATTTTTTTAGACATATTGCCTCCTATTTCGCATCTCAACGGTATCAGATCGAAAAAATGGTGCAATAAAAAGGTGATTCGACAGACGACGGGAATATCGAGGCTTTTAATTTAAGGAAAAATATTAGGTACACAATCCATTACATAAATTTCCGAGTATTCAACCTCTAAGTTTATTTCAGAACGTATATCAAAAAACTCTTCACGTCCTTTTGCTACAGCATACATATTTTTATTTTTATTATCTTCTAGAAGCTTTTTCCATTGTTTTAATTTCTGGCTAAAGTCCTTCTCGAATAATATTTTATCATCAAAGTTAAATTCTATTTCAAATTCACACTCAAGGCCGTACGAGTCGCTTGTTTCATACTCATCACCATCATGCATTTCAACATACTGGTAATAAGCATTTGCTTTTATGCTTCCTTTGATTGTGAAAGTACCATTCCCGAAATATTTCGATGATCCTTTATCAATTTCGACGGTGTCACTCAATAGAGTGACATCATCATATCTATAATCTTCAGTGTCATTATGTCTTTCAAGCTCTGAGTGGAATTCCCAAATCAAATTTTCGTCAATTAGTAAATTATCAAATAAGAGCAGCTCTATTAATTCATCAAAATGCTCACGACCTTCAATCTTATTTTTAATTCTATCAACTTCAGATTTTACATATTCCAAATTTAAAAAACTTTCTATGGTGTCTACTTGTTGTAAATTTTGTATCTCTGAAGACAATCTATTGTTTAGATGTTTGTCATTGCCAATAAAAAAATCAAAAGGCATTGAGTTGCATTTATTTGAAATCTCATGAAATATCAAAGTGTCCAACAGGTGCTCTTTTCCGTTTTCTACACCCTCAAACAACCCTTTAAAGGTGAAGTATTCGCTAAAACACTTATCATAAAATTGAACGTCGCTCGGCTTATCGAATATTATGAAGTTCTTAAACCTATTATCCAGAAATCTCCTCACTTCTTGCAAAATATAGTTTTCATCGAAAAGTGATCCTGACTCGATTTTTTTATCAATTTCCAAATTCTTTAAATGTCTTTCATATCTCTTAATTGAAGACTTTGCACTGCCTTGAACATCAAGAGCTTCTTTATATTTAAATTTAACAAATTCTTGATACACAAACTGAGGTAAATAAACTTTGACTAAGTCTTCACTAATGAGAAGTAAAAGCTCATGAAACCTTTGAGAACCCAGCCCCATTGAGCGTAATGCATTTGTTTCTATTATGATTTTTATAGGTTTATTCATAAAGTTCCTGCGAGAAAGCTTTTGCTACTTAAATGGTCGACAAAGAACAGCAAAAAAGAAGTTTTCCTCTAATTTCTTGTCCAAGGAATCTTTTAGCTCATTAATATCACCCTTAATTTGGGTCAACTCTTTGAAAAGAACATCATTTTTATATAGATTGAGAACATCTACCAAATTTCTATCAACACCTTGAAAGTAAACCCTAGAAAGATCATTTTGTTCACTCGTATAAGAGTTTTTAATATTTTCCTGCCACCTCAAAAATAAGGAATTATATTGAGCCCAGGAATCTAAATGCCCTCTCATTTCTGTATAAACCCTAATTATTTTTGATATCGAGTCTTTGTCTTTAATAATAGGCAGTTCATGAGCTACGCTATCATAAATTGAAAAGTAATCTCTAGAGGCATAAAATTCAGACATAAGTTCTGTTTTTTTTGAATTTTTTAATTTTTCAAGATCATTTCCTACAGAATTGTAATATCGATCCCATAGACAGCTTATTTCTCCTCTAATTGATGACATCAATACTCTTGACCTTTTCTCATTCGAGAACACTGAAAATAAATATGTAGTTAGTATTGAAGTAAAGAATCCTATACCAGCACCTATGAGTATATTTACCTGATCATCTGTCATATATTACCTTAGTTAAAAATTTAACCACTTACAAAGCTCATCATATTCTTTCTTTGTAGTTAACTGAATTGAATAACCATTTCTCCATTCATTAAGCTCATAATTTGAGGAAAATACATTTCCAAATAACTCATGGGGTTCATCAAGTTTGCCAAGAATATACACGTTCAAATATTTCTTTCTAAAGAAGAATGAAATAGCTTTAAGCCCATCTACATTCTTACGTAAGTGGATAAACCTCGCTCTATTTGAGTCTCCATTTGCTTCTTTCAAACATTTATCAAGAAACTCTGGCCCCCAATCGTAAGTTAAAGATGCTTTAACATCATCCCAACTTCTCTCTACTACTCTAGATGATGACTTAGATCGTTTTTTTGAGCGTAATTCATATGTTTCATTAAGTTCAGGTAGTGGGTACTTCTGTTCAAAGTTAAAATACAATTCTTCATCTTTCTTGAAGATATCCAAAGATATCGCTGTTATGTCTAAACTATAATTCTGCATTAACCAGTCAGTAGATATTATTACTTCTGGATCAAATTTTTCTGCAATTAATATGATTCTAATATTGCTATCAATTTCCGCTCCAGATAATGCTTCCTCTAGGTCTGAGAAATTATCTGGATTTTGATTTTTTGCTTCTTGCAAAAATTGCTCTGCAGACCAGTTGGATACCATTGCTGCATATGAGATACCTTGTAAAAGCTGGTATTTATCTCTATCACGCTTTAATTCAATAACAACTGGGACATTATCATTAGGGTCGAATGCAAGAATATCAATCCTTCCCATTATTCTTTCATCTGGAACAACTTCGTTACCTACATATATTAATTCTGGAACTTTAATTTCTTTAGTGAAGGCTTCCCAACTTTGAACTATAGCTTCTTGAAGATTAAATCTTTCTAATAAGCCATTTGTTTTAAGGTCAGATTCGGCAAGCTGCACAAATTTATTATTGTGATACTTCAACATAGTTCATTCTCGCTCTCATGTATGTTCATGAGCTTGTTTTCAATTTTACTTAGTAATTTAGATTACTTATCGGATCAAAACCCAATTAGTTTAATCGGATTTTCTGACCAATCTTGTAGGATGGTGGGCGAAGATGGCCCTCCTAATATCAATTATTTAGTATGAAAATTAAGGGGTTCAAGTGGAGACGCTCCCGCCATTTTAAATTCCAACAAAAGATTCAGTCATCCATCGAGATGGCTTTTTTTTTGCCTTTTTTTCAAAGTAGCTACGGCCTGAAGTTCTCGGCTTTTTTTGTAAGCAGCAAATGCTAGTGTGGAAATTTGATGCTAAACAACTCATGACCGACTAAGAAGGGAGTTCAGAAGAACCAACTTAGCAACCTCACGAACATTTTTATAGTTTATTCAAAAGATAGTCTAAAGCATCGACTCCATCAGGGACACGAATGTCTGGATCATAACCTTTTAGCTCAAAGAATCCTTCTTCAAAGCCTTCAAAGTATTGAGTCGATAGATTAACAGTGATTCCACTGTCAGGAAGTGTCACCGAGGCCATTTGACCAAAGTGAATTAACCCCGCCGTATTATCACCAACGGTTTTGGCCTTTGGATGAAATGTTAAAAGCTCTACTGCATGCTCACAAGATGAGCCACACCTTCGATCAGTTAAAATATAAATATCTCCCTCGAAGTTTAGCTTCCCAAGCTCAGGCCTTTTAAATTCCTTCACTAAAAGTCGAGGTGAGTTTTTATTTTTTGCCTTAGTAATCGATTCATTAATAAAGTCATAATCTTCTTTAAAGTGAGATACATCATTACCGCTTCTTTTCACACGTTCTTCAATTGTTTTAATATTATTTCGGTACGCAATCCATGATTCAATCGTATTCATGCGATAGACTTTCTTCTTACTATGCTTTACTGAATTATTAAGAAGCCACCTAGAGATATTCTTAATCATAGAAGAGTTTCCTCCACTATTACCTCTTAAATCAAAAATGATAACCTCTGATTGCATCGATTTGGAGATAGCAGGCTTTATACCGTTCCACCTCGAATCCTGAGGAGAATGAAAATGTGTAATTCCAACTATAGAGATATTTTTTGGATGAGAAATATGTTTGATATAATAAGCCCCCTTGGTTTCACTTGGCATAATATTTTTACCAACCTTACCTTCAAGCTTAAGTTTGCTAGTACAATATCCCTCAATTCCTCTCACATTTAAATGTCCATCACTTACATCATTTAAAATTGTGCCTATTTTAATACAGAAGTGTTTAGCATCACTAAACTTCACATCTCGAATTCTTTTCAGTTTTTCTATTGCAACCTCAAATTCATTATCTGGTAAGAAGCCTTTTCCAATGTAAGCTAACTCAAGTTGATTAATGAGAAAATCAACATCTTTAGGTGAAGAAAATGTCACTGTCTTTTGATGACATGAAACAATAAGAAATAACAAAAGTAGAACTAATATATTTTTCATACAACACATTGTAACATACTAATATTACTTCTCGGAATCGAGTCTTTGCGCTCCCGCCATTTAGATCATTCCAATTTTGAAACCACTCCACTTCAACCTTCAAATTTCATCGTAAACAATTAAAACAACTCCATTGTTTCAGCCCCTGAAACACTGTTTCAAAATATTCTTGATAATGCTTATTCTCAAAGATAATTTATTATCTATGATTGAAGATTTTAAAGAATATTTACAAGCGGAACTAGATAATAGGAAAAAGAAAAACTCTCTTTTTAGCCTACGTGCTTTTGCACGAAATCTGGGAATATCTCCGGCTCAACTAAGTCAAATTATCTCAGGAAAAAGACCGCTCACAATAACTACGGCGAAGAAAATAGTTAGGGCCCTAAAACTTTCTCCAATTGAAAGTGAGACCTTTCTTCAAGCTGTCGACCCAGACTTTGTCAGTAAAAAGAAAACTCGCCTAAGTGATGAGAAAAGGAAAAAACTCAAAGAAGATGAATTTAGACTCATTTGCGATTGGGAACACTTCGCAATTCTATCATTATCAGAAGTTCAGAACAATTCTTCAGATGCAAGATGGATTGCCAAAAGATTGAATATACCGATGAATGTTGCTGCTGATGCCAGAGATCGACTGCTAAGACTTGGGATAATTGAAATCAAGAACTCTCAGTTTAGACAAGTATCAGCACCTCTAACGACGACAAATGATATTAAGAGTGAATCTATTCAGAGGAGCCATTATCAAAACCTAGAGCTTGCAATGCAAAAACTAGAATCAGTAGAAGTTTCAAAAAGAGAATATACAACTGTGACAATGGCCACAAACCCGAAAAAAATAAAAGAAGCAAAGACCTTAATAAGAGAATTTAAAAGAAAACTCATGGAATTTTTGGAAGATGGAGAAAAAACGGATGTCTACACTTTGGCCATTCAACTATTTCCACTAACAGAAAAAGGAAAGAAACTATGAATCGATTACTATTATTAGTCATGTTATTAGTGAACTTTGGTTGTGCCTCTTATCAATCTGGAAGTTATGCTGATATTGTTTCAGGTGATCACCCATCGGATGCTCCAATAACAGGAAAGCTTGATTCAACTTTAACAACAAAACACTATGCCGTTATTAACTTCAGCTTTGGAAATGATTCTAAGCAATGGCTAAGAATCAAAAAAGTTCGCCTTGATTTCAATAATAAAGAACTCAACAATAAGGCAAATATTGTTGTTGGCCAAGACATTGTAACTTGGGCAGAGGCAATTAGACACAAAGTGGAAATCGATCAATGGAATAAAGAAGTCATTTGGGGCTCTATCGCATTAGTTGGAGCAGTAACCGCCAGTGGAAGTAGTTCAAACTCAAGCCTAATATATGCTGGTGCAAGTACCTATGCACTTGCTTCAGGAATTTTAGTTGCAAATAGTGTCATCGATAAAGTCAATGACTTAGAAAGGGCCAAACTATTTCCAAGAACACACCTCTATCAATCATTCTCAGTACCCGCAGGACTTTACACAAACAGATGGGTCTTGCTACAAATAAATCGCGGAGATATTCCTTCAGAAGTCTACTTTGATGTTGAATATCTTGATGGAAAAAAAGCAAAGTACAAAGTAAAAATCAAGTCAACGAGTACAAAGGCATAATTATGAAAGTTTTCATTTCTATCGTATTTTTCTTAATTCTGACTCCTTCATTTGCTGGCAATGAAGTCGGAAATGGTGGCGATGTAATCGTTTGCAATGAGAGCGTGACACTTTTGGACTATTATGAGGCCAAAGACTTTGATTTTTCGATACCACCACTAGAGAAAAGTAAAGATTATAGAGAAGTCTTAACGGATATTTTTGATGAGTTTTTAAAGATCGATAAGAAGCTGGCCAATCAATATCAAAAGCGACTACAAGAAATTGAAAATCAAATAGACTTTAGAGCCTCAATAACCCTGACAGATATTCCAGACTCTAATCATGAGGCTCTTCCCAAAGGTTGCAAACTTGAACAAATTGCCATCAGGAGAAACCAAGAGAAGAATGGAAAGCTTTTTCTTGTAAGTAAAGATCTTTGGGATAAATTGGATAGCAATAATAAAGCAGGATTAATATTACATGAAATAATCTATGAGCATTTTCTTTATTTAGGAGAAAAAGATTCGAAGAAAGCAAGATATATGAACGCTCTAATTTCTCATATTGGGAGTAAAAAACCTCTTCCCTCTAAGTACAAAACTCTTCTACAATCAAAGCAAATCCCCATTTATAGGTAGTAATGATTCGAAGAAGCTGGATTTATAGTTCTAAGACTAACTCACTTTTAAAGTACTCCAATTGCCAGTTCTGAGTTTTTAGAGCTTGCTTTGATGAGGGGTTATCCCAAGCGGGATAAACTCGAAATCCTCTTTTTCCAGCATGTCGCTTTGATTTCAGATAGCCTTTTTCTAGCAAGACTTCTTTTGGGAAAAAGAAGTGGCCTTGCTTATTTTTTGACTCACAAATAATAACGAGAAAATCCAGATCATCACTGGCATCTAGTGGACATGTAACACCACTTTCATTTCTCTTCCACAATGTGACAAAGTGACCTATTTTTTTGGGAGTGAGTTTTCCCTCTCTTTGAATGATTGAAAGACTCTTAAAAACATAGGAGCAACCTTTGTATTCAATAGCTTCAGGATTGAATTGTAGGTTTTTGATGTTGTTTCGACTTATATTTCTAAGATTCATACAACTAAGCTTTTACAAGCTTTCTAACATAGCAGTCTTTACCATGATCATTAACAAGCCCCATGGCCTGCATGAAAGCATACATAGTTGTTGGACCGACAAACTTCCAGCCACGCTTTTTGAGATCTTTTGAAAGAGCAATAGACTCATCTGAGGTTGCTATCACTTCAAAGCCTTTTCGAGCTTTCTTTGGTTTGAAAGTCCAAAAGTAATCAGAAAGAGAGCCAAATTCTTTAACGATGAGCTTTGCCATTTTCGCGTTATTAATGGTTGCTTCGATCTTCCCTCTATGTCTTATGATCCCTTCGTTTTCTAAGAGCTTTTCAACGTCTTTTTCTGTGTACTTTGAAACTTTATTGAAATCAAATTTCTTGAACGCTTTTCGAAAATTCTCTCGCTTAGTTAGAATTGTTCTCCAACTTAGTCCTGATTGAAATCCCTCTAGACAAATCTTTTCAAAGAGTCTTTGATCATCGTAGACAGGAAAGCCCCACTCGTTGTCGTGATAGTCAATGTAATCTTCTGAAGCAACACACCACTTACAGCGCTTCTTTCCATCTTCACACTTTATTGTTGTAATCATTAATTTCTAACCTTTCCAGAAATGAATCGCGATGAATTGATATCTACACCTAAAATGTATTTTCCATCGGGAGAAAGAATAAAAAGACCATCGCGGTTTTCATCGTTAATTATAATATTATTAACCTTATTTCCTTGCATAAATTTATCAGTATTTGAGTAATGATAGAATTGAATATTCTCATTTAAATTTTCAATTACACCATACTCTCTTTCATTACTATCGATTTTACTTTTAAAACTGTAGCGCGTTTTAGAATTAGGGACACTTAAGACCTGAACTTCAGGACCAGAGTATTTTGTAATGATTCCGTTTTCATCTACATCAAAAAGTGAAGCATCCCACTTACCTTTGAGTTCACCTTTTACAATTTGAGTTTGATCATCTTGTTTTTGACCAATAAAAAAGAAGCTCGTGTTATCACTTCCTATCATTATCTTCATATCTTCTGATAGAATCATCCCTGCTTTTTCAACATCATTTAATAGTTCGTGATTTTTGAAATCGAGATTTAGACTAAAGAATCTCGATTTTGAATTTGAGAGAACAAGTGAGTTCTTAGCTTCATCAAACTTTGTAAGAATTGAAACTCCTTGCCTTTTAGAAATTACAGCTATATTTTTTTTATCTTCGATCTTGTAATAATTCTCAAGATAGAGATTTGAAAAATAAGCTGTTTTATCATCAATAAGATTCAATTGAAAACTCATTGTTCCAATATAGAGATTCTCTCGATCCCAATTTAAAAAGCGTACCAAAAATTGAGACTTATTTTGTGGGCGTTCAACTTCAACTTCAACTAAATCATTATCGGGTTTAGCAGCATTAATTAATTCGTTATCCGGCTTCTGATCAGGAACACTAACAGGATTATCCTCATCCAAGACATCACCCATTTCTATTGGAGAATTGGAGTCAAAGGCGCCGAGTTCATCTTTAGAATTCGAACAACTCATTAGACACAAAAGAAAAAGAACAAGAGATAGAATTTTCATAGGCCCAGCTTTTTAAAGTTATAAACAAATTTTACACCTGCTTAAACATCCATCTCAAGAACTATTTTATCCTCGTACTCTTTTTAGACCATCCACTCCCATGGAAATGAGGGTGTACAGAACTGAGGCCTTAACACTCATCTTTGGTTTTGGATCAAGTCCTTTGCCCATGCGATGAATTTGTTGGGTGTACCATGTGATCTCAAGGGGAAAAATATTATCCATTATCTTCCAGCCGGTTGTTAAAAAGTGGACTTCACTTTTTACATCCTCACCGGCCATTAATTGATTGGGAAACTCAGGATTTAAAACGAGAGAACGCCCTAGCCCCACAAGATCACAAGCTTCTTGCTCAAGGGCCTCATTCATCCCCTTAAGACTTCTAAAACCACCAGTTAACATGATAGGAGTTTTCACAATCTTTCGAACTTGTTCACAATAATCTGCAAAGTAGGCCTCTCTTTTTCTTGTTGATTCTTTCTTGGTTGTTCCCATCATCTCTTGGGATTCATAGCTTCCACCAGAGATCTCAATTAAGTCCATTCCAAGCTCAGAAAGAACTTTTACTACTTCCATAGAGTCCTCTTGTGAGAATCCTCCCTTTTGGAAGTCAGCAGAATTTATCTTAATAGCTATTGGAAACTCTAAACCAACAGCATCTCGAATCGCCTTATAGATTGAAACAACAAATCGCATACGATTTTCTAAGCTCCCACCCCACTTATCACTTCTTCTATTATGATGCGGAGAGAGAAATTGACTGACAAGATATCCGTGAGCGCCATGAATTTGGACACCAGTAAAACCTAGATCTTTTGCCAGCTTTGCAGCAGTGGCAAATCGTTCAATAATCTCCTCGATCTCTTCGTTTGTTAGTTCACGAGGTGTATTAAACATGCGATCGAGAGGTGCTTTTAAAGCAATCGCAGAGGGGGCCACAGGCTCTTTTGAAAGAAACTTTGGAGATTGCTTCCCAGGATGATTGAGCTGGGCCCATAGATGTGTACCATTTTCAGTTCCCGCTCTCGTCCACTCACGAATAGCTTCATTTGATCTGCCCTTTTCTAAGACAATGTTATTAGGCTCTCCAAGGTAGCGTGAATCGATCATGATATTACCACTAATAAGAAGACCGGCCCCTCCATTGGCCCAACGCCTATAGAGAGTTGCAAATCTAGAATTAGCACAGTGATTTTTAGAGGCCATATTCTCACTCATTGCAGACTTGGCAATTCGATTTTTCAAGATGATCCCATTAGGTAATTTCAAAGTAGAATTTAGTGATAACGTCATAATAGTCTCCTAAGGTAACCATATACATGAATATGATTGTTGTCTAAAGTCTAGACGATGATAACTGCAAAACATTGTCTAAGCACCTGATATCTTGGAACTAAAATGGCATAATTCATGCATAAATAATCTTTATGATCGATCTCTATAACTACATTGATTACAAAGAGTTTCTAAAAGACTTCTTTGTTTCTAAGCAGAAGTCTCGTGCAGACTTTAGCTTCGGTATGTGGTCAAGACAGCTCGGTTTAAAAACAACAGCAAGTCTTACCATGATCGTTAATGGAGATCGTCATCCTGGAAAGCAAATATCATCAAGCTTCGATCGCTACTTTTCTTTTAATCAAGATCAATCTGAGTATTTTCAAGACCTCATTCAATTAAAAAAATCTGAAGGCAAAGATATCGCCCTTCATTTGGGAATTCTTAGAAAAATCAAATCAAAAAATAATGTTCAATTTAATCTTCTTACTGAAGAAGTCTTCTCTAGAATATGCAAATGGTACTACTTTGCCATTAGAGAAATGATTCTCTTAAAAGACTTTCAATCTGACCCAAAATGGATCACAAATAAATTCGTCTTCGATGTTCAAATTGAAGATGTGGAACAAGCAATTGATGAACTCATTGAGTTGGGACTCATACAAAGAGATATCGATGGAACCCTATCTAATTGTACCCATGGACTTAATACGTATGACGAGATGCCATCGAGTTCAATAAGAGAATTTCATCATCAAATGCTCGATAATGCTCATCGTGCAATAGATGAAATTGATGTTTCAAAACGCTATGTTTCGGCCTTAACGATACCAGTAAATTCTAAAAATTTAGATAAGTTGAAAACTTTTGTTCAAAAAGTTGAAAATGAAATTCTAGAAATGTTTGTTGAAGATAACCCAGATTGTGTTTATCAAATGAATCTTCAATTTTTCCCTTTAACAAAGGTAGAAAAATGATCAAGATGATTTTAATATCAACACTTTTCTTTATGGCATCACATGCACTTTCCAACGAGCTAATCGATGATCTGAAGAACCTTGAAAAAAAGTACAATATCGATCTATCAACGATTATCTATAAGAAAAAAGAGAATCCTGAAAGTGCGATCAAAATTCTAGAAGATAAAGATGGATTTCTAAGAAACACAAAAGAGAAGAACTTCTTTTTAAATAGTGAAAATAAAAGTATTGAATTATTTAAGCAACAGATGAGTTCGTCCGGTGGATCACGTGTTGGTAACGGTGGTGATGTGCTTCTTTGCGACAATAAAGTAGAAGTTCTCGATAGTTTTAGAGCGAGACATTATAATCAAAACGCTTTAAAAATAAGTTCCACCGCCTCATTGGAATCGATTGTATTTAAACTCAAAAGAACAATTCCAAGTCTTGGAAAGTCCCTTGAGTATTTCATTAACAACTTTAAAAATCGAAAGAGCTTTAGTGATCACACCTTTTGGTCTCCAGAAAAAGAGCTAATAAACATCAATGATGAAGAGCTCATGACAACGCTTCCACGTGAATGTTCTCTCATTCAAGCAGTTGTTCGTTTTACAACAAAGAGAAAAATCTTTTTTTATAATCAAGAAGTTTTTGAAATGATGGAAGATGAACAATTATCGTGGATTCTTGTTCATGAGTGGCTATGGGATTATTTGCATTCATCAAGTGATATTCGAGATGTGAATCACTTTCTTCACTCACTATCATTTGAAGATTCTAGTGAAGAAGAGATTATGTCCTATCTTAACCAATTAGGTTTTAGCATCAACGACTCTGACCTTTTCACAGAAATAGAAGATCGAAAAAAGACTTCTTTGGAGTCAATTGAGAGTTTCATCACAAAGATACAAGACATTGAAAGTGACCTACAAGCTCATCAGTTAATGTATGACCACACGATGTTAAATAACATTGTTTATTCTAGCGACATTGAAGATAGAATTGATTTCATGCTTAAACAGATTCACCTCTACGTGAAAAGAAGATTAGCAATGAATGTTGGAGAACTTGAAAGATACCTTCTTATGCAATGGGAAAAGCATATATTAAACGAGTCATTTACAACATATGACAAAATAGAATTCATAAAATCGGAATCTTCAATCTATAGAGTTAAAGCTAGAACTAAAGTAGGCTTAATAAAGATCCATATTCAAAAAAAATACTGGTATATTATTCCAGCAAATAAGAACAAGGCCGTAGATAAAATGAATGAGCTTGATCGCCAATTTAACCGAAATGAATTAACGATTCAAGAATATACCCTACAGGTTTTCAAGGCCTTTAAACTGAAAGTCCCTCAACATCTCAAGGACTTGTAAATAATTCCCCTTCGCAAATCATGTAACGCTTTTAAAGACTTGGCCCTTTCCCACATTTTTTCTTGTGCTAGTTTTCCACCAACAAAACAACAAACTCGGGAGAGACAACATGAAAAAATTGATTCTATTCTTTGCACTTCTATCTTCAATCTTTGCTCAAGCAAGTGAGCTAACTCTTGATGAAAAAGCAAGCCTTTGGACGCTTAAGATCATATCAGAGAGTCAAATGGAAATTCTCCAAGACAATGTAAAAAAAGTTCAGAAAATTGAGGAGTACTATAACAGTCTTGGTAGATTTAGCTTCAATAAAAAAAGAAAACTGAAAGCTCAGAACTGTGGAATTATTCAATCCTCAGTTGCCGCTAACCTCATTATGTTACTTAGTTCTTTTGAAGACTCGAAAGAAGCTTTGAAAAAGATTGATCTTACAGATGAAGATCACAATGAATTTACAGAAAGTTTTAATCAATTTATCAAATCATCTTTGTATGCTGACAAAAAGTGTGGTGACATTGAAAAAAGTAGCGATGCCTATGAAAGAGCGTATTTAGAATTTAAAAATGCTTTTGAAATTTTAAATAGCTACCTTCCAGTCTTTGAAACTGAAACAACAAAATAATCAATCTTTGCGAGTATAAATCAGTTATACTCGCAAACTTAAATTTTCTTAATACAAGCAAGTATTCTCAAGCCCCTTTTGAATTATCATTGACCTCAATTAAATTCCTAGATAGATTCCCTTTAAATGACAAGCGACAGAGAGGTTCACGATGAAATCATTATCTTTAATGGTTGCACTATTTTTTACATTTCAATCAAGTGTTTCTGCAAATAGTCCAACAAAGCAAGAAACAATTGATTGGCTCACAAGTAAATTAGATTATTTTTCTTCCAGAACTTTTGAGAGAAAGTTTTCGATGGAAAGAAATTATGCACGATTCATTTATCATAAAGTTGAATTCCAGTTTGAAGAATGTGAGTTAATTGTAAATACAGAACACGATAAATTTTCAAAAGAGTACTATGAAGAATTTAAAACAGAAGCTCGTTTTAATTATGTCGACTTCGATGAACTCGATTTATGGGGTAAAGGACATGACAAAGGGATCAAAGTTCTTCTCATAAAGTCCGACTTCAAAAAAGCTAGAATTGTAGAAGAGTCGAGAGCTGAAGGAGAATACTTCTGGGATACAAAGAGAAGTTGGGGAGAACTCATCAAGTTCTCTGTAAAGCTTGATAATTCTCAATCTCATGAGAAAGAGATGTTAGCGAGAATGCAAAGAGCGTTTAATCATCTTGCCTATCTTGCTAAAGAAAATCCAGCATGCACAACAACTCATGGTGAGCCATTTTAATCTAAGGTGAGTCAATCTAAACTAAACGAGTATTTGATCTCTTAAATTTATCATCACATACTCGATTAATAAATGTCTGAATGATCTTCTCATAGAGAAGATCTTTCTCTACCTTATCTTCGATTCCTGAATCAATATTTGGGTTGTCATTAATCTCTACGATATAGACATTTCCATCAGCATCTTCTTTTAAATCGACTCCATAAAGTCCATTTCCTATTATGCTCGTTGAATCGAGGGCGGCTTTAATGACCTCTCTAGGAACTTCATAAAGTGGAAGAGTTTCCGACTTCCCTGAAAAACTTCGATTGTTTATTCCCTTACTATGATTGTAAATCTGCCAGTGTCCCTGACTCATATAATACTTACAAGCATATATTGGTTCATTATTTAAAACGCCAATTCTCCAATCGTAAATTGTCTTCATAAATTTCTGAACCAGAACTAAAGAGGAATGAGAGAACATTTCATTTAAGATATCTTCTAACTGTTCTTTATTATCAGCTTTTTTTACACCTAAAGAAAAAGAGCCATCAGGAATTTTACAAATGAGAGGAAAACCGTAGTTATCGATAATCTCTTGTAATTCCTCCTCTTTATCTTTGATGATATAAGAACCAGGAATCGTTTTAATTTTCTTTTTCTCGAGACTATTATTGATGAAAATTTTATTTGTACATTTAACAATAGAATCCGAATCATCTATTGTGACAAGCCCTTCAATTTCTGCATTCTTTACGAAATTATAAGTAAAATTACTAATAGAAGTTGTTGTTCTAACAAAGAGAGCATCGAATTCATTTATTCGAGGGAGATCCTCTTCTGTGATAAACTCACAAAAAACATCAAGCTTTTTGCAGGCCTTCTCAAATTTCTTTAAGGCCTTTTCATCAGATGGTGGCAATTGTTCATCTTTAGTAATGAGAATTCCAAGATCGCAAACATATTTCTTTCTACTCTTTGGAGTACGCCAAAGTTTATTACTAAAGTGATCAATTTTTGATGCGAAGAAGTCTTCCATCTTAGGATCAAGCTTATTTAAAGAAACAATTTTCAAAGATTGAATCGCCCAGCTCATCTCATTAAACTCGAATTCAATTTCTAGCAGAGGAACTGGAAAAATTTGAAAAATCTCTTTTGTTATTGAATTAAGCTTCTTATTTTCAACCTGACCAAAGACAGACAAAAGATTAAATGACTTTGTTCCATCAGAAACAAGTTCTTTTAAAGCGTTATCAACTCTATGGGATAAATGATCAACATCTCCAATATAGAGAGATTTCACACTAAGATCATTCATTGTTTTAATTGAAGGTAGTGATTTGTGTCCTCTGGCCTCTGCGATCATAGAACAATAGTGGCCAAGAGAAAGATAACTGGAATCAATACAAAGATTAATGACCTGGGCCTTTTTCAAGTCTCGGTATTTCTTAGAAAAGAGATAATCCTGTGCAGAAATAACCTGGTCAGTAGGATAATATGGATTCCATTTGCTTAAATCATCTAATATAATAAAAAGCTGAGTTGATTCGTTTTCTTTCATAGGCCCCTTATCCGGCGGAGAACAAGATATGATAGATCCAAAGCTAATTTTCCGCAAGGCTAAACAGCATGATCTTGATGAACTCATACGTTTAGAAGAAATGTGCTTTACTGGAGACCGTCTCTCTAGAAAAAGCTTTTTATCCTTCATAAAGAATTCCAAAGACGATCTTATTGTTGTTGAGTCAGACAATTCGATTCTTGGCTATGCACTAACTTTATATAAGAAAGGCTCCTCTTTAGCTCGTCTCTACTCTATTGCCATTTCTCCCAATCATTCGGGCCTAGGAATAGGTAAACAACTTCTCGATTTTATTGAAACTTGTGCAAGAAAAAGAAAGGCTGCCTATATGAGACTGGAGGTAGCCTCGAAAAACCTCGCGGCACAAGGACTATATCAAAAGATGGGTTATTATCTTTTTAATATTAAAAAAGGATATTATGAATCCAATGACGACGCTCTATGCTTTGAGAAAAAGTTAACTTCTTCTCCAAATAGGGAACTTCGAGATGTTCAATACTACCCTCAAACTACAGAGTTCACTTGCGGACCATCCTCTTTAATGATGGCCATGAGTACTTTTGATAGTACTCTTAAATTAAGCCAGCGCCTAGAGCTTCAGCTATGGAGAGAGGCAACGACAATTTTTATGCTTAGTGGCCACGGTGGCTGCGGACCAAGAGGTCTTGCTCTAGCGGCAGCAAAGCGAGGCTTTGAAGTCGATATTTTTATCAGCACGAAAGACTATCTCTTTATCAATAGCGTTCGAAGTGAAAAGAAAAGAGAGGTCATGAAACTCGTTCAAAATGACTTTGATGAGCAACTCAAACAATATGACGTTTCAGTGAAAACAAAGAAGGTAAGCTTTGATCTCGTCTCAAAGATCATCAAAGATGGTGGAATCCCTCTCGTTTTAATTTCATCTTATCTGCTAACCGGAACAAAGACTCCACATTGGATTGTCATCTCTGGTGCCGATGATCATTTCATCTATTTTCATGATCCAGATTTAGATGAAGGTCATTCTAGTTTAGAGAATGAGCATATTCCGATTCGTAAAGATGAGTTCAACAAGGTATGTAAGTATGGCTCTTCGGCGCTACAATCTATCGTTGTTCTAAGAAAAAAGGGAAATTAATTTTAATCTAACCCCTCAGCATACTTTCCAAGTCCAAGAGCAACAGATTGAAAGGCCTCACTCATAACAATTTTATCTCGACCAAATATCTTGATAAGATAATCTTGAATAAGGGGCATTTGTCCTGTTCCACCTGTAATGCGAACTTGATCAACATTGCTATATTCAAGTCCTGATTGAGAAAAGACTTTTTCCATTGCTTTAAAGATATCTGAGAGTTCTCCCTCTACTGACTCTTCAAATTGAACTTTTGAAATTGGCATTTCAATCTTAATACCTGGATGAGAAAATTGATAAACACTTTGCTCATTCTTTCCAAGTTCTATTTTAGACTTTTCAATTTTTGCATAAACAGGATATCCCAAATCTTCTTCCACAAGACAAAAGAGCTGAGAGATATAGCGTTGATCTTCTCCTTGCATTGTCCATTGTTCAATTTCTTTTAGAAATTCCCAAGTGTCTCTTTCCTTTAAAAAAGAAATATGCGCGGGATTTGAAAGTTTTCCTAAAAGTCTTCTTGGAAAACCTAGAGTATTGTTTCCTATGGGTGTCTTATATTGGATGTCTTTTCCAAAATGAGTTGAGACAAAATTTCTCATTACGCGACCATCAATTGCATCTCCTGCGACAAAAACTCCGGAGAGCCCTTGAACATCATCTTTAGAAAACTGATCTTTTCCTACTTTTAAAAGTGTAAAATCGGATGTTCCCCCTCCAAAGTCGCACACGAGAATCAACTTCTCTTGAATATCTTTCCCTCCGCTTAGTCCAGCAGCAATTGGTTCTGCACAAAATTCAATACGCTTAAACCCTGCTAACTCAGCGGCGCTTCTCATGCGATCCTCAGCTAATTGATCTTTTTCAAGATCGAGAGAATAAAGAGCTGGCCTTCCAAGAACAACATTAGTTACTTGATGTCCCGTTTCTTTATCGGCCCTCGTTTTCAGTTCACGCAAAAAGACAGCAATGAGTTCTTCAATCTTCATTCGCTTACCAAAGACTTCGGTTCCTTTGAAGCTTGGCTCAGGTAAAAACTTTTTTAAGGAGCGAAAGAAACGTCCCTCTCCACCAAGGTCTTGGTACTCATCAATGGCCTCAGCTCCAAAGAAATACTCTCCCTTACTGGGGGTAAAGATAATTGAACGCAACACGGGAGCATTATTTTCTAAATTAATAAGCTTAGATGACTCTCCTTTTTCGACGAAAGAGAGAAGTGAATTGGAAGTTCCAAAGTCGATTGCATACCACATATAAATTCCTAAACTAGACTTTTATTAAATGATCCATAAGTTTCTTCTGGTCTCATTTATAAAATACTTTAAATAAATAAGGAGACCAAAGCCGACTTTCAGCATTGGAATAATTACAAGAACATTTTAACTAAAAACCTCAAGACCTTTCGCGTTAAAACAATTTTTCTTCAACTTTAGTCCTGAGCGTAATTTCTCCATAATTTAACTTTAACTTAAAGTTAGGTGGTATTAAATGAAAAAACTTATTCTTTGCCTGATCCTCAGCTTCCAAGTCATAGAAGCAAGGGCCATTCTCTTTGAACCTTATATCTTTACTAGTTACGGTGAAGCAACTCATCCTAACGAAAGTGAAAGTCCAAAGATGTTCGCTCACGGAGTTGGTGCATCTGTACTTTTCTCTCTTATACCAATGCTTTCTGCAGGCTTAAGTGCAGACTACCGTCTTTACTCTCAGATGTCTGATGTGAAATCTCCATATGGAAATAGAACAGGAAAACGACTAGCAATTCATCCGACTTTAGGACTCAAGCTTGGCCCTGCTTTTTTCAAGTACTACTACCAGGCCTTTGGAGATTATGAACTTGATAATGAAACTTCAAGTGGAGAGAAGCTTACTTACACTGACGTTTCTGGTCACTCTTTTTGGCTCAGCTTTCCAGTCTTTCCTTTAACAAGAGTTGGTGTTTTTTATGAACTTGAAAAATATAGTAAATACGAAAATGGATCGACAGAAGTAGACCTCTCTACATCTAACAACGAACTTGAATTCAATAAATTTGGAATTTATCTTTCTATTCTTCTTTAGGAGTCTGATATGAAAAAAATAATTATTCTAGGTGCCTTTATAACAATCATTTTATCTATCACATCTTGTGGACAAGACGGTGCGGCCATTTCACCTGGTGGTTCAGGCTCTACGATCCAACAAGTAAATGCAAATTGCAATGATGAACCGTGTATTTAAAAAGAGGTCCCATGTACAAAACACTATTTAAAATCCCCCTCGCCTTACTGTTGATTCAATCGCAAACTTTTGCCATGAACTTTGAAAGTTTTCAAAAGTATGCTCAAACAAAGAAAGAGCACGCCTATAATAAATTTTCCAATAAATCAGGAACGACGACTGCCGATAGAGCTCAATACATTAAAAGTCTCTATTACTCAGTTAATGGCTATCCCGACAATTACGATACGACAAACTTGGCCGATCCCCATCTCAATCTTTTTAACAATATCTTAGGAGAGAATGGTGTTGGCGGAATTCTCTACTCTGCTGGCTACACAAGTTGCGATACAATTCCTTCATCGGGAACGGCCTCAGGAACATCACCTCAAGTAGGTACACTTAATTTAACTTTTGGAAGTGCAACAAAATCGGTTCCTTCATATTATACAACCAATGGTGGCGACGCTATGGATAAGAATATGACAGTTTCAGGAAATGCCTCAGTCACAGTCACTGTAGAATTGAAATGTCACGATGACAGTGCCCTCCAAACAGGTTACGTGAAACTCAACTTCACAGAATACAGCGTTGTTTACGAAGGTTATTTTCAACAAAATACGACGACCGGTGCCGTCAATTTAGATATGTATATTAAGACACAAACGGGAGGAGGAACAGATATTCTCATTCCAACTCAATTTGTAACGACAGATGGACAAAATTACAAAATTTATTCGGCCTACCTCGGCCTTTCAGGTGGCGGCGGTGTCGTAGATTATCTTGTTGCGGTCAATGGAGTAACTAACGGAAAGGCGCAAATCGCCTATCTCAACACAACAGATACATCTGGGTCTGCTTTGACAACTGCTCCAAATAATTTTGGTAGTCTCACTTCAGCAGGCGGAACAACAGTTGCTGTTGAATGTATCGATATGAGCAATGAAACGACAACAACTGGTTGTAGTGCTATTGATGCCCCAGGTTCATTAACAATTGGTGGAACGACAAGCACTTGGACTCTCTCATCATTAAAAAGCGTTTCTCTATAATACGAATAGGTCTTGCCTCTTAAGGGGTAAGACCTATTTCTCACCGCACAATTCCCTTCTTAAAATAGAGCATAAATTTACCTCGTTATAGACTAATTTTGCTGTCACTGATAAATTGAACTCTATGAGTGAAAATAAAAAAGATAATAAAAAAATGAGTCCTAAACAGGACATTCCAACAATCCTTTCTCGCGTAAAGAGACCAAAAAAAGCTGTTGTTACAGCGGGGATGCCCTACGCCAATGGACCAGTTCACATTGGTCACCTAGCAGGAGCACACGTGCCAGCAGATATCTATTCTCGCTGGATGAGACTTCTCATAGGTAATGACAATGTTCTCTTTGTATGTGGAACAGATGACCATGGCTCAAACAGTGAAGTTGCTGCAAAGAAACAGGGAAAGACAACGGATCAATTTATTGATGAAGTTCATACTAAGCAGCACAATACAATGAAGCGCTACAATATTGGACTTGATGTCTATACAGGAACTTCACGAAAAGAAAATTACGAAGCTCATAAAGACCTTTGCCAAGACTTTCTAAGAAAGATGCATGCCAATGGAATGCTCGATAGAAAATCAAGTAAACAATGGTACGACCCAGAAATGGAAATGTTTCTACCAGACAGGTTTGTGAACGGAAAATGCCCAAATGAAAACTGTACTAACACAAAGGCCTATAGCGACGAATGTGATGCTTGTGGTTCTCAATACGATCCAAGTGAGCTCATCGATCCAGTAAGCACAGTTAGTAGTGCGACTCCAGAATTAAGAGACACTGAGCACTGGTACCTCAATATGTGGAAAGTCACTGACCAACTTATTGAATGGCTTAATACAAAACAGAGGACTTGGAGAAAGTCGATTATTCAAGAAGTTCTTGGAACGGTTTTCCCAAGTGTAACTTTCACAAATAAATCAGAGCCTGATTACAAAGAAATTAAAGAAACTCTTCCTAAGCATAAAAGTCGTTATGCTCCAGGAAAAAAAGTACTTGTTCAATTTGAGAACCTTAAAGATCTTGAAGAAGGAAGAAAGCTTCTTGAGCAGAAAGGAATTGAATGTGAGCTCGACGATGGCTGGGCACACAGATCAATTACAAGAGATGTAAAATGGGGAATTCCAGTTCCAACAGATATTCAAGAAGGTATGGAAGGAAAATCACTTTACGTGTGGCCAGAGTCTCTTATCGCCCCTATTTCATTTACTAAAGTAGCCCTAAAACAAAAGGGTCTCGATACTGAAACTTATAAAGACTACTGGTGTGATCCTGAGGCAAATGTTTATCAATTCCTTGGAACTGATAACGTTTTCTTCTACGTCCTTATGCAGGGATCAATGTGGTTTGGAGTTCAAAAAGATCCTATGAGACAGGCTCTACCTGGCGAGTTTCAACAAACGGATGTCTTCAGTAACTTTCACCTACAAATCAATGGTGAGAAAATGAGTAAGTCAGTTGGGAACTTTTACACTGGTGATCAGCTAATTGATGAAATGGGATTCTCTTCTGATCAAGTTCGCTACTTTCTCGCCTCACTCAGTCTTTCTGAAAAGGCCTCAAACTTTGATTTTGAAGTATTTAAGAGTAAGAACCACTTTCTTGCCGGACCTTTAAACGCGGCCTTTGAAAAACCAATTTCAGCCTGTCATTCAAAGTTTGATGGCGTTGTCCCTAAAGGGAAATTGATTGGTAAGACAGAAAAGGAAACGTTAAAAATTGTTCAGCAATACACGAAGTTCATGGAAAGAGCAGAATATCCAAAAGCTCTTGGTGCACTTGAAAATTACGCTCGTATCATTAACGGACTTTTTAATCAGCATAAGCCTCACGATGATCGCTTTGATTTAGAAGAGAGAACTGATGCGCTCTATTCAAGTTTCTATATTTTGAGAAATATTCTCATCATGCTCTCTCCTTTTGCCCCAGAGACAATGGAGAAACTGAGAAAGTCATTAAATCTTCCAGAGAGTGTCTATTCACTTGATGAACTACAAAATGAATTTCCGGCCGACCATAAAATTGGAGAGCAAACGGAATACTTTCCACCACAACAAGAAGAATAAAACAATGCTCCCTTCGGGGAGCATCTTCACTAACCTCTTAACTTTTCAAGTTCCTTCCCCAAATTTGCCGCACTTCTTTTCCAAATAGCTATGAACTTTCTTCAATTCAATATTATTTACTAAAGCTCTTTTATAAGAAAAATCCAACAGACTAATTTCTTTTTAAAGGAGAAGAAAATGAAGAAGGTATTACTTAGTTTAGCGGCACTCATCACAACAACTCCAGTTATGGCAGATTCAATTTCAGAGAATCAATTCAACTGCGATTACCAACTAGCAGACTCAAAAGTATATAAAGCGAAAGTAATTTGTGATCTTCCAGTTGAAGCTAAAATCAAGGCCTTTTATAGTGAAGGATGGGTATCACAATCAGACCTTAGTGATGCAAAACTTTGTATCTACGACAAGCAACTCTTTGGCAATATCTCAAAGCCAGGACTAAAAGATGGAGATAAAGCCGTCACGGTTAGGCTTTTAACAAAGTACAACAACTATTACGACGAATCGACAATTGTTGAAGCCGACTCAGATTATCTTGAAAGAAGTTCGAAATTAAAATTAATTGGAAAACTCTATCAGGGGCTTAAGACAACAGATTACCTTACAGTTTCATATAATCCCTATGAAGAGACAGCTTCCTATAATTTTCTTTATGGAAAAGGACTTCTAACTAAAGCAAAGGCCTATGTAAAAGTTGATTTTGTAAATTGTAAGAAGCAATAGAAAGAATAAAAAAAGGGTTTCTTTAGCGAAACCCTTTTTTCGTTAGAATGCGATTGAGAGAATTAGTAAATTTCTCTTTGTCTTTAGGACCAAAGGCATCCGGTCCACCAGTAACGAGGCCGTTATCTCGTAGTTCTTGCATGAAATCTCTCATTGAAAGGCGCTCACAGATTGTTTCTTCATCATAGAGTTCACCTCTTGGATTGATCGCAAGGGCCCTTTTTTTGACGACTTCACCGGCAAGAGGAATGTCGGCCGTGATAACGAGATCAACTTCATCTAAATGATCTGCAATATACATATCAGCGACATCTGCTCCACTATCCACTTTTACAAAAGAGATAAGTTCATGATGAGGAATTTGCATATAAGAGTTGGCCACTAAGCAAAGAGGAATTTTTAAACGTATTGCCGTTTTAAAAAGAACTTCCTTAACTACTTTAGGGCAAGCATCAGCATCAATCCATATTTTCACTATAGTTTTCCTATCTTAAATTTGCGATTTTTTATTTTACCTTTATTAAGACAACTCACAACATGATCAATTTGATTAGCACTAACAGCTACGTAGCTCATAATATTTGTAATTGAGATATCACCAATTTCTTTGAAATCGATTCCTGCTTCACCAACAATGGCCCCCACAATATCTCCAGGTCTAAGTTTATCTTTCTTTCCGCCACGAATATAGAATGTCGCCATTTCGGGCTCGATTTTATATTCACCGTCTTCAAAAAACTCACTCGTTTCCAATTGATGTGCGCTCTTTTGATAATCGAGTATCTTTTGAAAATTTTCTTTTTCTTGCTCAACGAGAAAACTTACTGCATTCCCCTCACTACCAGCTCTCCCTGTACGACCAATTCGATGGACATAAACTTCTGGATCATTTGGCAGATCAAAGTTAACGACTAAATCAAGATCCTTAATATCAATTCCTCTCGCAGCGACGTCTGTTGCAACAATACCGAGAAGGCTTTTATTCGAAAACATCGTTAGGACAGAGGTTCTTTCATTTTGCTCAAGATCGCCATGAATAGAAGAAACAATAATTCCCTTCTTATAGAGATCATCAGCGACACTATCTGAAATCCTCTTTGTTTTACAAAAGACTATAAATCGCTTGGCTTGATAATGGGCCAAGACATTTAAGAGTGTTTGCATTTTATCTTTGTGTGATGAAAGCTCAACAAACACCTCTTTAATAATTGAGCCCTCGTGATTGACATCAACACTCACTCTTAGAGCATCTCTTTGCAGTCTCTCACAAAGTTTTTCAATATCTTCAGGAAACGTTGCCGAAAAAAGAAGTGTTTGTCTCTCTTTAGGAACATATGTTGAAATACGAGAGATATCATCGATAAATCCCATATCAAGCATTCTATCGGCTTCATCTAATACATAACTTTTAACATGCTCAAGATTGAGGATCTTTCTTTTTAAAAGTTTAATCATTCTTCCAGGAGTTCCAACAACAATATGAGCGCCGTGAGAAAGCGAGCGTTCTTGTTGATATTCTGATTTTCCACCTGTAATAGTCAAAATTTTGATATTTGGTATTTTTCTAGCGAGCATTCTAAGTTCTTTCGCTACCTGCTCTGCGAGCTCTCTTGTAGGACAAAGAATAAGAGACTGTGCTCGGGTTTGCTTAACATCGATGATATTAAGAATCCCAAGTCCAAATGCAACGGTTTTACCAGATCCCGTTTTAGCTTGAGCAATAACATCTCTTCCTTCAACAACAATAGGAAGTGCTTCTTTTTGAATAGGTGTCATTCTCTTAAACCCTAAGTCTTCTAAATTCGTTAAGAGACGATCATCAATATTCAAACGACTAAAACTGTCACTCATCCAGTACTCTCCCAATTGTCCAATCTTGCTATATTCACCTATCTTATCGGAATACAACTACTTTTAGCTTTAAAAATAACTTATACTCTAATGTTATGAGCAAATATATCGAAAAAATTAAAATGGCACAGAAACTTATCATTGAAAATCTAGATAAAGGCCTTACTTGGCCTGATATCGCTAAACAATGTGCTATTAGTGGCTACCATTTCCACCGCATTTTTTCCTCTCAAACAGGTGAGACCCCAAGGGACTTTCTAGTGAGAAAGCGCTTAGAAAAGGCCATATCGAGGCTTGCCTACTCAAGAGAAGAGATCATCTTGGCTGATCTCGCTCTAGAATGTGGCTATTCATCACAAGCAAATTTCTCAAAGGCCTTCAAAAAATACTTTGGAATCACTCCAGGTGAAGTACTCAATGAAAAAACGCCAAAAAACAGCAAAATTGGAAATATCAAAAGCAAGTATGGAAAAGAATTTCATTTAGAATCCCTCTATCCTAATGAAGAATTAAAAGATGATCTTCATATAAAGGAGGTAAAGATGAAGGCTACAATTAAAGATTTCCCAACAAGAAAGGTCGCTTATATGTCGAGTAAGAATGGCTATGTAAGTGAGTCGATTATGCAGACATGGCAAAGCCTTATGCAAACAGCAAGTACAATGGGAAAAGATCTAGAGACAATGGAGAAATACGGAATTGGACATGATAATCCCCAAGTTACTCCTCTAGAAAAATGTCGTTACGATGCCTGTATTGAAGTGAATGAGAACGAAGTCATTCCAAATCACCTTGAAAGTACAGTTTTTCCAAATGGAAAATATGCTTGTTTTCATTACAAGGGTTCGAAAGAAAAACTACTCCAATTCTATCTCGAAATTTATAAGAGCTGGTTTAGTGAAAGTGGAAATGAGCCAGGCGATTTCCCTTTAATAGAAAGATACCTCGTTGTTGATAAAGACAACCCTGAAGCTGACATTGAATTAGAAACTCAGTTTCTCTTGAAATAAAAAATAAGAGGTGGACCCAGTTCCACCTCTTGCCTCTTAGAGTTCTTTTTGCGTAAAATTTAATCAAACATTAATAAGGATAAATAATGAGCTCAAATCTTGCGCCCCATGAAGTTACTGTTGAAGAGTACAAGGGAAATAAAATCTTTAAAATCTATAAAGTTGATGATCAAGGAAATGAACTAGAGAAATATGGCACGATTATAAGTTTTGGTATTACAAAGGCCAAATATCTTCTTGAGCACATGGATGATATTAAAAAATTTGTTGACACATATTCCAATGAATAGCTTCTGTCCCAATTTTGTCTAACCTCTTTAGAAAATCTTATTCTCAATACTTATCAATTCACCCCGATAATAATCAAACAGCACTAACGTATAGAGGATAAGATGGATAAATTCAAAAACGAGAATATTTATGCATTTAATATTTTAAGATCAACGAAAGCTCTTCTTGATGAGAACTACAGTTTTCTCATATCAACACTAATGCACATTGAAAGTGAGATGGAATGTAATAATCTTAAACTCAAAGACTTTGCCAATACTCTACTAGAAGTCATAAATAATAGTAATGCCTTCAAAAATATAGATAGAGTTTGTCTTTCATTAACCCATCCAGGTGCATCTAAGATTTCCGTTTTATCATCTGCAAATACATCGAATCTCAAAGATAATAGAATGAGCCCTGGCTATAGTTGCTTTGTAAGTAATAGTAGCTCTGTTTTTAAGACTAAAAACTCTAATATAAGAATTTACTCAAATATTGATGACATTGTAGATCGCTATTACGGTGCCCCAATACAACGCTCACTTTCCAAATTAAAAGCAATGGGAGTAAAAAGCGGAATTACAATCCCACTAAATTTATCAAATCTAGCCTCTGGTTTTCTTTTTATTAATAGTGCAAATGAAGGAACTTTTGATGATTTAAAGCCCGAGGATTATACAATTTTATGTTTCATCAAGCTCATTGCTATGAGCTGTATGAATAAAACGCTCTTTGGAATTGATGGTATTGATAATAGAGTTGGAAGATTATTAACAGAGGTTCATCAGGAAAAAAACTCATTTTGTGAACATGAATTCACTAAAAACCTTACGGCACTAATTGGAGCGAGATTCGATAAAATTATTAAGATTAATGTAGAAAATAATATTAAAGAGAGTTTTCTCTTTCCCATGACTCCAACAATCTACCTCATTATCAAGGCCATGGAATACTGTAATGTAATCTCCTCTAAACTCGACTTCCATTTTGATCTCAAAGATGGTGAAACCGTTAGAATAGAAGTTAAAGGCATAGAAATAGCCCACAACCTAAGTACTGTTTTTCAAGATCTCGGCTTCTACACATCTCAAAAGATTAGTTATAATGATGAAGATTTATTCATAGAATTTGATTACGATGAAGCAAAGCTCGCTGATTACAGTATTTAAGTTTTGATTCTCAAGAAATCTTCTGTCTAATACTCATCTAGCACTAGCTTGATCAAAACAATCGTATAATCATCTTATGAGAAATAAGATTGCTCTTATCAATTTTCCAAGTGAATTAGACATCGACTACGAAGTTTACAACTATTATAAACTCTTCTATTTCGATGAATTCCCATCGGACTTTATATTAACGCAATTTCAAGCTATTTTATTATTTGATCCCAAAGATCAATATAGAACAGAAAATATTAACTACTATAGGACAATAACGAAACTAAACTTAAACGATTATATAAAATTAAAGAAAGATACCCTTCTCTATTTAGACGAGAGGGTTGGACGAGTGTGTTTGGTGAATCCAAGACAATTTGAAATACTGCCAGGAAGTGTCGTTCGAAGTAAAGTGCACCGTCGTTTAGGAGTTGGACTTGTTAAAAAAATTATTAACAAAACAAATGTTGAAGTTAATTTTATCAATGCAAAAAATGGAATTTACCAGACATGATGAAATGTCATATTTCGACTTTAAGAATTGAAACTCATATTAAGGAGATCATGTATCATGAAAAATATAAAGTTCTATGATGAAAAAGGAATTCTAAGTCTTGATGCTATCAACATGTTAGAAAAAGCGAGCTCTGTAACAAGTTGCGAATGTCCCAGACATCTTATTGAGCTCTTGAAAACAGCAAAAGAATTTACGAAGTATCAGGATGATTGCCTCATTGAAAAACCACACGATCAACATACTCATGAATGGTTGAAAGCAACATCAATTAATCTTGAGCACTTCATTTCAAGCGCAATCGTTAACCTGGCCAGGATGGAGGGAATTATTGATGAGAACAATCAGATTCAGCTAGATGAATCTAGTTAGTGACTTTCAAACAATTTCACAACCTGATCATAAGAGAGAGGCTTTTCAAAAAAGCCATCCATTCCCACTTTTTCGCAATTCTCTCTATCTGACTGCAATATATTGGCCGTCAAAGCAAAAATCTTAGGTCTTTTTCGTAGCCATATTTCTTTTTCGATGATTTCCCTCGTTGCACTCAATCCGTCCATGACAGGCATTTGAAGGTCCATAAAAACATAATCAAATGACTTCTTTTTGAGAAACTTGATCGCCTCTTGACCATTATTAGCAACTTCAATATCAACAGCGAATTTATCAAACAAATGCTTCGCAACTTTTTGATTAATTAAATTGTCTTCGACAAGAAGAATTGAAAGATGTTCATACACTAATTTCTTTTCATGACGATCAGACTTATGAAGTGGAATCTCCAATTTGAATACACTTCCCTTACCAAATTCACTTTCAACATTCATTGTTCCGTTCATAAGTTTTAAAAACTCTCGAGAAAGAGTTAGACCAATTCCCGTTCCAGAGCCCTCTCTACTCATGCCAGAATCAACTTGAAAAAAGGTGCGATCAAGATTTTTAAGACTATCCTCACTCATTCCAATGCCTGTGTCAGAAATAGAAACAATAAGGTTTTGTTGCTGATCATTAAGTTTCTTAACATAAACATCGACAGCGACAAAACCTTCATGAGTAAACTTCCTGGCATTATCGAGTAAACTTTCTATGATCTGCTGTATTCTTTGCCAGTCTCCAGTAAAAGAAGATTTTTTATCTACTTTTATTGATAATGTATATTCTATATTTTTTTCTTTAAAAAAACCTTCATACGATCGTAGTAAACTATTCATGGAGCTATATAATTCAAATCGAGAATCTTTTAGTTCAAATTCACCTTTTAAAAGTTTCGAGTAATCTAGAACTCTATTGACGAGATTTTTAATAGAAGAACATGATGTTTCAAGATCTCTTAAAATCAGTTGATTTTCTTGCCCCTTAGCTGAATCTTTTAAGTTCTCAATAAGTCCATTTATCGCATTAATAGGAGTTCTAAGTTCATGAGACATATTAGAAAGAAAATCATCCTTTGCTCGATTCGATTTCTCGACATCTCGAATTAAGCGCGAAACTTTGTCTGACATAAAATTGAAAAGACTAGAAATATCCTCAAATTCATCACCGCTTTGGATCTGAAATTTATGATCGAATCTTCCTTTGCTTAAATACTTTACTCCTTCTTTTAAGATTGTAAGATTTTTAATGATAGAACTAGAAATCTTCATTGAAAAAAAGAAAAATAGAATAGTTAGAACAATTGTAATTGTAATAATAGAAGAAAAGACTTCATCACTTTGTTTTTGACTATCTTTATTAATTGCATTGAGAGATTCAGTTGAATAATTTAAAAAAGAGAGAATTGTTTGATTATATATTTCCTTCCACTTTAAATACTCTAATGAGTTTAGAAGTTTTAAAGCTTCTTCTGATCTTCCTTTTAACACAAGATCGTGCGCCTTTAATTCCAAATCAACTAATTTTAAATTAGCTTCATCTTGCTTCTTAAATGTTTCCTTAATAAAGAGATCATCCGACTTTTTAATGTCTTTAATAAGTTCATCAAGAAGCTCACCGTAGTGGTCGTAGCGTTTTTTCCATGAGAGGTCTTTTGTAAAAATGTAATTTCTTGTTGATTGAGTGAGAACTTCATCTAACCAAATGACCTCTTTGGCCTTTAATGTTCGATTCTGATTTACAATGATGGAATCAATATTTTTTGAATGCTGCAGTGAGAACTTGGAAAATTGATAAAATGAAAAAAGAAGATAGAAAACAGCAAGGAAAGTAATTGTATAAATCTTAGTACGGATTTTCATTAGGTCACCACGAATATTTATTAGAGCTCTCTACCTATTTTATCACTAACTAGTTTTTCAAGAAAAAGTAAAATCTTAGTGGTAGCAGCAAGACATACAACGCATTAATTTCACTAAGCTTTTCTCCATGCAATATGAAGAGACTCCTCATTCATGGCCGTTTTTTCCTATCGTTTATAGCGAAATCCTTTGCATCTCCCAAGTTTTAGTCACTCCCAATAAGTCCCAGCTAGATTTAAATCTAGCCGGGATATTATAATTTACTTCAAATCGTGACCTTCCTATTAAAGATCGAAACGATCGAGATTCATTACTTTTACCCATGCATTGATAAAGTCATTCGTAAACTTTTCTTTGCTATCATCGCAGGCATAAACTTCACAAACAGCTCTTAACTCAGAGTTTGATCCAAAAGCAAGATCAACTCTTGTCGCACTCCATTTCGGCTTTCCACTAAAACGTTCGACACCGGCGTATGTTCCATCCTTAGCAGAATCAACATTCCACTCAATATTCATATCGAGAAGATTTCTAAAAAAGTCATTCGTTAATACTTCTTTTTGATCAGTAAAAACACCATGTTCACTTTTTCCATGATTGATATTTAGAACGCGAAGTCCTCCAAGAAGAACTGTTAATTCAGGAATAGAGAGATTTAAAAGTTGCGCTTTATCAATGAGAAGTTCTTCTGCAGAGACGGAGAATTTTGATTTTTCATAATTTCTAAAACCATCAGCAATTGGCTCTAAGAAGTTAATTGAATCAATATCCGTTTGCTCTTGAGTAGCATCTCCTCTTCCAGCAACAAAAGGAACACTTACTTTTTGTCCTGCTTTTTCTGCTGCCATCTCAATTCCGACACCACCTGCAAGGACAATTAAGTCGGCCATCGAAATTGATTTCGAACTCTTTGAACGAATCTCTTCATACTTCTTTAAAATCGAAGATAAATCATTTGGTCTATTCACTTCCCAACTTCTCTGTGGCTCTAATTGAATTCGTGCTCCATTAGCTCCTCCTCTCATATCAGACCCTCTAAACGTTGAAGCGGATGCCCAAGCTGTAGAAACTAAATCAGATACGCTAAGACCTGATTGCTTAATGAGATCTTTAATTTCATTGAGATCACTCTCAGAGAGTTTATCCGTTGTCCCTGCAGGAATAGGATCTTGCCATATGAAATTTTCACTTGGCACTTCACTTCCAAGGTATCTTGCTTTAGGTCCCATATCTCTATGAGTTAATTTGAACCATGCTTTTGCAAAGGCTTCTGCTAACTCTTTAGGGTTTTCATAAAATCTTCTTGAGATCTTTTCATAAGCAGGATCGAATCTTAGTGCTAAGTCAGTCGTTGCCATCATTGGAGCATGTCTTTTCTTCGGATCATGGGCATCAGGAACACTATCTGAAGCTTCTCCATTTTTTGGACGCCACTGAATAGCACCCGCAGGGCTTTTGTACTGTTCCCATTCATATTCAAAGAGATTTTCAAAGTAGTTATTATCCCACTTAATAGGATTTTTTGTCCACGCACCTTCAAGTCCACTTGAAATTGTATCAACTCCTTTTCCAGAGCCCATTTTATTTTTCCATCCAAGTGATTGCTCTTCTAGTGAAGACCCCTCTGGCTCAGGTCCAACGTTTGCAGGATCACCTGCTCCGTGACATTTACCAAATGTATGTCCTCCAGCAATGAGTGCAACTGTTTCTTCGTCATTCATCGCCATTCTTGCAAATGTCTCTCTTATATCAATTGCTGCCTTAAGTGGGTCAGGGTTTCCATTAGGTCCCTCTGGGTTAACATAAATTAGACCCATCTGAACTGCGGCAAGAGGATTTTCAAGATCTCTTTCACCACTATATCTCTTGTCGGCCAACCACTCAGCTTCTAATCCCCAATAAATATCTTGCTCAGGCTCCCAAATATCTTCACGACCACCAGCAAAGCCAACAGTTTTAAAGCCCATAGATTCGAGAGCACAGTTTCCAGCAAGAATCATTAAGTCGGCCCAAGAAAGTTTATTCCCATACTTTTGCTTCACAGGCCAAAGAAGAAGTCTCGCTTTATCGAGATTCACATTGTCAGGCCAGCTATTAAGAGGAGCAAAACGTTGAGAACCCGTTCCTCCACCTCCACGTCCATCGCCTGTGCGATAAGTACCAGCACTATGCCATGCCATTCTAATAAAAAGAGGTCCATAGTGACCGTAGTCTGCTGGCCACCAGTCCTGAGATGTTGTCATAACTTTTTCGATTTCTTTTTTTACTTCACCGAGATCTAATTTTAAAAACTCTTCTTTATAGTTAAAGTTTTTATCCATTGGATTTGTTTTTTGAGCGTGCTGTCTCAAAATATTGAGCTTCAATCGATTAGGCCACCAGTCAGAATTATTTGTTCCGCCACCAGCAGAATGCTTACCCGTTTTCGGTTTAAACATAGGAACTCCTTTTCAATAAAATATTGTTTCCAATATGATATCAGGAGCAGAGTTGAGTTTATCTCAATTTAAACTAAAGAATGGGCATAAGAGAAGTCTTCGCATAGAAATGAATTCTATGCGAAGCTATTGATGTTATTTAAAGATCTTTGAAAAATACACGACTAAAACGTTCATAATCTTCAAATTGAGGCATGTGACCTAGCCCTTTCAATTCATAGAGCTTTGAATTTTCAAATGACTTATGGGCCTTTTTACCAAGTTTATGATACTCTCCAAGCTTTCTAGTGACTCCATCTTTTTTCCAGTTGCGACCTGGTCCCGTCTTATCTCTAGTTCCAATGACAAGGATCACTTCATTTTTAATATCTTTAAACTTTGTCGTTATATCTTCTGAAAAAATAGGACCGTAAGTTAGAGCATTACTCCATGCCACTTTTGGCCAATCCTCACTTTGCATCTGTTTGTTATAAGGATAGAGAAGCTTATCGTATTCACTCTTCCATTTTCCATCGTAGTAGTTCTTTCTTTGATAGGCCTTTGCCTTCTCTGGAGTTTTCTTCAACTCATTTCTATAAAAGAAGCTAGGGTCTTTAAACTCAACATACTTTAAATAAGGTTCCAGTCCAATTGGGTTGATCATCACAAGTTTCTTTACTGCTTGAGGATAGAGATAAGTGAAATGAGTTGCTAACATCCCCCCCATTGAGTGACCAACAATAATTGATTTTTCAATCTTTAATTTCTCTAAAAGTTTTTTTGTATTAAGTGCTAAATTATAAAAACTAAATTGATAGGAATTTGGTTTTGAACTTTTTCCAAATCCAATTTGATCGGGAATGATTACACGATAACCTTTCTCAACAAGATCACTTGCAATTCTCTCCCAATAAAAACCTGCAAAGTTTTTTCCATGAAGAAGAACAATCGCTTTATCAGATGTAGAATTTAAATCCATATAGGCCATCTTCAAGTCTTGATTTTGAGATTGAAAGTTAAAAAAATCTACCTTGAAAGGATATTGATAACCCGTTAACTCTTTGTCGTAAGTCTCTGTGTTTTGATGTTGAATTGCACTACATGAAACAAGTAGCAATAGAATTAGTATTCTCATAGTTTTTCCTTTTTCTTTTCATTTTATGAATTTTGAAAGGCATTTCAAGAATTCTAATGTCAGTTCTTTGTCATCTTTTTTGAAGAGCTCTCTAATTTATGTTTAGGTATTTTCTTAAGTCCCTGTGCAATTTGGTCCCGAATTTCTCGTTTTCGAGTTGCAATAGAGACTGGCACCCCCTCTTTATCAGAGAGCAAAATAGAGACTTTCAAATTGAGCTCTTTTGCTAAATACTTCCCCACTCTTAAAGGTGCTATCGCTGCTTTAACATGACCTTGTTTGAGTGAGAGAAAGGACTCTCTTTTTGAATTAAATCGCACGAGTCGACTCTTCTTTCTTAGAAGATGATCAACATATGAGCCCTCATCTGCAGCGACCCGTTTCGAGACTAATTCACTCAACTCGGTCTCACTGTCACTTAAAACAAAGAGCGTAGAAAAGCGATAATAAATAGCATTAGTAAAATGAAACTTCTCAAGTCTTTCCTTTGTCTTCTCTATCCCAATAACACAGTCATAGAGGTTACCAAAATAGACCTCTCCGATGGCATCACTCCATTCCATTGGGTAAATTTCTATCTTTTTATCAGGATTATATTGATTAAAGAGTTTTACAATATCGGGATCGATACCACTTGGAACACCTTCTTTTAGATATTGAAAAGGAGGATATCCCATGGCCATGGTGCACTTAAAGGCGTGCGAACTGACATTTAGTAAAAAATTGAATAAAAATGCGATAAATAGGGAAGATCTTTTTAAAGGACCACTCATTCTTCTATTGTCCCTTAATTCTTTCAATAATCAAAAAATTATCTGCATTTTTTTTAATTTATTGTTTTCAATCGAGTGAAGAAATCCCTATATTCCTCAATACTATCAGGCTTTGTCATTACTTCATTGGCGCCAGCTTCTTTAGCATCAAAATAATCCCTAGGATTATCTGAATTTGTCAAAATAATGATGTAAATAGACTTTTCAAACTCAGCAATAGAGCGAATCTTCCTCGTTGCTTCAATACCGTTGATACCTGGCATATTAATATCCATCAAAACAACGTGTGGTAAATGTGATGGATCAGCGTCTTGAAGAAATTGAATTAAATCAACACCCGAAGTGATATGTCTAAATGGATGATGCAAACCAGACATTTTATAGCATCGCTCCGCTATATAAAATTCGTTAAGATTATCATCCACCATAAATATAGGTCTGACTTCTCGTTGCATATCTTCCATTCTACTCGTCCTTTGTACTATTAGGAAATTTTAAATAAAAAACGGTTCCATCGCCAGAACTTTTAAAGCGAATACTTCCATTTAATTTCTCAATATGCTTTTTTACTAAATAAAGGCCCAATCCTGTTCCTTCAGAGTAATCCTTATGAAATCTAGCAAACATAGCGAATACTTTTTCGTGATTTGTCTCAGGAATACCAAGTCCATTATCTTCTATATTAATGTAGAAGCTCATATCATCATTAAAAGTTGTCACTTTTACAAAACGCTGTTCTTTATTTGGATCGCAATACTTAATGGCATTAGAGATGAGATTCTCTAAAACTTGAAGAACTCGAGTTTTCTGGGCGACAAGCTTCTCGCTGTGATTCAATTGCTTTACGATTTCAACATTACTATCTCTTGAAATGAGAGATAACTTCTCTTCAATTTCCACAAGCGAGGTTTTTAAATTAATTTCCTCATTTGGTACAATTTCATTTTCACTTTTCGTTAAGTTTAAAATATCTGAAACATAAGTATTTAATGCTTTTGAGACGGAAACAATTTTCTTTGAATTGGTTATAATCTCATCAAAATTTCCATCTGCAACATCACTTTCAATAAACTGAGCAAGAGAAGAAATCGTGTTCAAAGGTGCTCTTAAATCATGAGAGGCCCTATAAGAAAATTGTTGTAACTCTTCATTTCTCTCTAAAATTTTATTTTTATCTTTTACACGCTCACTAATATCCACAATCGAGCTGATAACAGAAACTTTTCCTTTGTGATAAAAAGGTCTTAAACCGACTTCAACAGGAAAGAGTGTTCCATCTTTCTTTTGTCCAAAGAGATCTCTTCCAGAGCCCATAGCGCGAGTCTCTGGATTCTTAACGTAGCGTGAAACATATGTAGGATGCTTATCTCTAATATTATTAGGGACGAGTTTTTCAATGCTTTCTCCAAGTAGCTCTTTACTCGAATACTGAAATAATTCTTCACACTGTTTATTTACCAAAGAGATTTTACCAAATTCATCAATCATAACAATGGCATTAGGGGCTGCTTCTACAACATTCTTAAATTTATTTTCCTGCTCTAATCGATGACTGATATCCAAAATAGAACTCATAACATAAGTTTCATCATCAATAACTACAGGGCTCAAACCAACTTCAATAGGAATTTGCTCTCCATTTTTATTAAGTCCAAATAAATGCATACCCTGCCCCATTTTTCGTGGAATAGGCTCTTTCATATATTTTTGAACAAGATCGGGATGCTTATCTTTTGAAGCATTCGGAACAAGTATTTCGATAGGTTGTTTTTTAAGCTCTTGCTCAGTGTAGCCAAATAGACTTTCGAGCTGTTTATTCGTTAAAACAATTTTCCCATTCTTATCGATCATCACCATGGCAATAGGCGCTGCCTCGATCGCCATTTGAAATCGTAGTTCCATTTTAATTCTCTTACTAATATCGAAAATAGAGGCCATGGCATAAGATTCGCCTTCATGCTCAATTGGAGTCAGTCCAATTTCAATTGGAATCTGTTTTCCAAACTTATCAATTCCAAATAGGTTTCTTCCCTCACCCATTAAGCGAGATTTTGGATTTTTAAAAAACTCTTTTACGTAATCCAAGTGCTTATATCGAAGATCAATTGGTAATAAGATTTCGACAGGAGCATTAATAAGCTCGTTTCTCTCATACTTGAAAAGTTCCGCGACTTTGTTATTGATATTAGTGATCCGACCGTTGCTATTAACAATAATTTTAGCAATAGGTGAATTGAGGTAGGCAACTTTAAATAATTGGTTTTCGAGTTTTTCCATTGTAGGCCCTAGTTACAAATTCTAAGGCCTATTATATGTAAAGAAATTGTTTTTAGTAAACAAAAAGCAAATAGGCGAACTGTGAAATAAACTCAGTCCCTTCTGCACTTAAAAAAGAAGTAGCCTATTTTAGCTCTATAATACGGCTCAACTTGTTCATTCTTAGTTAAGCGGTACATTTTATCAATATCAACGCCAGTGATTTTGAAGGTATAAGGATCATTTTTATAATTGGCCCTAAATCGGCAATACTTCGAACGTCCAACAGAGATAACCTTCTTAATTCGCATATACTGAAGATCAGGAAGAATGCGCTCAACTTTCTCTATAACCTCCTCCTCTGTAGGAGCTGTAATATCGTAAGAAGAAGCATACTTCGCAATGCGAGCTTGAACGCCAACAGATACAAAACAACAAATGAAAATTACCATATTTACTTTCATAAACTTACCTAAGTCCTTTGCAATTATCTAATTTAAGATCAAGCTTTCCTTTGTAGGTCTTCTTTTGAAGTTGCCCATTAAGAAATGGATAACTCTCTAAAACTTCCATATCGCCAATTCGTATAGCACGATCACAATTATATTGATTTCGAAGAATGTTGAGATTCAACACCTCTCCCTTTCTTATTAATTCTTTCGTTTCTAATAAATAATTCGTTAGTTCCTGTTCCGAAGTAAAATTTTTATCGAGAACAAATGAAATCACTCTTGATGAACCAGCGTTTCCAACATCAACTCCGCCGGCAAGAGTAAAATAAGAAAAGAAAAGTAGAATAACACTTAAGGCCCTCTTCATATTATCTGCTCCGTTAATGGGAAGAATTGAATATTTAGTTGGTAAACTTGATCGCAGTTATCTAGTGAACTTGTGTATTGATTAATTTCCTTTCGAAAATCACGAATCATCTTTTTAACTTCGGGAAGATTTTCTTTATTAATCTGTAGTGTTGCACCATTAAATTCTCTCTCACTCATAGCATCCCTTCTTAAAGAAGTAAGACCAAGTTTAATCATAGTACTGTGATACTCTAAGAGGGCCATGTCACGAATATCTTCAGATGTTGAGAGAGCTCCCTTGCTCTGCTTCCAGTATCCCTCATTATTTCTTTCGATCAAACCGAGCGTTCGAAGTATTGTGAATGATTCTTTTGCCATCTTCATGGATACTTCACCCTTAAAGAGCTTTAGCAAATTTTCGTTAGCACCTTCAAAGTCAGCGATATCAAGTAGAACGTAAATAACGACATTGTACCAATTGGCAAAGAATTGAAATTGCGCATTTTCAATGAGTGTTAGACCCTTTTTCTTTTTCTCATCCATCAAGTGACAAAAGAGTTCTTTCTTCTCACTCATATCTTTTTCTTGAGTGTATTGAACGAGAAGTTCGAAGAATTTAGTCTCTTTTTTTGAAGTTAGACCGAGGGCCTTTACATATTTAGGTATTGTTTTAGTTGTAAGGTTTCTTTTTCCATCAATAATCATTTTCAGATGGGAAGGAGACTTCAAATCGCCTCTATTAGTAAAAACGCGATAACTATAATCACTTTTCATGGCCTTCTTTGCTTCGTAGAAGTCCTTCAAATACTCTCGATAATCTAAATAATCGACAACACTTGGAATCACGTTTATAACCTCATTTTAATAAAACCCAATGCAACTTATCTTTTCTTATTTAGTTTCACAACTCTTGTGAAAAAAATGCTCATTTTTCCGTAGACATTTGTGTACACTCTAAATAAAAAAACGGCCCTCAAAAAGAGGGCCTTTTCACAACAACCAACTGAAATTACTTACAAGCTGGCACAGAGAATGTTTCTTGAGATACAACCTTACCTGGAAGTGACCAATCACCATCTCTTCTCGATCCTGTCCAAGTATATTGACGTACTGTTTTTGAATACGTTGTTTTTAGGTATGCTGTTTGATTTTCATACTTAGCACATTCTCTACCTTTATCGTCTCCACCTTTGTAGCGAACACAAACAGACTTAGTATATTCTAAATCTCTAGCAAAAAATTGCTTCTCAGTTTTAGTACAAACATTTTCCCAATCACCGCTTACTTTAACTCTCTTCGTCTTAACACAAGTGTCATATGCTTTTTTAGTTTGAAGTTGTCCAAGGTCATTTAGACAAACTTTATCATACGTTAGAACTCCAGGGCCCATAACGATTGTGTTAACAGAAGTTTCATATTTCTTTTGTCCTGGCATACCTCTACCTGCAAAAGAAACAACTGAAGAAAGAAGGATAATTGTTGCTGTTAGTAGTTTCATAGTCTCTCCTATTGATGTTTTAGCCGAAGGTGCTCTTCAGCGACATTTTGATTTGGTGAGACGGTTTTATCGAGTTGGAGTTTTTGTGTAAATCGTTTTCACATTTTTTGTGAATTTAGTGTTAACAAATGTGTACACCTAAAGAGGCCCTCTCTAGATATGAGAGGGCAAGATTATTGTGTCTGGCAATCTAAGAATTTATTCGAATTACATTGGTCTAAGAGGTCTTGGTTTTTAGAATCAACTCTTAGAATGAGGTAGTTTTCTCTCGCTTGAAATTGTTCAAGACTATGAAGTGGATTGCCCTCAGCGTGAACAAAATTTAGCTTTGATAAATGAACAAGCGGATCTAAATTAGCAAGAAGGTTATCATAAACATAAAGAGTCTCTAGTTCATGCATATTCTCTAGACCTTCTAAATTCGTTAATCTATTTCCATCAAGATAGAGCATTCTAAAATTTGTGTAGTCTTTAAGTATTTTAACAGAGTCGAGATCAAGATCCGAAAGAGTTAGATCAATAAGATCCTTCAGCATCACATGGGCAATAGTGCAATCTTTCGTATTCGTTTTAAATAGAACTTCTTCTACGATAAGCTGGTCATTAGCAGAAGCTTGCTCCCCTTTTCTACAAGCAAGGTAGAACGGTGTTTTATAGTGATTATGTACTTGCTGCTCTTTTCCTACAACTTCATAATGAGCGAGATCTATCTGCTCTAGCGGAATATTGTTTCCATCGAGTATAACTTTTTTAAGACCTTCTAGCTTGGTCAGTGAGGTAATTGACTCAATTTTATTATCTGAAATATTAATTTTTTTTAAGTTGGAAAAGTATTTAAGAATGGAGAGATCATTGATTTTTTGATTTCTTAAATCGAGATCACTAATCGTTGAACGGAGTGCATCTAGCTCACGACAATTCTTATTACCAAGAGTCCTTCTTAATGCATCAATTGTTAAAGACTGTGTTGAAGATGGTTTTTCACAGATTTCTATGAAGCTTCTCTTTTCACTTCTATTTAATTTCTCACAGAGTGAACTGATAGGACCAAAATCAACATCAACAAAATTTTTAAGCCAGCAAATATGATCTGAAACAAGGCCGTAATAGTTTTCACCATCACTAGCTCCACATTCTCCTTTTACTCGACTTGCAACACCTAAGAGATGAGGAATCCCCTTATTATATACAAGAGCAGGCCCTCCGCTATCTCCTGAGCATGCACCTGTTTTATCACCATTGAGAATGATCTCATTTGCATAATTTTCTTGAATCGTCATCGATGTTTTATTTTTTGATCCAATAATGCTTTCACTTCCAAATGTACCAAGAACATTAACTTGATGACCAAATCCTACAATTTGAACTTCTTCTCCATTTTGTACTCTCTCCTTTAAGAGATTAATATCCGTTAGAATTTTCATTGGAGTGACATTTTTGACTGCACGATCAAGTTTTAAAATAGCAATATCATTTCGGCCTTTATAATGATTCCTATAAAGCGGATGAGTTGCAGCACTCTTAATAGAATACTCTCCCTCAATTTCTACATTATCCTCTCCATCTCCAATATAGACCCTTGCTTGTTTAAAGTAGTCTTCAAATTTACCAGGAACTTCAACAGGTAAAACACAATGAGCTGCTGTAAGAACTGTTTGTTCATCAATAAGAGTTCCAGTGCACAGAACATTTTTATGATAAGTGATCGCCACGACGTTTTTTAAATCATTGATAACCTTCGTTCCATTTACAATCGAGCCAAGATGGGCCTGAAACGTCGAGGGTGTCGAAGACTCCTTAGAACATCCTAATAAAAATGTCGTTGTAAGGAGTAATAGGATAACCATTTTTTGAATCAAAGTATCCTCCTAGGAATAAAGAGAGGATAGCGTAGAAAAGAATTTTAATGGGAAATCGTGAAAAATAAACTTAGTTGTCTAGAGAATGAACGGATTAATAAATCCAATAACTTAAACTTAAAAGGGGGGTATAATCCCCCCTATATATTACAAATTAAATGCTTCTTCCCCACGCAGGAGTTCACAACGAACTTTAGCGACCCAATTATGCAGATCTTGTTGTTGAACGTCTCTAGCATAGCTAGATGATGGAGTTCCCTTAACAGTGTCAACACAGTGTTTAAGGGCCTTTCTATAGGCACTCTCTTTAGTGACACCTTTTTCAAAAACATCAATATAGTGATTGGCCTTATATTCTACTTCGTGATTAATCTTACACTGACCGATAACAAAGTCGTCGTACTCAAATTGGTATGTTCCTAAATTCCATCTCAATGATTGAATCCCAGAATTAACAATAGTTCCCAGACTATCTGTTACAACGCTACCTTGAAGTTCATTTTCACAAACTTCATATAATCTTGCTCTTGCAGCTTTTTCTTGTGGTTCAAATTCATATTTTTCAATGAAACCAAGATTATCATCAGCATCGTCAAAATCGACAAAGAGATTAATTGTTTTTTCTAGAGAGACTTCGCTTTGAAGACAAAGATTCTCTCCGTTTAAGTCACGATTTGAATCATAGTTCTTCTTATTAGGACTCCATGTCTTAACAGGAAGTTCATTTTTACTTTCAACAACGACTGGATAAATCCCTCTCTCACCTTCTCTGTCCTCACGAACATCGATAATAAAGTCACTACAATCACTATTTGTACAAATGAGATTGACGTTGATATTCGTTGATCCTCTAACTAGCTCTAATTCACTAGTGTAAGGCCCATTTGGCTTGAAACCAACGAATTGAAGAGGTCTTTCATGACAAAGAGGAGTCACTTCAACAGTAATTAATTGTGTATAGTCTTGATCTTTAATAGCAAAAGAAACGTCTTTTATTCTCTTTGCAAGATAACTATTTCTATAGTTTTTCCAGTCATATGACGTATAACTTTGAACTTTACTAAGGTTCGTTAGATCTTGTTCTTTTTGAACGTCATTTTTCTTTCTTCCACAACCTGTAATTAGGGCACAGACTATTAAAATATAGCGAATCATTTCCACTCCAATGATGTTGATAAATTAAAACCAAAATTAACTTCTTTAATCGTATCGTTTGCAATGACGTTGTTATACTCCCTTCTAAATGGAGAAAGGACCGCAAACAGTTCAGCATTAAAACTTTCAAATTCTTTTGAGACATGTGGAATAACAACGACGCGATCATAAACGACATTTTTATGTCCATTGCGTTGTCTATAAATCGATTCTTGCCTCCACTCGACTGAAGTACCGATAGAATAACTATCTTTGGCATAAGATAGATCAAGTCCAGCAGTAAGTTCATTATGAGGTGAATCATAGAGATCAGGAAGATCTCCCATATAGTGAATGACTTCTCCAAAAAGAGATAATTCAAAATTTTGGAAAAAACTTTGAGTCAAATTTAAACCAGCAGTGTGATAAGAATCAACAAGATCTCGCTCATTTAAGTCTCTGTCTTTAACAAAGTGGTAGCTATAGCTTAATTCACCAGTTAGAGAACTCGTTAAATCACCTGCTAAAGAAAACTTAGGACCAAAACTATTAAAGCGAGTTGCCGGCCCCTCTTCTCTTTCTACTTCATGAGTAAATTTAGAAAAGGCCCCAAAACTTAGTGGTCCAATCTCGATAAAAAGACTTTCAATATTTAATTCAGTACCATAAGAACTGACTTGTCTCTCATCGTTTCGATCAGATTCACTCTCAAGAGAGATATCAATTTTAGGAACAAAGCCCGTAGCAAAAGTAGTACTTGAAATAAGTAATAATAAGAGTGCTGTTTTTTTCATAAGCTGAGATTAAGACATAAAGTTTTAACGCTCAAACTTTTATTCACTTAATATAATTTTTATATACACCGTCTTCTTTTATTGCACAAAGAACTCAGTTCAAAGATATTTTCCCTATGAAAATGTTTATAATTTTATTTACTTATATTGCTCTAACCGCACAATCCTTAGCTCATGGTCACCATGGCCACGATAAAGATGAGCTTCTTCAGGCCTACCGTGATCTCTTTCAGTCCCTCGAGGTTTCATCACCTCTTAAAGGTAAAGCAATTGATGACGAGATTCAAAAAGTTGTGATCAAAGTTGGAGAGAGTTCATTCTCTTTGCCAGAAACAGTTGTTGCAGATTTAGTTAAGACACAACTTGAAGCCTATGAGGAAACAATTCGTGAGTATTGTGAATGTGATATCACAGAACTTAAAAAAGAAAATAAAAAGCGTCTTCCATCCATGATTAAAAAGGTTGTCACTTTTCTACCTGAGATCGGTCACATTCTCTCTGATATGCTTTGGACAGAAGTTGCAGGTTTTAAACGCTATGGAATCACTTACATTATCGTTTCAACTATTGGTGAAATTATCGATCACAACATTAGTCCAGTTCCTCTATGTAAGTTCATCGCTTTCTTATCAAGGGCCATTTCAGATAAAATCAAAACAACAGGAACACTTCTTTGGCCTTTTGATACGAATATTGGACCTTCAACAAAAATCAAAGCTCTCTACAGTCGAATTAAGTATAGAAGAATGTATAAAACGAAATGGGAGACAACTCTCTTTCACGCTGCCAATACGCTAGATGAAGAAGACAAGAAATCATTAACATTCTGGCAAACAATTGAGTCGAAAATGAGAAAATTAGAGCCTGGCTATCTCGCTCTACAAAAATTTCCTAAGGCCTTTAAAGGATCAAATCAATCACTAGAGCATGTAGATCTTCTTTCAGAAGTTAGTGTTGCCCTTAGAACACTCTCTCCAATGGAGAAAATGTGGTACACAGATCGACTAATGGAATATTACAACTTCACATATCTTCTCTTACTAGAAAATGGAAAAATTATTAAAAAGAAACATAAAATGAGCAAATCAAATTATTTCAAGCTTCAATGGAATATTGGTAACTATGGAGCAAAGATTGATAAGCTTAAGATTCTCCTCTATGCTGCGAGTGGAACTAAAGATCAAAAGAAAATTTCTAAACTCAATGAAAAGATTCAAAAGCATATCGGCGAACTTCACAGTGAGTACGCTCAATACCAAGATCTATTTTCAAATGTTGATGAAAACTGGAAGCCGTATTCTAAAATTAAATTCACTAAGACAGAAAAGACTCTAGAAGGAAAAGAAAAATCAAAATGTTTTAAGTTAATGGGAAAAGTCTTTAACTTTAAAACAGCATTTTGGTCTTCTGTAGCTTTTGGAACCTACCAATTTATCAACTCGGAAGGTACGACTAAAGGTCATTGGTAATTGACAACAATCATTGCTGTCAAATAAATTTAAAAATCTGCACCAACGGCTTGAAGAACTTTAAGTGTCTTAGAATCAGACACCCAAAAAGCAAAGCTCTTAGATTTTTCTAATGTTTTTTTGTCAAATTGTAATTGGCATGTGTTTAAGGAGCGATCACTTTCCATCTTACTTGATCGCAAGTTTATGACGACAAATTCATGAATAAGTTTTCGGCCCGAATTTTCACCACTTGTAATATTTCTGACCTCAGTGTTCTTCATTAAAGCACCATAGCAAGTCAAATCCTCACCTTTATTAATTTGAACCTTAGCTACGCCTTTTACTTCATCAAAATCAACAATAAGTACGTAAGAAGAGTCTTCTTCATCGAATCTAGGCTTCCTAAAGCGCCAGTATCGATTATTATTTCCATTGCTAATGATCTGAGGTGTGTAAACACCAGATTTTAAAACTTTATTGTAATTGTATTGTCTTTGCGTAAAGACTCGCTTTGAAAAAGGGTCTTTCCAATTAAGATGATTCCAATAGTCCACATGAAATTCCAACGGGATAACTTTCTTCCAAAGTAAGTCAGACTCTCGAAAAGAATTCAACCACTTTTCAGCAGCTGGACAACTTGAACAACTTTCTGACGTATAAAGTTCAAGCAAATATTTTTTATTCGCTTTAGAATTCAATTTTAGAGCAAGTGATTGATTAATCATAAAAAGGAAAATGATTATTATTTTACTCATCTTAATTCTCCTTTTCTCCCCTACTACTAAGTGTTTTAGGGTAGTATTTTGTTACTCTTTTTTCGATCTTATATCTAAAGAACAAGGTGATAAAACCGATAAGTAGCAACATCAAAAGGGACATCATGTATTCGATAAAAGCTGTATTCTATTTTTCTCTTTTCACACTAGCTTCTTGTAATTCCTCTCTTCCAAGAGTTGGTTACTCGGAAGAGGCATGTATTGAAGAGACAAATATCAAATACAGAAATATCGCGAGTCTTGGAAAAACCGTCTACAAATTAGAAAAGATTCACGACGATGGTCTCATCGTATCAGTGTGGCACGGTAATGATTGGTATTATCAAGGAAAGAAAGATCGAACAATTTTTCACGACACGCCGATCTTCAAATATAAGGATACAAATTGTCCTGACAATAAAGGAGCAGATGCTTCTCTAAGTTCTAGACTCAAGCAGCTCCGCTCCAATTAATTCTTATTTCTCTTCAACTTCTTCTAAGAGTCTAGGATAACCTGACTTTAAATAACGAACACTAATGACTTTAAAAAGAGAGACACCTTTATCTTTAATGATATCCTCTTTAACTTCTCTATTCTCATTAAGTTCTGCAACTTTTTTTGCATTCATCGCAATTTGTTTTTCTTTATCATCTTCTTCTAAATCAAGAGAGAATCCCCCAGAACCTTTTCCTGTTCCAAGTTTTGTCGCTCCCGTTCTCTTCGCCAAATTCTTTTTAAGTTCTTCTTGTAACTTCTTATCAGCAAGAGCCTTTTTAGCTGCATCATCTCCAGATACAGGAGCAGATATCCCTGCACTAGCTAAGAAACTTGATGGTGTTTGACCATTTCTTTTTAATGCACGACTTACAGCGTTTCTCATATCGTTTGTAAACTTATCAGTTAATGTATTAAAGTCGCGATCATCAATTCCCGCTTTCTTTTGTGCTTCTGCCAATTTCTTTCTAATCTTATTATTTAAATTTTTGATGGCGCCATTCTTACCTGCAAGTTCATTAACGGCATCAAGGCTTGCACCACTTAAACTTGAACTTCCCTGCAGACTATCTGCAACTTTAGTTGAAAGAGCTCCTGCACTTGTTAATCCAGCAGGAAATTGAGAAAGATATTTAGATTTCTCTAGCATTTTTTCAACACTAGCACACTTACCAGCTTCAGACCCTTCAGCAATACAAGAGAGTTTATCTGAACCATTTGTGATATTAATCTTTCTACCCTTTGCTAGTTTTACAAATTTACCATTTGCAAGTCTCTCATATTTCCCTGGATCATTATCCCCTGTAGCGTAACGATTCATTCTTTCAATAATCTTATCAATCTTTTCAATATTATCTTCGGATGTCTTAATAATCTTATCAGTTGTCTTAGAAGCGAGAAGAGAGAGAACGGCCATTCCGGCATAAGAAATTGCACGTCCCTCAGGGTGAGCAAGCCAAAGATCAAGAGCTTGACCTTGAGTCATTGTAACTCCCATAAAAACAGCAGCTGCGGCACCTATAAGTCCAAATGCTCCAGCATGTGCCTTTGGAAAAACTAAATCGAAACCTTTTTCAACAGCATACGATAGAAGACCTTGCTCTTCTTTTGTACTAACATAATTCAAGTTCTTATTAAAATTTTCATAGTCCTTCAATGATGAGGTCTTGAGCTCCCCATTGTTAAAACGTAGTTGATCACGATAGGCAAAGTAATCATTTCTTGAAATGATATTACCCTCGAACTTTTTAACTGCAGGAAAGTTTTTGTCTATTAATTTAGGAATTCCAAAACGATCAATATTAACACTCTCTTTTGAGTTTTGAATCGCCATGAATTCGTCTTTTATTTCTTCAATAAAAGATTCACTCTTAAAAAGACTCGCAATATATTTTTCTTCTAATGAATTTGGATTACTATATGCTGTTGTTGGTGCACAGGCTGTATTGAAATATGCTTCGAATGCTTTTTCAGTAGTACATGCAACAACTGCAGCTGAAGTCGTTCCCATTGAAGCCGTAGCTTCTGCAGCACATGTCGAATTCATCGCAACAGAAATCGCTATAAGTTTAGCCTTTTTAGCAGTAGAGCTAACAGGGGCTTTTACAATCGCACCCTTTTTAATTGCAACAGCGGCAGTACCAGGACCACAGTGCGCACAACCGGCGGTTGCCGTAATGTCTTGAATTCCTGAAAAAGCTGCCATAGCTGAAGCTATCCCAAGTCCAGCTGTCGCGGCCATTTGAATAGTTTTCTTCGTCTGTGCTGTTTTTATGACATCTTGATAACCTTTTTTCTGTTGCTGTAAGAGCTCTACCTGCTTTTCATTAGTAGAACCATCGTCACTGATAACATATTTCAATTGTTCATCTTTTAATTTCTTATACTGAGTCGTTGAATAAATCTCCCCAGCAACATAGGCAATCCCCGCAGCAGCGGCAACAAGAGTATCCGTTGGGTTTGGCTTACAAAGAATGATCTGTCTTGAAACAATATAACCAATCGCCATCATCGTAATGAGATTGAGAAAATTCTCACTATCTGTATCGACTTCACTTAACTGAGCATCTTTAGTTTTAGTTCTCGCTTGAGGTTCCTCAGAGTTTGTGGTGTTCGAACTTTCCTGTGCATAAGCACTTCGAATCGCCTCAACTTTTAGACTATCAACTGAAAAGGTCAGTTGTAGGTGGAACAGAGAAAGGGCGCTTAGTAGATAGACTAGTTTTTTCATAAGATTCGTTTCCTAATGGTTGTTTCTTATTTTATGATACAACGCAACAGGATCACATAGAATCAGGTAGATAGTCCCTACTTTCTTTTATTTTCAACGAGTTAGCTTTTTCTAGTTCAGAAAATTACCTGAGAAAAGAAGTTGGCATTAATCAATGATGATTTTTCTGTTCTTCTTTGGAATGATCTTCATCTCTTTAGGCCTACTCGGCCTTTTAACACCCCTATTGCTTGGAACAGAGGGATCAGTCGAACAGAACAGTTGAAAATCCACATGCTTTTTAAAAACCTTTAAAAGAGCATCTTGTTTACCATTGAGACTTTCAAGTCCAGCTCGATCCATTTCCTCTAGTAGAAAGTGAATGGACTCTAATGTTGAAAGACAGTACTTATCAGGTTGATGCTTGATAAGAAAATTACTCTTCTTATTTGGCGTAAAACAAAGCCTTGGAAGAGGCCTAATGTTTTCACTAACCGTCATCATCTTTTTAGCACAAGGCCAAGTTCCATCGATAACAAAAACAAGGAGCTTTTTCCCCTCTGGTAAATTCAACTCTCCAATATCATCTTCAGAGACATTAAAGGCCTTCTCTCCAGGATAGAGTACCATCGGATAGTAAGTTGGATCTGCCAGAAGTTCATTGACTCTTTTATCGTTAGTAAAATCAACTCCAACGATAATCTCAGAGCTCTTGAGAGTCGCGACCGTCATTCTACCTGTTCCGAGTTTTTCTTTCTTCGCTTCTTTAATATGCATAAGAAGAACAAAGTGAGCTTGTGTTTCAAATGGATCAATTGCGTCACATAAGCAAATATGTTTTGGACGATAGCACGTGTAACACTTATCTCTTTCTGGTCTCTCATTGAGCTTAGAAAGGAGTTCTTTCTTCTTTTGGAGGTAGTCGGCCGCTTTCATTTGTCTATAGACCTTCGTAAGCTTCTTTATCGTAACCCATGGCCACGACTTTTCCATTCACTTCGAGAACTGGTCTTTTAACAGCAGAGAGATTCTCTTGAATGAGGGCTATTTTTTTTGCGTCTGTGGCAGATTCAAAATCATCTTTAAAAAGACGAAATGTTCTCCCTCTCGTATTAACTGGCCAGTCGCTAAAAAAGTCTTTCCAACGAAGAATATCTTCTTTCGTAGGAACCTCTTTTTTAAAGTCAAAAAAATCAAATTCTAGACCTTTCGCTTCGAGATGCTTCATGGCCTTTTTAACAGTGTCGCAATTTTTAATGGCATACATTTTAATCATTATTCAATACTCCTAAAGTCACTTAATATGGCCACAGAACTGCCGTGAAATTCCACAAGACAATTCAATTGATCAGCAATCCACTTGAATGTTTTCTTTGAATAGAAACAAATGTGGGTTGGATCATTCTTATACCACCAAGTTTTAAAGTCGACGTCTTCACGAAACTCAGTCATTAAACCAAGAGCTCCCTCTTGTTCTAAAAGACTTACCATTAACTTCAATTCAACCATTGGACGAAACATATGTTCTAATACTTCCGTGCAGGTAATAAAATGAAATGTTTCATTGAAAACACTCTTATCATCACAAAAAAATGGATCGTAATTTTTCATATCGTGTCCACGCTCACTCATCATTACAGAGATCGTTGGACCAGGTCCACAGCCAAAGTCGAGACCGCGAGAACTCTCAGTTATTTTCTTTGATAGTGGCACAAGAAGCTTATCGAGAAAGGCACGATAACGTTCATCATCAGAGTCATTCTGGTGAATCTCGTAGCGCTTTTTCTCCTCTTCAGGGACAAGCCAAGACTTAGGGTCTGCAAAGACGAGATCGCAGTTCTCACAGTGATAATAGAGACGCTGATCGTGCTCTTTAGTTAAGTCCTCAAATAAAGTTGTTTGTTCGTGTTTGCAAAGTGGGCATTGTGTTAATTCCATGGCCCCTTTGTATTACATTGAAAGGAGTTTGGAAACGGTAATCTTGGCCTTGCGCACTCTTTTGCGCACCGTATCCATTGGCTGTTCGACAGGACTTCCCGCCTTCGCTTTCTTTTTATTAAGCGCTTTCCAAATCATATAAGGTAAAGTTCCAGCACTCTTAGTTACAGTGTAGCTTGCCATGATTATCATATCGGCCTTGTGAGTATTCACAAGTCTCTGTTCATGGACTTTACCATCAATTGTTGAGCAGGTTTTAGGATCGGAAAGAACCATATTTGTTCGACACACGGCCGGCCTATTCTCATAAATCTTACAGGCATTATTTTCATCTAAAAAAAGACAGCGACGAATATCATAAGGAATGTTGTACCACTTTGAAACATCGTTACGAGCTTCACTTTGCAAATAAAGCTTCTTTAAATCAATGTCGACTTCACCTTTTAAGTAAAGGTCTGTTAAAAGTTCGGCCTCATCACTCGTAACACTCACCTGAGTATGACAGCAAGCAGCACATCCTTTTTTACAGCTCATATATTTTTGCACGACTTCGTTATCTAAAACTTCTTGGTTGTAGCGATCGATTTCTTTGTGTGCTAACTTAGCTCTTTGTATAGGAGATTCACATTGCTTTAGTCTTTTGACCAATGTCGAATACACAAAAGAAAGAACCGGATGGTCTTTAAACATTTTGAAAGTTGAATATGCGACTGCTGGAAAGTTTATTGAGGACCTCCTTGGGGTATCCTTCTTTTTCTCTCAACAATTTTAATTATAGCAATTGAAATAATTTTCTAGAGCAAGGTGGAAATATCTGCCGCTGACAAAGGAATACTTTTGAGCATACTCTGTACTATTAAAAACTTACACCTCTCTTTCGCTAATAAAACTCTCTTCGAAGATGCCTCTTTCAACATTTCATTTGGAGATCGCATTGGTTTATTAGGACTAAATGGAAAGGGAAAATCATCGCTCTTTAAAGTACTAACAGAGTCAGTAAAGCCCGATAATTCAATCCCACCTTTTCAATTTGATAAGGCAAAGGGAGATGGAGATCCTTCAAAGGCATTCAGTGTCTTTCTTGTCCCTCAGGAAATCATCTTTAAAGACAATGAAAACCCAACGATCAAAGACTTCATTTTTACTTTCTATCCTGAAGTGGAAGTTCTTCACAGAGAGCTTGAATCTATTAACGAAAAAATCAATGAGGGCTCTACAGATGAGAAAATCATCTCGAGACAAAAAGACCTCCTTGAAAAATATGACCATCTCGATGCCTGGACACTTATTCAAAACTACGAATCCTATCTAAAGTTCTTTGGTCTTAATGATCATGAAAAGCTTATGAGAGACCTAAGTGGTGGAGAGCAAAAGAAAGTCCTCCTTAGCCTTGGTCTTTCAACTCCAAAAAACTTAGTTCTTTGGGATGAGCCAACAAACCATCTCGACTTAGAGACAATTAAGGTCTTTGAAGAAGAGTTGATGAATACAAATAAAACATTTCTCATGATCTCCCACGACCGTTACCTACTTTCTAAGCTCTGTAGCCGTATCTTTCATATTAATCGTGGAAAGATTGAAACGTTCAAGGGAAGTTACGAAGATTACATTACATTTCTCTCAGAGAATGAAGAAGCAAGAATGAAACAACTCCAACGTCTTTCCAACTCACTTCGAAGAGAAACGGAATGGATGAGACAAGGTATCAAGGCCAGAGGAACGAGAAGTAAAAAGAGAGTTGAAAATTATCACGATCTGAAAAAGTCGATTAGTGATCTAAAAGATAAAACAAAAAGAGAAGTTCAACTTCAACTTCATAATTCTAATAGAAAAACAAAGATTCTCGTTGAAACGAAAGAAATCAGTTTTTCTTACGACAATAAGGAACTCTTTAAAGATGTTTCCGTAAACATCTGCAAAGGAGATAAGATTGGGCTCATTGGCCGTAACGGTGTTGGAAAATCAACACTGCTCCACCTTCTAAGAAAAGAACTAACACCAACATCAGGCTCAGTAAAACAAGCCGACGATTTACAAATTCAGTACTTTTCTCAAAATAGAAATGAGCTCGATCCTAATAAGACCCCTTTTGAACTCCTCGGAGACGGAACTGACACTGTCTTTCTACCAGGAGACAGGAAAATGCACGTCAATGCCTACTTTGAAAGTTTTCTCTTTAATAAAGATGAAATTAGAAGACCACTAAAAACATTCTCAGGTGGAGAGAGAAACAGACTTCAAATGGCCATGAACTTGATGAAAGATGGAGACATTTGGATTTTTGATGAGCCTACAAACGACTTAGACCTCGAAACGTTAAATATTCTCGAAACAAAACTTAGAGAATTTCCAGGATCATTAATCCTCATCAGTCACGATCGCTCTTTTCTTGCCAACGTCACGACGAAAGTGTGGCACCTCGACCAGAAAAATGTCGAAGTCTTTGAAGCTGGATACGAACAGGTTGAGCCTTACCTAGAAGCTCTTTACATGGACCACATTCTCGATGAGCACAAAGATGACTATAATGAGGAAGAACTTGAAGAGAAAGTCCAAGAGCTCGCCAAAGCAGAAAAGTCAAAAAGCGAGAAAATCCCTCTTAGCAATAAAGAGAAAGAGCGCCTCAAAGAGATCCCCACTCACATAGATATCCTCGAAAGAGAGCTGGACAATGTGGAGAAGTCGATTGGAAATTTTGACTTTTCTTCCATGGATGAGCAGAAAAGTCAGGAATTTTCGGCACTATCTGGGCGACAAGAGATGATTGAAGGCAAAATTCTCGAGCTCTACGAAGAGCTTGAAGAGCTCGAATCTAGACTATAAACGACTGAAATTACAGACATTTAAACATTTGTTTAAAACGCATCTTAATTTTAAGTTGAATTAGGGTTATTTCTAGCCTATTTTCTTAAACAAACGTTTAAATTAAACAAACGTTTAATTAATTTTTCTTAATGATTACCATTGGAGATATACAAAATGAAGTGGATTATCCCTTTTGCCAGCTTGGCCCTCACAGTAGGTGCACAAGCAAAAGTAACAGCTATCGACGAAGCTTTTTTAAAAGAAGCTCTCGCAGAAAATGTCCCTACTGTTCAGAACATTCAAGCAAATTTTCTCTCTCTCAAATTGCAAGAAAACAGTGTTCTGGACAAATTTTCATATCAGCTGACAGGTGAAGCAAGTTACCTAAAAACTTCTGAGAAGCCTTTTTCAACTTTCTCACCTGTCACCTCTCCCGTTAAGTCTGCTAGCCTTGGCGTACAAAGAGCAACTCAATACGGAGTAGCGGTAAAAGTAAGCTCTTTTGCAGAACAATTTAGCAACAACTATGTTCACAAAGGAACGACTTCGGGTGTTAGCTTCCAAGTTGAAATGGACCTCTTTAAAGATTTCCTCGGAGGACTTACAAAAGAGCAACTCAACGCCCTTAAGACTGCAAGAAAAGCTGGAAGCCTTGAACAAGATATTCAAACGAAGGCCTTCTACCAAGAGCTTAGAAAACTCTATTGGAAGTTAGTTGCCAACAATGAGCAATTAAACCTTTCAAAAGAACTTCTTAAAAGCTCAAAACTTCAAGTTGTTGAAGCGAAAAAACGTTTAAAAAACAATGTCGCTGATAGTGGTGAAGTTGCTCGTTATGAATCTCAAGTTGCTGCGAGAAAAGCAAACATCATTGCTCTTCAATACCAAAAAGAAGCTCTCGTTCAATCTTTAAAAGAATTGATTCCTTCAGTTGCTCAAGATGAAATTCAACTTAAGCCTTATAATCTAGAGCAAACAGTTGCCACTGTTCTCGCCTGTACATCAAAGATTGCATCTTATAATGCAATTCCTGTTGAAAATACAAAATATGATGAAGTTCTTCAAAATGTTAAACTTCAATATGAGTCACAGAAGAAAGTAACTGATTCTTATAACTCAATCGATGTGAAGCTTAACTCTGAAATCAAAAGAGTTGGTAAAGACTTCAGCCTCTCAAACTCTGTCGATCAAATTTCAGATGATCCAGGAAATAGCGTTGCAGTAGGTCTTTCAATCAATATTCCAATTGATGGAAAGAAGACAACAACTGAAGAAGTTCAAAGACTCGTAGATAAGAAGAGATTTATTGCAAAACAAGATGAAATTAATGCAAAACTTGAAGCCTACCACACTCAAGTTGTTAAAAACATCACTTACCTTCAAGAGATCGTAAAAGAGCAACAGATCAACTCGATTAAACTTGCTCACAGTCTTAAAGTTGCTGAAAAGAAATATAATCAAGCACGTATTTCAGTAAGAGAGCTCATTACAGATCAAGACTCTCTTTTACAAAGTAACCTTAGTGAAATTGATACAAAATATAATGTAATCGCAACACTCCTTGATTACCTCGCGGTTTACACAGAAACACCTTGTGCACTTAATAATTAAAATGGGATAGATAATGAAAAGAATGGCTAAATTTTTCATAGACAACTCGAAACTGACAATCGTCCTCTCTGTATTCCTTGGAATCTACGGACTGATGGGTCTCGGGAAAATGAATGCTGAAAGTTATCCAAACGTAAACCTGGCAATGGCGACAGTCATTACAGTTTATCAAGGAGCTTCAGCCGATGACATCGAAACAAAAATTACAAAACCACTTGAAGACGAAATTAGAACGGTATCAGGACTAAAAGATGTTCGCTCTATTTCACAAGCTGGTCTTAGTTCAATCTTTGTTCAAGTTGATATGGACAATGTCGATAGTGTCGATGACGTTATGAGTGACGTTCAAAAGGCAATCGATAGAGCAACTGGACTTCCGCAAGACCTTAACGATCCTCCAAAGTTTACAGAAATTAAATCAGAAGAGTTTCCTGTATTTCAAATCGCCGTTACTGGTACAAATGAAAATAGACAGAGAGATAAAATTGCTGATGAACTTAAAGAAGTATTAGAAGATAATAAAAAGGTTAAAAGTGTTATCCTCGCTGGATATGCACAAAGACGCTTCCAAATCATTCTCGATAACCAAAAGCTTCTCCAAGAACATATTGGAATTGAAGAAGTTATGGCAAAAGTTGGAACGAGAAATGTTAACATCCCAGGTGGATCACTAAAAGCGCAAGAGAATCAAAAACTACTTCGCCTAGAAGCAAAAGTTCAATCGGCCAAAGACTTAGAAAATGTTCTCATTCGCTCGAACTTTTCAGGAAAATCAATCTTCTTAAAGGACATCGCTAAAATCGTCGATGGTGAAGAAGAAATCAAAGTTAGAGCTAGCTACAATGGTGTGCCAGCAACTCTTATTACAGTTTCAAAGAAAGCTGGTTCAGATACTCTTGAACTCGTAGAAGACGTTAATCACAAGCTTGAAGAATTTAGAACGATCTATAAAGGAAAAGCTGACTTCTTCGTTTTTCAAAACGAGGCCCTCAAAGTTAAGAACAAGCTTGAGGTTTTAGCGAATAACGCTATTTCGGGTCTTCTTCTAGTTGTTATCTTTCTTTTCCTCTTCCTTCCAGGAAAGATCGGTATTGCGGCTTCAATCTCTCTTCCTCTTGCGGTTATGGCAACCCTAGGGATGATGCCAAATATGGATATGAACCTCAACTCCATTACGATCCTGGCCCTAGTTATTGCCCTTGGGATGCTTGTAGATAATTCGGTTGTTATCTCAGAGAACTTCACAAGACTAAAACAAGAGGGATACAGCTCTAAAGAAGCTGCCGTAAATTCAGTTGGACAACTATGGCTACCTATTACAGCAACGGCTTTCACGACAATCGCAGCTTTTATGCCGATGCTTGTTACTAAAGGAGTCATGGGACAGTTTATTAAATATATTCCAATTATCGTATCGATCTCACTTCTTCTCTCACTTGTAGAATCATTTTTCTTTCTACCAATGAGATTAACTTGGGCCGGTGATTCAATTACTAAAAGTAATAAAAAGAAAAACAAAGAAGAGAAAAACTCTGACTGGTTTACAAAATTTGAAAATCTCTTTGAAAAGCTTATGGATAAAGTTGTTCGCTACCGCTACATTGTTGCAGCTGGTTTTACAGGACTGATTATCCTATCTCTTTTCATGATCGGTGTCGCTAACAAATTCATCCTCTTTCCAGCTGATCAAACGGAAATCTATATTGCTCGTTTTAAAATGGACAATGGGACAAGAGTTGAAAAAACACTCCTAGCAGCAGAAAGACTAAGCCAAGATATCAAAAAAGAACTTGGTTCTCACGCTGAACACCTAATTACAAGAGCAGGTGAATCGAAAGTTCAACTAACTGACCCGAAAGCAGAAGATGGTAATAACGTTGGTATTGTTTTCATCTATGTTGATGACGATGCTAAGTTTAACATGAGTCATACTGAGATTCTTGGACGACTTAGAAATAATGTGAAAGCTGATTATGTAAAAGAAGTTTCATTTGAGGCACAAATCAATGGACCTCCAGTTGGTGAACCAATTGAAGCGACATTTAGATCAAATCATGTTGAAAAAATTGACGAACTTATCGCTAAAATTAAAACAGACCTCTCTAAGGTAAACGGTATTCTCGACCTTAAAGTTGATGATGTTATTGGAGATGATGAAGTTTACATCCATATCGATTACAAGAAGGCCGATCAACTTGGACTTAATGTAAATGCAATTGGAGATGCTGTTAGAGTTGCTGTTTCAGGTAAAATTGCCTCGACAGTTACCCTTAATAACAAAGACGTAGACCTCTATGTAAGACTTAATGAACAACAAAGAACTAATGTTGACGATCTTAAGCTTATTAAAATTATGGACAACAGAGGAAACCTTGTTCCTCTAGGAAGTATCGCAGAATTTGATGTTAAAAATGGTGCGCCTCAAATTAAACGTTATGATTTCAAAAGATCGAAAACTCTTTTGGGTTCTGTAGACGAAGAGATTATCACTTCTGTTATCGCAAACCAGCACTTAACAAAGATTTTCAACAAATATAAAGCAGATTACCCAGGTGTATCTCTTGAATTTGGTGGAGCAGCAGAGAGTACAAAAGAGTCAATGGAGTCACTTGCAAGTGCAGGTCTTCTTGCAGCGATTGGTATTTTTGCCATCCTCGTTTTTCTCTTTAGAAGTTACCTAAGACCACTCATCATTATGATGACAATCCCTCTAGGACTTCTTGGTTTCTCAATTGCTTTCTACCTACCAGTTCTTTCTGGTTATGCAGACCGCTCGAGACCAATTTCATTCCTCGCCCTGATCGGTATTATTGGTCTGGCAGGTATTATTGTTAACAGTGGTATTGTCTTAATTAGCTTCATTGACCAGATGAGAGAAGAAGGGAAACTTTCACTCCACGAGATTCTTGTTAAGGCCTCAGGAATGAGACTTAGAGCAGTTCTTGTTACGTCTCTTACGACTATTAGTGGTCTGATTCCTACTGCATATGGTATTGGTGGGACAGATGCGATGCTCGTGCCAATGACTCTTGCAATGGCATGGGGGCTAACAGCTGGGACAATTCTTACACTGATTTTTATCCCTTGTTCATATGCGATTCTCGAAGACTTCTTGAGTCTTGTTAATCGACTCCTGAAAAGAGATAATACAGAAGAATTGCCAGAGACTCCGTCGAGACCATCTGGAGATGACTCACTTGAGGAAAATCCAGCTTAGTCAGGATCAAGGTGTAAAGAAATGAATGAGACAAAAAGAAAAATAATTGATGTAGCAAATGAGCTATTCGCGCTTAAGGGGTTCTCCGGAACCTCTATTCGCGATATCGCCAACCAGGCCGATGTCAATGTTGCCTCAATCAACTACTACTTTCAAAATAAACAAAATCTCTACTTTGAAGTTATTGAATTCCATAAAGAAGAATTCAATAATCTCATTGAAGAAAAGTTTAAAGATTGTACTTCTTGTAAAGAATTCGCCCTTGGCGTCTTCGATATGTTTCAACCAAGATCTAAGGCCCTAATCAACACATTTAAGATTATTCTCAACTCAGATTGTGCAATTCCAGAAGATTACTACGATGCTAAAGATTCGAGAAAATTTGGCCCTCCAGGCTTTTCTGGACTTCTAAATGTCCTAGATAAACAACTTCCAGCTTCAACTCCAGAGGCCACAAAGCTCTGGATCACAAGAGTTATCTTCAATCAAATTGTTCACGTTACAATGATTACAAATACTGAGTATATTAAGAAAAAGTGTTTAGAAAGTTCTGACCTGAGCCCGGAGTACTTCAAGCGAAGTCTGGCCCTTCTTATAGACTCAGTTCTTGAATTTCAAGAGCGCCACCCTGAAAATTGGAAAGAGTAAGAAGGTCCGGCCTAAAAAAAAACTAAAACAATGATAAGATAACCCCTAGCAATAGGGGTTTTTTATTTTATGTGCCGTCTTTTTGGTTTTAGATCAGTTATTCAGAGTCAAGTCCACGAATCGCTCGTAAGAGCTGATAATGCCCTTGAACTCCAAAGTAATAAACATCCTGATGGATGGGGTGTCGCCTATTTTGTAGGTGGAGCTCCTCATATTATTAAGTCAGAAAAAACTGCGGTTGATGATGCTATATTCAAAAAAATCTCTGGTATTGTTTCATCTCAAACAGTCCTTGCTCACATTAGAAATGCGACTCTAGGGCAGGTCAATATACTCAATACCCACCCATTTCAATTTGGTAATTGGGTCTTTGCTCACAACGGAAATATCAAAGGGTTTGCCGACAAGAAAGAAGAGATTATGAGTCGAATACTCCCTCATCTTCGTCGCTTTATTCTCGGTAATACAGATTCAGAAGTTGTCTTCTACTTTATTCTTTCCCACCTTTCTGGAAAGGTTAACCTTTATGACAAAGACTGTAATATTGATGTCCTTGCAGAATCAGTCAAAGAATCAGTGCAGGCCCTCATTAAAATCATTGGTCCTTACTCTGAAATCGATGATGCCGGAAATACTGAAACATACCTGACTTTTATACTCACCAATGGCCAAACGATGCTCGCCCATCATGGTGGTAAGAACTTATTCTACTCTACTTACAAAAATCGCTGTGGAGACCGTGACACATGCCCAAGTTTTGCACCAGAGTGTGAAGCACCGACAGAGACCGGATACGTAAATCACCTCATCTTTTCTAGTGAGCCTCTTTCAGGCGATAACATTTGGCATCCGCTCTCTCCAGGAGAAATCATTGGTGTCGATAACGACATGAAACTTCGTCGCTACTAAAGCTTTAATGGCGTTTATTTCCCTCTAAAATTAACTCCCTAATCTACGATAAGATAAATATTGATGGGGGTTTTATGCAAAAGAACATCGTCCTACTAGTTTGCCTTATTTTAATTACAGCAATGTCCAGTTCATGGGCCAGAAAACCGGCCGTAGAGCCTGTTGGAACAATTGTAGTTGAAGAATACAATGCCCCAAAAGAAAATGTTAAAGGCTTCGATTTCAATAAAGAAAGCAAAGCCGAAGCAGTCAAATCTAAAACAACAAATTCAAAAATCCGCACAATTAGTTCAGAAAAGACAGAAACAGGCTCAACGGCCGGTGGACTTCTTTTTCTAGTTATTATCGCAGCTGTCCCTTTTGCATTTTGGTTTGGAATCATGATGGGTGTTAAAACAAATAATTCAGAAGTTTCTAAAAATGCGAAAGCTGAAGTTGATCCAGAAGTCGAAGATCACAATGATCATGATGATATGAATTTTCCAAAAGCATCATAGGTTAGAATACTTCCAAACACCTTTCCCTACATACCGCATGATGTGATTTATCTTTCCAGAACTCGTAATCACTTCTTTCACATTATCTTCGTCAATATCAACGACATTCATCTCGTAACGTCTTCTCTGATACCTTCCTAGGTGATCTTTTTTCTCATACCAATATGGGGCTCCTCTATTCATCTTTAAATCTTTAAGTTCACCATTTTCAAATGAAAGAATATAGAGTCGACCTGTCGCTGTTGATTCCACATAAGAAGTAACTCCCTCAAAGAAGTAGAAAACTAATGCTTTGATATTTTTTGATATCTCAACTAATCGAATGCGATGAACTTGAGCTTTGGCACCAAGAGATTGAAACTTGTATTCAAATAATTTTTCCCTTTTGAAGTCGTAGAGTTCAAACCAATAGGTACCATCCTTATAAATAAAGTTGAGACCTTCTCGACGATCATTACCATTGAGATCAACAAGATAGAGAGGCGATCTTGCGAGGTACTGATGCTTTAACTCAACTTTTACCCCTTCATTTTCTTTAAGAACTTCACCCGTGAAAAGAGAACGAAAAACCAGCTCATCTTGTGCCCAAGAATGAGTCCATAGGAAAAGTGTTAAAAAAAGGATAATTGCGCGCTTTGCCATATCTATATTCTAGGGACAATCCCCTCTTTTAGTAAGGGGGCAGGAGTTCACAGACCATAGAAAGTGAGATAAAGTTAAAGACCAACAATTTCGCTAAACTATGCATAAAAGAGGAAAAAATGGACTTTTCACTGGCCCATATCAAGTCGGAAAATCAACTCATCTACAGAGTTTTTAGTCAAAAGAACGAAGATTTTAAAGTCATGGACCTAGAGGAGCTAGATGATTTAGAAGTTCAAGGCCTTTTTTATGATGATGAACTCTATGAGAGTGAGCAAGTTAAGCTTTTTCTTCAGGAGCAATCAAAATTCCTCCCAATTCGCTCTAGTTCAGAAACGGGAATGAATAGCGATGAGTTTTCCAATGTAGAAATGGGAAAAATGAGATCTATCTTTGAAAAAATCAGTTCGAGTTGGGTTCTCCAAAATAATATAACTCTTTTAGAGGAACTCTTCCCTGTTATCGACCATCTCAATGCTATTTGGCCAAACGACAGAACAACATTCTTTGAAGAGTTATGGTTCATTCTAAAAAATAACTTAGGAGCTAAAGAGCTTAAGATTATTTTTAACGATATTGAAATGGGCAAAAAAGAAAATGAGAAGAATAAACTCATTAAGGCCCGTATTGAAGGAAAGAAACTCCCTCACCCATTCTCTGGTGGAGAATTTGAAGACAAGGTAATGGGTCACTATGAAGAAGAGTTCAATCAGAGTTTTAATGTCGTTGAATATGATGCCCACAAGGGCGAGCTAGTTATTGCTGCAACAATTAAGAAGAGTCCAGTTCTTATCATGGCAAAAGTTTACGATGTTTCGAGAATACAACAATCAGTTTTAAAGACCTTATTTACAGGGCTTTCTAGAGAATAAAAAAGGGCCATCAATTGGCCCTTTTATATTACCTTCCAGATGAGTCTGGTTGATATGTATCTGGAAGATCACTTGAACTTTTAACTTTTTTCTTTCCGCGCTTCTTTCGTTCCATATTATAAATCATCTTTGCATCATAATTCTTATCAATCATACAATTACGAAGATCGGTATAAGGCTGACACTGCTTTTTAACATATGCTCTATAAATTTTTTCGTTGTACTCATTAACTTCTTTTATGCGAAGAGAATCGACATAAAAACCTGTTTTCCTTTTCATTGCCTTAATCTCTTCCTTATAAATAGAACTCAGCATCGATTCACAATTAAAGTCACTACTCGCATAGGAAGGAAAGTAAGTCTTAACCTTCTCTGCTAAATCTGTTCTCGATGAAGCATAATTGAGAAGGTCTTCCATTTTAAAAGAAAAATACTCTTGTTCATCCTCACCTGTTTCACACTCTCTGGCCTTTTGAGCGATTTCATCCATAACCTTACTAAAGTTACTCTTTGTCGCTTCATTCATCTCATCATCACAAAAGACACACCAAGAGTGCTCTTTGAAATTCTCCCCTAGGAGAATAACTGTTGCAAGAGTTAGATCTTCAAAGTTTTCATCATCGGCGTAAACGGGAGATATAAAGAAATCAATCAAAGTCGTCTTAGCTCTGTAATTTAATAGGGCCTTCATTGCCATTTCATAATCTTTAATACTCGTTTTATTTAAATAAAACTTCACACCATTAATGAGTATAAACTTATTAAAAAGAGTATCCGTATTAAATTGAATCTTTGTTCGACCAAGATTCACATAGGCAGTCTGCTCTTTAAGCTCAATCTTTGGGAGTGAATCTATTTTTTTATTCTTAAGATAATCACTCATTTTCTTTCTTAGATCTTTTGACTTTATTCCATCGAGAAGCTTTGAAGGATTCTTATTCGATTTATTATAAGCCGCGACTTTCAAAACAAATTTTTCATAAAAATAGCTATCAAAAGAATTAACTAAGGCTTTATTGGACATAGAATGAATACGTGTTCTCGACTTTTGAGTTTGCGAAAAACTATTTAAAGAAAGAATCGTACATAGAATGATAAAAAATTTCATAAAGCTCCTCATTCGATAAAACCTATCGAGAACTGTCTTAAATAATTTATATCTTCTTTATAATTCTAAATCCTGGGCAATAATGGCCTTTCCTAACATTCCTATCTTAATATAGTTCCACATATCCAAAGAGTGATTTTTCATGCTCTACAGACATAAGTTCTTTTTTTATAAGTCCGCTAGCAACCTCAATGAAATTCCTATGAGAGACTTCACTGATAAGTCCCGTATTTAGATCCACCCTATTGTCTTTTGTCCAAATCGTTCCAACCTCGACATTTTCAATCCAAGAGGACTTTTTGAGTTTAATCCTAACTGATGGACAGCTAGAGAAGAATGGGTGATCAAAAGAGTAGAGTTTAGATTTATGATGCAAACGAGTGATGGCAAGAGATTTTCCTTTCTCATCAACAATGACAAACTCCTTAAGAGAGTCCTCTATCCTCTGTTTCTTATATCCCAGAAATCTTCGATTTCTACTTTCTACTCTTTCAGTTGTATCGGCCACTCCATTTTTGAGAATAACTTCGCTTCTAGACGTTTCAAAGATGGGTAGTTTTTCAAATAGCGCGCCAAGGTGGAGTTTCATATGATTTTGCTGACAGACTCTTCCAAGTTCAACCTCACTTGCCTCACTAAAATAGGTATTCTTTTTGAGAGATTGATTCAACATGTAGAATGGCAAAATAAATGATAGGTCCTTTGAAGACGACTCAAATTGGATGAGAGAGTCTCCTCGAAGACCTGATTTATGGCCTAAACGGTGTATTTTTTCATTCGCTTTTTTTTGAATCTTTCCCATTGAATTTTTATTAAATGAGAGGGACTCTGACTTTAGTAGAATCCTCATGCCACTGTATTGCTCAGGTAATTTGTAAACGAAACGATATTTTTTTCCACCAAGAGGAAAGAAAACTATATTCTTATCTATTAAAAAACTCTCATGCTTTGTATCAACAACGAATAGTGAAAATGATTCATCTGATAATTTTCGATTGAATTCTATTTTAAAGTCTAAGTAATTTGGCATTTCATCGAGATAATCGAATAAAAGCTTAAATTGTCCCCTTCTTTCCAAAAACTCATCTCTCTCTCCCAACTGACCATTATTCTCGAAAGTAGCACTTTTAACGAGCGTCTCAACAATATGACGATCTACTTTATTTTTTCGATGAGAAAGAGAAATAACTTTTAAATCGATCTTTTCTGCTTGTTCATTATTAATTGAAGCAAGTTGTGGCATTTCTTTTAGCTGATTTTCCTTGCCACAAGAAAATAAAGTTAACAAAAAAAAAGCGTGTAGTGAATATTTGAACATAAGATACCTCCAGTTCTTCTTACTTAAAACGAGAACTGGAGATGGTCATATAAATTTAAAATGAGTATTCGATTTTTTCGTTTTTGAAATAGATTATTAAGAGCCGAATCTACCTAACTGTTCTCCAGAGAGAACGTGAAAGTGAGTATGAAAAACAGTTTGACCCGCAAGGCTTCCTAAGTTCGTTACAACCCTAAAGCCACCATCTTTTTCCAACCCCTCTTTTTCAGAGTAATTTTTAATAGCAGAGAATACATCAGCAACTTGCTTGGGATCATTCCCCATCATTTCATTAACATTTTTAGAGTGTTCTTTATGAATAAAAAGTAAATGAATCTTTGCTTGAGGATACAAGTCCTGAAACCCGATAACATTTTCATCTTCGTAAACTTTTGTACTTGGGATTTCCCCTTTAAATATTTTACAAAAAAGGCAATCATCCATATTAAACCTCCAAAAAATTAAGAATTAACTTTCTCGATTTTCACATCTAACTTAGAAAGCTTTTCTGCTAATTTCTCATAGCCTCTCTCTAAGTGGTAAACACGATCAATAGTCGTTTTTCCTTCGGCGCAAAGAGCTGCGAGAACAAGCGCAGCAGAAGCTCTTAAATCAGTACACATAACAGGTGCAGCTTTAAGAGGTGTTCCCCCCTCAATAACAGCAGTATTACCTTGTAGACTAATCTTAGCACCTAAACGGTTGAGTTCAGGTACGTGCATAAAGCGGTTTTCAAAAATATGTTCAGCAACAATCGACACACCTTTTGCCTGTGTCATAAGTGCGATCATTTGAGCTTGAGCATCAGTTGGGAAACCTGGAAATGGTGCCGTATCAATTTTTGCAGCAGTTAACTCGCAAGGAAGAGTCTTCACATAGTCTTCTCCTACTTCAAACTTCGCCCCCATGTCTTTTAGGATTTCGATAACAAAGTCTAGATGATGTGGATTAAACTTACTTACTTTCAACTCTGATTGAGTCATAAGCCCGGCCATAATATATGTGGCCGCTTCAATACGATCACCAATGGCTTCGTATTCGACTTCATGAAGTTCATCAACACCTTCTACGATAATACTAGAAGTACCAATTCCTGTAATTTTAGCACCCATAGCATTTAGAAAGTTTGCAAGATCATCAATCTCAGGCTCTTTTGCAGCATTTTCAATAATTGTTTTACCATTAGCAAAAACGGCGGCCATCATAAGGTTCTCAGTAGCACCAACAGATGGGAAAGCAAGTGCGAGAATATTTCCTTCTAACCCACCTTCACAAGTTGCTTCAACATAACCAGCTTCGAGATTAATCTTTGCACCTAGTTTTTCTAGGTTAGAAAGGTGAAGATCAATTGGTCTTGTTCCAATAGCACAACCACCAGGAAGCGAAACCTTAGCTTTTTTGAGCCTTGTTAAAAGAGGTCCTAGTGTAAAAATAGAGGCCCTCATTGTTTTAACGAGGTCATATGTCGCTTCATGAGAATTTAAGTTTTTCGCATTGAAAGTTGTCACATTTCCATTTGTCGTTACTTCAACACCAAGATTAGAGAGTAACTTGATCATTGTCTTAATATCTCTAAGCTCTGGTAAGTTCTTCAAGTGAATTGGTTTATCATTTAAAAGTACGGCCGCTAAAATCGGAAGATAAGCATTCTTAGCTCTAGATATTTCAACTTCACCATTTAACTTTACTGGCCCTTCTATAATTAATTTATCCATTTTTTCCTCGCAATTAAAAAACGATCCCTTGAAGTGTAATCCTCTTTAACTTCAACATTAGTGAAGCCAATTTTCTTTGCAATGTCAGCAAGTTTTTGCAGATGATCTTCATGACCTTCCATTAAAAAGACACCCTCTTCAAGAAGAGAGTCATAGGCTTGGGCAAAGAGTTTTTCAAACCATTCAAAGTATGTTTCATCATTTAAATAGAGCGCTAAATGAGGTTCATATTGATCAACTTGATCGTGAACTTGATTGCGATCAATTGACTCCATAATATAAGGAGGATTGCTAACAATCACATGAAATTTTTCGTCAATATCTTTCAAACGATCAGTCTGAATAAAATGAACCGAAGACTCTTTTAATATTTTAAATCTTAAATTGTAGTAATTTCTTTTGGCCACAATAAGGGCCTTCTTTGAGATATCAGTAGCAATTGCATTTACTGGGCGTTGAATTTCTTGTACCGCCGATAAAACAATCGCTCCACTTCCCGTTCCAATATCGCAAATCCTTAAATTCTCATCCGTCTTTTTTATCCATTCTTTCATCTCACTAACTGTGCACTCGACAAGAATCTCAGTCTCATCCCTTGGAATTAAGACATCAGGTGTAACGAAAAATTCAGACTTATAAAAATAAGAACGCAAGCGGATATACTCAAGAGGATACCCGCGCTTTAGATATTCAAAAAACCTAGAAATGGGAGAATTCAATGTAGGAATAAATCGACTTTCAAATAAGTCGTCTACATTGATTTGATAATGAAGGCAGAAACTTTCAAGCTCTTGCTTTAATCTTCTTGGAGCTAAACCAGGATAACTTCTTAAAAGCATATCTTTATGCTCTCTATAAAAGTCCTCCGTATACTCTCCAAAAGATTTTCCCTTCATTTACTCTTCCTGACCCTTTAGTAGCTCAGCTTGATTGTGCGCGATAAGAGCATCCACAACAGGAGCAAGATCACCTTCAATAATTTTATCAAGAGAATATAGAGTTAAGCCTATTCTGTGATCAGAAAGCCTTCCCTGTGGAAAGTTGTATGTTCTAATACGCTCAGAACGATCTCCTGTTCCAACAAGACCTTTTCTTTCGGCCGCTTCCACTTCGTGCTTCTTTCTCATGATTTCATCATAGATACGAGCAGCAAGAATCTTTAGGGCCTTCTCTTTGTTTTTAAGCTGTGATCTTTCATCCTGACAAGCGACAACTGTGTTTGTAGGCTCGTGTGTTACACGAACAGCAGAGTCAGTTGTGTTAACCGACTGTCCACCAGCACCACTTGAGCGGTAAACATCAATACGAACTTCGTTAAGATCAAGTTTGAAATCTACTTCATCAGCTTCAGGAAGAATAGCTACAGTAATTGTAGATGTGTGAACACGCCCCTGAGATTCCGTTTTAGGAACTCGCTGAACTCTATGAACACCAGATTCATATTTTAGTTTAGAATAAACTTTATCCCCAGTTACAGAGAAAATAACTTCTTTAATCCCTTCATCACCTTCAGAGATTGAAATGAGTTCGTGCTTCCATCCGTTATCGCGAATATAGTTTTGATACATTCTAAAAACATCTCCAACAAAGATCGAAGCTTCATCACCACCAGCTCCAGCTCTGATTTCAACGATAACGTTTTTATCATCGAGCGGATCTTTTGGAAGAAGAAGAATCGTTAAGCGCTCTTCATATGGTGCAATCTGTCCTTCATTTTCAGAAAGAACTTCTTTTGCCATTTCACGCATATCTTCGTCTTTTTCATTTTTTAGAATTTCTTTCGCTTCCTCAATGTCTTCTTTGATTTGCTTATATTCTCTAAAGACTTGAACAATCTCTTCAAGATTTGCTCTTTCAGAAGAAATCTTTTTGAACTCATCCTGACGATCATAAATTGTTGGGTCAGCTAGTTTTTCTGTCAATTCTTCATAACGATCAACAACAGCATCTAACTTATCAAACATATATATTCCTTTATAAAACCAAAAGGGCCAACCCAAAGGTCGGCCCTATTTTTAAATCAATTTAATGGTCTACTTATTCATGCTTTCCATAAATTCAGCATTTGTTTTCGTCTTCGTCATACGACCGAGCATAAATTCCATAGCGTCGATTGTATTCATTGGGTGAAGAACTTTTCTAAGAACATAAGTTCTTTGAAGATCTGCTGGATTCATAAGAAGGTCTTCTTTACGAGTTGAAGACTTATTAATATCTAGAGCAGGGAAAATTCTCTTCTCTAGAAGTTTTCTATCAAGTTGAATCTCTGAGTTACCAGTTCCTTTGAATTCTTCGAAAATAACTTCGTCCATTCTTGAACCAGTATCAATAAGAGCAGTTGCGATGATCGTAAGAGAACCACCGTTTTCAATATTTCTTGCAGCACCAAAAAATCTCTTTGGTCTGTGAAGAGCATTTGAGTCAACCCCACCTGATAGGATCTTACCTGACGGAGGAACAACTGTGTTATAAGCACGTGCAAGACGAGTAATTGAATCGAGAAGAATAACAACATCTTCACCTGCTTCAGTTAAACGCTTCGCCTTTTCAAGAACCATCTCAGCAACCTGTACGTGACGATTCGCTGGCTCATCAAATGTAGATGAAACAACTTCAGCTTCAACGTTACGTTTCATATCAGTTACTTCTTCTGGTCTTTCATCAATAAGAAGAACGATAAGTTTTGCATCTGGGTGGTTATCAGAAATTGAGTTTGCTACTTCTTGAAGTAGAACTGTCTTACCTGCTTTTGGTGGAGCAACGATGAGACATCTCTGACCAAAACCTTGAGGAACAAACATATCAATCATACGAGTCGAATAATTTGTTGGCTTTGATTCAAGATTGATTTTCTTTTCTGGATAAAGAGGAGTGAGGTTATCAAAAAGAACAGTCTTTTTGTGAGCAACAGGATCTTGTCCGTTGATCGTATTAACCTTTAAAAGTGCGAAGTATCTTTCGCTATCTTTAGGAGGTCTAATTTGACCTTCTACTGTATCACCTTTTCTAAGACCAAAACGTCTAATCTGAGAAGGTGAAACATAAATATCATCGGCACCTGGAAGGTAGTTGTAACCAGGAGATCTTAAAAATCCAAATCCGTCCGGAAGAATTTCAAGAACTCCACCACCGAAGATGTCTTCTTTATTTTTAGCAGATGTTTTAAGAAGAGCAAAAATAAGCTCATGTCTTTTCATACCACTATAGTTTTCAATCTTAAGCTCTTCAGCTTTCTTGTTTAGTTCTTTAATGTCCTCTGTTCTAAGATCATTAAGATGCATTAGCATAGTCTCCTGACAATATAGTTGATTTTATAATTTTTGATTTTTGAAGGTTAAACGCAATTGTTAACCTTTAGTTCCTCTACCATTTCTGACGGGATTTATAATAAGGGCTGGTTTTCACGGATAGTGAATACTTTAAGTATCCCCACTTAAAGGTGATTGTCAAGCGACAGCCAAGGAGATATTGGTCACAGAATATATAATTACAGTAAGTTACCACTATTTCTTTCAAAAAAACATGCTCCATAACAACAATTGGTCTTGGCCGTCCATTTGATATATATTGATGCCCATGGAATTTTCGAATTATAAAAACTATGAAAGGTTCTTAGGTAAAACGATTCTCGCAATAGACTACGGCACTAAAGTTACAGGTCTAGGCATCTATACTCCAGGTCGCGATCCCTATCCACTTCCATTCAATAGAATTGTCTACAAGAGCGATCAGCAAATTTTAGAAGATCTCAAAGAATTCATTGATGATGAGTGCGTTGAAGTTTTAGTTTTAGGTATCCCACTTCATCTAGATGGTAATCGCTCTGAAATGACAGAAAAAGTCGAGGCCTTTGGTGAACAGTTAAAGAAGAGCTACTCTAATCTTGAGGTCTATTATCAAGATGAGACTCTCACGACCTACGAAGCGCAAGAGCGCATGAAAAATTCTCCTCGATACAATTTCAAAGTAGACGTTAAAAAGATTGATGAACTTGCTGCATCGATCATTTTAGAAGATTTTATAAAAAAAGATTGAGGAATCTCTAAATTCTTGATGAACTTTACATTTAACATTATTCTAGGCTTATGAACAAAAAACATCTTATCTTTATTTTTTTAGTCCTCGCTCCAGGTCTTGCATTTCTTGCAGTTGGAGTTCGAATTTATGATCAAATCAATTGGTGGCGCTATGACGGTCCGAGTACTGTTTTCGAAGTTAAACCAGGTGAAAGCTTTTCCAGTGTTAACTACCGTCTAAAGAAGCAAGAGCTCATCTCTAGTTCTAAGATCTTTTATCGCTACGCTAAAATAAATGATCTCATGACAAAGATTAAGGCCGGTAAATTTGAAATTGCTAAAGACTCCAATATGCTCGACGTTTTTGAAACACTCATTAACGGTAAGGCGATTGCCGCTGAAGTCACAGTCCCCGAAGGTAAAAACCTTTTTGAGATCGCTGAGATATTAGAACAAAATAAAGTCATTAAAAATGCAAAAGAATTCATTCGCCTTTCTAAGGATCAAGAATTTGTTCAATCTCTTGGAATTCCTGCAAATAGAATTGAAGGATACCTCTATCCAGATACATATCATTTCAATGAGGCCATGCCTGAAAAACAAGTTATTAAAACGATGGTTGATCTCTTCAAAAAGAGAACATCTGACTTAGATTTTTCTAATGCTCCTTTTAGTAAGCATAAGGTGATTATTCTCGCCTCAATGGTTGAAAAAGAAACAGGTGCAAGTTTTGAAAGACCTGTTATTGCCGGAGTTTTTCACAACCGTTTGAAAAAAAGAATGAGACTTCAATCAGATCCAACAACGATCTATGGAATCTATGAAAACTTCAACGGAAATTTAAGAAAGAAACATCTACTTGAAAAAACTCCTTACAACACTTACAAGATTCCTGGCCTCCCTATTGGACCGATCAGTAACCCTGGACTTGAATCCATCAAGGCCGTTCTCAATCCTCAAAAACATGAGTACCTCTATTTCGTTAGTAAAAATGACGGAACACATATTTTTTCAAAATCTTATAAAGACCATGTAAATGCTGTAAATAAATGGCAAAAAACTCAATCAAATCGTAAAGGTCGCTCTTGGAGAGACCTCAATAAAGATCAGTAAGATCTAAAAATCACGAAATACCAAAGCTTTTCACTCAACTTTTTCATGATTCATCCGATAATAGTATCGAGGTGAATCGTGAAAAAGGTTTTATGTTTACTATCAATTTTATTTTTCTTTGCTTCTTGCTCTTCTTCAACAAAGAGAATACAGGTCAGTACGAGCACTCGTGCAGAAGATGAGAACTTCATCGCACTACTCATGAAAAATGAAGACTCATTAGATAAAGTCGTAGTGAAAGAAAAGAGTTCAAATAAACAAAGTGAAACAAATAAGGCGATCGCTAAGTCTGAACCAAAAAAAGAAGAGCAACCTAAGAAAGTTATGGTCTCAGAGATTTCAGACAAAGACTTGCAAGAATTTATCTTAGAGAATACTCAACTTGGAGCAACAAGTATCGAAGGTGATAAAATGCGATCACCTGCTTCGATCAATGTCCCTAAGAAATCATCATCCATATTAACGATTAAAAGATATCTGGATGTAGACCTTCGTCCAACAACAAGTTCATTTATGAGGTCTGCATCTAAGGCCACACCTGAAACTCTAAGACATATGATTCGTATGGGAATGGATATAAATGCGACAGATAGTGCAGGAAAAACGGCTCTCATACATGCCGTTCAAAATAAGAGATACGATAATATCCGCTTTCTTTTGAAAAAAGGGGCAGATAAATCCCTATCAGATTCGAGCGGAAAAACGGTACTCGACTATGCCCAAGAGATTGGCGATGATAAAGTACAAGATTTAATTGCCAGATAGACAATCTCACTCAATAAGTTTCTCTTATTCTTACAGTTATAACTATCTAAAACCCTGAAAAATCGTCAAAAAGAATTAAAGTTACTGCTAAAATAGACCGTTAAGTTGGGACACCACATTTGTAAAAAACAAAAGTGGTCAACAATGCGAATGAAGTGAACGCTGTATGCTTCAGGGTAAGGTTACGATTTTGCTTGTCCCGACTCACTGGGCAAGGGTAAAATTTAAGAAAGCCTGACCCATGCACAAGGGCATAACGATGACCGTGCACTTCAAGGAGGAATTATGGAAAAGGCAGAGCTAAAGAAGTTTAAGGAACTCCTACTAAAGATGAAATCAGACATTATCAATAGTGGTGTTCTTAATTCAAGAGAAGATCTTCAAGTTTCAACAGATGACTTAGCTGATGAAGCAGATCTGGCCAACAACGTTATTAACCAACAAGTTACTTTCAACATGAGAAATCGTGAATTTGCGAAACTTCGTGCAATCGAAGTTGCTCTTGAAAGAATTGAAGATGGTACTTACGGTCACTGTGAAGAGTGTGACGAGGCCATTGGAAAGAAAAGACTTGAGCACCAGCCATGGGCAGATCTTTGCATCACTCACGCAGAAGAGCGTGAAAGAGAAGAGCAAAGATTTAAAAGAATCGGATAAGAAATCGATTAATCGCTCTGTATTATATAAAAGGCCCATCTCTATGGGCCTTTCTTCTTTTTTAGTAAATATCGTATTTCTTTACTTGAACACTCTTACCTAAATTATCCGTTTTAGCTAATAACGCCTTTACTCTTAAGTGATGGGCCGTCCATTTTCCATTGAGTCCTCTAATTTTAACTGTTGCCGGTTGTCTTTGAACTGATGAACAAGAAACAACAAGAAATAAAACGGCTAAGATAAAGAAACTTCCAAATGTAATTTGTGACATCGTGTCCTCCCTACACCCACTATGTGTTCAAAAGTGAGTTACTTTTATTAAAGCAAAGGCAATGCCAAGATTTGATAATAGAAATTTAATGACTTAACACACCTCGGAGTCAAATTGTCTGTTCCTTAATGACACTATTTTGACAGAGTTTTTTACTAGGAGGCCTTTTGGCACTTCTCACATAGACCAAAAAGCTCAAGAGAATGAGAAACTAGCCTGAAGCCTTTTTTTTCGACTTCATCTTTAAACATACTGTTAACAACACAACTATCGAGACAGCTCGTTGTATTACATTTAAGACAAATAATATGGTGATGGTGATGCGAATGACCTTGAAGTTTTTCGTAACGAGTGAACCCATCAAGTGATGGAGGCATTTGTAGAAATTGTTTTTCAACAAGTTTTTGAAGATTGCGATAAAGAGTCGATTCATTAACATCTACATCTAATCGCTCTTTAATATCTACAATCGTTAAAGGCTTTTTAGATTTTAAAAATGTTTCAATTAAAGCAATGCGAACATCTGTCACAGAGAGCTTTAAATCTTTAAGAATGTCATGACTACTTTTTTTAGCCAACCTTTCTCTCCTTTAATCGTTCAATCAATCTCGCTAATAGTGATAACAATAGCACAAAGATAACAATTAATGGAACAGTTGAAAGCCTTTCATATTTTATACTCAGGCCCAATCCAGCCAATGGAGAAACGAGGGCAATGAGAGAAGTCTGTAATAATAGTGACTTTAGAGAGTTTGCACTACTACTGAGTATCGTAACAGGTATGAGCAAAAAGCATAGGGAATAAATAAGTCCCATTGAAAAGAGAGAACTTACTAATAAAACAAAAGTAAAAATAATGAAGGGAGAGATATTCTTCTTTGTAATTCCTAGGGAATGCTCAAATGTTTCTCTTTTAATTGTTTTATATTGGATGAAAAAATAGAGAATATAAAAAATTGAAATTATACCTAGATAGTACTGCTCATGTGTAGATACAGTGACGAGATCACCAAAGAAACTCTGTCCCATATGGGCCTCAAGATTTGGAAAGTAAGAAATGATCCCATAGCTTAAACTTAAAAAAACGAGAAAAAGAGCAATAAAGAAATCGCTCAAGTTTCTTTTAAAATTCCCTTTAATACTCAATACCCAAAATCGCAATACACTGATAAAAGCGATGCTAAAAAGTAGTGCGCCAAAGTGAGAGTCATGAAAAAATAACTTCCCAAGTAATGAGCTAAAAATGATGGCCTGAGCGAGATAGAGAGTTTCAAGAGACATCTTTCTCGGTGCAATCTGGCTTCCAGCAAGAGTCAGGCAAATAGCGACTAAAGCGCCAACAATGAACGATCCCGAATAAAAAGAGTAGAGTTCCATCATGATAATGTAACCTCTTTCAAATTAAAGACATGATCCGTTTCAGGTTTTATATGAGAGATAATAACAAAGCCACTAACAAGCTTATCTTTCATCAACTTCATTACAAGTTCCCAAACAGCTCTTCTTGAAGTTTGATCTAAGTGGTTCAAAGGCTCATCGAGAACTAATACTCTCTTGCCTTTTAAAACCTCTAAACTAATAAGTGTTCTTTGCTTCTCTCCCCCACTCGCCTTATTGAAAGGTATATTCATCTTTGACTCATCTATTAATTGAATATCACTAAAAGTCTCGTTCTCGTATGAACTTAAAACTTCTCCAATTGTTAGAGGAATCGATAGTTGTTGCTCAAGTGTCTGAGGAAGAAAGCCAATTTCTTTGTGTGGAAGATTCCACTTAAAGCGTCCTGAAATGGGTTTTATTTGACCTAAGAGAGTTTTGACTAGAGTTGATTTACCGGAACCATTGTCCCCTTTAATCCACAAAAGCTCCCCTTCATTTAAATCGAATGAAAGGGAACTTTGAATTTTTTTTCTTTTATAGCCTATTGAAAGATCATTTACACTTAATAGATTCACTACTTTGTTATCTCTTTTAAAAAACTCAGATAAAACTCTTTATAGGTTTTACCTGATGATTTTTTCATTCCTAGGGGAACTTTGATAACTTTAACTTTAGAAAATTCTCTAAACTTTTTCAAGACATCTGAGGGCGCAACATGAGAAGCAATTACGGCCGTAACCTTCTTATCTTTTGCTCGCATCGCAGATCGAACAAGTTGACCAGCAGAAGGAGGTACCCCTGATACCGTTTCAACAGATCCAATATTATTTAATTTAAAGTGATTAAAGAAATATGAAAAACTTTTGTGATATTCCATGAAAGGCTGCCCCTTAATCTTTTCAATAAAAGGCACAGCTTCTTTTTCTAACTCAATAACTTCTTTTTTTAATAATTCAAAGTTTTTCAAATAAGTCTGGGCATTTTCACTATCTGTTGCCAGATAGGAATCCAAAATAGCTTCACTAGCTTCGAGATAGGCCTTAGGAGAAAAGTGAAAATGAGGATTCCCCTCTGGGTGAACATCTCCTAGAGAGCGATCAATATTACCTTCTTTCTTATCTAGGGCACTTACTTTTGATCCAGTTTCACAAAAACCTTTTCCGCCTTTTTGAACTTTGACGTTTCCAGATTTTTGTAACACTTTTGGTAGCCAACCAAGTTCAAGGCCAAGACCAACAGAACAAATGATATCGGCATTTGCCGCTTTAAAAACATAGCGTGGCATAGCATCTACGTAATGTGGATCTTCATTTCCAGTTAAAAGAGATTCAACAGAAGCTTTGTCTCCTCCAATCACTTTAGCAGCGTACGCAAGCTCTGGAGTCGTCGTTAAGACATTCACTTTGGCATGGCTTGAAAATGCTACTAGAAAAAATAAAAGATATTTCACGACTTACTCCTAAAATTCATGGGCAGGATGGGCACCCAGAATAAAAACAAATTGAGACAGAATTTTAGTATCTTTACTCAACGTATCTCCCTCTTCTCTTTCAAACTCATGAGAAGCACTTAGACGAAAGGTAAAGAACTCACTGCTTTTATAAGTTAACTGTGGAGTAATTCCATAACTGATATTGTTAACTTTCTTACCTGTAAGAGAATTCTTCTTTGTTAGATCTTTCGTCATATCAACTCGTAATCCTAGAGAACTAAAATGACTTACGTTTTTATCAACAAAGAGGTAGCTACCAATAAGTCGGCTTTCAGTTTCACTCTCTGTTTTATTTTTTCGATACCATGTCTCTGTTTGAACAAGCCAATCAATTTTTTTAAGAACTCTCTTTTTGAATGTTAAATCAAATCCTAGTAACGACAGTTCATCACCATCACCTGAAGTTCTTCCAAGATAACTTAACCCATATTCAAGGCCTCTTTGAGATCCAAAATCAACAAAGCTAGAAGCTCTCGTGTAATGAGTAGGAGCCTTTGGTTTCTCCCCTTCACTATGAGCATGACCAAACTTATGACCAGATGTTATTCCGACTGTTAGATCCAAATAAAATGGAAGAGGGAGAAGTGTTGAAAATTCAGCACCCGTATCAAATACACCTTCATCGCCAAGAATCGACTCATGAATGAGAGGAGCCATTGTAAATGGCCAATCATGTTGGTGAAAACGATTAAGTCGTCCAATCCCTAAAAAAAATTGTCCTACCTTTAATCGAGACCTAGGAATAAGTTTTGACGTTTGCAGATATAATTCATGAACTTCAAATACAGTCTCGCCCTCCTCATCGTGGGCAGCGGCACTTAAACGAGCTTCAAAAAGATGATCAACAGGAGCATAAAGACTTATCTCAGCTCCTCTTACTTTAAAATTTTCATCTGCTTCACTCTGACTATTTAAGCCTTGATCATATACAAGATCTCCAGCAACAGATATTTTCAAACCTGTTGCATCAAAGGCTTGAGATTGAGAAACGAATGCAACGAGTACGATAAGATATTTAAACATCTGTAACAGCCTCCATAGGTCCTTCGACGGCTTTTACTCTTTCCTTAATTCCTATGATTCCCCAAAAAGTTCCTTTTGCTTTTCCTGGAGAAAGCCATTGATCAAAAGCAAAGTCTTCTGAGTTTAAAAGGCAGCTTCCATCACCACCATTAGCTACAGAATAAGAGCAGTCCATAGATGTTCCCCTTCCAGCACTTTCTTCCCATAAAAGGATATGTGCATCTTCATGATCATTATGAAAGTCCATAACAAAAGAAGGACTCTCTAAATCATTAAGATTTTCAAGAGTATGAGTAAGGGATACGCCATTTAAAGAGAGCATTACTTTATAAGAATCGGCTTCTCTTTTAAATTTTAAACTAGCGCCACCTTGAAGCTTTGTATTAGCAAAGAAAACAAGTTCTATACTTTGACCAACTTCTAAATTCAAAGAGAAATCAAATCGATGTCCAATGTTTCCACCATTTGAGGCACTTCCACTGAGACGATACGTATTTGAACTAATTTCTAGTGCTTCAAGTCCGCCAACTTTAAGGGTTTCAGTTTCTACAATGTTTGCACCTGTAGACTTTCCTGTAAGTTCGCCGCAACTAACTAATAGAAAAAGAGAGAATACTAATGAAAGAACTTTCATTATTCTTCTCCAAAGCTAGGCTCATCCTTTCCTGTTAATGAGAAGTGACAAACAAAACCTTCTCCAACTCCATGCTCATGGCAAAGAACATAACGAACCATCTTTTTTCCTTTTAGGTTCAATGAAAATTTAGACCAAATATTTTCTCCATGATGATGATCAGCTTCATGGTCATGATCATGGTCCTCTTTTTCAGACCATACTTTATAAGACTCAATAGCATCAGAAGAAAACCCACGACGCGATAGTGTCGTTTCAATTTTTGCAAGTGCAGCTCTTTCTCCTAGAAGAAGGTCTGATTCAAGCTCATTACTCTTATGCCCTTCTTCGTGACAATCAGTATGATTACCATGGACATGACAGCCATAATCAATTTGAACACCATCTTCTGAAAGAATAGAAACCTCAACTTCGTGCTTTCCATTAATAACTTGGAAGGCCGAAATAGAATCAACTTCAAAAAGAGCTTGAGAATAAGCGGCTTCTCTTGATTGAAACATAAGACTGTCAAAGATATTTGCACTACAAGGGATTGAAATTACTGATATAGCGATTGCTGCAATAAGACTTTTCATCTATTTCCTCCTATTAGATTTTCGGTGATCATAGTTTACACAACCTATTTTTGCAAGTCACTTGCAAAAAATAGCAATTAAATCAATATTTCGAGAACTTAGCATAAAAACATACTGCGTACTTTGAAAACTCACTTCATTTACTTTATTTCAGAACTGTCACAAGTTTAGACGGCCCTCTATCATTTTTTCGATAAAGGTTTAAACATCATCGCTAATCTGCTGTAATTACAATTAGATTTTTGGCAAGGTCTTTGCTTTATATAAAGCACGAGAGGCAACTCTCAGTTTAGACAAGTTCAACGAGTTTAATACATTTGGAGCCATGAATGTCTTTTAAAATTCTGACACCTTTAAAATCATTTGTTCTTGCTGGATCACTTCTTATAGGGCCAAGCTCTTTTGCAAAGAATCCTGTTTCAGTAAAAAGTGTAGGAACTGAAAGAATAAAGCCCGTTTCAGTAAAAAGTGTAGGAAAAGAAAGAAAGCAATCAAGTGCTCTAGACATCGCTCTTTTAAAGTCTAGCTTTGCAAGTTGGGGGGTTGATCCTTCTAATACGAAGTCATCAATTAATCTTCCAAAAGCTTGGATGAACTTTAAGCAGAAAAAAGAAATTGTCGTTGCTGTTATTGATACAGGAATTGATCCATATCACCCATTCCTTAAGGATAATCTCTATGTTCCAAAAGGAACAGTGAGCCCATTAACAAATTACGGTGTTGATTTTTCTAAAAATAGAAAAAGTGCAACGAGACCTTTTGATGATCATGGACACGGTACTCACGTTTCAGGAATTATCAAAAGTGTATTTCCAAAAGTTAAAATCTTAGCTCTTAAGTATTACGACAGAAAAGCAGATGGTAAGGCAAACCTTAAGTCTACTATCGATGCTCTTCGTTACGCTGTTGAGCAAAATGTAGATATCATCAACTATTCTGGTGGTGGACCACAGCCTGATTCACAGGAATTAGAAATTCTAAAGAAAGCTGAAGCAAGAGGAATCCTCGTTGTTGCAGCAGCAGGAAACGAGAAATCAAATATTGATCAAAAGGACAATGCTTACTACCCAGCAAGCTACCCTTTAAACAACATTATTACAGTTACTGCTCACGATCAAAACCTACGCGTACTTTCTTCTTCTAATTATGGAAAATCGAATGTAGATATCGCAGCACCTGGATATAAAATCGGTTCTTCTTCTCCAAGAGGAAGAGTTGGACAACTTACGGGAACGAGTCAGGCAACAGCATTTGTAACAGGTGTTGCAGCAATGATTAAAGCTCAATTTCCAGAACTATCAACGCAAAAGATAATTTCAGCGATTAATCAATCAGCGAAAAAAGAAATCACTCTTGCAGTAAAATGTGCTTCAGGTGGAAGGCTAGATGCAACGAAAGCTCAGCAAGTAGCAGCACAATTCACGATGATGAATCAAAAGAGAAAGCTTGCTAGTAAGAGCAACAATGACCAAGGTAAAATCATCTACAGAATTAAGTAATGGTTACTTAAAATAATTATAATAGTGATAAGCAGAAATCGCTCCATAGACGAGAGCAATAAAAGTTAAAAAGATAAAAAACAGATTAACAATATTTACAACTCCCCCCAAGCGATATGAAAGCAGTGATTGGAGTGAAGGTTTTGCCTTGGCCCTATCCTGCTTTCCTGTCTCAATTGCATATGCAATTCTTTGATAAAGACTTATTTCAAAATCTTCACCATCAGATTCAGTGTCAGTAACTCTTTTCCAAATCTCTTTTTCAGGAATATCGTATTTCATAAGCTCAAGAACAAGGTCTTTAAGCTCTAAAAAGAATATATTGAAATGCGGGTTAGAACGAGCATTTTCAGAATAAAAGAACTCGAGAAGGTCATTATATCGCATGAGAATACGACCAATATAGCGCTTGGCCTTCTCACTTGATTTATTCTCTAGCTGGAAGTGATTCGCCTTTTCAATAGAAGAAAGCTGAGACCAATAAAACTCTCGCATGGAATAAAAACTCTTATCACCTAGCGGCTCACCTAATTTTTCAAAATCTAATTGGTAGCCACAAGCTTCACATGCTGTTTCCGTTAAGAAGTAAGAATCGCACTTAGGACATGATTTATATGCCTCTTTAGAAACTTTAAATGGGTTTGACTCTGGTGAATTTAAACGATTTTCTAATTCCATAATTCAATGATAACCACGACCTATGTAATTGGCAAATGAGATTATGAGGACTAAGATTTAAGTTATGAAAAGTATATTTAAGCACAATTGGATCCCCCTTTACCTCTTCCCTTTTTTAGGTGGCCTACTCTATGCCAGTGCCTTTCCTATAAAAGGTATGCCTTCCTTCGCTTTAGGGGCCATCATAGGAATGGGTCTTCTTCTTTCTACTCTTACTTTTCATTCTTCTGAACATGATAAAAGAACTCTTAAAGGGGAAATCCTCTCTGTTCTTGCCTTCTCTCTTGGCTATAATCTCTTGGGCTACTATTGGATTCCAGAGCTTCTAAAAGTTTTTGGAGGTCTCCATGCACCTTTTAATTATATGGTCGGATGGATGTTTACTCTTATTATTACACCACATTTAATTTTCTTCGTTTTACTAAAGAGATTAATTACAAAACTCTCTCTTAAACGAGCCACTATTTTAGCTAACGATGAAAAACGGCTATTAAGTTTTGCGATTCTTCTTACTATTTTAGAATATATTATCCCCCAACAATTTCCGGCCCACATGGCCCACCCTTGGCTTTGGCTTGCGCCCTATCTTGGTCCAGTAAAGTTCTTTGGAGCACCTCTATATTCATTTGTCTCTTTTGCTCTGGCATTATTCATTGCTTTTTTCATGCAGACAAAGAGAGTTACAAAACTTCCACTTATTGTTTTCTCCGTTACTCTTGTTTTAGGATTTTTCTTTCCACTTTCTAAAACATCTTCTGATAGTGGTGAATCAATCAAATTACGTCTTGTTCAAGGAAATATTGGAAATGATCTTAAAATTCATTCAGAGCAAGGATTACAACTGGCACTGAGTGAAGTTGTACAAATATATTCAGGTCTTAGTAAAAAAGAAAATGGCTTCGAAGCAGATCTAACAATTTGGCCTGAAACATCTTATCCAAGACTTCTTAGAAGTAAGAGTCTAAAAGAAATGCCAAGCTCTACTCCTTATGAATTTAAAAGCATCATTCATCAAACAAATAGTGAATTATATGTTGGAGGATATGATCTCTCTGATAGAAGAAATGACTTCTACTTTGAGACCCAGTACAATGCAGCCTTTTTCTTTAACTCAAAGATGGAACTAGCTGATGTTTACAGAAAGAGAATTCTCATTCCTTTTGGTGAATCTCTCCCTTTTGGACCCCTAAATCAAACGCTAGCAAAAATGATACAAAATATTTCTTTCTTTGCTAGAGGCGAGCGCTTTCCTCTATTTTCGACAAAGAACGGTCACAACTTCAATACAGCAATCTGCTATGAGATTCTTTTTTCAAATTTTATTAGAAGTTATTTCAATGCCAATGAAGAACTTCCTGATTTCATCATCAATATTACAAATGATTCTTGGTATGGAAATACATCTGAACCTCTTCAACATCTCTTTCTCTCTCACTGGAGGGCCTTAGAATTTGATACTCCTGTTGTTCGTGTAACAAATACTGGAATTACTTCAGTTCTTCATGAAGATGGAAGTGAAAGTGAGAGACTTGAGTATCACACGAAGGGAACACTCGATATAACTCTTCCTATAAGAGAGACTAAGGAAAAGACCTTTTTCCAAATAGTAGGCTTTTATGGAATGTTTATGATTTGGATCGGTCTCTTTGCTTTTTTGGTACTAATCAGAAAAAGAAAAACTAGTTCTTAGAACTGAGAGTGAATCCTTCTTTTAAAAGATCGTGTAAGCGAATAAAACCTTGAAATTTACCCTTATCTAAAACAGGAAGGATACTAATTTCTCTTTGTCTCTCTTCCATAAGTTTTAGCGCAGAAAAGGCTAGCTCATGAGAACTTATCGAGACAGGGTTTTTATTGACGATATCTTTGACTTTGACAGTTAATCCTTTGTCATTTTTAGCTAGAGTTCTTCTAATATCACCTTCGACAACAATTCCACAGAAACGTTCCTCATCATCACAAACGGCACATCCTCCGATTGGATTATTTGTCATTTGAATAATGACGTCTTTCAATGTTTCATTTTCTTTAATGACTGGACATTTACTCGCAGGCCACATTAAATCTGTTACCTTCATTCTAAGAGACTTTCCAAGAAGACCACCAGGATGATTTTCAGCAAAGCCTTCTTTAGTTAGACCAACAATTTTTTCAAAGAAAACAGCAAGGGCATCACCCATTGCCAGGGCCAATGTTGAACTTGTCGTCGGTGCTTGATTATTGAGACAAGCCTCTTTTTCAACAGAGCAATCAAAAACGATTCCACATTTTTTAGCAATTGGTGAATTGATATTTCCTAGTAGACCAATAAATTGATCTTCACGATTTTGTAAGTAAGGTAAAAGTTTTGTGATTTCTTCAGTTGTTCCCGATTTAGATAAGAAAACAATTGCATCTTGTGCTCTAACGCGACCAAGGTCTCCGTGTAAGGCTTCAGTTGGATGAAGAAAGAATGATGAAAGTCCAAGAGAAGAGAATGTTGAGGCCAGTTTCTGCCCAATTAACCCAGACTTTCCTACTCCGCAGAAAATAAGTGAAGCACCAGTGTTTCTCAAAGAAAGAAATAATTCCTCAACTTTGGAAACTTCAGATTCTTTAATTCTACTCGCTGCAAGAGTCAGTGCTTGCGCTTCAAGTTCTAAGACATTTTTTAATACTTCTACATTATTTTTCATACTCAACCGGGACTATTTTACATTCTGAATAATCAGTATAAACCAATCAAAGCTCATGATATACTTTAACAGTATTATTATTTTATTAAAAATTAGCAGAATTGACCACGTTAAGATTATGAAAAAACTTTTTTTACTAAGCTTTCTAATTCTCTTTCACTCATGTTCATCTTATGAGCAATTTCAATATATTGTTGAAGAATACGAGATGCCTACCCAGGTTTTTGACTCCGATTACAATTTGACTTGGCAAGCCGTAATAAAAATTATGTCAAGTTACGACCTCGCAACGAAGAGTCAGGAAACGGGCGTTTTAAAAACGAGATGGGAAGATAATACAATGCAAATGAATTTTAGTGATTCATTTAGCGTAGGAGATGCTGTAAAAGCAGCGAAGTTTAAACTCATTATCAATGTCGTAAAAGGATACAAAGGAACCAGAGAAGTTTCTAAAGTAACTATTTACAAGAGACAAATGATTGAGAAAGACTTTCTTCAAGGCTGGAAAGTAATAAGAAGTGACGGCATCCAAGAAAAGACAATCCTCTATCGTATTGGACGAGTGATCTCTCTTGAGAAGAAATTAAAAGAGATCGAAGAGAAGAAAGCGAGAGAAGAAGAAGCAAGCTTCTAAATCGAAACAAGAGAAATTGATTTCTTTTTCCAAAAACGTCGAATAGATTTCTTATTTCCTGTTGGAGCTTTTAAACCTTCAATCTTAGAAAGAGCATAATTGACTTCTTCAAAGATATCTTCATATTTCTTCTTTTGAATCATTGTAAGTAACGGCTTTGTTGCCTTTTTAAACTTCAGATCTCCAACTGTACGAATCACTTTCTTTACGATGTGCATTCTCTTAAGAGACTTCTTCCCCTTCATATTTTCATGATAATTTCTTTTATCATACAACATTGACCAAACATGAGGAGCAGCTTTTGTAATTGCCAGTTCGTTGATATTACTTAGGGCCTGAGTTCTTACTAACATCGACTTATCTTTTAAAAGTTTAATATAAGTTTCAGAGTAGCGTTGATCTTTTAAGGCCAAGAGTGTTTTGAGACTTGCCATTCTCATGACCCAGCTTGGATGCTCAGTAAATTTAGAGATAAAAGGTGCTGACTTTTTCCCCATAATACGGCCAAGTAAGAAAGTAGCGACCCATCTATTCTTATCAGGGAAAGACCCATCTTTCATGATTTTAATAAGACTAGGAACGGCCTTAGAATTTAAGGCCAACGTTTCCTTTTTAAGTTTTTCGATTTCTTTATTCGACTTGTATTGAATTCGATATTTTGCAAGAAGAGGTGAATTGCTAGAACCTTGAACTGATTCAATCTTTGCATAACTACACAAACTTGTAAGAACAAGCATTCCTATAAAAGTCTTCTTCATTGCAAATCCTTTGCTTTTATCCAAGCATCTTTTCAAATTCTGAAAGTAATTCTTCTGCAGACTTCTTGTCTGAATCGTCCATGGCAGGAACATCTGGCTCATCATCGCCAGCAGCTTCCTCAGCTTCCCCTCCACCTTGAGAATCTTCAATAGCTTTGGCCATTTCAGCTTCAAGATCAATTTCACTATCAGCAACTTCATCAGGAATAGCTTCTTCAGCAGGAGCAGGTGTTGGCTCAGCAACAGCTTGTGGCTCAGGTTCTGGTTCAGGAGTTGGCTCTGGTTCCGGTGCTGGTTCAGGTACTGGTTCAGCAACAGGCGCAGGAGCTGCTCCACCGGCCTTAAGAGCTTCTAATTCTTTTTTAAGTTGTTCATTTTCTTGCTGTAGTTTTTTTACATTGGCGAGATCATCTTCAATAATTGAGTACTCTTGAAGTTGTTCTTTTAAACGATCTCTTTCTTCTGTAACTTCTGCTAATTGTTGTTTTAATGCTGCATCTTCTCCACCACCAGCATTGGCAGAAGCCTCAGCAAGTTGCTTATCTTTATCTGCAAGTCTAGCTTGAAGATTTGAAATCTCACTTTGTAGAATGGCAACTTCTTCACCTGCACCACTAGCATTAGCAAGATCAGCTAACCTTTTTTCAAGATCATTGATTAAATGTTGCTTAGCCGCGAGATCTTCATTGAGCTTAGCGATTTGCGCGTTCTTTTGATTTAGCTCTTCAGTACTTGCACCACCAACTTGAACACCACTCTGTGGCAGATCTGAAACGGGAACAACTGATGGAATACCTTCAGAAACATCTAATCCCCCTCCTCTAAAAAGAGAAGACTTTAAAGAATTAGAATTTTGAATAATTGAATCAAGGTAATTCTTTACAACATGTGCTGGAATTTCATGACGAAGTTCTTGAAATTTTCTTCTATTATAAAACCAATACACGATAAGCAGAACTGCTATAAAAACGAGAAAAACAATAGAGATAATGAGTGTCTCATTTTGTATTTCCATCATATCTCTAGTAAATCTTTTTAAGATCTCTGACACTTTATCCATCCTTGGAAAAATTCAATTTCATTCTTATTATAAGGCCAATAAAATTATAGGGATAGGGCAAAATTTTTGTCAATAATTCCCTACTAATAAAACTGTTTTACTCAGGAATTAATGAGCTTTTTCATTTGTGCATGAACTGGAGATCTCGCCGCTAAAATCGTTTCTCCAAAGGGAGAAAACTTCTTAGCATTATAGTCAGTTACTTTAACACCAGCTTCCTGGCAAATAATCGCAGCTGCGGCCATGTCCCAAGGAGCCAATCCCCTCTCCCAAAACCCATCGAAGGTCCCTTCGGCCACGTAGCATAAATCAAGAGCAGCAGAACCCATGCGACGGATTCCTCGACAAGTTCCCATCATATGCCAAAAGAGATCAAATTCTTTTTGATTAGGCTTACCTTTTTCAGTTATAAAGCCTGTAACAAGCATTGATTCATTGAGTTTTTTACTCAACCTATTATTGAATATTTTCTTCGCTCTCTTGGCTCCAACTTTAAAAAATGATCCACCATTTTGGTAGGCCATAAATGTATGGGCACTCGTAGGTCTATGAACGACGCCAAGAATTGGCTGACCTTTTTTAACAAGAGAGATACATACGGCAAAGTAGTCCATTCCATTTAAAAAGTTATTCGTTCCATCAAGAGGATCGACAACCCATGCATAATCCATTTGTGCATACTTTTGGTAGGCTTCTTTTTTCCCTTGATAGTCTTGAAAAGCTGATTCCTCCCCGAGAATAGGAATCGTAGGAAAATCACGCTTTAAACTTTTTATGATATGTTTTTCAGCTTCAACATCTGCCTCAGAGAAGACTCCTTGAGCCTCTTTAGAAGTGATATTTAATCGATTAAGTTTTTTCTGGTACTTCATAAGTTTTGCACCAGTTTCAATACTAATTTTAGCAACAATATCTAAGGTCTTTTTTAACTCAGTGTTCTTCATCATCTTCTCTAAAAAAGTTTAAATCCTCTTGCGGGATTTCAAATTCATCAAACTCTAGTTCTTCAGGAGTTTTCTTTATTGGTACAGTATAACTTTCACTCATCCATAATCCAAGATCGACCATTTTACATCTTTCACAACAAAATGGTCTAAACTCACTCGAATAATAATCAAATTCTTTTTTACAATGTGGGCATTTAACAGAAAGAACCTTACTCATTCTCTATATTCCTAATGTTAGATAAAAACGTCTTTGAATTTCTTTAAATAAACGATTTGAAAGTTCATGCTCCTCGAATCGATTGGCACATCTTAAAAAGCGAAGAGAATTCGTTAACCAAATTTCATCACAATTATAGAGATCCTCTTCGTGAATTTGTTCTTGAGAAAAGTCATATGAATTCTTCTTCAAAAAATGAATAAGTTTATTTCGAACAATTCCAAGGAGAAGTCCACTTTGTTCAGGAGGAGTAATAATTCGCCCCTCTTTTACGATAAAGACATTACTAAAACTCGCTTCTAAAATATAGTCATCTGTATTTAAAAAGAGAATATCATCAAAGTCTAAAGTATTGGCCCTCTCAATTTCTCTAAGTGTTTCCAGATAATTTCCTGACTTCAAAAAACTTGGCAAAATACTGTGCCCTCGACGGGACTCACTCAAACAAAGAGAAAGGTCTTTTTGTTGCTCTAAAAACTCTTTTACACTCACAAGTGAATGATTCTTTCCCGTCAATGTTTTGAATAAAGTGATACGAAGATAGTACTGCTTTTCAGTTTCAAGTTCTAAAAGTAGCTTTTCTAAAATAGAACTCAATTCTTCGAAGTTAAAATCATCACCGTAAAGATAATTCCAAGAGCGCATTAATCTTTCTAAGTGCTCTTGTTGGAAAAGAACTTTTCCTTTAATAATACGAGTTGTAGTAAAGGGAGATTCTCCAAATAGAAAGGCCCTATTTAATAGGAGTTCACCACTTTGTGCTTCCTCTCCATCCAGGAGAATGAAATCAGTCCTAATCATTCTTATATCCATCAAAGTTACTTGAAATGTTAGATTCAATCGGTAATATATCTCGGTCAACTCATCTTAACGATGAATGAAGACAAAGGAAAGGACAATGAACACTGATCAAGTTGCCATTATTGGTCTTGGCTCACAAGCAAAAGCTTGGGCCCTAAACTTAAAAGATTCTGGACGCGATGTCTTCATTATCCTCAGGGACAAAAGCCCATCTCACGAGCTTGCGAGGAGCATGGGTTTAAAGACTTTATCATTTGAAGATGAGCTCAATTCATTTGATCTGATTGTCATGCTCACACCAGACCATATTCAATACGATCTTCTTAAGAGCTATAGCCATAAATTTAAAAATCAGGCTACTTTCGTTTATGCCCACGGCTGGTCACCTATTCGTGGAGTTTTGAAAGATTTTCCAAATTTTTCTCATACACTACTCGCCCCCAAGGCCATTGCTAGTGAAGTTCGATTTCAATATGAAACGAAGGGGAAATTAGGAGCAGCTTTTTGTACAAAGCATGCTCATAATCCAAATGAAGCAAAAGAAATTATTATTAAACTTGCTAAAGATCTAGGAATCACGGCTGGTCCTTACGAAAGTACTTTTGAAGAAGAAACAAAGGCAGATCTTTTCTCTGAACAAACTCTACTCTGTAGTCTTCTCCCTTATGGCGCACTGCTCTCTTACAATGCATTAAGAAAGAGTGGAGTAAGTAAGGAAGTTGCCTTTATGGAATGCTGGCTTGAGGTGAAACTCATTGCTGACGCCTTGGTCAAGATGGGACCTATCGAGTTTTTTCAACTAATTAGCCCTAATGCCTTGGCCGGGGCCAACAAAGCACGCCAAGTTCTCTTTGACAAAGAGTACCGTCACAAATTAGATTCACTTCTCCACGATATTGAATCGGGTGACTTTTATAGAGAATGTGAAAACACGAATCATCAAAAGCTTAGAGAGGAAGTTTTAGAGCAATGGCGCTCCCAAGAACTGTGCTCTGTTTTTGAAGAACTAAAAGACGAATTAATACCATGACGACAAAGAAGCAATCAGCACTCAATACATTAAAGATTAGAAAGAATAAGATCAAAAAAGGTGCGACACCTTTACAAATGCTAACGTGCTACGATTACCAAACAGCTCGCATGCTCAATGAAACAGACGTCGATCTTCTTCTTGTCGGTGATTCTGTTGGAAATGTTGTTCTTGGATATGAAACAACTGTTCAAGTTACAATTGATGAAATGAAAATTTTTAGTGCAGCCGTCAAAAGAGGTGCTCCAAATAAATTTATCGTTGCAGACCTTCCCTTTGGAACTTATGCAACAGTTGATGATGGAATTAAGAATGCTATCGAGCTTTTTCAATACTCTAAAGCAGAAGCAATTAAGCTGGAAGGTGCTTATCCCCATCACTTAGAACTGATTCAAAGACTTACTCAAACAGGTATTCCTGTTATGGGTCATCTAGGTCTAACACCACAATCGGTCTACGAACTTGGTGGTTACTATATGCATGGTAAGACTGATAAGTCTGCCAAGAAACTTGTTCAAGAGGCCATTGCTCTTCAAGAAGCAGGTTGTTTCTCTATTGTTCTTGAGTGCGTTTCATCTGATTTAGCTACTAAAATCACTGAAATGCTAGATATCCCGACAATCGGAATTGGAGCGGGCGAATTAACAGATGGACAAGTTCTTGTAATAAACGACCTTCTTCATTTAGGTCCAGAAAGACCGCCAAAGTTTTGCCAACCAGTTGCCAATCTCTTTGAACTTAAGAAATCACTGATTCAAGATTACTTGAAATCGAGAATTGCACCTTTTATCGAAGAGCAGCCGCCACTTCCTCTTCAATAATGAACGTTGCAACAGTTGACCATGGTAATACAAATCCCCACGTTGGTCTCTTTTCAAACGACCAGTTAACTAAAGTAATTTCTCTTAATGAGTTTTTAGAACTCGATCATCATCATTTTAAAAAAGTTATCTCGTCTGTTGGAAAACGCGAATTAATCCAGAGAATCGATGGTATCTACATCAACCAGTTTTTTAAAGAAAAACACTTTCTCTCCATGCCAGTTCACTACAGTGAAACTCTCGGTCAAGACCGGTTGGCCTGTTCTTATTACGCTTTCAAAAAATATTCAAATCAAAGAGTTCTCATCTTAGATATTGGAACATTCTTTACTGCTGATCTTGTAACAGAAAATGGCCTTGAAGGAGGCTACATCTTTCCGGGACTTCGTCTTAGTAATGATCTCTACAAAAATGGTGCTCAACTTTCTTCTGTTGATAACTTAAATGAGATTACTTCAAGCTCTCTTGCTCACACGACCTCCGATGCAATCAAAAATGCACTTCATTTACAGTTTGAGGCGATCGTTAAAGAACTAGAAACAAGAGTCAATCCAGATTTGATTCTTATAACGGGCGGTCAAAGTCATTTTTTAGAAAAGTTTACGAGGGCAAAAACATTGGCGGACAAAGAACTTATCCACCATGCTCTTTATGAGATTTTTAAATCGTTATGATAGAATTTCTTTTAAACAATCGGGAACATCAAGGGCGCGATACTTTTTACCATTAGACATTCTAATCCAAAATCCTTCTTTAACATCACCATTAACCACGATATTAATCGGCTTAAGTGTCACGATATGATCAAGATTCATAAGAATTGTCTCGTGAGTATCTTCAAGGGCCTGAACATCACGATTACTAATAATTACGAATTTCTGTAATTTCATCTTTGCTCCTTAAAATTAATGATGAGTCGCCAGTCTATAAGCTCCTGAAATTTGTAGGTAGACCTGTTGTAAAAATGACATTATTTTGCCAGAAAGCGACAGCTAGGATAAAGTTTCGCAAACCAAAATTCAGCTAGTTGAAAGAGGGATAAATGAATATTCTATTAGGTGTTTGCGGATCAATAAGTGCTTACAAAACGATTGATCTAGCCAGAGGCTTAGTCAAAAAAGGACATTCTGTTCGTGTTGTCCTGACAAAGGGTGCAACACAATTTGTCGTTGCTAACGTTTATTCTTATCTCGGCGTTGAAAAAGTTTACACATTTGATGAAGACTTTAATTATCCAAAGACCTTAGAAGATAAGGGAACTGTTCTTCATATTGAACTTGCCAAGTGGGCCGATCAATTTCTGATCGTTCCCCTCACCGCTAATACTCTTGCAAATCTTGCGATGGGTAAGGCCAGTGATCTCTTAAGTTCGATCTATCTCGCTTACTCTCAAGAAAAGAATGTTACACTTTTTCCGGCGATGAATACTTTGATGTATGAGCACCCACTAACTCAAGCAAATTTGAATCTAGTGCAACGTCTAGAAGACACTCCTAATACATCTATCTATCCTCCCGAACATGGACTCCTTGCTTGCGGAGATATGGGAGCAGGAAAGCTTCCCGATGTGGAAAAGATTTTAGAAACCTACGATCTCTTTAATCAGAATGAGTTAACAAATAGAAAAGTCGTTATCACAACAGGAGCCACTATTGCTCCACTAGACCCTGTTCGATACTTAACAAATCCCTCTTCAGGTCTCACTGGGTTCTATCTTGCAAAAGAGGCCCTTAAGAAGGGGCTAGAAGTTGTCGTTTTGGCAGGAGTACATGCGACAAAGAAGTTGGACTATTTAAGTGCACACCCTAATTTTGAAATAAAAAGAGTGACGACAACAACACAAATGCGTGATCTTGCTCTTCAAGAAATAAAAGAAGCTGATGCCTATATTTCTTCTGCAGCTCTTTGTGATTTTGAATTTGAATATCAAGATTCAAAAATAAAAAAACAGCAAAGTACGAATGCCTTGGTCTATAACAAAGCTCCAGATGTTCTCAGAGAAGTTTTAAGTAAAGTCCAAAATGAAAATTTTATAACGATTGGCTTTGCTGCTGAAACAGATGTCACTCTCCAATTGCTTGAGGAGAAGTGGCAAAGAAAACCAGTCGACCTTCTCGTTGGAACTCATGTTCACAGTGGACTTAAAGGTTCGACCCAAAAAGGCTTTCAAACAACAAAAGCCACTTACTCCTTTTATGAGAATAACCAAATCAGTTTTCAGGGCGAATTAACAAAAGAACAACTCGCTCACTATTTAATTGAAAGAGTCTTATCATGATTATCATTCACAAAAATACTGATGACTTTAAAAAAGAGAGATCAATGCTCTCAGGTTGTGTAGGACTTGTCCCTACCATGGGTAATTTGCACAGTGGACACATCTCACTTCTTGAAGCTGCAGCAAAAGAAAATGATCATGTTATACTAACGATTTTTGTGAACCCAACACAATTTGGTCCAAATGAAGACTTCGATAGTTATCCAAGGACATTGGAAAAAGATATTGAACAAGTGACTTCACTCAGTAAGAAGTTTCACAATAAGACATTTTTAATTTTCGCTCCCAAAGATCCTAAAGAAATTTATCCACAAGGTTTTTCCACAACAATTCAGATTAGCGGTATCACTGACTCATTGTGTGGCAAAAAACGTCCGGGACATTTTGAAGGTGTCGCAACAGTTGTTTATAAACTCTTTTCACTTTCAAAAGCTCATAAAGCCTACTTTGGTCAAAAAGACTATCAACAAACTCTAGTTATAAAAAAGATGGTTCAAGATCTCGATTTACCTATTGATATTATTGTTTGCCCAATCTCTAGAAATGAAGACGGACTCGCCCTCTCCTCTAGAAACCAATACTTAACTCAACAGCAATATCCCTTGGCCCTCAATCTTCCAAAAACTTTAGACAAGCTTGAAAATCTTCTAAAAGAAATGACATGGACAGAGAGTTTCGTTAAGATTAACGCTCTTTTAGAAGAGCAACTAAATAGCGATAACTGGGATTATTTAGAAGTTCTCGATGCAAACTCTTTAACAGAAGTTGGCCCCTACACAGAAGAAGTTGTTCTTGCTGGCGCTTACTATGTTAACAAAACTCGATTAATCGATAATAGGTTAGTAAAAATAAATTATGCTTGATAACGAATTTCATATTTCTAGAGAGAGTAAAGCCTCAATGGTTTCTCTCATTTGTCCAAAGTTTCCTGCTCACTCTACAGAACAAGAAACTCTTCGCTCACTCACAGAACTTAGAGAACTTCTTAGAACTCTAGGAATCGAAACAGGTGAACAATATATTCAAAATAAAAAATCTGTCGATCCAGCAACAATTCTTGGATCGGGAAAGATTACTGAGATTGCCGATCAAGCAAAACAAGAAGGTTCTTCAATTCTTGTCTTTGACTGTGAGTTAACCTCTAGTCAAATTCGTAACATTAAGAAGTTAACAGGACTTTCTGTTGTCGATCGTTGTCACGTTATTCTTGAGATCTTCTCTGAGCACGCCCGCACGAATGAAGCAAAAATTCAGATTGAAATCTCTCGCCTGCAATACATTTTACCAAGGCTATCTGGTTTCTGGTCTCACCTTGGCCGTCAGCGAGGTGGTATTGGAGTAAAAGGAGGGGAAGGTGAACAACAAATCGAACTCGATAGAAGGATCATTCGTGAGAGAATCGAATTCTTTAAAAAACAACTTAAAGAAATTGCAAAATCTCGTGAACAACAAAGAAAGAAAAGACAGAATAAGGCCATAACAGCTGCCCTCGTTGGTTATACTAACGCAGGGAAATCTTCTCTTATGAACAGACTCTGTCGCGTTGATGTTCTAGAGGAAGATAAGCTCTTTGCAACACTTGATTCGACCTACAGAATGCTTAACCCTGATACAAAACCACCGATGATTCTCATCGATACCGTTGGATTTATTTCCAATCTTCCCAATACATTAATTGATGGATTTAAGACGACACTTGAATCAGCTCTTGAAGCAGATCTTTTGATTATTGTTTGTGATATATCTGATCCTCATTATAAAAAACAATTAGAGGTCACTTTTGAAGTTCTTGAAGAACTTGGACTTCGCGATAAAGAAAAGTTTATTGTCTTTAATAAAAAAGACCAACTCGATGACTTCCTAAAACAAAAAATGATTCTTCGAGATTACCCACACAGTTTTCTTGTTTCAAGCTTTGAAAAAGCAGATATGGATAATCTAAGAAACTACATTGTTAACTTCTTTTTAGAAAAGCAAGATCACTACGATCTCTTCGTTCCCTATGATAAAGGAGAAGCGCACGCGATCGTTGCCAGCAAGACAAACTTGATCAACAGCGTAAACCACGAGCGAGGAATCTTTTATAGAATCCGAGTTCCTTCTTTTATTTTCAACCCTTTAGGGCTTCAGGATTTCATTTTAGCGCCTGAAGATGAAAGGCCTTCAGAGCTTTAAGCAGTCAGTAAAGTTCTTTCGTAAATAACCGATAAGAAAAGGAGAATATTAATCTTTTCTTAACGAAGGTTACGAAAGTGCTTAGACGGTTATTTCCATTGATTTGTATGACTCTACTGAGCATGGGTATCTTTGCGAGCACTCTTCAAATTCCTCGTTCACTTAAAATCGATCGCAATGTCACATTGAGATCTAAGAGCTACTTCGGTGGGCAAAGCTATATCATTGGTTATCTCACTCCTGGAGTTAGGGCCGATATTCTTGAAGTTGACACCAATAAACGAAGTGGTGTTGGGATGAAAATCAAAATTACTTCAGGCCCAAATAAGGGAAGAACAGGTTGGATCTATTATCACAAAAGTGAAAGAAGAAGAGTCTTTAGTCTCTTTGATAGAGACGGAAATAATGTTAACCCATCTTCTCGTGGCTTCCACGACTTTTTTAAACAAACGAATAATCTAAGAAAAATTGGACAACAATCAAGTAATAAAGAAAGTGAAGACAAAATTTGGGACAAGATCAAAAGCGGAGAATATCTTCTCGATACTTCTAACGATACCGGTGGTCCAAATATCTCTTACCGAGTTCCTATTAAAAGAAATACAGATGGTTCACATTATTACATCGTAAAACAAACAGCGCGAAGACTAGATAAGCTTCAAGAGATTATTACAAGTGATAGTCTAACCAGTTTTTTAAAGTCATGTGAGCAGCAAGATATTGTTGAGGCCAAAGAAGAAGTTCCTGTTGAAGAAGAGAAACAAGACGAAGACGATCTTGGAATGAAATGGCTGCCAGGATGTTTGAGCTTAGCTAAAGAAGACCTCTCTTTGGATGACATGAAAGAATTAACAACATGTTCAGAGTCTATTAAAAAGGCCATCACAGGTCTCGATGATAGAAGAAAATTAAAAAAATCAAAACGCGTTTCGGTTCTTACAAATATGTTTTTAAAACTTAATCCAAAAGAACAGGAATTTGCGGCCATGACATTAACGGCTTTTGGGGAGGCCGGAATTTTAACTCCTCCCGATGAAGAAATGATGATCGTTATGAAAGTCATAAGAAATAGAAGAAATGATGCGAGAAAAAAGGGACATGAAGAAGCAACAGATTTAGATGTGGCCTTACAAAAAGCACAATTTTCAATGTATGACCCGGGAGCACCTCAGTGGAGAGATGCTGTTGCGGCATCTGCGAAAAACCCTTACACACAGGCAGCTATTCGCTCTTACGTTAAGTTTCAAGATGCTCGCTACTCTCCAGACCCGCAAATTGATAACGTTTATCATTATCATAGAGAGTATGTAACATGGGCCAAGTGGTCTCGTGGAAAAAAACCTTTCCTCGCTCGCGTTGACAATTATCCAGTTGGGAGAAAGCGTAAGCGCCACAACCTCTATGCAAATATTCGTTGGGGTTTTGCCTACTCTCCTTATAAGGAAAGAGCTGATAAAATTAAGTCAGGAGCTTCAAGATGAAATTACTATTCACTCTATGTTTTCTTATTAGTTTCCAGACACTCGCTAACGATTGGTACATCCAAGACAAAGATGGATTTTTTCTTCTTACAAGCAAAGAAGATAAAGAACATTATTATCAGTTAAGAGATGTAGGAGGAGGACCAGAATTTCAACAAGTCGAAATCTTACGTGGTGATATTGTTAAACTTATTTATAATGCAGGAACAGCTGGGACATCAGCACCAATATCAATGATCAGGGCCATCGTTTACAATACAAAAACAAAGAAATTTTTGGGAGATTATCCCCTTGCCTATAGATCAGTAATGAAAATGAGTTTTGAGCAACCACAATGGCAAATAAAAGAGAACATTCTCTACGTCTCAGATTCTAATTACGATGAAATCTGGACGATAAAGCTCCCCTAACTTAAAGAATATCAGCTAAAGATAAATAAGTACCTAGAGCAAAAACAATAAATGTTAGACCTAGGCCACCAAGAATAAAGAGTAATTCCTTATCCATTATTCAATCCCTATATCTTTTAAGAATGTCGAAATGACAATTGGTCTCGTCAGAACTTTGCTAGATCGCTTTTCTAAATCCTTATCAAGCTGCTCTCCTTCATTAAGAATGACTACGACAGGAATCTGCGAAACAGAATCATCCAACATCGTTTTTAAAAACTCATCTTTATGAGATTCGACGGCCGATTGTGAAACAACGAGAACCGAAGGAGCAAAGTCACTAATAATATAGAGACTATTTTCTCCATTATCTGTGCTGTAGCATTCAATTTCGGCCCTCTTACACAGGCTTGAAATTGTATCTTGAACAAATTTCTCTTGATCGATGAAATAGATTTTTTTCATTTTATCACTCTAGCAAAAATGTTAACCTTCAATTTAAGTAATATACTTTTTCCCACAAATTCACTAGGAAAAGCTAGTGGGATTCAGTATATCATTAAAAAATAGGTGGAAAAATGGCTCAAACAGTAAAAGTTATTGAAATTACTTCAGGAGAGGTTCTTTTCTCATGCACAATGGAGCAAAGAGACAAGGCCTATGACTACGCTGAACAAATGGAGGCCATGGGAATCGATGTGAAAATTGAATCACCCTCTTGCCCAGAAACATTAGCGACAGCTTTGAGTGCTTCAAAAGAGTCTATCGACTCTCTTAAAAAGGCTATCGATGACGAAATCAAAAGCCATGATATTACAGAAGGTTTGGGTTGTGCCGTCTGTCTACCTGATACAGATCTAGAGCAATGAAAATTCCACAAAGGCTCGAATTAAAAATTAAAAGCTATTTGCGTTTAATCAAAAGAGCTCTTCAGCATGAGACAAAAGAAAACTCTCAAATGATTCGTACCTACTTGCGCTATTCACAAGGAGAGGCAAGTAAAGAAGAAATGAGCAAGGCCAATGTTCAATTTAAAAGCTTTCTTAAAACAATTGGCCTAGGAGTCTTAGCAGTCCTTCCTTTTGCCCCAGTAACCATTCCTGCAATGGTAAAACTCGCTAAGGAATTTGATATCGACTTGATCCCTTCTTACCTAAGAGAAGAAAATAAAGATCAGTAATCCCCAGATTCGAGTTGCTTATTCTGTTTTTTAATCATCTCCTGAAGACCATTCATGAGACCTTTAAAACGCTGTAATTCTTTTTCTACATCGCCATCATTGATCTGGGACTCGTCTTTAGTATTTGCTGTAGGAAGGGAGTTCCCAAGAACTTGCTCCATCAATTTTTTCTGATCACTTCCTAATTCAATATTATTAATAGCTCCAGGTTGTGCAATGAGGGCGGCGGGGTAACAAGAAGTTATTCTTCTACTAGCATCAATAACAATATCGAGATTAATCTCTTTTTGAACGACTTTATTTCCATACACATCACCCAATCTCTCAATAGAAACAATTAGTGCCGCTCTACCTTGAAGACCGTCCACCGTGTCTTCTACATATTTTTCTAATGACAGCCCATTAATCTTTAATTTTCCCTGAGCAAGAACATCACCTACTTTATATTTCACTTTTCCACTTGGTCGAAGGATCTCCTGAATCTTAAGTCCTTCACTACGTAATGTTTTTCCAACCAAAGTATTAGCGCACACATTGTACTTTCCTAAATAGGTTCTCATTTCACTAACAAGAATATGACTTTCACCCTGTGCCGCGAGAGTTTGCTGACCTTTATTTTGCGTTTTCATGAAAGTAATAAAGCCAGTCGCAACGACGCCCATGATCCCTAAGACCATCATCATTTCAATAAGTGAAAATCCTTTCTTATTCATTATTCCTCCACATGGTGAAATATTTTAGTGGAGTCAGAGATTTTTTAAAAGAGGCAGAAAAAAGAAAACCCTCCATCCGGAGGGTTTAAGTTGTATGGTGTTGCTCAAATAGTACCCAAGTAATTTCCCCAAATTACTTAAGGTATTGATTTAGTCGTACGTTAGGAATTCTAGACACGCTCTCTCCATAACATCCGTTCATCGGATTAAATTGGTCACACACGTTCACGCGGCGACACTGAGCGATTGGATCCCAAACATAGTCTTTAGCTCCTCTTACCAGAATTCCCTCTACAAGACCTGTTTGAGTATTTAAAACGGCCGAACCAGAGTTTCCACCGAAAGTATCAGCATTTGTTCTAAAAAACTCAGGGTGAGAGTTATCAACAACGTAAGCATTAGTTGTAACTTTCGTTAAAAGACCGCTTGGGCTACCAATAATTGTTAGTGGCTCAAACTTGCTTGGCTTTCCTGTCTTTCTAAACTTTAACGGAGTTCTTCCTGTTACTTTTCTATCCAATTTTACAACTGCATAGTCTTTCTTAGTAAGTGGCTCAAGAACAGATGTGAGAACTTCTTTACAATTGTATACACTTGAAGATGGAACAGTATTATCTGCGGCCTCTTCATTATCGTAGTCAAATACCCAAGAGTATGTTGAACAGTCTAGTCCCTGAACACAGTGACCTGCTGTGACAAGAACATCATCACCAACAAGGAAACCTGAACAGCGACCGATCGAGTTTTGCTTAGCAAATCTCTCATCAGGACAAACGCCCATAACTCTTTCAAGAGAGGCATAGATGAGCCTAGTTTGCTCACCAACATTTAGCATATATCTTTTATCAATTTGAGTTGCACTTGCTTTAGCGAAATCTACAACTCTTTGATCTAGGATTTCAGAAAGGTCATAACGATCATCTTCGCCATAAATAACTTTTCCTGTTCCGTAAGAACTTAAGGCCGTCGTTAATGCCACTGCTCCTAAAATAACTTTTTTCAACATTCTTCCTCCCTCTACTTGTTCACAATTCACAGTTTTTGCGAACAGGAGTAATATGTAAGATCTTCATTCAACCGTCAGGAGAGAATGTAAAAGTTACATTGGTTTGTAAGTAGATGTAAGAAAGAGATTTATCTTACTAATGGAAGGGTTAAAACGACGGAAAGACCTCCGTCTCTTTTAGATTTTATTTTCATATCACCTGAATGGGCATGAATAATATCATGAACCATTGTTAGACCAAGTCCGACATTCCCCTTGCCTGTAGGACGCTTTGTAAAGAATGGTAAATCCATCATAGGAAGCTCCCCTTCCTTAACCCCTACCCCGTTATCAGAAATCTCAATTCGAGCTAAAGAACGGACTTGATCGATGGAGACATGAATTGTTGCTTTGAAGATAGGATCTTCTTTTGCTTTTTCTAGAATTCCATAAAAGGAGTTTGAAAAGATCTCTTCAAAGGCCTTGGTTAAATCTCTCTTTGAGCAAGGTATAAATGAAGACAATGCACAATGAATTGTGAAATTCACATTGATAGTAAGCCTTTCTCTTTCTTTGGCCTCTTCAAAACTTGATTTAATGAGCTTTTCAATATTCTCTTGTTCGACGATGAGATTTGAACATTCTGTTTTTGAGAGGATTGTCGATAGGACATCTGCCGTTCGCCGACTCCCATTTCGAACAACACTTGAAAGAGCTTCCAATTCATCCATAAGGTCAAAAATTTCACTTTTTCCTACGCCTTCAGCCTTCATCTTTTTTAACTCTTCTAATTTCATAAGAAGCGCTTGTGTAGAAGTATCGAGTATATTGATTGGATTATTTAATTCATGGGCCATTCCTGATGCAAGAACTCTTAGACCAGACAACTTTTCTCTGGCCATGACATTACGATCATTCATATATCTTTTGGCCTTTTCCATCGCTGTTTTCTGTCTTTCAGAAAGGATTGTTTGAACTTCTCTTTCGGCCGAAATTGAACCGACTAATTGACTTAAATAGGATTCACAATAACTAACAAGGTCGCAAAAGTCCTCCACTCCAACTTTATCCTCAATTGCAAATTTTCTTTTAATCTCTTCTGTTTTAATGCCCGCTTGCTCTTTATCTAAGAATCTTTTTAAAGATTTTGAATACTGTTCTAAAAAACGAACTGTTGAAAGAGATTCAGAGATGATCTCTTGTTCAACGAAATTAGATTCCTCTAATCTTCTTCCAAGCTTAGAAAAATAAAAAAAGCAAGGTAGATTGATTGCCATTGTCCAAAAGAAGTTGTGACCAATTTTATCGAACTCTTCAACCCCAAATAAAGCATAAGGTTTTAACAATTCAATTCCAAATGGACCATGATGAATGAAAGGTGAAGAAGGAGAAAATGACTCGATAATCCCAGGAAGAAAAAGAGTATAGAACCATAGTATCGCACCAGAATAAATTGAAATTTTCATCCCTAAACGATGGGCTCCCTTCCAAAAAAGTCCGCCCAAAAAGGATGGTGCAAGTTGAAAGATACAACAGAATGAGACCATACCAGTAGCAATAATTGGAAAATTTTTAGCGACAAATTCAAAATAAAGAAAGGCCAAAATCATGAGGACGACGGCCGTAACTTGCTTTATAAAGTAAAGCTTTTTAAAAATATCTTCCATTCTCTTTCTTTGAGCAAAAGGAATAATGAGATTATTTGTAATCATGGATGTAAGTGAAGTTACCTCTAAAACAACCATTCCTGAAGCTGCAGAGTAGCCTCCTAAGAAAATAATAATTGAAAGCCAATGAAGTCCCAAAGACTCAGGTATCCCTAATGAAAAATTACTCGCTTGGACATTTTGCAAAAAGCTCGCACCATAAAGACTAATCGGAATAATAAAAACAGTCATAATAATCAAATATAAAGGGACATACTGAGTAGCTTTAACGATGTCAGATTTCTTTTTTAACTCGAGAATACTGACGTGAAATTGCCTTGGAAGAAAGAGAAAAGCAAAGGCAGAAACAAAGATAGTATAGATCCATTTATTTGTTTTACTAAAAAAGACCTCTGAACCAAAAACAGGGTCATCATGAAAAAGACGATCCATGACGACTGATTTTTCTTGATCAAAAAGGAGAAAATAAAGAACAACGACACCAACTAAACACATTCCAATAAGCTTAACTAGACTTTCCACTGCAATAATTGTTGAAAGTCCATATTGATCGGACTTATCTGCTAATTTCTTATTTCCAAAAAACAGGGTAAAGAAAATGAAAGAACACAATACAAATAAATCAATTCCAAAAAGAAGAGGCCCTTCAGTATTTGAGAAAAAACGTATTGAAGAGTTCACTGCTTTCATTTGAACACTTATATAAGGCAGCATACCGATAAAAAGAAAGCATGTAACAAAGACAACTGTCTTTTCGCTTCTTCTATAAATGACGTTAATTAAATCCGTTATATTCGTGATCTCATAACTTCTCTTTAACTCTACAATTCTATAGAGAATCGTCTTCCAGAGAAAGGAAGATAAAATCGGGCCGACATACACTGCAAAATAAAAAAGTCCATTATTTTGCACTCCTTCGAGTGAACCATAGTATGTCCAAGTCGTACAATATGCTCCATAGCCCAAGACATAAATGGCACTACTTAATCCCTTCACTCCTTTCTCAATATAGCGTGGAAGAGTTTTTCCAACCGCCCAAAGAATAAGAGTGTAAAGGGCAAGAGAGATGATCAGCGCAAAAATCATCGATCACCTCGGTCTAAAAAATTACTAATGACAATGAAAAAGAAGGAAAATGAAAAATAGGTATAAAGAACATTGATGTTACTAAAAAGCCCTTTCGCAAAGAAGGGAAAAAACGAAGCGATAAGTCCAATGATGATTAGTGCATCACGAATGATTCTCATGCCGAAACTCTTCTTCTAAACGAACTTTAAGAGCATTAAAATCAATGGGCTTAGTTAAGTAGTCACTCGCTCCCTTTTCTAGTGCTTTTGAAATATAAGATTCATCTGTATAAGCTGATTGCATAATGATTTTAAACTGAGGATAATTTTCATTCATATACTGAAGAAGTGAAAAGCCATCCATCTCAGGCATATTTATATCAGAGAGAATGATGAGGGTGACAAATTTATCATAATTTGATGATAGATAATTAATAAATTCTTTTGCGGATAAAAATGTTTCAATCCTAATACCGAGTTTCGTTGCTGTCGTACCGAGCATTACTTGGTAGATGGTTAAAATATCTTCTTCATCATCGATGATTGCAACTACATTTTCCATAATCACGCCTCACTCTAGTGAAAACATTCTTTTTCTATTTTATTTTCTATTCTTGATATGAGAGCTCGAAAATCAATTGGCTTAATAAAGTAATCACTGGCTCCAGATTGAAAGGCCTTACGTACATAATTAGGCTCGTTCATTCCCGTTTGCATGATGACTTTTATATTTGGGTGATTACTATGACAGTAATCTAAGAGAGATAACCCATCCATTCCTGGCATATTGATATCGGCCAACAAGACAGCATCAGAAACTTCTTCTCTTAGAGATTCAACAAACTTAATGAAGTCCATAGAGCGTAAAAACGTCTTAACTTCATAGCCATACTTCAATGATAGCCCCTGAAGCATTACTGAATAGACTTCCAATATTTCAGCATCGTCATCGACGATCCCTATAAACTTAACCATAAAAACACGCTGTCCTTATCTAATGCTTTTTATTTAGTTTAGCACATCACCGAAAGACAACGACTTAAGAAAAACAAAAAAGGCCTCCCGAAAGGGAGGCCCATATTTAAGAAAATTTAAGGTATTTCTTATTCTACAGAGAAACCTTTAAGCTTGTCAGCAAGAGTTGCTGTTTTAACTGGCTCATGTGAGTATGAACCGTTAGCAGCAGCTGTAGCAGCAGACTTGATAGAAAGAGCGATTTTCTTGGCATCTTTATCAATAGAGATAACCATAGCTTTAACCGCGTCTCCTCTCTTAACAACGTCTTCTGGCTTTTCAACTCTTTCTTCAGAAAGCTCAGAAATGTGGATTAGACCTTCGATTCCTGTTTCTAGTTCTACGAAAGCACCAAAGTCAGTTACACGAACAACTTCTGCTTCAACAACTGTTCCAACTGGAAGTCTAGTTTCGATCTTTTTCCATGGATCTTCTTGAAGTTGCTTAATTCCAAGACAGAATTTAGCGTTATCTTTATCAACAGAAAGAACCATTGCTTCAACGTCCTGACCTTCTTTGAACTCTTCGTTAAGATTAACGTTTTTCTTTGTCCAAGAAATATCAGAAACGTGAATTAGAGCGTCTACTTCTTCACCTAGGTCAACGAACATTCCAAATTCTACGATAGATTTGATCTTACCAGTAGCTTTAGAACCTACGCTATACTTAGATTCGATAGCATTCCAAGGGTTGTCTTGTAGTTGCTTAAGACCAAGAGAGATTCTCTTGTTCTCAACATCAACGTCAAGAACTTGTGCTTCAATAGACTCACCAACGTTGAAGTGCTTAGCTGGGTTTTTAATTTTCCCTGTCCAAGACATTTCAGAAACGTGGATAAGACCTTCGATACCATCGTCAAGCTCAATGAATACACCGTAATCTTTAACAGAAACGATTTCACCTTTAACTTTAGTACCAGCAGTGTATTTTTCCTTAGCTTTTTCCCAAGGGTTCGGTTGAACCTGCTTAAGACCAAGAGAAACTCTTTCTTTTTCTTGATCAAACTTAAGGATTTTAACTTCAATTTCATCACCGATAGCAAGTAGGCTTGAAGGATGCTTAACACGTCCCCAAGACATATCAGTAATGTGAAGAAGACCATCAATACCACCAAGGTCGATGAATGCACCGTAGTCAGTGATGTTTTTAACGATCCCTTTAACAACCATACCTTCTTGAATTTGAGAAAGGATTTCACCTCTAAGTTTTCCTCTCTCCTCTTGAAGGATAGCTCTTCTAGAAAGAACGATGTTCCCTCTTTTCTTGTTGAACTTGATAACCTTGAATTCCATCTTTTTACCGATGTACTTGTCTAGGTATCTTGTTGGTCTTAGGTCAATTTGTGAACCAGGAAGGAAAGCCTTAACACCGATATCTACCGATAGACCACCTTTAACCTTAGCAACAACTGTACCTTCAACTGGAGTTCCTTTTTCACAAGCTTCAGAAATTTTATCCCAAGCTTTAAGGATCTCAGCTTTGTCCTTAGAAAGAACAAGGTTTCCAAGACGTGATTCAAGTTTCTCTAGGTAAACTTCGATTTCATCGCCTTCAGAGATTTTAAGAGTCCCGTCATAGTTAAGGAATTCCTTAACGTGAACTAGACCTTCTTGCTTGTATCCGATGTCAACCATTACATAGTCTTGACCGATACGAACAACTTTACCTTTGAAAACTTCACCTTCAGTAAAATTCTCTTCTTTTTGCTCAGCTAGAAGTTTTCCGAATTCCGTCGCTTCTTTTGTTTCAACGTCTTCACCGAAAACTACTTCGTAGTCTTGCATCCATTTTGGAGTTTCAAATGTATTTGCCATATAGCACCTCTTTCATGAAAACCAGGGCTCCACCCCTAGAATCCACTCTTTTTATTTTCCCGGTAAAACCGAGTCCACTTATCCCCTACTGAGGCATCGCAGAATTTTTTAAAAACTTGACGCGCAGAATACCTAAAAATTCCGCGCACGTACAGGAAAAATTTGGAGAAATTATCGTTTTACAGGGTAGAGTCGAAGACGTTTATTCAAGGACTTCTCATACAGACTAAGTATTTGATTTTTGTAGGTCTTACCGCCAAACATTCTCTCAATTTGCTCGCGAACAAAAGTCAAGTTCTGGCAATATTGGTTACTTTTAGAAAGAACTTCAACGCAACAATTTTTAAGATCTCTCGCATCGCCGGACTTATAAGTTTTTCCGACTCTTCCAAGCTGGCGAATCATTTCCATACTAGAAGGGTTTCGAGGAGTGACCACAGGAACTTTATTTACAAGTGCAGTCATCGTGTAATCTTCAAGAGCTTCACTTGGGTTGACGGCAATCCACAAGTGTAGATTCTTTTGATACTCTTCTACACTCTCTGCTCTTTGAAATTCGACATGATCCTCTAAATTATTCTCAGTTATAAACTTATCGACTTCCGAGAAAATCACAAACTCCATCCACTTTTTATCTGAAAGAAGGTGAAGCTTAAAATTTCGCTCAGAAAAAGGTCCATGAACAAGGGAGTTTAAGCAACGAAGAACGGGCATGATATTGCTCGCATCTTCTTCATGTCCACCAACAAATAACCCGATATCCCAACACTCTTTCGATTTTTCAAGCTCAACCTTTCGATCTACTTTAAGACCCAGGCCTATAAACTCCATTTTCATAGGAGGGATGTTTAAATGACCACGAACACTTTCAAGCATCTCTTTCATTGGTAAGAAAACGAGATCAATGCGAGAAACTAAGGGACGAAAATAGAAATTTAAATAGAAGCTTTTTAAATCTCGATTAAGAGTTAATATGAGGGATTTATATTTTTCTTTTCTTAGAAAGTAACTAAGAGGCCAAAGATAGTTCAAGTTGTAACAATGAACAATATTAACATCAAACTTCTTAATAATTGATCTCAACTCTCCTAATCGATACCAATGACGAAATTTAATACGGTTCTTTCCCTGATGAAAAAAGCAATGAATATTCTCTCTCTTAGCATGTTCGTGTAAAGAAGAATCGCGCAAACAGTAGAGAAAGACATTGTGACCAACATCACGAGCAATTTTAATATCTTTTAAGGCCATACGTTCTCTTGTTCCCCAATACTTACTTGGGCAAACATAGAGAATATTTTGTTGGTCTTTATAGATATCGATTTGCATTACTCGATCTTATCCCCTGTTTTATAATTAATAAGCTCACCTTCGATGGCACCTATTTTAACTTTCGCTTCGAACTTTAATAACTTTCTTGTCTCATCAGCTGAGTACCAAAAGATAATATCGCCCTTTTTCTTTAGAACTCCAGGAAATCTCGTCTCAGCTTTAATTTTTAAAGCATCATATTTTTTTCCATTGACGACAATCGACTCTCTTTTGTCGACTTTCATCTTGAGCATCCAAAGCTTGGCCCTTGTAACGACAGGAAAGCGATACTCATCTCCTATCTTCAGAGGTAGGCCTCGAGCGAAGTAGAGAGCTGAAAACGAGTCTTGAAAATATCTTGGGATATATTCATTCTTTTCTCTCTTTTTAATTTTTCCATCTTTTACTCTTTTATACCAGAAATAAGTTTTAAGCTTATCCTGATCAAAGACTTGGAGATCATCAACATTTTGACCGCTCTCTCTTTGAAAGAGCGTGTACTTAAGAGGAATAAGGTTGTCCGTTGCCATAAACGTCTCGACAGTATCTTCCAATTTGTAGACATATTCATAAAAGCTTGCGGACTTAAGGATTCCCTTCACATGATAGGCTTCTTTATCTCCAAGCATCACTCGCCCGCGAGATTGGAGCTTAATATGGCCCGCCGTAATTCCTAAGTAACGAACAGCAATTGTGAACTCTTCTCCTTCATAAAAAAGAGGAGATCTCTTTTTCCATGTTTTCTTTGATTCCCTATCATAATCTTTATAGATCTCAGGATAGTCATCAGGGTAAATGAAATTTGGATTTGTCTTAACAACTGATAAGTCTTTTTGAACGTTCTCTTGTTTTATTGCTGGAAGAGTTTCGCTCACCTTTTTCTGTTCAGGCACAGGTTTAGATTTAACCTTTTTATTGATCTTTTTTTTAGGAGTATTTTTTAGAGCTGTTTCTTTTTTCTCTTCAACTTTTGATTGAGCTACAGTTTTTTTCTTCGCTATTTTTGTAACTTTGAATTTATTAAAATTCTTTTCATCGAGTTTAAAAACCTCAACGAGATCATTAGCTTGTTTCTCATTTTCATCAAATAGACGATCATCTTTTGTCGCACAAGAAGACAATAGGAAGACTGAAAATGCAATAGATAGAAAAGGGAGTTTTTTTCTCAACAATTGTCCCATTATCAAACCCTTAGGAAAGTGTTTTGAAAAAAATTGTACCCTTTAGATAGAATTAATGAAAGCTCGCGAAATAATTTCTTTAGCTTTATCTTCCCCACTAAAGAAGTTCACTTTTATTTCGAGATAGACAATTCTTTCATTATCACTAACCCTTCTGATTTTAACGATATCCTTCTCAGTCGTTAAAATAAGTGCATCTTCTTTTTCAGCAAGATCAAGAAGTCGACTAATTTCTTCTGGTTTAAAGTAGTGATGATCTGGAAATGATTCCCTATGAATGATATCTGCACCTAGAGAGTCAACTAAACTATAAAAAGACAATGGAGAGGCAATACCAGAAACACAAATGACTCTTTTTTCCTTTAGGCCTTCAACATCCATAACTTTATTAAATGAACAATCCATAATCCCAGTTGGTTTATAGCCAATTTCAGCAAATGGAATTGTCCCCTTAGACTTTTCATGGAGAAATTTTTTGAGTTTGAGTCTTCTTTTTTCACTTACTTGATCAGAACGACCTAAAACAATAAGATCGGCATCTTTAATGGCAGAGAAACTTTCTCGCATATAGCCTAGAGGTGCGACTTTATAACGATTTATTGGCAAGAGAGAATCAAAAAGAAGAATATTGATATTTCGATGTAATTTTAAATGCTGGTGACCATCATCTAATAAAACAACATCTGGCTCTTCATCTTTAAAATAAAAGTCGAGATTTTCGCTTCTATTTTTCCCAACAACAATTGAAGTCTTTTCTAATCTTCTCGAAAGAATGAGCGCTTCATCTCCATAGTCGACGGGATTCCCTCTAATTTTCGCTTTACTGCGAATAATTCCACTTGAACTTTCAAGTTTCCCTTTATAACCCCGCATAAGAATCATAACTGTTTTATCTAGAGTCTCTAGATACTCTGATACCCATAATGTGAAAGGTGTTTTTCCTGTTCCACCAAAAGTTAAGTTACCAATTGAGATAATAGGTACACGAAAGTTGTTTTGCTTTAAAAAACCATATTTATAAGCAAAACGTCTGATGCGATAAATATTTTCCCATAGAAACGTGAATGGGAGTCCTACCATATAAATAAGAGGTCTAAGTAATCTAGTTTTCATAGCTTTCTTTTATCACTTCACTCATATATTGACCTACATCAAAATGCTCTCCTTGAACTTCGTCAAAGACAACTTTGAGTTCATCAACAATATTTTCATACGACTCTTTAGAGCCCATTAACGAATCAAAGGCCTTAGCGATTGTGTAAGGAGAACATCCCTCTTGGACAAGCTCAGGAAAGATTCTTTTATTTCTAAAAATATTGGCCAAAGAAATCGGACCATCATAGGTAATAAACGTATAGTAAATAAATTCATTGAAAAAGGATGATTTATAGCAAACAACTGTTGGAAGCCCAAAAAGAGCTGTAGCTAAGGTAACTGTCCCAGAAGCTGCAATTGAACAATCCCCCCACTTTAATGCTTCACTCAATTGTTCATTATCAAAAATGACATCAATTGAATCTAGGTAAGGTGCATACAAATTCTTATCAACATTTGAAGAACAGACAATTCCAACTTTCAAATTACTTTTTGCTCTTAGAGTTTTCACTGTTTCAACAAAGTCAGGAAGAAGGTTTTTAACTTCAAAATTACGGCTTCCAGGGAGAAGAAGTAACCTCTTTTCCTTTGATATTTCACTGTAAGAACGATCTCTTTTGAAGCTTTCTAACTCATCTTTATAAGTAATCCAAAGAGGATGGGCCACAGAGCGGACTCTTTGAACCCCTCTATCTCCAAACCATTTTTTTTCAAAAGGAATAATCGTAAAGAGTGTATGAACTGTCTCTTCTAGAACTTTGGCCCTGTAGGCCTTCCATGCCCACGCTTGAGGAGCGACATAATAAAGAACTTTAACGCCTTCTTTTTGTAGTTTCTTTGCAAGCCTTAGATTGAAGTCTTGAAAATCGATAAGGATAGCAACCTTGCAGTTTCTCTTTTTAACTTCGTCGACAATGTGATTAAAGGCCTTTATATAAAATGGAATTTTCCCAATAACTTCACTAAAACCCCAACTTGAAAAATCTTTCAAGTGATAGAGAAGTTCCATATCTTTTGCAGCGAGTTCATTGCCTCCTACGCCAAAGAAATGGCAATCAGGGCGATTCGCTTTAATCGAGTCAAAAAAGCTCAGACAATGTTCTTCACCAGATTTTTCTCCGGCGATAATTAAGCATTGCTCTTTCATTAGAATTGAACTTCTCTATTTGTTTCAAGACTCTCGTTAACTTTAGCGATAACTTCCATTGCTCTTAAACCGTCTTGAATATCGACAAAGATCTTCTCTCCCATAGAAATGGATGAATAGAACTTCTCTTGCTCTACAAGAAGGTGATCTCTTCGCTCATAAGAAATTTCTTTTACAAACTCACTTTGTTCACTCGATTTCGCGACTAAAAGTTTATTTTGAAAAAGATCAAACTCTAGTTGTCCAAATTCATTCGTTACAACAAGCTCTCTCACTTCTTTAGCAGCATTGCGCCCAACAGTTATATTCACAACTCTTCCATTTTCGAAACAAAAGTCACTGCTTACATGATCCCACTTATCTGTTCTCATTTTAAAGCCATTCGACTTTACTGACACTGGCATATCTTCAAAAAGATAGAGCATTAAATCAATATCGTGAATCATAAGATCTTGTACCACATCAACATCAGTTGCTCTCCCTTTAAAAGGTGCGTAGCGATTAATATTGACGACGGCCTTAGAATTAAAAAAGTCCATATAGTCTTTTTTATAATCCCAGACTTGATGACATCTTTCACTGTGCCCGACTTGAAAAACAAGTCCTTCTTTTTCTTTTAAAAGAGAATCGACTTTTAAAGCTTGTTCAAAAGTCGATGTCATTGGTTTTTCACAAAATACATGTTTATTGTTTTCAATCAACTTGATAACAAGGTCATAATGAAAGCTAGTCGGTGTGACAATTACAGCAGCGTCGATTTGATCCATAATTTCTTCAACATCAGAAACAACCTGAACATTAGGATGTGTTTCCTTTGCTTTCTTTTGAGCCTCTGGAAATTTTTCAACGATAGCGATGAAGTCTGAACCTTCGAGAGCCTCAGCTTTTTGAGCATGCCAACGACCAAGGTGACCATATCCTATAACTGCAACTTTCACTTTTTTCATTATGAACCTCTTTTAAAAATTACTTAACAAATGGAGCTAGTCCAATCTCACTCTCTCTAATGAATACTCTAAGTTCTTCAACGAGTGTGTTATCTTTGTACTCTTCCATTAATTCATCATGATCAACGAATGCTCTTGGAGAGAGTGCTGAAGATTCCATTGTACGATAGAAATCAACGAACTCAGAAATAACTGGCTTATCATAACCTTGTCTTCTAAGACCAATAATGTTGATTCCTTTTAGCTTTACTCTATTTCCATAGGCAGTACAGAAAAATGGAATATCGCGATCAATAGCAGAAGCACCACCAATATAAGCGCCACGACCAAGTGTTACGAATTGTGAAATATTTGAACCACCACCAATGATAACTTTGTCACCAATCTTAACATGGCCTGCAACGTTAACAGAGTTTACAAGAATAACATTGTCGCCAATGATCGCGTCGTGACCAACGTGGGCCTTTGCCATCATCAGACAGTTATTTCCAATCGTCGTAACCTCTTTATCTTTAAGAGTTCCTCTGTGAATTGAAACATACTCTCTAAAAACATTATTTGAACCAATAATTGTTCTCGTTGGCTCACCTTTATAACTTAAGTCCTGAGGCGCTGCTCCGATAGAACAAAACTGAAAGAATTCATTATTTTGTCCAATTTCAGTATGCCCTTCAATCACAACGTGAGAGTGAATTTTATTATTATTTCCAATCACAACATTTGGCCCAATTACTGAATAGGCACCAATTTCGATGTTCTCACCGAGCTTAGCATTCTTGTCGACGATTGCTGTTTCATGAATTTTTAACGTCATAAATCCTCTTTTAAATTATAGTCGTACAGAGGCCATCACAGTTGCTTCACTCATAAGTTCGCCATTGTGAAAAACCTTACAGATATTTTCTAACATTGGTCCTCTAGACTTTGTACATTCTGTTTCAATGACAAGGTCCATTCCAGGAAAAATTGGTTTTCTGAATTTTGCAGCACTCACACTTACAAGAGCAACATCCATCTCAACATCTTTTCCACTTTCAACACAATCTTTTAAACAAAAACTAGAGCTTTGCGCCATCATCTCGACCTGACAGACACCAGGAAAGATTGGCTTACCAGGAAAGTGCCCTGCAAAAATAGGATGATCTTCTTTCGTTCTGTAAATTGCTGTTACTTTCGATCCAACAACTTCTTTTTGAGAGAGAAGTTCTCCTGCTACTAATTCTTTATTGTGTTCAACTTTTTCAATAGCATCCACGAAGAGAAAAGGCTCTCTGTGTGGAAGAAATTTCATTACTGCTTCTTTATTCATTTCCATATTAATCCCCCAAAAATATTCCCAAATTTTATTGAAGTGACATTTTTCTTAAGTAAGCAATCCCTTTCATCCACTCCTTAACTGGACGAGCAGGATGACCACCGACAACAGAACCATCTGGCCAATCACAATTAACCATTCCGGCACCTGCAACCTGACAAGCTTTCCCTAAAGTAAACCCATCACCAAGGGCAGCTTTTCCACCGAAAACGCAAAAGTCACCAACTTTAGCGCTTCCACCAATTGCAACATGACCACAAAGAATAACCCCCATTCCTAGAACAACGTTGTGTCCAATCTGAACATGGTTATCAATCTTAGTCCCTCTACCAATTAAAGTTGGAGAAAAGGTCCCCTGATCAACACAAGAGTTTGCTCCAATTTCGACATCATCATCTATTTTAACAGAACCCATATGCCATACTTTATGGTGGATTCCTTTATCAAAGTTATAACCAAACCCATCAGCACCAATAACAGTTCCAGAGTGAATTCTACAATTCTTTCCAATTTCAACATAAGGATAGATGGTAACATTTGGAAAAATCTCACTGCCCGCGTCGATTTTTGCAAATGACATAATTCTTGCACCAGAGTGGACTTTAACACCTTCACCAATTATTACACCCTCTCCAATGTGCGCGCCTTGAGCAATCCATGAAGTAGGATGAACCGATGCTGTTCCCATTTGTCTTCCATCAACCATGTCATTAAGCTCTAAATAGAGTTCATCATAGAATGGCCTTGAAATAAAAGACATACAAAGAGCAACTGAATCAACTTTTAAAAGAGCTTTAAAATTAGACTTTAAGAATTCTAAGTCTTCGCCATCAATACGATCCAAAAACTTTGCTTCTAAAATAAGAAAAGACTCAGACCAATCATTTGATTCAATTTTTGATCGCACCTTTCTTAGAAACTTATTATCTTTAATAAAAGCTGCACTCTGTGCCTTAGGAAAATCAAAAGTTGTTAAACCTTGAATCTCTATTTCTGTATTTTCATCTAAAGGAGCTAAGCTTGGGTCTAGTATTTTTAAGTCAGCTAATTTCATTATTCTTCTCTTTTTCTTAGGTCAATAAAACGAGTAAGGGGGAACTATACAGCTCCCCCTCTATCTAAAGACTCAATGAAGAGTTTTTTCTACTTATGTTCTTTGTTGTAAGCTTTAATAACATCTTCTGTTAGATCTTTTTCTTTTTTTGCAAAAAGAATTGGAGATGTTCTTGATTCAACAGTGATATCAACACCACTATCCTTAGAAACTTTTTCTACAACTTTTTTAATTTTCTCTACGATTGGAGCCTGAAGCTTAGCTTCCATATCTCTAATTTCATTTTGAAAACTTCCCATAGTCTGTTGAAGCTTCATATAAGCTTGTTGAAGCTCAGCTTGCTTTTTAGCTTTCGCTTTATCATTCATAACAAGAGTTTGCTTTTGAAAGTCCTCTTGCATTTTTTTGAATTTATCTTCTTCTTTCTTAAGAATCTTTTGCTTCTCTTCTACTTTTTTCTTTAACTTCTCACCAACTCTCTTACCTTCATTGATTGTTGTAAGAACTTTTTGTGCATTTACTTTTCCAACAGTTAGGGCCAATGATGGAACTGAAAATGCCAGGGCTAAAATTAAAGTTGAAATTGTTTTCATTAAAACGCTCCTAAAAAATCCGTTTTCTATAAATTAGAATAATTGTCCTATATCAAAGTGGAATTGGCTACCTTTCTCTCCCTCATCATCAGGGTTGATTGGGAAACCAAATTCAAATCTAAGTACACCTAATGGCGAGAACCATCTAAATCCAAAACCATAGTCCATGTATACTTTATTAAAGTTATCGATATCAACTGCGTTACCAGCATCAAAAAATAGTACCCATTTCAGACCAGCTTCTCTTGCTAGAGGGTGCTCTAATTCAAGAGTTGTGTAGGCCGTAAATTGAGCTCCATCATTGAAAGTCTTATCTTTTGTCTTACCATCTTCAGTAACTTGAATTGTCTTCTTTGGGCCAATATCTTCAATTGTAAATCCACGAAGGTTTCTTGAACCACCAAGAGAAAATCTCTCATTTCTTGGAATCAATTCACTATTAACAGTTTCTAGCTTAGCTGTATAAAGTCTTGATCTAAAAATGAGGTCACCATAAACTCTCTTAAACCAACGAGCATCGGCCTCATTTTTCCACCATTTCTTCTCACCACCAACACCGGCATACTCTGTTGCAAAACTTAAGTAATAACCTTTTGTTGGTTCAAAGCGGTGGTCTCTTTTATCTTTAACAAGAGCCGTTCTAACAGAAGAAGTGATACCATTTTCAGCTTCTTCGTTAATCGTTTCATCTTCGATATTTGAAAGAGTTGTCTCTTCAAGTTTATATGTAAGAAAGAGTCTTGTGTATTCAAAAACAGGATACCCAATTCTTGCAGCAAAACCGACTTTCTTATAATCATATGAAGTAAGCTGTTCATTCTTTGTCGAGAAGATTTCTCCTCCAGCAGTCCACTTAGAATCAAATAGGTATGGTTCAGTAAAACTTAAACTAAACGTCTGTTGCGTATTAGAAAGGTTTAGAGTGAATGAGAGAGACTGCCCTAGACCTCTAAAGTTGTTTTGAGTAACAGAGGCTTGAATAAATCCCTTTGTTGCTGTTGAGTAACCAGCTCCCAGAGATATTTGCCCTGTGTTTTTTTCTTTAACTGAAATCTCGACATCGAGAAGATCATCACGTCCCTTAACACTAACAGTATTAAAGATTACACTTCCAGGCTCAAAGAAACCTAGACGGTTAACATTTTCTTTAGACTCACGAAGTTTAGATCCGGAGAATTTCATCCCCTCTTCAATTTTTAATTCGCGACGAATAACTTTATCACGTGATCTTGTATTTCCTTTAATAACGATATTCCCAAAGTGTGCAATCTTCCCTTTCTCAAAAGAAAACTCTACATTGACTTTGTTTTCACCAGGAACGACATCAAGAGTTCTAAGGACGTTAGCAAAAGCGTATCCTTCATCTTGATACTTTTCAGTCAGCATCTGGATATCGGCCCTAAGAATTTCTTCCGAGTATGTACTTCCAGACTTCATGCGAAGCTCTTCAAGGAGTTTTCCTTCATCGAAAAGAACTTCTCCATTGAAATAGATATCATTAACAGTAAATTTTGGACCTTCGTTTACTTTAAGAGTAATGAAAACCCATCGCTTATCTTCTGAAACAGTAATATCAGGGGCTCCAACGTTAACTTGAAGAAATCCCTTGTTGCGATAGAATTGCTTCACACGCTCTATATCAATTTGAAAATTGAACTCTTTAAAGTTACCCGCATTATTCATGAAAGAGAAAAGTTCTTCCTCTCTCGTTTCCATAATACCTTTAAGTTGATCTTCAGAGAATGCCTTGATTCCTAAGAAAGTGATCTTCTTAACGCGAACTTTATCAAATTCTTTAACTTCAAATGTTAGCTCAACGTTATCGTTTTCAACCTTATTAATATCGTAATCAACTGAAGCCAGGTAGAAACCCTTCTCTTCATAATACTTTTGAAGTGCTTCAACATCTTGTTTGATAGTATTGACATCAACAATTGAAAATTCTTTCGTTTTTAAGACTGCAACGAGATCATCGCGATCGACTTCATCGTTCCCCTCAATGAGAATTTTTGAAATAACGGGCTTTTCTTTAACAACGAAAACCAGTTGATTCTTTCCTTTAGACTTTTCTCTAAGGGCCTCAACTGATTCAAAGTATTTTAAGCGATAAATTCTCTCAAGATCCTTTTTAAGCAGATGACTATCTAGCATCATCCCAACTTTAGAATTGATCTTTCCAAGAACAGCTTCTCGCTCAACTTTTTTCAAACCTTTAAATACGATCTCATCAATTTTGAATAGATTCTTACGCTTTCCAATGTCATCGAAGGCACTAGAATTAGAAAAAACTCCGACAGCTAGAGTTAGTGTCAGTGTTAAATATTTCAAAATCTTAGAGAGTTTTTCTCTTCTAAGCATCAAATCTCCATGAAGATAAATTCCACGTCCAATGGATAAAAATACTCTGGTTTATAAAAGTATCAAGATAGACGCATTCTTACAAAAGGAATTTATAACACCACTCGTCTAAACAAGAAGCCCATCTTTCATTTCATATACATGCTGGAAGTTATTCGCAACGGCACCGTCGTGCGTTACGATAATCATGGTCGAGTTAAACTCTTGTGCTAACCCTTTGAGTAGTTTTGTGACTTTCATTGAGTTTTCAGAGTCGAGGTTCCCCGTAGGCTCATCGCATAGCAGTAATTTTGGAGCTAAACTCAGGGACCTAATGATATTGATTCTCTGCTGTTCACCACCAGAGAGTTCAAAAGGATATTTCTTCAAACAATGCGAAACGTTAAGATAGTCCGCAAGTTTTACAGAGTTTTCTTTGATTTTCTTTTCTTTACGCCCGCCAATTCTAGCTGGAAGTAAAATATTGTCGAGACAAGTGAGATTGGGAAGAAGGAAATGGAATTGAAAGACAAAACCAACATTTTGATTTCGAAACTGTGCTAACTTCTCATCAGAAAATTTTGAGATATCAAAACCTTGGAAATGAACGCTTCCTTCACTTGCCCTATCTAATCCCCCCAATAAATAGAGAAAAGTAGATTTTCCTGAACCAGAAGATCCTTTTATGACATAATGCTCACCTTCTTCAAAAGAAAGATCAATCCCTTTCAAAATCTCAACGGACCCAAAACTCTTTTTAAGTTGGTTAACTTCTATTAATGACATTAAGAAAACTCCTGCCTGAGGGCCTGAAGCAATGATCTCTTTGATAGTCTTCTCATTGTGAACCAAGATAAAAAGTACATCCATACAAGAGCACTAAAAAAGACTAAGAGATAACTAAAAAAACTAATTTCTAGTTTCAACTCACCAAGTTGATAAACATTTCCAGGCAATTTAAAAATTGGAAGATTCTGTAAACAGAAATCGAAAAATTCAACAAATAGAATAGAAACGACACAAGAAGAAAGCCAAATAAAAATACAAAGCAAGTACCACACTCTTCTTATCTTCTTCTCTCCCATCCCAAGAGCACGAAAGAGAAAGATCTCTTGAACCTTTCTTTCATTGAGAAAAATAATAAAGGCAACAACATTGAAAATAGAGATAATGACGATAATCTGTAAAACAAGAGAGATCATTTTCTTTTCAGCTGAAACCGCTTTAATAATATAATCAAACTCACGCCAAAAAGTTCTAACATTGTAAGTATAGCCTAAGTTCATATCTAGTTTTTCGGCCATAAGATCGACTTGGTCAGTGTAATCTTTAGGACGCTCTTCATAGTTAAATGGACTTGGCACTTTCGCTACGACCTGATTAACCCTGTTATCGAGCTCTAAAATATTTTGAAGAGTCTTGCGATTAACATAAACAATTCTTAGATCTTTTTGATATATTCCATGGCTAACAACTTTTTTAACTTTAAAATCAAAAAGTTCAGGTAGGCCTTTTACCTCTTTATTTGTTTGGGCAAAAGCAATCGAGAGATAATCATCCTTTTTTAGAACTGCTCTTTTTGAAAGCTCGCTTCCTAGGATCACTTCATCGTCTTTCAGCGACAAGTCAAGTCCTGTAATTGAGCTATAAGGAGTAGAGTCTACACCCACGACAAGAACACCCATAGAAGAATCATCGAGAACAAGAAAGCCCTCAGTTTTAACAATCCCTGTATATTCTTTAAAATGATAACCTTTTAATTCTGGACCTAGATCTTCTTCGTAATCAAAGAATCCATGAGATGAAGAAATTGTAATATCCCCAGAGGCTAGTTTTAATGACTGCTTGAGAGCGAATTCAAATCCATCCATAATTCCAAGTGTTGAAAGAATAATTGAAATTGAAAATCCAAGTCCTAGCACAACGCCAAGAGAAAATCTCTTGGAAGACCGATCATTAAGCAAGATTGAATAGAGATCACCAAAGAGTTTTCCCATCTTAGTTGGTTTCTCCCTCTTGAACTTCTCCAACACTCCATCTTAAATAGGCATCCATAAAGCTATCGAGATCACCGTCGAGAACTTTTTCTGCTTGTGAAGATTCGCAATTCGTTCTGTGATCCTTAACCATTTTATAAGGGTGAAGAACGTAAGATCGAATCTGTGCTCCCCAAGCAATATCTTTTTTCTGGGCCTCTTGTTCGTTTTCTTTTTCACGACGCTTTTCCATTTCAAGGTCGTAAAGTCTTGAGCGTAGAACTTTCATTGCTTGTTGTTTGTTTTGCAATTGAGAGCGCTCATTTTGACAAGTAACAACGATCCCCGATGGTAAGTGCGTAATTCGAACAGCAGAATCAGTAGTGTTAACGGACTGTCCACCAGCTCCACCAGAACGGTAAACATCAATTTTTAAATCTTTATCTAGAATCTCAATTTCAATATTGTCATCGACTTCAGGAGAGACAAACATCGAAGAAAAAGAAGTGTGTCTTCTTCCTCCTGAATCAAATGGAGAAATTCGAACAAGTCTGTGTACACCGCTTTCAGATTTTAAAAATCCATATGCATAATTTCCTTCAATCATCATTGTACAAGATTTGATTCCAGCTGAATCCCCTGCTTGCTCATCTAATAATTGAATTTTGAATCCCTTTGATTCACTCCAGCGAATAATCATTCTTTGAAGCATACTGGCCCAATCACAAGACTCTGTACCACCAGCACCCGCATTAATTTGAACAATTGCATTATTAGGATCGACTTCTTCTGAAAGAAGGACTTTTTGTTCAGCTTTATTAAAATTATTTAAGAATGATTCAAAAACTTCTAGTGCTTCGTTGGCAGAGTCTTCATCTTCTCCATCTTCGGCAAATTCAACAAGGACTCCAAATTCTTCGTAAAGTTCTTTTAGTCCATTATAAGTGCCTACCACTTCTTGAAGGATGTTCTTTTCTTTCTGAATTTTGGTCGCATTATCATTATCGTCCCAAAAGCCAGGCATTGCTTCCATAGTTTGAATTTCTTCGAGTCGAGCATTTTTTCGCACTACTTCAAAGTGACCTCCTAAGTTGGTCTAGTCTGTCTTCAAATTTCTTTATTTCTGATTTCTTCTCAGAAAGAGCAATGCTTAGTGATTGATCCATTTTAAAATCCTATCTCTTTATAAATTTTAGCTACTAGTTTTTCTTCTAAATCAAACATGATCTTCTCTTCATTATCGTCAATTTCATGGTCATATCCACATAAGTGTAAAAGTCCATGAACCATTAAATGAAGGATTTCTTGTTCGTAAGTTATTTCAAATTCTTTGGCCTGTTTTTTAGCAACATCACGAGAGATAATAATATCTCCCAGATTTAAAATCTTATCGAAGAAAAAGAAATCATCTTCCCCTTCTGGGCGTAGTGAATCGTGCACAGGAAATGAAAGAACATCCGTTGCCTTGTCTTTACCTCGATAGTCTCTATTGAGAGTTCTTATCCTTTTGTCGCCGCAAAGAGTCAGGCTCAATTCAACGGCCTGAACTTTTTTATTCTTAACAATTAAATTCTTGCTGAAAAGAAATTTAGACAAGACGATAAGTCCCTCTTTTAAATACTTCTCAAGCTTTTTTGAGCTCTCATGAGTTCTTGCATTATCACTAAAGTGTAAAATCAACTTTTCAGCTTCAATTTGTCTGATTTTCATTAATAAATCCTGTATAGTACTACCTATATAAGGTATCAAAAAAATAAGCAGGAGTATAATAATGAGTTACCCAAATTTTGAAAAACTTGTAGAAGTAATCAAAAAGCTCAGGCATCCAGAAGATGGCTGTCCATGGGACCTTAAGCAAACACACTCCTCTTTACTAAAATACCTCCTCGAAGAGAGTTATGAGTATATGCACGCTGTTGAGCAAGGCGATCTTAAGCAAATGGAAGAAGAATTGGGAGATGTTCTCTTACAAGTCGTTCTTCATAGTGTCATTGCTGAAGAGACAGGTGGATTTAATATTGAAAGTGTCTCAAAAGTACTCGCTGAAAAGATGATTCGTCGCCATCCTCACGTCTTTGACTCTAATGAAAACAATATTCCCGTAGAAGAAATTAAAAAAGCATGGGAAGAAATTAAACAAGAAGAAAAAAAAGAAAAAAAGAAATACTATATCGATCACGAAGACACGATTTTTCCGGCACTTCATTCTGCACATAAAATTGGGAAGAAAACAACGAAAGTTAACTTTGACTGGGATGACCATCAACAAGTGATCTATAAAGTTGAAGAAGAGTGGCAGGAGATGAAAGAAGAACTCGCTCCTGGTGTTGGTGTTAATAAAGAGAGAGTTGAAGAAGAGCTTGGTGATTTTCTCTTCTCTATCGCGCAACTTGCAAGGCACCTAGATATCAACCCAGAAGATGCTCTTAGAAAGGCCAACAAAAAGTTTGTAAAACGTTTTAATACAGTTGAAGATATTTTAAATGAAAATTCGGAAAGCTTTGAACAGAAGACACAAATGGAACTCGACTCATACTGGGAAGAGGCCAAAAGAAGAGAAAAGAATAATAAATGAAAGAATTAAAAAAAGAATTTATTACAAAATCCTCTGAATCGAGATTACATAATCTTGAAATTCCAGTTATTGCTTTGACCGGCGGTATTGCGACAGGAAAATCAACGATATCAGAATATCTCGTTGAACTTGGCTTACCTATTATTTGCGCAGACAAGCTTGTAAAGGAGATCTATGGATTAAAGGAGACGAAAGAGTTCATCTCTTCAGTCGCCCCTGAATCGATAGAGAATGATCAAGTTAATTTTAAAACTTTAAGGTCCTTAGTTTTCAATGATTCAAAACTAAAGACGAAAATTGAAAATTATATTTACTCACTCTTACCACACTTCTTCAAAAAGAAGTCTGAAGAGCTAAAAGCTCCGTATGTTATTTACGATGTACCTCTTCTCTATGAAAAAAACTTAGATCAACTTGTTGATCAAGTCATTTGCGTCTATGCCTCTCAAGAAATTCAACATGAAAGAGTAGCAAAAAGAGATAAGAGTTCTAGTGAAATTATCAATAAGATTCTCGCCTCTCAGCTTCCAATTGATTCTAAAAAAGAGAGAGCAGACTTTGTCATCGACAACTCTGAAGATATTTCAAAAGCAAAAGTAGAAGCCCTCAATATTTTTAATATCTTACTTAAGGAATCTTAATTTCTCAGAAATACAATATTTTTTCTTCACTTTAGCCGTCTAACCGATCAAAATATCGACATGGCAAAAATGCGTCCAGAATCAAGTTCATCTCTCATATTGAAAGCACTCTTAGAGCTTCACGCTTTAAAAAGTGAATTCACCCTATGGCAAAATGCCGGACCGTGCAGGAATATTCACAAAGTAACAATCGATCATTTGATTCTCAATAAAAAGAAAATTCTCGTAAAATTAAAGGCCAGCTCTTATGCCCTAGAAATAGATCAAGCGCTTCCTCTATATTTTTATTGTGACTCACCACCATGTGTCTTTAAAACCGAAAATTTTAAAATCAACGAAACAGATATTTCACTTTCTTATCCTGAGGAAGTCTATCTCAACGAAAATCGATTCTTCCAACGTCATCAAATCGATAGTGATTCGACAATTCTTGCTCATATAAAAAGTGGGAATAGGCTTGAAGGTCAAAAAGTCCTTTTTGATCTTATCGATTATTCGACAAAGGGATTTGGTATTGTCGCTAAAAAAGAAAATCATAAATTTTTCTATGAAGGTGACCACCTTGTCTTTACCAGCTTGAATAAAACACAACTTTCAAAGGCGATTGTTGGAAAAATCGCTTACCTCAGCCAAGAAGATAATATCGAAGGAATAAGAATTGGTGTTGAATTTGAAGAAGAATTAAATGAAGAGGGAAAAAAAGAAATAGAGAGGATTATCAAAAGATAACCCTCCCACGTTATTTATACTGTTTGGTTCGGCTGAACATCTTCTTTTAAATGATCATTCGCAACATCTTCACTAACAAACTCATCAGCTTCATAGTTTTGTTGCTTTCGAAGATCCATTGTTTCAAAGTGCTTTTCTCTTAATTGCTTAAAGCTATTGAAAAGTCCTTTAATCGATTTTATCACTTCTTCATCCAGCATTTGAGCATTTCTTATATGCTTATTCGCCATATAAAAATCTTGTTCTAAGTGATCTCTTGAGACACTGAACTTATTTTTAATTCCTATCAAATTCGGCGTATCAGATTTACTCATGATAATTTGCATTTTAGAAAGCCCAACATCAAGACTTGTCGCCATTTGAGAAAAGGCCGCTAAATTCTTTTCAAAACTTTGCATTTCAAGTTTCATCTTAGATAAAGCATGATCAATTTTAGCTTGCCCACTTTCAGTTTTTCTAGCTGTCATAAGTTGATCAAGCATTTGCATAAGTTTAGTTTTGAATTGTTCGATATTATTTTTTAGAACCTTCACTTCATCTTTCGTCTTTATTACATTTGTGAAGGCCTTCTTATTCTCATCAATAATTTCATTCAAATCACTTGCATGAGTCAACAGTGTCATCTCATCTTGAAATAAATTTTGAGTTGTATTAATCGTCTGCTTCAAAAGAGTTTCAATATCATTTCTAAGTTCAACCATAGAAACGATATTTTCTTTCGTGCCTTTGATGTGAGAGATCGTATTCTTTTGAAGATCAACTTGTTCTGAACATGCTCGGTCAATATCATCTAATAATTTATATTGATCATAAAGAGTGTTCTCTAAGTTTTCGATTTCATCGAGAAGTCCATTCTTTTGTGTATTTACAAATTCGTTGTACTTAATGAACTTGTCGAAAACATCTACAGTACCAGCGATTTCGAAATCTTTTCTAACTTTCTCTTTAAATTCTGAGTTAAAAACACCATTAGTTAATGCATCTAGTGTTTTTGAAACAGGAGAAACAAGTGATCTCGACTGATTTGAAAGAGCTTCTTCAATACTTCTTAATGGATAAAAGAAGATCATGATTCTTTTTTGAGATGCATACTCTACAGGAGATACATACATTTCATAAGGAAGGGCCTCTTCGTCGTGATCATTTTTAACTTGAATATTATAGATTCCAGCAATGCCTTCATTAAGAGCACTTAGAACCGGATCATTTTCTCCAAGATTTGTAAAACGCTGTAAGTAGTCCCATGTAACATGGTTATCTTTATTATTCTTTTCTAAGTTCCAATGCTCGTAAAAAAGAGAGTTGGCCCAAACAAGATTTAGATTTGAATCTAATAGGAGTGAACTAAATGGCATAGCATCTTGAAAAATAGAGCCAAAGCTCATTCTCTTATGAACATACTCTCTATATTTTTCAAATTCACACATAAAGTCTTGAGAAAAGCTACCATCAAAGCGAGTGTCGATTGAAACGATCCCATTCTTAACACTATCAATAATCTTATCTTCAAGCTTCTTCTTATTAGAAAGATTATTTCTCTTGTAAACAATAGAACCGAAACCAATTGCAATAAGAGTAAAGATAATCATTGCAAAGATAAAGAAAAGTACTTTTTCAGAGTTCTTTTCAAAAGCTAATTTCTTATAAGAGATTTCCGGTTCAATCTCTTTAATCCATTTTTGATACGAATCACTTAACATTGTATAGTTCGTGTAAAATGACTTTAAGCTATCAACATATCTCTCTACCATCTCAACTTCAGTCATTAGAAGTTTAAGTTTGATAGCGATTTGATTCTTATCAGCACGAGAAAGAACAGAGTTCTCTGTTACTGTTTCCATCGTATGAATATCTTTTTTAATTCGTCTTACAAGATTAGAAAGAGCGGAAACCTTAAAAAAGCCAGGACTTTTTACTCTTCCATGCGACACTTGGGCCTTAATACGTCGAGACATTCTTGTTAGTGTTTTCCAATTATGTTCAACAACATAATTTTCAAAAGCACCAATTTTATTACTGAATACCAAAAAGATATTTGTAAGTTCAGGAAATGAAATTAATGACTGTAGAGAGTTTCTAGCATCAACAAGAGAAGATTTTAAAGAATCATATGATTCAACTTCTTCAACATTGTTAAGCTCTTTAACGTCTTTAGATAATTGATCGAACTTTAAAATAGAAGTTCGAACACGATCACTTTCAACCAATGTTTTAATTTCTTTTAAAGAGTTCTTGTTTTTGATTTCATCAATCTGAGTTGTTGCTTCAAAAACAGCAGTAACACCTTCAATATTTGCGGCACCATTTTTCCAATAAAAATGAGCTCCAAAACCTAAGGCAGAGGTAAATAGAACGAGAACTGTTAAATAATAAACTTGCAAAGACTTGCCGAAGTTAGAAGACATCTTGTACTCCCTAATGGCTGAATTGATAATCACTTCCTGTGTTATAGATCACATTACGATGTGACCCTTGCAAGTATTATGAGTTATAAGTATTGAAATAGAAAGGAAAAACTGGAATTTTTTGCCGGTTTTAAATTGACGAATTTGGTTGGATTTTTTAGACCAAGGAAATGGTAAGCCTTAGCTTACCATGTCCTCAGGTGTTTCAAATACTGTTCTTAATTTAGCTTTTAATTTCATGATGGCCTGAGTGTGTAATTGAGAAACACGAGACTCTGTTACATCTAAAACTTGACCAATTTCCTTGAGATTTAAATCTTCAAAGTAATAAAGAGAAAGTACAAGTCTTTGCTTTTCAGGCAACTGCCCAATCCCCTCTTTGATCTTATCTCTCATATTTTTACTGCTTACAGCAGAAAATGGATTTGCATGCTTACTATCTTCCATTAAACCAGCGAAGAGTTTCTTGTCTCCTCTATTGAAAGTGGAAGAATCATCAATATTTAAAACTGAAACTGATTTCGACTTAGTAAGAAGATCGTGAAACTCTTCTTGTGAAACATTAAGCTCTTTGCACATCTCTTCATCTGTTGCAGGTCTACCGTGCTCAGATTCTAGTTTTGCATAAGCTTTTTCAACAAGCTTCGCCTTCTCACGGATACTTCTCGGAACCCAGTCCTGAGCTCTAAGCTCATCGAGGATAGCTCCTCTTATTCTGAATTCTGCATATGTTTTAAATTTATTATCTCTCGATGGATCAAATTTTTCGATTGCATCCATAAGGCCGATTACACCACATGAAATGAGGTCGTCCAACTCGATATTTGCAGGAAGTCTTGAAGCAATTTTTTGTGCAATATATTTAATCAGTGGAGCATACTCCACAACGATTTCATCTTTTACCTTTGGTTCGATCGTTGATCTATAATCCTTTAGGTTCTTGAGCTTCTTAGTTAGAGAAGACATTTAGCACTCCTTAGCAAATTGTTGGTTGAACATCCTGTTTCCCACTTCGGGAATTAGCAAAGGGCATCTCAAATTTCTCTTTTGAAGAAATTAGAGTACCAAAGTTCTCCTCGGTGAACCTATGAACGACCTTTATGAAATTTTTGTGGATGGCAGAATTTGCCGAACCAAAAAGTGTCTGGTCAAATTTATCGACTGCGCTGACTTCATAACCAATACTTCCAAGAACGTTTACACGTCCTCCAAGAAAATGATCGATTGTTTCACTCAAAGTCTTTACAATTTTTTGATATTGACCAAGACTAGAAACTTTATTCACTAGTAAGTGATTATGCTTTACGCCATATTTATTATTGAGAATTTTGATAAGAGAATAGCTATCTGTGATGGAAGATTTATCTGGAGTAACTACGACAAATCGATAATCACTATAAGCATTGATTGTCAGTGTATCTTTTTGAAGACCTGCGGGACTGTCTAAGAGAATAAAATCAAACTCTCTCTCATGACCTACGATGACATCAAGAATGATTTTTTCAAATTCTAGTTTATTTTCAAAGAGCTCTAAATTGCCGTTACACCCACTAAGAAGATGAAACTGACCATCTTTATGAACGACCTCTTCAAAAGTTTTTTCGGCCTTTATAAGCGCTGAGAAATCATCATTTACAGGCAATCCTAGCTTGACAGCAGTGTTAGCAAGATTGAAGTCACAGTCGATTAACAACGTTTTGTAACCTTGAGCTGCTAGAGTTTTTGCAATTTTCAAGGCAGCTGAAGTCTTCCCCACTCCACCTTTTCCAGCAGTAATTGAAATAGTAGTTGCTTTACCTTCTAGTTTTTTATCGCTAAAGCGCGATTCGCCTTCATAGCGATTTTGTGACAATAGCCAGTCACTAACATTCTTTCTCGACATCCTGTCTCCAAAAAAAATTTACATCCATCCTAGATGTGAATTAATTTAACTGAAAAATACCTGCTAAAACTCTCTCAGCTGTTGCTGACTCAATATCATCAGGTACTACTTCACCAGTCCCAAAAAACTTAAATGGGAGATTTTCAACTTCAATCGAAAGATTGAAAAGAGCTCCAAAATTTAAACAAAGATCGAGATTTGATACAATCATTCCATTTGCTAAACTTCCATAGCGTGAAATGACTTTTCTATTATATATCTCTGAGTGAATGGCCGATAGTGTGATCAATACTTCCACATTCTTGAAAGCTCTTCTCATACCGTCGATGAACTTCTTGATATCATTAAGATCTGAGTTCATATTTTTATAGTCAATGAAAACTGACTTACCATTTTCGACCGATTTTCTTGTTTGAGAAACAATTTCTGCAATCGAATCGACAGTAACGACATCAATTCCAAACATTTTTTCAGTAAAATCTGGTCCCTTCTTTTCTCCAACTTTCAGATTGCGAATAATCACGGCATCAGACTTTAAGGCCCCAAGTTTTTGAACCATACTCGTTTGACCACATGATGAATCTGAAATCATCACAGTTACAACTGGAGCGTTTTCTTCAGTAAGTGAAGAAAAAAGAGGCATGGCCGTCTCTACTTCCCCAAGCATCTCTCTAAGAGCAAATTCAAAGACGATATCAGGGTTATCTTGATCATCTTCTGTAAGTTCAAATGTTGCTTTTTTAATAATACTTCTAATGAAGTTATCGCTAATATCTAAACTTTTTAGGGTTGTTCTCAACTGATAAATTCCACTCGCTTCTTTCTTTTCGAGTTTTTCAACATTTTTAGTCAGCGCATATAGTTGTTTTTCTAGTTCATCAATTTTCTTTTTCTGAACTTCAATCTCTTCATTTGAAACATTTGAATGCTGATTGTTGTGCACTTCTACATAATCATTGGAAGCACGACGTGGTTCTTCATATTGGTGAGGTACAGAAGTTTCTTCCATCATCGCATCTTCGAATGAATCAAGACTCATTTGTTCTTGTTCATTAATTTCACTTTCTTGTTCATGGCTTAAAAAATCATCTAAACTACTTTTAAGTTTTGAAGAAAGGTCTTTTGCCTTAGTTGCAACTGAGTTAACTTGCTTATTAAGACCAGCTTTACCATAACCAACAGTTGAGCTCATAGATTTTTCAAGTTTCTGATTTTCAGAATGCCCATCAATCATGTTTGAAATATAAGACGAATCATTTGAATAGAATTGTTCTTTCTGTTCACTTGAAAGAACTTGATCCACTCTATCTTTTTTCACATAGCTTCTTTCAGAAATTGCTGCTGTGATTTCAATTTTTTTCTTTTTAAATGCGCCCTTCAAACCTTTGTTCGTAATAGTTTTTAGGATAATAGCATCTGGACCTAATTGCGCTTTAATGTCTTTAAGCGCCTCATCAAGCGTATCTGCTTCAAATTTTCTTACATGCATCTTACAACCTCACCGTTCCAAGAGACCTAATATTTGCGTCTGGACTCAATTCATTATGACTTACTACAACTAAATTTGGGATGAACTTTTCTGTTAATTTCTTAAAGTGATTTCTAATCACTGGAGAGCAAAGAACAATCATTTTCTCTCCCATATTCGTTGCCTCTTCTATTTTCTCATTAAGACTTGCAAGAATCGTCTGGGTAATTTTTGGGTCTAAAGAAAGTTGTTGACCATGTTCAGTTTGAATTAAGTTACCAGCAATAGATTCTTCAATATTTCTATCAAGTGTAAATAGTGGAATTTCCCCTGCTTCACTCTTAATCGATTCCGTAATTGTTCTATAGAGCGACTGTCTAACATACTCTGTTAGAAGTTCTGGATCTTTCGCAGAAGTTCCATATTCAGAAAGCGCCTCAAGAATTGTTCTTAAGTCTCTAACTGATACATTTTCTCTAAGTAGATTTTGAATAACTTTTAAGATCGCACCAAGAGGAAGAATATCTGGTACAAGATCTGAGACAAGTTTTGGATTTGTTTCTTTAAAGTTATCAAGAATTCTAACAAGCTCTTGTCTTCCAAAGAGTTCTTGTAGATTTGTTTTAAGAATTTCTGTGAGGTGTGTGGCAACAACTGTTGATAAGTCGACAACAGTATAACCATTGTACATGGCATCGTCTCTTTGCTCTTCAGAAATCCATACTGCAGGTAATCCAAAAACAGGTTCAATAGTTTCGATACCATCGATTTTATCAATAACTGTACCTGGATCCATTGCTAGGAAGTGATCAGAAACCAATTCTCCTTGAGCGACTTCAATTCCTTTGATCTTGATACTATACCCTCCTGGCTTAAGTTCAAGATTGTCCTTAATTTTAACAGAAGGAATGATTACACCCCAGTCTAAAGCGAATTGCTTTCTCATATGTGTAATTCTTTCAAGCAGATCACCATTTTGTTCAGCATCGACAAGGCTTACAAGGCCATATCCAACCTCTAGCTCAACGAGTTCTAGTGTCAGAAGGTCTTCAAGATTATCTGGTCTAGCTTTCTTCTCTTCAACATCCATTTTCTGAGCTTCTTCTTTCTCAATAACATTCGACTTTTCCATTCTATTTGCCAGATAAGCTAAAAAAGCCCCTACTGTCATAAATGGAATTTTCGGAAGTCCAGGAATTAAAGAGAAGATGAAAAGAACTGCTGATGCTATATAAACAGCTTTAGGATGTAACTTAAATTGTTGCCCAACTTGAGTACCTAAGTTTGTTTCACTTGTATTTCTTGTGGCAATGATACCAGCTGCAGTAGAAATGATAAGAGCAGGAATTTGAGAAACAAGACCATCTCCAACAGTAAGGAGTGTGAATGTTTGAGCGGCAGATCCAACATCAAGCCCATTTTGTGCAACACCAACAATGATTCCACCAATAATGTTAATGGCCGTAATCATAATACCGGCAATGGCATCTCCTCGAACAAACTTCGAAGCACCATCCATAGACCCGTAAAAGTCAGCTTCTTCAGCAACTTCGGCACGTCTACGTTTCGCTTCACGATCATCAATGAGACCAGCATTTAAGTCAGCATCAATGGCCATTTGCTTACCTGGCATGGCATCTAATGTAAATCTTGCAGCAACTTCAGCAACACGCCCAGCACCCTTTGTGATTACCATAAAGTTGATAATAACAAGAATGATAAAGACGATGATACCAACAACAAAGTTCCCTTCAACAACGAACTCTCCAAATGAGCGAATGATCTCACCAGCAGCACTCGTACCATCACTACCACCTCTAAGAAGAATATTTCTTGTTGAAGCGACGTTAAGTGACAGTCTAAATAATGTTGTTACAAGTAGGATCGAAGGAAATGTAGAAAAATCAAGTGGCTTCTTAGTATAAACAGATACAAGAAGAATAACGACAGATGCCGATAGTGTAAGGGCCAGAAGTAAATCTAGAAAAAACGGATTTACCGGTACAATCATGACAGAAAGAATTAACAATAACCCTATAGCAATCGCTAAATCAGAGTTTTGTGTTAAGGCTTTCAATTTATCAGCAAAATTCCCTTCCATAATCTACCTACCCTAGGGCCTTATTTTTTCTTTTAAGCTTGTAAACAAATGCCAGAACTTCAGCGACAGCTTTATAAAGCGTTCTCGGAACTGGTTCATTCTCTTTAACTGTTTTAAATAGTGCTCTTGCCAGAGGAACATTTTCAACAATTGGGATATTGTGCTCCTTAGCAATTTCTCTAATTCTTAATGCAAGGTGATCAGCACCCTTTCCCATAACCATTGGTGAAACCATTGATTGATCATCATATTTTAAAACAATACTAATATGAGTTGGGTTCGTTACGATAACATCAGCGTTTGGAATTTCAGAAATCATGCGTTTTTGGGCCATTTCACGCTGAACAGCACGAATCTTTTGCTTAACTTCTGGGTTACCATCTTGCTCTTTCGACTCTCTCTTTGCTTCTTCTTTTGTCATCATCAGTTTTTTCTTGTAAGAGAATTTCTGATAAGCAAAATCGCAGACAGCAATAATAAGAAGTCCAAGAAGAATACTCATTCCAAGCTTAGCAAGAATATCTTTTCCGTAGATGAAAGCTTGGAAGAAATCCATGTGAAGAAAACCACCAAATGTTTGGATATCATCTTTTATAAATCCATATACGATTGCCATAACGAAGATGAATTTAAAAAATCCTTTTATCGCTTCAACTACAGACTTCATTGAAAATAGCTTTTTTACACCTTGTATTGGATCGATTCTTTCAGGTTTAAAAGTTAAAACTTCAGGAGAAAAGAGAAAACCAATTTGCGCGACATTCATCGCAACACCAACACAAAGAGAAACAGCAAAAATTGGTGCCACACTTTTAATTCCAACAAAAACAGTTTTTGTTATGATTGTTTTAAATGCCTTTTCTTTGAATGCATTTGATACATCCAACATATAGAGCCATTCAATATATTCAGTGAATACTTCATAGACATAGACAAGCGAAAGAGTAAGCGTAAGAATACACGCCGCTAAAACAATAACGCTCGTTAATTCTTTAGAAGAAGCAACCTCACCACGCTTTCGGAATTCTTCAATCCTATGGGCGGATGGGTCCTCGGTTTTTTCCTGATCTGACTCTTCGGCCACGTTTTACACCTTTACAGAATAAGTAGCTGGAACCAATCTCCAAGCTTTTCTGTATATATCTTAAAACCTACATGGAAGAACTCTTCTGATGTAGCAAAGAAAACTAACAATCCCAGTCCAATGTTAACTGAGAAACTGACCATAATAATATTCATCTGAGGAACAGTTCTAGCGATAATCCCCAAAATTGTATTAATCAGCATATTTGTAAAAATAAGAGGAGAAGCAAGCATTAGAGCTGCAGAGAAAATCCCCTTAAATAGATCCATAAAGAAGATATGGCTACTTGCCATCTTCCCAAGAGAATAAGCATGAACAGTAAAAAATGATGAAAACACACCTTTAAACATTGGGATTAAAGCGCCACTTGAAACAATAATGATCAGAATCGACCATTGAATTAATTTTTCGAATGGACCAACTTGTTGACCCGAACTTGGATCAAAGTAGCGAACGGCTGCAAAACCAATTTGCTGAGTAATAATCGAACCAGCTGAAATATAAATTTGCATGATTGACTTCACAAGGTAGCCAATAGTAATTCCAATAATAGAATAGATAATTGTCAGCATCGTAAAATGATCAACACCAACATAAGCGATATCTCTTAAAATCTCATTTTGAATATATGGAAAAAAGCAGTATGTAATAAGTAGTGTAGAGAGAATTTTTACAATCCCAGGAATTGGAAGATTGTCATAAATAGGCAATTGAAAATTGATCGCTAACATCTTTGTGAAAGCGAGCCAAAAAGCGATAACAATAGAAATGTCAGTAATCTGAATGTCTATCATTGGCCTCTTACCATCTGAGGAATACTAATAATAAGATCCCTCGTAAAAGTTGTTAAAGTATCTGAAATCCATGGAGCACTTAAGGCAAGTAGTCCAACGATAACAAGAATCTTTGGGATAAATGAAAGTGTTTGCTCGTTGATCTGAGTAACAGCCTGAAAGAGCGATACAAGAATACCCATAACAAGTGATCCTAAAAGCATAGGAGCTGAAATCATTAGAGCAACTTTAATGGCTTGATTTGAAATATCTGTAAAGTAATCAATACCCATTATAAATCCTTAGTTAAATGATCGCAGGAGTGAACCTGTGACAAGTTGCCATCCATCGACGAGTACAAAAAGTAAAAGCTTAAATGGTAGTGAGATAACAACTGGTGGTAGCATCATCATTCCCATTGCCATGAGAACAGAGGCGACAACCATATCGAGAATCAGAAATGGAATATACAATAGAAATCCAATCTGAAATGCTGTTTTAAGTTCCGAAATAATAAAAGCAGGAATTAAAAAATGTATTGGAACATCATTAATTGTTGTTGGTTGAGTTTCACCTGTTACATCGTAAAAAAGGGCAATATCAGCTTTTCGAACTTGCTTATTCATAAAACCACGAAGACTCTTTTCAATTTGATCGAGAGCAACAGTCGTTGTAATTTGCTTTTTCATGTAAGGAGAGACCGCTTTGTAATAAATATCTTCACCCGTTGGTCTCATAACGAAAACAGAGAGAAAAAGAGCAAATCCAATTAGAAGTTGGTTTGGTGGCATACTCTGTGTACCAATGGCCTGTCTCATAAAAGAAAGAACAACAATGATACGAGTGAAGCATGTACATAAGATAAGTACAGCAGGAGCAAGAGTTAAGACCGTGAAAAGAATTAGTACTTCAATAGTATCAACAAGATCAACACCTTGACCGAAGTTGACAGAGAGACCCGGTAGCCCCACTTTGGCCTGTGCCAAAACAGAACCAGAGCCAAAAAGCCCTAATAGAAAAATCAATAATTTAGTTAACTTCCATGTTTTCATTCAAGCTTCCCTGCTCTCCCGAAATCTTCCTATTGGAAAGATTTCAGTCCCTTAACCTTGGACTTAATTTGATCAGATAGCTTTACCTGATCACCTACTGGATTATTTTGCAAAAAGTTTGCCAGGCCTTCCCCTTGTTCTTCTTCAGTAACCGGAGCCTGTACTTCTTTCAATTTAAAATCTTTTTGTGAATGCTCAGCGAGCCCTAAATTCGTATCAAAATTATCTCCGGCGATTTCCTTTTCACCTTGCTTGATAAGTCCTGTTACATCATTAATTTCACCAAGAGCTTGAAGTCCTTGCTCTGTCGATCCAACTAAGAAGACCTGATTATGAGCTTTGATCATCATGACGCTTCTCTTAGGAGCAATATAAGTTGTATTTAGAACCTCAACTAACTTAGTATCATTTAAAAAACCAAGTTTTCCTTTTTTAAGAACACCTTTTCTCATTAAATTCATGACAGCATAGAAGCCTAAGATAATCAGAGCTAAGAAAGCAACAATCTTTGAAACATAAGACATTAGAGAGAAAGACTCACTCTTACTTTCTTTCGTCTCTTTTGCAAAAGGAATTGTTGATGACATCTTTGTGCTAACAACATCTTTAGAGACAGCTTTATTCTCTACTTTTGTCTCTACTGTCTTAGCTGCCTCTGCAATTTTTTTAACTTCTTTATCTTTGATAAGTTTCTCTAGATAACTCTCATCAAATTTTTCGAGTTTATTAGAATTGGCACTGGCAGTGTTCTTTGAAACAACTGGAATAGACTTAGTTTTAGCCATTGTCGTTGGAAGAGATAAGACAACATTATCATCATTTAGAGTTAAACTGACTTGATCTTCCTTTCCTTTAAGTGAGTAAGGAAGAATCGCTCTAACTCTAACGAGCTCTTTATTAAATTGGTAGGCCATTAACGTTGTATCAAAGTTATTTGAAACCGTTACTTTCTTTTCAATCTTCGGCCATACAAATGAACTAGGAACTACGATTTGAACAATATTGTCTTTGATCGTTAGTTCTGGAGTTTCTTGCATCTCACCATTCATTTGAATTTTAACATTCGCCTTATCAGCACTAATTTTTTCGAAGTTTAGCGACTTAATTTCAGTTTTTGCCAAACTTACGTTAGTGATTAAAAGTAAAGATGATAGAAAAGTAAGTGTCTTTTTCATGTCAATTCCCATTATTTCAATGTTTCAATTCTCTCGATTGGGCTAATAATATCAGTCAGACGAATACCAAATTTTTCGTTAACAACAACAACTTCACCCTTAGCAACAAGCTTTCCATTCACAAGAATTTCTAATGGCTCACCGGCAAGTTTATCAAGTTCTAAAACAGAACCCTGTCCTAGTTGTAACAAATCTTTGATAACAACTTCTGTTCTTCCAAGCTCAACTGTTACCTTGAGTGGAATATCGAGAATAAAATCTAAATTTTGTACCTTTAGTTTATTAAGCGCATCATCTCCAGCTTTGACTTCATCAGCAAGCTTTTGAACTTTCACAGCATTGATTGATTCTACGTTGTCTTGATTTTCAAGTTCATTCATGGCCTAACCCCTTATTCGTCCAGTACTTCGACTGGTATACTTTTATCTACATTTGTTACTTGAATGGCCCTATTACCCTTATGAGTTCCAATAAGGCATTTCATTTTTTCTACACCTTGAACCTCAACACTCACTTCACCTGAAGCTTCTTGATTGAGTGGGATAATATCCCCTTTCTCAAGAGTGATGAGGTCACCAACAGTCATGTCTGCTTCACCAAGCTTAACGACAAGCGTGGCCATGGCCTGCTTGATATGTTCGTTCATTGCCTGAGTCCAGATACTGTCGGCCATATCATTATCAGTTTGAAAACTTGATGAAAGTTTTTGCTTAATTGGTTCAATTGTAGAATACGGAACAACGATCATGATTGTTCCAGAAGCTGACTCAAACTCCACTTCTAGAGTCGTTGCGATAATTACATCAGATGGAGGAACAACCCCAACAAATTGCGGGTTAATTTCTGTTCTAATGTATTGAGCATCAATTCTATGAACTGGCGCCCATGCTTCTTCAAGATCTGAAATCGCCATATCCATAACTTTCTTCATGAAAGAAAGTTCAATCGATGTAAATTCCTTCCCATCAATTTTTGTAAATGGTCGATCTGTTCCACCGAAATAAGAATCAATGATTGCGTAAGCTAGTTTTGATTCGAAAACGAGAAGTGCGGGACCTCTAAGTTCATTGAACCTCATGATACACATGCATGAAGGAATCGGGAGTGTGTTTACAAATTCACCGAACTTCAAAAGGTCTGTTGAAATCATCGAGATCGTAGAAATTTTTCTAAGAGAGTTAGAAAGTGATACCCTGAATGATCGAATAAATCTCTCGTAAATAATTTCGAGAATAGGCATTCGACCACGAATAACACGGTCTTGGTTCGTTAGATCATAGGGCTGTATATTTTCATCACCCTCATCGGCGCCGAAATCATCATCGCCTCCGGCCATGAAATCATCATCATCACCATCACTAACGGCGTTCAATAGAGCATCGACTTCTTCTTGACTAAGTACCTGTGCCATACTCTCCCCTCCTGGGAAAATTTAGCAACTAACAATCCTTGTTAGTTTAGTTAATTTGAAAACTGACGTAATAAACGTCAACAACCTTTCCTTTAACGAGAAAAGAATTAATTGCTGCTTTAATCTCTTCTTTTAAAAACTCTTTCCCTTGAACCTTTAATAGGTCTTCTGGTCTTTTAGAGTTAAGGATCGTAATGATCGAGTCTCTAATTTGAGCCTTTCTTTGTTTAACTTCATTCTCATCAGATTCATCACTAATTCTGAGTACAAGGTTTGTTCTAATGAATCTCTTAGGTCCATCACCTTGAGCAAGGTTTGCTGTAAAGCCACCTTCAATTGGAAATAGTTTTCCACCAATCTCTTTAGCTTCACCAGTCATTTCAGATTTATCAGAATCAGTATCTTTATTCGCCTCTTTCACAATGTCTTGAATAGAAGGCATACTCGAAATCTTTTTGTGATTTTCAAATTGAAAATAAGCAATCACGCCAAGTACGATGACGTTTAAAATCATTACAATTGTTAGCAGGGGATTTTTTCCAGCAGGAGCCGGTTCACCTTGGAATTCTTCGTTAGCATCTCCATCTGCCATTTATTCACCATCCTGGTTTAAAAAATTATAGGAAAAAATTTCGACTGTTTTCCTACTACTGTCAAAAATTATACAAATTGCGGCTTCAAGATTCAAGCCCTAGATAGATTTGCTGGCAGTTTTTGCCGAAATTCTTTGATTTTCTTCAAAATAAACGTCAACTGTTTGACATCACAGGCCCTGGTGCACTCTGATACCCTATAAAAATGCTCAGACTTAAAGCGATTCTCGGGCCATATCAATAAAGCTTCGCACTCTTTGTGGTAAAAACTTCGCTGATGGATAAAGAAAGTAGTAGTGATATTGTTCACTCGTAAAACTTGGAAGAACTCTAAGAAGACGTCCTTTTTTTACATCTTCTAAGCAAATAAAATCAGGAAGAGAAGCTATTCCTTTTGCATTAATTGCTAACTCTTTTAATAGCTCCATATCATCGACCTTAACCGATGTTATCAAATCACTAATAAGATAAGTCGCATCGCCTTTCATTAACTCTATTTGCTCTTTTTGTCCTGTATAAAGAAGAAACTCCGCATCACCAATCGTTTTAAGAGATAAAGAGCTTGAGAATGTATTTAAATACTTTGGAGATGCATAGAGATGGGCACTTGAGCTAAATATCTTCGATTGAATAAGGCTCGACTCTTTCAAGGGTCCAACTCTAACGGCCAAATCAATACCCTCGATAGCAAGATCAACCAGTCTATTTGTTGCCATCATTTCAACTTCGATGTCTGGGTATTTCTTTTTGAATTCTAAAACAATGTCCATTAATAAAAAACGAACAACATCTCTAGGTGCAGTTATCTTCAATGTTCCCGATACATGCTCTTTTGATGTTCCCAGTTCTTCATGAGCATATTCTAGCTCGGAAATAGCATTTTCACAGCCTCTATAGAAGCGCTCCCCCTCAAGAGTTAATGATATTTTCCTTGTCGTTCTTGTTAATAGAGTTACGCCAAGTTTTTGCTCAAGCTGTGAAACCCGACCGCTTACAGTTGTGACTGGCATATTCAATCTCTTAGCAGCTAGTGTAAAGCTTCCAAGTTGAACGACCTTAATAAAGACATAAATTCCATCTAGATACATACTTCTAATTATACGGTATTTCGTAAAATAACTACAAGAATATACGACTAATAGAATTCTATTTTTCCGCATATGATATCTAAACACTTAGGAGGAATTATGAAAAAACTAATTACACTTTCACTTATTGCTTTAATCGTTACATCTTGTTCAAGTATTCAAGATAAAAAAGAGAAATCAAATGCTCAAGTTGTCGTTGATTTCTATGACATGGCCTTTAATAAACATAAACCAAAGCTTGCCGCCGATACATATATTGGAGACAAGTACATTCAGCACAACCCTTATGTTCCAAACGGAGCAAAGCCATTCTATGGTTATTTCACTGGCTACTTTAAAAAGAATCCAGATTCTAGTGCGAGTATTAAAAGAGTCGTATCACAAGGTGATCTAGTAATGATCCACGTTCACTCAAAACAAAATGAGAAAGATAAAGGCAAGGCCATTGTTGATATTTTTAGACTAGAAAATGGAAAGATTGTTGAGCACTGGGATGTTATACAAGAAGTTAAGACTGATACAGCTAGCGGAAATAGTATGTTTTAAAATAAAAAAGGCACGCATTAGCGTGCCTTCCTATTTGTAACAACCAAAAGGTTGAATTACATCATATCTTTCCAAGCTTTACCTGGCTTAAATTTTGGAAGAGTCTTAGCTTTAATTTTGATCTTCTCACCAGTTGCTGGGTTAACACCCATTCTTGCAGCTCTTTTAACTTTTGAGAAAGTTCCAAAACCGATAAGAGCAACATCGTCACCTTTCTTAACAGTTTTCTTAACAACGTCCATCATTCTGTTAAGGAAAAGCTCAGCTTCTTTCTTAGTTAGGTGGCTTAATTCTTTGTCTTTTAAGATTGCTTCCATTAGCTCTTTCTTGTTCATACATACTCCTAGAGGCTAGTGTTTATAGGGTTATAAGAAATTGTGTTCTCCAAGAGGCACTTTGACAATGGTTTTTTTTCTTTTTTTTGAATATTTTGAAAAAAGGAATTTTTAGAGGTTTTTTTCTTGCCAAAGATAGAGTTCTTCCTCTATGGCAATCCTTAAAGACTCCATCCAGCCGTGCAGTACGCTATCGATATCAAATGATCCATCAACATTTTCATAAACAGATTGCAATAAAACTGGAGAAAGCTTTTTGTAAAACTCTTCTAAATCAGGAAGTTCAAAGCGAACAAAATGCTTCTTGGATAGAATATTTAAATTGTTTTCTATCGTTAAAATATCTTTGATCATTTCTTTTATAGAATCTTTATCAAGAACACTTTTGAGATCATTGCAAAAGGCGATAATAATTTCGTATTCAGTAATTAGACCTTCAGTCTCATACTTTACAAAGTCACTCAGAGAACTCGTTTGATCAAATTCACCGTGACCAACTCTTTTTGTGATTTTATTACCTAGATTTGAATACGTTAAATCTTCCATTGATAACCCCTTAATCTTATTTAAATATAGATTGCCGTCGATATCAAATAAAAAAGGGCCGATTGCTCGGCCCTTAATAGAAAATTTAGATTAGAAGACATTCTTAGATGTTAATTTTTCCCATCTCTTTTAGCTTTGAGATAATTTTTTCAAAGTGATCAAGAGGGTAAGCTCCTCTAACAGGAACACCATTAACTAGGAACCCCGGAGTCCCCTGCATTCCAAACTTTGCAGCTTCTTCAAGGTCTTGTTTAATTCTATTTTTAACTGCCTCAGAATTAATATCTTTAGCAACTCTATTCATATCAGCTCCAACTTTCTTTGCCATAGTTTTAAGAAAGCTTTCTCCCATTTGAATTTTTTGCTGGTTAGCAAAAAGAAGATCGTGAAATTCAAATGCTTTTTTCTCATCTTGAAGTCTGATCGCTTCATAGTATTGAGATGCAATCATTGCTTGCTTATGAAAACTTAGTGGAAGGTGCTTATAGATAAATGCTACTTTACCTTCATATGTTTCAAGTAGTTTCTTAACTGTATCAAAACCTCTTGTACAGAATGGACACTGAAAGTCAGAGTACTCAACGATTGTAATAGGAGCATTTTTAGTTCCTCTTACAGACTCGTCTTTTCTAATCATTGGCTCTAGTGGTTTACTAAAACTCTCATCAAATCTTTTCTTTTCTTCATCTTCGCGCTTTTTAGCTAGCTCTTGTCTAGCACTGTTAGCAGCAGTTTGAAGAGCTTGCATAATCTTTCCAGGATTAGCTTCGATAGCTTTTACAAGAATATCTGGATTCTTTACCAATGCTTCTTCTAATTGTTTTTCAGAGACGTTACACCCAGTCATTGCGAAGGCAAGCATTAGAGTAGCAACAGAGATCAACTTGTTCATTAACAAAACCCTTTGTTAAAAATTGTTATTTTAAAGAGAATATTAAATCAAAATGGTAAATTAGTGAATGGGAAACATCATTCCTTAACTTTTTTCCTGGAAATCATCAGAAACTTTCTTTAGAAAGCGATTTAATTTACGCGAATAGTCCCTCACATAGTAGTAACCCACGAGATGGACTCTTGCATCATACTTACCTTTAATAAAAGACCTCATTGTTGCAAAGAAACCAAAGGAGGCCCCTGCAACCTTATTATAAAGGTGAAACACGACTAAAAAACTCAAGCATACATGCACAACCATGATTCCATAAAGAGTATTTTGAAATTCAACTCCAAGTCCTTTTAAAAAATAAGTAACTTCTTTATTTGTAGATATTGTCTCTCTCGCAAGCTCAATAACTTCAGAGTAAACATCAATTGAGATTGTGTAGGTAATAAACAAAGTACCAACAGAGAGAAGAATAATCGCAAAAGCATAGTGAAATAGAAAATTCTTTTCTAAAAATGGGCGATGAATTTTTGTAAATTTCTTTGGAATCTTCAGCGTAATCGATCGTTCATTTTCATAAAAGCTTTCGATCGTATTAAAGAACCACTCACTGAAGTTACTCAGTAGCTTTAAATCGGTGAAAAAAGCGGGGTCATAACTTGGGCTCTTTCCATCTAAGTAGTCATCACAATACTTTGCAATAGCTCTAAAAGGTCTAAGTAAGAGATCCGAGATATACATGCTTGTAAACACAACAAATATCAAATAGAGAGAAATCAGTGGAAATGTCTCAATCGCCCTTCTCGACACAAAATCATAATAGATCGATCGAAACTCCGGAAGATTTGTGTAACCGTGAGACTCAAAAAAAAGAAGAGTAATATTTAGGTTTACCGCGATGAAGTAGAAAGCTATTAAGAAGGTAAAGAAAGTTATCCCAGTAATTTTTAAAGTTGTTAGAAGTCTAAATTTGATTTCTTCATCTTCTAATGCTTTTTTAATATTAAAGACAACCCATAAATCTTTAAAGATCTTAGATGATAAGGTCCATAACTTCTTCACTAAACACTCCCTCAATATGTTTTCTTTTCGGGAGAAGAGGCCCTAATCATAAGAGAATTTGACATTTTTTTCAGTTTTGACCGGCTAAATGTCAAAAAATTCAATTAAATTAAAAATAAGAGTCAAGTATTTGCCCACATTACCGATATGGATTTTGTATAGGATTAAAGTCCCTCCCGGGATAAGGAGAGAACAAATGCAAGTCCGTAAGTTTGGCGAAAAAACCAGAATTACAGCTATTATTTTTCTACTACTGACACTTATGGTCTCTTGTGGGAAAAAGAATGTTGTTAGTTCATCTAACTCAGGTAATCTTTCTGGTTACGATCCGAATGTTAATACAGGTGGAACAGTAAATTCTAGCGAGATTTTAAGCATTATCAATCAAGTCTCTTGTACGCAAGGAACAAGATTAAATAATGTATATACTTATAACACTTCTGCTTCAGGAACGAGAACGACTCTTGCTGGAAACTTTGCAGAAGGACCTATTTCAGGTCCACTTTCAAAGATCTTCATTGGTGCAAGTATCTATGGGGATGTACTCGCTGTTGCAAAAGTAACAAACGGATCATCTGTCGTAGGTTATAATGTTTTCGTATCATTATGTTCATATACTCCAAATAATTTTCCTTATGTCGTTAATGAAAGAACTCTTTCAAATTTTAGAGCCCCTTATGGGATTGTTCTTGATGAAGACAACCACTGTGGTTATGGAAGTGTAGATTCAGCTCAAATGACGAGAATACTTAATAGTGGTCTTGAACAATATAATGGTTCTTATGTTGGATTAAGCCAGACAGATATTGTCACCACATTTAGAAAAGTAAATTGTAATTAAAAAAAGCTCCCAACTGGGAGCTTTTTTAATATAACGTTACTAGTTTTAAGTCGGGAAAATAATGTTTTAATATCTGCTTGTATGTAAGATTCTTAACAGCAAGCCTTCTCGCTCCGATTTGACACATCCCTACACCATGTCCTAAACCTTGACCTTTGAATTTAGCAACTTTCTTTTTAAAGTCATATTCAAAATCAAAGTGGTTGGAGTCGACAATTGTTCTTCCAAAGTACCGCCTAAAATAGGCCTTCTTAATCTTGTAAGGACGATCTCCTACATAGACTCTAACAAAGTTAGAGCTCTCTAAAGAAGAAAGGAAACGAAAGTTAGTTGCAGTTAAGTCCTTTTTAAAATCGAGATAATTCTTCTTCTCCACCCATTTTAAAAATTTATAAAGCCTCTTACTTGAAATTGTTCCATTCCACTTATTCTTGTCTTCACAAGCGCCACAATGAACAGCTTTATAACCATCTACTTTATTAGTCCATACTTGATCAGGTCGCAGAGTTCGTCCTCCACAACTAGCATGGAAAAAGACAGGAACAACCTTTCCTTCTTTTGTTACTAATACCTCACCCTTTGTTTTATAGGAGGCCAAGGCCGTCTTCTTTGTAGAATCAAAGAAGTTGCCACTCACTTGATGCTTTTCAGAACTTTCAAGGTCATAATATCCTTCATGTCCTAAACTTCTTTTTACTTGTTTGCTGTAGATTTTATGAAGCGCATAACTTCTAGCTGCAACAGCTTGGGCCTTTAGTGATTCAACTGGCCACTTAGCATTCATCTCTTTAGCAAGAAGTGTTGAGATATAATACTCTAGAGGTATTTCATTGATTACATCACAGCTTTCGCTCTCGGGATTTGTAACAACGTGAAGCTTCCCCTGAAATTTATTTTTCTCTAAACTAATTAGTCCGGTTGGAGAACTAAGAGAAGCCAGTAAATGAGGACGCTTCAAAGTATCATTAGCCTCATTGTTCGTTGTAAACCGCTTACAATTAAAACGAATTCTCTTTCGACCAGAATATTTTCGATAATCATTTTGGCTATGAATTGTTCTCTGTAAATCAAGTCCGCTAACTTGAACTTGTCCAAGATTCTTAGCAACTTTCACTTTGATTGACATTGGCGAGTATGCCAATGCACTCATGCAAAAAAAAGCAGTCGCTATTAATAGAGATATTTTCTTATAACTTCCTGTCATAAATTTCCAAAGGTCTCATCATGAGACCAACAACAATACTCTAATATTTAATCAAAAAAAGAAATTTGAAGCAAGCTATCCTAAAGTTGCTCCATAACTTTTTGCATATCAATCCAAGTTGTTCTCTTCATACTTGGATTGATCTCTAGGAAATCGGGATGAAATAGTGGCACAATTGAATAATTATGTTGTCCACTCTTTCCATTTATTTGACCCTGAAAGTTTTGGCCATGAACAATTGAGAGCCTCTCCTTCCTTCCAAGAGCAAGGTTTAGAGCACTCGCTCCAAGAGTCATAACAAACTTTGGCTTAAAATACTGAATCTCATATGCCAGTTTTTCTTTTGATCGCTCATCACTAAAGAAGATACTTGATCGAATAAATCTACCATTAGCAATCTTCATTGCTCCGATCATCTTTCCAAGAAGATCTCGATCATTGTTAAAAAGAGAATGCGGAGGGAAGTCCTCACTCATCGGATCGAGAATATGTTTCTCTCCGTAAAAGAGAATATCAACTTGCTGATCAAAGTCCTCAAGTCCAGGAATCATATCCATTGTCCACGCAGGGTTGAGATCTTTTAGGTAATCGTTAAAACTGTTGTACTCACTAGCAAGTTTAAAGTCTGATAATTCTGGTTTTTCTTTCGAAGTCTTAGACAGTTCTTGAAATGAACTCTTCTTTTGTGGTGCAGCTGGCTCACTTTGGACCGTTTCAACTTTAGGGGCCATGACTGTCTCATTTACCGTTAATGCGACTTCCGGTTGCTCAGATGTAGCCAACTCTACTTTAACGACCTGATCTGCGCTCTCAGAGCGCTCTAGAGGCAAAGAATCTAAGAACCAAGGCGAGTTCATTAACTCTCCTGCAAAGTTCTTATTAAGCCAATGACGTTTAGACTCATGAGCTCTCAAGGATTTTAATTTACTGGCAAAAACTTCTTTCATATTTCTCTAATTATTGGGATCGGTAGGTAAATTATTACCCAAATTCTCATTTATTTCATCACTAGTAAAGAGATCCCCTAGAGTTCCGAATTGGTTTTTACTGGCACTAAAAATGCCTTTTAATTTCCAGTACTAAAGGGAGAATGCATGGCAGCAGATGTGGATTTTAAGTTCGAAACTTTTGAAGAATATTTCGGCGATGCTGAGCAAGTGAATAAAATAACAAATGAATGTGAAGTTTGCGGATCTAAACTCGTCCACACTCACCTGTCTGATTATAAGAATCTCTACGTTCAAGAAACCGCGAGATGTCCAGATTGTGGAAGTGGTGGTGGAAAGAAGATCCACATTCTTAACTAGACCTTCAAACATCTAAGTCCTGTCTATGACAGGACTTTTTTTATCGACTGGGCAACACTTCTTTTTACCATCAAATATTGTTCAATTTCATCAACATCCATGGCCGCAAGTTCAGCTTTCGTTATATCTAATCGTTTTAAGATCTCTCTTTTTGTTTTTGGTCCAATTCCTTCAACTTGATCTAACCAAGAACTAAATAGTTTTTTCTTTTCTTGTTTATGGTGAAGTCTTCTTGAAAATCTGTGCGCCTCATCTCTCATCTGTGTAACAATTCGAAATAAAGATTTACACCTTGTTAAAATATAGGGATTTGAGCGGCCAGGAATAATAAGCCTTTCTTCTGTCTTTTCAATATTCGTATCACGAAAAGAAGTTGTCTTATTTACTTTTGATTTAGCAATCCCGCAAACAGGAACATTCAATTCACACTCTTTTAATACCTCAAGGAACATACTAACTTGTCCCTTACCTCCATCGACGATAAAAACATCCGGTAATTTTCCATGCTTAACTCTTCTCTGGAGCATCTCTTTCATCATAGCAAAGTCGTTATTTCCCTCAGGTCTTTCTTCTAAATGATAGTGTCGATAGGATTTCTTATCGGGTTTTCCATCATGGAAGACAATTTGAGAAGCAGTTGGAGAACTTCCTTGAAAGATCGCAACATCAAAGCACTCAAGATAAACAGGGCGCTCTTTTAAAGAAAGAAGTTCTTTCAATTTATTAAGCCCCACATAGACACTTTCTTCATTCTTAACTCGAACGCGTTGGTGTTCTTTTGCGTGTTCTCTTGTTAATTTCATAAGAGAGGCATATTTTCTTCCCTCTCTTCTTACATCTACTTTTTGCTCAGAAATCTGGTTTAATGCATTAGAAAATACATCCACTCTCTCTTGATCGAAATCGCACACGATTGTTTTAGGAGGTGAATCATATGTTGAAGCATAATATTGAAACATAAAATTCATGACCTCATCAATAATCTCATCCTCACAATCCGCTTTTGGAAAATGAAAGTTTTTATGGCCTAAAAGAATTCCTCCTCTTGTCATATACAGAGAGATATCAACTTCAATATCACCATTATGAAAAGAGAAGACATCAATGTCTTTGTCGTCATCAAGTTCAGCATTTCTTTGGGATGAGAATTCAAGAAAACTATCAAGTGTTGCGATATTATCTCGAATCATTGCCGCCAATTCAAACTCTTCTCTTTCTGCGGCCATCATCATGCGTTCTTTTAGAATTTCAATTGACTCCTTTCCCTTGCCCTTAAAAAAACGAAGAGCATCTTCAAGATCTTTGTCGTATTTTTCTTTTTCAATATAATCAACACAAGGAGCACTACATTGCTTCATTTGATAAAGGAGACAAGGTTCTTTTCTTGAATTGAATTCTCGTAAATTACAATCTCTTAACTGAAATGACTTTGTAAGAATACGAAGAACCTCTGAAATATTACTACCGACAACAAAAGGCCCAAAGACTTCAGTATTCTTATTTCTCTTTGGTTTTCTTATATATTGCAGGCGTGGATAGGGTTCCGATCGATCAACTAGAACATAGGGATAAGACTTATCGTCTTTTAATCGAATATTATATTTTGGAGAATACTTTTTAATAAGATTATTTTCTAAGACTAGAGCTTCTGATTCATTCTCGGTAATAATAAAATCGATTTCATTTACATGACCGACTAAAATCTCAGTTTTAGGTGATTTAGCGGAGTTATCAAAGTACGAGCGAACTCTTGCACGAAGATTCTTGGCCTTACCAACATAAAGGACTACTTCTTCATCATTTTTTACCTTTTTAAGTAAATAACAACCCGCTAAGCGTGGGAACGTTTTTGACTTGTCTAGGAGTGTAGTCTTTATCCTGCTCAAACTTTCAGCCTTTACTTTATCGCCTATATTGAATATTCTTATGCCTTCAACTTTTAATTCTCCACCCAGAAAAAGGACATCCATGACGACACTTGGCGTAGGTAAAGAAGTTCTTTCTTATTGTAACAAATGTAAGCTTACTTTGGCACATTTGATTGTTGCAATGAAAGACGTCAATACAATTTATAAAGTAACATGTAAAACTTGTGGGAGTACTCACTCTTATAAAGATCCATCACAAGTTAAGGCCAAGAAAGTCACAGCAAGAACGAAGAAAGCTGCTTCGAGCTTAGGAAAAAAGAGAAGTTCAGCAACTTCTGTTTCAGACCTCTGGATGGAAGCTGTCAGCAATACCCAAACGAAGTCTCAATCGTATAGTATTAGAGCGAAGTTTGAGAAAGGTGATATTATCGATCACCCAAAATTTGGTCCTGGTGTAGTTGATCGCTTAATTGATCATGATAAAGTTGAAGTTATTTTTAGACACGACATTAAAACACTTATTCACAACAAATAAAAAAGGCCCCAAATATGGGGCCTTTCTTTTTTATATCAATTTTTTTTAAAATCTAACCGAGAACTGTGCTCCAATATTTCCCATTCCATACGATTGTCCACCATAGATTCCAGCTCCGTAACCATAGCCAGTATTTGCTCCACCATAGTACATCGAACGGTTCAAGTCAGAAGCTGCATCATAATAATTTTGCTGAAGTGCCTGATTTGCAATCTGATTATCCTGCATAACACCTTGTAGACGCGCCTGTCCTGCTTGATTTTGGGCCGCATTCGCCATTTGCTGAGTATATTGAGCTTGATATTGGTTGTAATAGTTTCCACCAGAGTTCCCCCAGTAGCTTCCACCACCAGAAATACCTGGATAAGGATACATTCCTCCAACACCAAGTTGTCCTCCTCCCATTCCTGGGCCTAGGATAACGCCTCCACTTCCACCTGGATATCCACCGATTCCACCAGGGTAACCACCGATGCCACCACCGACTCCACCGATTCCACCA